>DATFMP010000023.1:0-99819 GCA_035266845.1 bacterium
AAGATGTTGCCCACGGCATCGACCGTGACCGTGCAGCCGGCCTCCCGGGCCCAGGCCACAAACTGGTCGCGCCCGGCTTTGTCCTCGTCCGTCAGCGCCAGACGACAGTTGCCGCCGGCCACACCCGGGCCGATCTGCGCCATGTCCTCCAGCGACTGCCACAGCCGCTTGCCGTTGACGGTGACCTCTGCCATTCCCTACGCTCCTGGAAAGTGTACTCGCTTCCAATCCCGCAAGCCGCGCGGTGGCGGCGCGTCACACGCTCCCCGGCCAACCCATGAAGAAGCGCCTCTTGTTGTTCCTGCCCCTGCTGGGGCTGGCTGCCATTCTGCTCTACGTCGGACTCTCCCGCCACCCGCAGGATGCCCGCGGCCGGGTGGTGATCTTCCAGGACCGCGCGGGCCTGCGACCGGCATTGGAGAACGCGGGCAACCCTGCATCGAATCAGCTGCAGGAGACCCTGGCGGACTTCAAGCACCACACCGGGCGCTTCCTCGACTGGCTGCACACACAAGGGCTGCCGTATACCTACTACGACCACATCGACTTCGTCGTTCTCGTGAACGGCCACAGCGTGTCTGTGCCGAGGGCGACCCTGCGGAAAGCGCGGTTCGGCGTGCTGTGGATCGCGCCCGACGGCAGCTACCGACTCTGCGCGGGGACGTGCGGAACGGACGTTGACCTGATCCGCAAGGCCGGCACGTTCTTCGGCTGCCGCCCCACCCAGGGGCTGCCGGACTGCTGAATCGGTTCCGCCCCTCGGCTCAGGCGTTCGACGCCCGCAGCCAATCCGCCACGGCGCCGATATCCGCGTTGCCGCCGCTGAAGATCACGCCCACCCGCTGCCCCTGCAGGCCCAGCTTGCGATGGAACACCGGGGCCAGCCCCACCACGCCGGAGGGCTCCACCACCAGCTTCATGCGCGTCCACACGAATTCCAACGTGGAGCGGATTTCCTCCTCGCTGACGGTGACCATGTCGTCCACGTACTCGCGGATCACGGCGAAGGTGAGATCGCCCAGCGCCTGGGGCTTGAGTCCATCGGCCATGGTGCGCGGATACTCCACGCGCTCGATGCGTCCCGCGCGGAAGGCGCGCTGCCCGTTGTTGGCGCCCTCGGGCTCCACACCAATCACGCGGGCCTTGGGCAGCAGGTGCTTCACGGCCAGCGCCGTGCCTGAGAGCAGGCCCCCGCCGCCGCAAGGCGCCAGCACCACGTCCAGCTTGCCCTGGTTTTCGATCAGCTCCTTGGCGGCCGTGCCCTGTCCCGCGATCACCTGCGGGTGGTTGAACGGCGGCACCAGCGTAAGCCCGCGCTCCGCCTGGATGCGCGCCGCCACCTCCTCCCGCTGCTCCGCGCCGGGCTTGTAAGTGACCACCTCGGCGCCGTAGCCCTCGGTGGCCTGCCGCTTCACACGGGGCGCGTCCTCGGGCATTACCACGACCACCTTGATGCCCAGCAGCCGGCCCGCAAGGGCCGTGGCCTGGGCGTGGTTGCCCGACGAGTACGTGATCGCGCCTGCCTGGCGCTCTGCCGGGCCAAGCTGCGACAGGGCGTTGTAAGCGCCGCGGAACTTGAAGGCGCCGCCCCGCTGGAGACTCTCGCACTTCACCCGCACGCTGTTGCCGGTGCGCTCATCCAGCGTGCGCGAGGTCATCACTGGGGTGGCGTTGGCCACGCCCTGGAGCCGCTTCGCCGCGGCCTCGATCTCCTGCCAGTTCAAGGAATTGCCTATTTCTTGGAGACGGTTTGCGCCCAGGGGGCAGTGGAGGCGCCTCGGCCCTCCTTGCCCCGCAGCTTGGGCTGGTAGATGTACGCCCACGGATCGGGCATCTCGCCCACGGGCACGTCGATCACGGTGGGGCCGTGAGTGGCCAGCCCCTTGCGGATGGCACCACGCAGTTCGTCAGGTGATTTCGCACGCAGACCCTGCGCCCCGAAGGACTCGGCCAGCTTGACGAAGTCCGGGTTGCGCAGGTCAGAGGCGATCACACGGTTGTCGTAGAGCTGCTTCTGCATGCGCTGCACGTTGCCGTAGGCGCCATCGTTGAAGACGATGGTGACGACACCCACCTCGTGCTGCACCGCCGTGGCCAACTCCTGCACGTTGAACATGAAGCCGCCGTCGCCGGCGATGGCCAACAGGGGCCGCTCCGGCTGGGCGACTTTGGCGCCGATGGCCGTGGCCAGTCCCCAGCCCAGCGTTCCCTGGTAGCCACTGCTGATGAACGTGCGTGGGGCGTAGACCGGCATGGCGAAGCGGCTCACGTAGCCCACCTGCGTCAGCTCGTCCACCAGCACGCCATCCTCCGGCAGCTCCTCGCGGATCGCCCGAATGTAGCTGAGCTGTGGCTCAAGGAAGGCGTATTCCTGGCCCACCTGGGCCGCCAGTGCCTGCAATTCTTCTTCGCGATTGCTGCGCTTGCGATTGTGGCGCTCGATCTGCGGTAGCAGCTCGCGCAGGGCATCGCGGGCATCGGCCACGATGGAAACAGCGGGCGGGCTCACGCGGCCCGGCTCTTCCGGGTCGATGTCCACGCGCACGACCTTCAGGTCGTCGTCCACGCCCCAGTTCATCAGCGGGATCTGCAGGCGTGTGCCCACCGCCAGCACCACGTCGGCCTGGGCCCACAGCTTGTAGCCGACCGGCATGGTGTGGCTGAGGTAGTGCTTGCTGCTCAGCACGCCACGCCCCATGCGGCCCGAGATGACCGGCGCCTGCAGCAACTCCGCCAGCGCGGCCACCTCCTCGCGCGCCTCGACGGCCCCGCCGCCCACGAAGATGAGCGGGTGCTTGGCCTCTCCCAGGAGCTGCCCTGCCCGTGAGACCGCGTCGAGATTGACGGCAGGACGCTCGTCCGGCTGCACAGCGCCGAACGGGCCCACCTCGCCCTCGCGGGCCATCACGTCCATTGCCATCTCCACGGCGACGGGACGCGGCCGGCCAATGTGCATCTGGTGGAAGGCCTCGCTCAACTTGGGGGGCACCTCGGCGGCATCGTTCATTCGCTCGGCCCACTTGGTGAGCGAGCGCATCACCGCCAGTTGATCGGGAATCTCGTGCAGCAGGCCGATGCCCTTGCCGATGGCGGCGGACGGAATCTGCCCGCACACGCAGAGCACCTTGGCGTTGGTCGCATAGGCCGTGCACAGGGCCGCGGAGGCATTCAGGAAGCCCGGCCCAGGCACCACCGCATAGGCGCCCACGCCGCCCCGGGCCAGCGCATATCCCAGCGCCATGTAGCCCGCTCCCTGCTCGTGGCGGGTCTGGATCACGCGGATCGCGCCGTCGGCATCGTAGAGCGCGTTGAAGAACGCGTCCATCTGCACGCCGGGCAGGCCAAACAGTGTGTGAATCCCGTTTGTGATCAGTCCCTTGACGATGGCGGCACCACCGGTCATGCGTGCCATGGCTCTTTGCTCCGCAGGTGTTCGGGCCGTGCTGCGGCCGAAGGATCGGCCAACGGGTCGCTAGTGAGGGCACTCTATGCGGAGGCAGCCGACTCTGGCAAGCGCGCGGGCCGCGCAGGCGTCAGGCCCCGCAACCGCGGGAGTTGGGACGACAAACGGTGGCAGTTGGGCGTTGCTGCCGGTGGGCCCGGGGGCAGCCTCCGGACCCACCTTGTAGCGGACTGCTAGATGCGCACGCCGCGCAGGCGTAGCGCGTTGCTGATCACGGAGACCGAGCTGAAGCTCATGGCCGCCGCGGCGATGATGGGGCTGAGCAGCAGCCCGAACACCGGATACAGCGCACCGCCCGCGATGGGCACGCCCACACTGTTGTAGACGAGTGCCCAGAACAGGTTCTGCTTGATGTTGCGCATAGTGGCCCGGCTGAGCCGCCGTGCCCGCACGATGCCGCGCAGGTCGCCCTTCACCAGCGTGACGCTGGCGCTCTCCATGGCAACGTCCGTGCCGGTGCCCATGGCGATGCCCACCTGGGCCTGGGCCAGGGCAGGAGCATCGTTGATGCCGTCGCCGGCCATGGCCACGTGCCGGCCCTCAGCCTGCAGGCGCCGCACGTGCTCCACCTTCTGCTCGGGCAGCACCTCGGCCAGCACCTCGTCGATGCCCAGCCGGTGGGCCACAGCCTCGGCCGTGGTGCGGCTGTCGCCCGTCAGCATGACGATGCGCACGCCTTCGTCGTGCAGAGCCTGGATGGCCTGCGGCGTGGTTTCCTTGACCGGATCAGCCACGCCCAGCAGGCCCGCGGGCCGCCCATCCACGGCCACGAACATCACCGTCTGCCCCTCGCCGCGCAGTGCTTCCGCGCGTTCCGCCAGCGGGCCGGGGTCGATGCCCAGCGCCTCCAGCAGGGCCGCATTGCCCAGGGCCACCGTGCGCCCGTCCACCGTGCCTTTCACGCCCTGGCCGGTGATGGACTCGAAGCCCGAGGCCTCGACCAGTGACGCGCCGCGCGCCTGCGCTCCGGCCACGATGGCCGCGGCCAGCGGATGCTCGCTGCCGCGTTCCAGGCTCGCCGCCACGTGCAACAGCGTGGCCTCGTCCACTCCGCCCGCAGGTTCCACGGCTTCCAGGCGCGGCTTGCCCTCGGTGAGGGTACCCGTCTTGTCCACCACCAACGTATCCACCTTGCGGAGCGTCTCGATGGCCTCGGCATTGCGGAACAACACGCCCAGCGTGGCGCCCTTGCCCGTCGCCACCATGATGGACATGGGCGTGGCCAGCCCCAGCGCGCAGGGGCACGCGATAATGAGCACGGCCACGGCATTGATGAGCGCAAAGGCCATGGCCGGTGCCGGCCCCCACACGGCCCAAGCGATGAACGTAACCACCGCCGCGCCCACCACCGCCGGCACGAAGTAGCCCGAAACCTGGTCGGCCAGTTTTTGGATGGGCGCACGGCTGCGCTGGGCCTCGGCCACCATCTGCACGATGCGGCTGAGCAGGGTTTCCGCGCCCACCTTCTCGGCGCGCATGACCAGCGCCCCGTTGCCGTTCACCGTGGCACCGATCACGCGGTCACCGGACTGCTTGGCGACGGGGATGGGCTCGCCAGTGATCATGGACTCGTCCACTGCACTGCCCCCCTCCACCACCACGCCATCCACGGGCACCTTCTCGCCGGGCCGCACGCGCAGGCGGTCCCCCGGCTGCACGGCCTCCAGCGGCACATCCTCATCCGTGCCGTCGTCCCGCAGGCGGCGAGCCGTCTTGGGCGCGAGTCCCAGCAGGGCCTTGATGGCCGCGCCGGTCTGGCTGCGCGCCTTCAGTTCCAGCACCTGCCCCAGCAACACCAGGGCGATGATCGTGGCGGCCGCCTCGAAGTACACGCCCACCTGCCCGCCCTCTCCGCGGAAGGATGCCGGGAAGAGCCAGGGGAAGAGGGTGGCCACCACGCTGTAGCCATAGGCCACGCCCACGCCCATGCCGATCAGGGTGAACATGTTCAGGCTCCGGTGTACCAGCGACTGCCAGAAGCGCACGAAAAACGGCCAGCCGCCCCACAGCACCACCGGCGTGCTCAGCAGCAGCTCCGCCCAGCGCCACACGCGGTGCGGCGCCAACTGGGCCAGGGGATCGCCCGGCACCATGTGGCTCATCGCGATGGCCACCACGGGCACCGCCAGGGCCAGGCTGAACCAGAACCTGCGCCGCATGTCGGTCAGTTCCGGGTTCTCCGCTTCCTCCAGCGTCACTGTGCGCGGCTCCAGCGCCATACCACAGATCGGACACGAGCCCGGTCCGTCCTGCACCACGTCCGGGTGCATCGGGCACACATACTCGG
The DNA here is from genome assembly GCA_035266845.1 of bacterium. Classification (GTDB taxonomy): domain Bacteria; phylum SAR324; class SAR324; order SAR324; family JACQKK01; genus DATFMP01. The sequence goes on from DATFMP010000023.1 coordinate 5,751, forward strand.
TGCGCGTGGCCGGACCCAGCGGCATCTCCGGCTCCAACGCCATGCCGCAGGAGGGGCAGGCGGCTGGATGGTCGGACTCCACCTCCGGGCACATCGGACACACGTAGCGCGTGCCCGCCGGCGCCGGGGCTGCGGGTGCTGGCGCGGCCTTGGGCCGGAGCACGGCAGCCGGATCGGCTTCGAACTTCGCAAGGCAGTGCCCACAGCAGAAGTGGTACGTCTGGCCCTCGTATTCGGCGTGGTGCGGCCCGTCCGTCGCCACCTCCATTCCGCACACCGGGTCGACGGCCACCCCCGGCTTGCCAGCCGCAGCCGGCGCATACTTGCCCGGCTCCGCCTCGAACTTCGCAAGGCAGTGCCCACAGCAGAAGTGGTACGTCTGGCCCTCGTATTCGGCGTGGTGCGGCCCGTCCGTCGCCACCTCCATTCCGCACACCGGGTCGATCGCCGTGGCACCCGCACCATGTGGACCCATTCCCGCATGCTGGTTATTGCGCATTGTTCGTTCACTCATATGCTGACCTCGGCAATCCTGTGGTCATTTGGCAACTATCCGATCCCTTGGGGGCATCGTGGCGCCCGCCTAATCCATCTTGCCCAGCACCTGCACAATCTCGGTGATCTTCTGCTCCAGCAGATCCGGGTCGTGCGACTCCACCGACTCCCGCACGCAGTGGTGGATGTGCTTTTCCAGCACGCCCATCTGCACCTGCTTCAACCCGGCCGTGACGGCCTTGATCTGCGAGACGATGTCGATGCAGTAGCGACGTTCCTCGATCATCTTGCGCACGCCGCGCAATTGGCCCTCGATCCGGGCCAGCCGTGCCAGTTGCGCTTCATGGTTGGGGTATAGCTCTCTTATCGCTCTCATGGCTGCTCCTCCATGGTTAATACCATACCCCCCTTGGGTATATGTGTCAAAGGCCCCTGGAATCGCGTACAATCCCTGCCGAAGCACGGTTCCACCCCGCGCGCCGCAGCGCCGACTCTCAATCCGCAAGCACTGGGGATGCTGGTTTCAGGGATGAGCACAAGGGGATTCCGCCGGGTCACTGGGATGTTGCCCACCATGGCCAAGCTGGCTGCCGGCGCAATGCTGGTGGCTGGACTGCTGCTGCCCACAGCGGCGCAGGCCCGCGTGGGCGATGCGCGCGCCGGTTTGTTCGTGGGTACGACCACCACCTCGGTGCAGAACTACAACACATTCGGCGTGGCCTTCGGCGGCACCTACGGGTATGAGTTCGCCCAGGACCGTGTGTGGACGATCGGCGGCACCTTTGCCTCCACGGAAGGGAACACAACTGATACGACAGGCAATCCAGTCACGCTGACCACCTCCACCGCCGAATTCCAGACGGGCTTGGTGGCCTACTTCAACCGCAACGCCAGCAGCGTCGTCATCCCTTACGTAGGCGCGGGCCTTTCCGTGCTCAACTACAGCTTCGACTTCCCCGGCACCACGGTCGGTACGACCGCCGGCACAGCGCCCGGCATCTATGGTCAGGTCGGTGTGGAACTACGCCTCACGCGAAACTTCACGCTGATCCCCCAGTTCGGCGTGCAGGTGCACAGCATCAAAACGCAGACCGGCGCCACGACCGGCCTGCTCTCCGGCGGACTGGTATTCACCCTGCGCATCACGTCCTGAAGACCGGCCCGATACGCCTGTCCTGGCAGCCCTACGGCGCTCCCCCAGAAGTGCATCGCTAGCGGCACCTTTTCCCCGATCTCGCGTTTCATTCCTTGAATGAGGATTTTCGCCTCGTTATCCAAGGAAACGCCCCGGCCGGCCTGCTCACCGGCGCCAGGGGTGCCGTACCCGTGAAATCAGGGTCTGCCTATGCTCCGCGTGATCGATCCCCCTGCCGTCGCCGCGCTGGTTCCCCCGCCCACACGCGAGGCGCCGGAAGCGCCACCCATCGCACCCATAGCGCCGGCCGGAGCGGCGCCAAGCGACACATCCGTCCCGCGCACCATCCGCGAGTCCGAGGCCGCCCATGTGCGTCGCGAGGCGATCGGTATCCACCTGGCCTTCGCGCATATGCACCCGCTGATCCGCCGCACGCGCCACCTGTCGCTCAACGCGATCCTGGCCAGTGCCCGCCTCTCGGAGCGGGGACAGCCGTTCTCCATCGTGGCGCAGGAGTTGAACACCGTCGCGGCCGACCTGGACACCTTGGTCGGCGACATTGAGCGCATGTTCCGGGAACTCGTCGTTGGCATCGCGCGCTGGGGCAAAGCGGAACTGCGCCTGGACTATGTGCGGCGCTCTCAGGCCCTGCTGGCGCCCCGAGCCGAGGCCGAGCCCACCGCGTACGAAGCAACGCCGGGCGCTTCCACCACGACACGCGAAACACAGGCGCGCCAAGCGCACCTTACGGCGGCCCTTGCTGACCAGGCGCAACGGCTGCAGGCGCTGATCGCCGGGGAACTGGACGCCATTGACGTGGTCACGGGCAAGCTTTCCGGCCGCATCGACCGCATCAACTGGGTGGCCGTGCGCCAATGTCACTACACCTCGATCTCTGCGCAGATCGAAGCGGCACAGCTTTCGGACACCAGCACCGGACTGGCCTCCGTCGCGGGCGATATCCGCGCGCTGGCCGACGATATCGCGGCCGCGGAACGACAGGCCAAGGAGCGTGCCATCGGCCTGCGGTACCTACTCAAGACCCGCCTGCCCAGGCTCATACAACAGGTACGCCATGCCTGAAGCCCTTGATGACCGATCGCAAGCGGCCAATGGCCGCCCACCGGTCGATACTCGCGCCACCAGGAGCAACGCGACCGCCCACTCCGTCGCACAGATGGCGACCCACGAGCTGTTCAACGACGGCACACGGCGCTGGTACTTTTTCGGCCGCGATCCCGCACGGCCCGATCACGTGATCGACACCAACGAGTACCTGGTGGTGCACGGCGAGAAGGCCATGTTGCTCGATCCAGGCGGGCTGGAAATATTCCCCTCCGTGGTCTCGGCTGTCTCCAGGCAGGTGGAACTGCACGACATTGAGGTCATGTTCTCGTCGCACCAAGACCCCGACATCGTCTCGTCCCTGTCCCTGTGGACGGGCCTCGTGCCCGACGTGAAGGTCTATGTGTCGTGGGTCTGGAGTTCGTTCATCTCACACTTCGGCGGCGGCGAAACGCTGATCCCGATTCCCGACCCCGGCATGCGCATTCCCCTGGGCGGAAGCGAGGATCTGGAGGCCATCCCCGCACACTATCTGCACTCGTCGGGCAACTTCTCCCTGTACGATCCCACGGCGCGCATCCTGTTCAGCGGCGACATCGGGGCCGCGCTGCTGCCGGAGGATCACCACGAAATCTTCGTGCGGGACTTCGATGCGCACATCGCCTTCATGGAAGGCTTCCACCGCCGCTGGATGCCCTCCAACCGTGCCAAGCAGCGCTGGGTGGAGCGCGTCAGCCGGCTTAAGATGGACATGCTCTGTCCCCAGCACGGCGCCATTTTCACCGGCGAGAATATCGGGCGTTTCCTGAACTGGTTCAGCGAGTTGAATGTCGGTAGCGCCATCGATTGACCTGCGGGGGCGGCGGTGCGCCCTGCGCCGCCTAAACCCTCGGGCAGCCCCCAAGACAGCGCCGTCAGCTAGCGCGGCAAGTACTGCAGCAACTCCAGGCTCACCAGCCAGAAGCTCAGCAGGATCAGACCCACGTTTATCCACACGATGATGCGGTGAAAGGCCTCGGTGCCTTTCCAGAAGATCAGCGCGTTGATGCCGGCACAGATCACCAGCGCCGCGATGAAGAAGCGGCCGCCCATCGCGTTCAGCTCGTACCAGAGCGCTGGATCGAAGCGCGCTCCGGGCAGGCGGAAGCCGTACCAACGGTTCGGCGGCACCACGCCCAGCACCAGCGGCACATTGGCCACGATCAGCACCACGTACATGCTGGTGATGGTCCAGAATCGACGGCCGAACATGGAGGGCTGGTCCGGTATCCAGTGGCAGAGGTGGAGTGGCAGACGGACTGAGGCGCGGATCAGCCTCAGGGCTCGTTTTCCACGGGGTTGGTCAGTTCGCCGATCTTCTCGATGGAGACCGTCACCGTGTCCCCGGCCTTGAGGTAGATCGGGGGCTTACGGGCGTTGCCCACGCCCCCTGGCGTCCCGGTGGAGAGCAAGTCGCCCGGGTGGAGCGTCATCGCCTTCGACACCAGCTCGATCAGCACCCGGATGTCGAAGATCAGATCGCTGGTGTGGCCCTCCTGCATCACCTGGTCGTTGACGATCGTCGTCAGGCTCAGCGTATGAGGATCACCCACCTCGTCCGCCGTGACGATCCATGGCCCAAGCGGGCCGGAATGGTCGAAGTTCTTGCCCAGCGTCCACTGCGCCGGCGTCGTCATGTGCTGCCAGTCGCGGACGGACACGTCGTTGAAGCAGGTGTAACCCGCCACGTAGTCGAGCGCCTTGTCGCGCGGGATGTGGCGCCCCTCACGGCCGATCACGGCCACAAATTCCCCCTCCCAGTCCACCCGCGTGCTCACCTTGGGCACCCAGACCGGCTCCCCGTGGGCGATCAGCGATTGGGCCCAACGTCCGAACAGCACAGGCTTGTCCGGAATCTCACGCCCGCCTTCCAGCACGTGCGCCTTGTAGTTGAGCCCCATCAGCAGGAACTTGGAGGGATTCGGCACGGGGGGACGCAACCGGTAAAAGTCGGGCGTCAGCCACGCCGCAGGTCGTCGCTCGGCGAGCTCCAGCGCACGCTCTGCCTTGACCAGCCCTGGATTCCCAAGTGCCAGAAACGCGTTCATCTCGCGGGGCAGCGAATCGTCGGCCACCTGCAGGTCGAGCACGCGACCATCGGGGAAGCCCCCCAGACCGATCCCGGCCGAGCGGTTGGCGCGGTAAAAGCTCACCAGCCTCATGCGCTACCATCCTCGTGATCGATTCGATGCAGGCGCGCCCGGCTGCGCCGACGCTACGCGGTGCCTGACTTGGTCGTTATCACACGGCCACGGGCCTGTATACCGCGACGGGCGGCGGCCCATTCCCAGGCCTCGGGCGCGGCGCCCAGCGGCCGCACTCCACCCCGCACCCGGCACGCCGCATCGAGACGGCGCACCCATCGCCGGCCGCGAATCCCCACTCCCCGGGCCTGTGCACGATTCGATCGCGACGGCTTCTAGGCAAGTGCGCAGAACTGTGGTACCAATCGTGGTTTGATTTTCCCTGCTATTGGGAACGGCGCGGTATGGCACGCGGCCGACCCCGCGCACGCAAAGGAGACTGAAGATGTGGCCTTTCCTGGAAGGAACCGCTTACGCGATGGCACCTCAGGCCGGAGGAGGCGAGGGGTTCGCCAGCATGGCGAGCGGCTTCGTGCCTCTGGTGCTCGTCTTTGCCATCTTCTGGTTTCTCGTCATCCGCCCGCAGCAGAAGCGCGCCAAGGAACACCGCAACCTGGTGGCCAGCATCAAGAAGGGCGATGAGGTATATACGGACGGAGGTATCCTCGGCACGATCCAGAAGGTGGCGGAGCAGGATGTCACACTGGAGATCGCGCCGAAGGTGTCCATCCGCATTCAGCGTGCCCGTATCGCGGACCTGGTGAAAAGCAGCAAGGTCAAAGAGTCCAAGGAGCGCGGGGACGCCTCCGACGAAACGGATGACAACTAGCGCCCGGTCCGGTGCGCCTGTCGGAGCATTGTGATGGGACTGAAAATCCGCGGAATCTTTCTGCTGGCCCTGTTGGCGGGATGTATCGTGATGATCCTGCCCACGATCCAGGCCTACCGTCCGGGCGGCAACCCCAGCGCCATCCGCAACAAGGTCAACCTCGGTCTGGACCTGCAAGGCGGGATGTACCTGGATCTCGCCGTGGACACCCACGCCGCCGTGACGCAGGTGGAGGACCGCCTGGCTCAGGAGATCGAGGACGCCTTCCTCGACAAGCTGATCGACTACGTGTCGGTGGAACGCCAGGGCGCTGCGGTGGATGTGGTGCTGCCGCCCTCGGAGACGGTGGACTGGAACGCCGCTCCCTTCGAGCGCATGCTGACCGGCTTCACGCTGCACCAAGTCGAGCCACACCACTACCGCATCACCATGCCGGATGCGGAGGCCAAGCGCATTCAGCAGGACGCAACCAAGCAGGCCGTGGAGGTGATCCGCAACCGCATCGACTCGCTGGGGGTGAGTGAACCCTCCATCCAGCGCAAGGGCGAGTCCGAGATCATCGTCCAGTTGCCCGGGCTGCGGGATCGGCAGCAGGCCATCCAGACCATCGGCACCCAGGCCGTGCTGGCGTTCTATCTGGTCGAGGACAACGTCACGCCCGAAACCATGGATCCCAATAAGGACGTGGTTAAGTACGAGGAACAGACCGACGAGACCACCGGGCAGGTGATCCGGCGCATTCCTTACGTGCTGGAGAAGCGCCCAGTGCTGACCGGTGACACGGTGAGCGATGCCCGTGTGCAGATCAGCAGCTTGGACAACACTCCGTACGTTTCCATCACCTTCAACTCGCTCGGCACGGATCGGTTTGCGCGCATCACGACACGCAGCCAGGGCCGCCGGTTGGCCATCGTACTGGACAACAAAGTGCAGTCTGCCCCCGTGATCCGCGAACCCATCACGGGCGGCCAAGCCCAGATTTCGGGCCGCTTCACGCTGAAGGAGGCCACGAAGTTGGCCATCGTGCTGCGTTCCGGCGCGCTGCCCGCGCCCCTGACGATCCGCGAGGAACGCTCCGTGGGCGCGTCGCTTGGCGAGGACTCTATTCGTCAGGGCCTGCTGTCCTTCATCGCGGGCGCCCTGTTGGTGATGATCTTCATGATCATCTACTACAAGGTCTCCGGCGTGTTCGCGAACGTCGCACTGACCCTCAACGTGCTGCTGATCCTGGTGGCGCTCGCCAGCTTCCAGGCGACCCTGACGCTGCCCGGCATCGCGGGGATCGTCCTCACGATGGGGATGGCGGTCGACGCAAACGTGCTGATTTTCGAGCGCATACGCGAGGAACTGGACCTGGGCAAGAATGCCCGGGCAGCCGTGAACGAGGGCTTTCAACGCGCGTTCTGGACGATCTTCGACTCCAACCTCACGACCTTGTTCGCGGGGCTGGCGCTGCTGCTGTTCGGCACCGGGCCCATCCGTGGCTTCGCGGTAACCCTGTCCATCGGCATCCTGTCCAGCATGTTCACCGCGATCTTCGTGACGCGGTTCCTCTATGACGTGGTGTATCTGAATCGCCGGCGGTTGGCGGAAGTGAGCATCTAGATGCGATTCTTCAGCAACGAAACCCATTTCGACTTCCTGGGCTGGCGCTTCATAAGCCTGTCAGCTTCATGGGCCATCATCCTCGCCGGCGTCGTCGCTTACTTCGTCATGGGCGGGTTCAATTACGGCATCGACTTCACGGGCGGCACGCTCGTGCAGGTGAAGCTCCCCAATGCCGGAGACATCAAGGCCATCCGCCAGACGTTGTCCAATGGCGGCATCCAGGGCTTCGCGCTGCAGAGCTTTGGCAATCCGGGAGCCGACGAGTACCTGGTCTCCCTGGCCAAGGCCGACGAGGGCACGTCCGTGACCGGCAAAACGCCGGCCGCCCAGGTGGAGGAGGTGCTCAAGGCGCACTATCCCGACATGGACGTGCGCCGGGTGGAAAGCGTGGGGCCAAAGGTCGGCACCGAGTTGAAGGACTCCGCTTACGAGTCCATCGTCTTCTCGCTGATCGCTCTGCTGATCTACATCTGGATCCGGTTCGAGTGGCGCTACAGCATCGGTGCCATCGTGGCCACGGCCCACGACGTGCTGATCGTGCTCGCCGCCTTCGTGTTCACGCAGCGGGAAGTGTCACTGACGGTGGTCGCAGCGGTTCTGACGGTGGCGGGCTACTCGGTAAACGACACGATCGTGATCTTCGACCGTATCCGGGAGTACACGCGCAAGTTCCGGAAGCGGGACGTGAAAGACACCTTCAACGACAGCATCAATCACACCCTCAGCCGTACCGTGCTGACCTCGGGGACGACGCTGCTCGTGGTGCTGGCCATCTTCCTGTTCGGCGGCCAGATCATCAACGACTTCGCGTTCGGGATGCTGATAGGGGTCATGATCGGCACCTACTCATCCATCTTCGTTGCCGCACCGGTCGTGTATATGCTGCAGCAACGCTTCCCGCCCAAGCTGCGCTAGCCCGATATTGCCCCCGATGCGTACCATGCGCACCGGGGGCCATGCTGCCGAGGGCCGGCCTCCGCTAGCCCATCATCTTCCACGCCAGGTTAACCACGGTCTGCCCCTCTCCGCTCACGTTGACGTGGGCCGAGGCCTTCTGCCCGCCCTTCGTCGTCGCCATCACCTTGTACTCCCCGGACGGCACGTCCAGGTACAGCCACGGCCCAGGCGAGTGCGCCTGCATCACCTCCTTGCCGGAGGTGTCGTACACGCTGACGTTCACGTCCGCCAGATACTCGCCCTTCGTCGTGGCGAACACGAGCTTGAGCGGATAGTCCGGGTGCGGTTGGCGCCCTTCCACGCCGATGCCTGCGGACAGCGGCTTCATGTCGGCAGCCAGCACAACGACGGGCACCAACGCCAGCGCCGTGCCCGCGACCAGCATGGCCAGCCACCAACCGAACCGATTGGCATAGCGAATATTCATGGGTAAACCTCCTGTGATGGCAGAGTACTCCAGGCTGCTCCCCCCATCCGGGGGAAGCGCTCCAGTCGAGGCACAAGCAGAACGGAAAACCGGCGGCACATTGACTGTGCCGGGCATGCACGCCGAACTGGAGCAGAACCCAGTCGGTTGCCGTGGGGGGCATGAGCCGTCAACTGCGGGGCCACGCCCGCGCAACGGAAACACAATCCCTTGATTTCTCTAATTAAAATATCATGGCGAACACCGGCCCGCAAGGTCGCGCCGGAGCGCCGCACCGACCGTTTCGGCGCCGGAGGTGCAGCGAAATTCGACAAAACAGTGCGCCGATGGGATAGAGTGACTTCCTGAATGCCGGAGACACCCGCCGGGTGATGGCGGGCACTCTGTCCCTACTCCTATTGAGTTTGCACCCACCGAAGCGTTCATGGCCGACCCCAACAAGTTCCGCTTCTCCATTGACCGCGGCGGCACCTTTACCGACATTTACGCCGAGGTGCCGGGCACGCCCGGATTCGTCACGATGAAGCTGCTCTCCGAGGATCCGGACAACTACCCGGATGCGCCACGCGAGGGCATCCGGCGCATCCTGGCGCAGGTGACCGGCGAGCCCGTACCGGCCCAGGGCTTCGATGCCTCGCGCATCGAATGGATCCGCATGGGCACCACCGTGGCCACCAACGCCCTGCTCGAACGCAAGGGAGAGCCTACCCTGCTGGTGGTGACCAAGGGCTTCCGCGACGTGTTGCGGATCGGCAACCAGAACCGCCCACGCATCTTCGACCTGCGCATCGAAAAACCCGAGCTGCTCTTCAAGGAGGTCATCGAGGCCGACGAGCGCGTCACCGTGACGCACCCGGACGTGCCCCCGCGCGAGGATGCCACGCGAGTGGAGAGCACCACGGGCGAGGTGCTGGAGCTCCTCAAGCCGCTAGACACGGCTGCGGTGGAACAGGAACTGCGCGCATCCTACGAGCGCGGCCTGCGCTCGGTTGCCGTGGTGTTCATGCACGCCTACGCCTGGCCGGAGCACGAGCGCCGCGTAGGCGAGATCGCGCGGGCCATCGGCTTCACGCAGGTGTCGCTCTCGCACGAGGTGATGCCCACCGTGAAGATCGTCGCCCGCGGCGACACCACCACCGTGGACGCCTACCTGACGCCGCATATCCAGCGCTACCTGCAAAGCTTCCGCGGCGGATTCGCGGATCATCTGCAGCACACCAAGCTGCTCTTCATGCAGAGCCACGGCGGGCTGATCGACGCGTCACAGTTCCTGGGCAGCCGCGCCATCCTCTCAGGGCCGGCGGGGGGCGTGGTCGGCTATTCGCGCACCACCTACGACCCGGAGCACCCACAGCCCGTGATCGGCTTTGACATGGGCGGAACGTCCACGGACGTCTCGCGCTTCGGGGGCACCTTCGAGCTGACCCACGAGAACGAGACGGCCGGCGTACGCATCCAGGCGCCGCAGATGAACATCGTGACCGTCGCGGCAGGCGGGGGATCGCGCCTGTTCTACCGCAACGGCATGTTCAGGGTGGGGCCGGAGAGTGCCGGGGCCCATCCCGGCCCGGTGTGCTACCGCAAGGAGGGCCACCTGGCCATCACGGACGCCAACCTCGTGCTGGGACGCCTGCTGCCGGAGCACTTTCCCCACATCTTCGGGCCAGACGAGAATCAGCCGCTGGACCTGGAGGGCAGCCGCGCGGCGCTGGCTGCGCTGGCCGAGGAGATCAACGCCGACCAGCGTGCGGCCGGACGCACCGAGTTCTCGCTGGACGAGGTGGCCTACGGCTACATCAAGGCCGCCAACGAAACCATGGTGCGGCCCATCCGCGAGATTTCCGTGGCCCGCGGCTATGACATCAAGGAGCACGTGCTGGCCTGCTTCGGTGGAGCGGGCGGGCAGCACGCCTGCGCCATCTCCCGCGCCCTGGGCATCCGCCGCATCCTCATTCACCGCTTCGCGGGCATCCTCTCCGCCTATGGCATGGGCATGGCGGACGTGGTGCGCGATCTGCAGGGGCCCGCGGCCGGGCAGCCGGTTTCCCGCGAGGCCGTGGCCGAACTGGAGGGCCGCTTCGCCGAGTTGGAAGCACAGGGCATCGCGGAACTGCTGGACGAGGGTGTGAACCGCGGGCACATCACCTGCGAGCGTTACCTGAATCTGCGCTACCGCGGCTCGATCACCTCCATCATGATCGCCCGGCCGGAGGATGCGGACTACGAGCGCGCCTTCCGCGAGTACCACCGCCGCGAGTACGGCTTCGATTCCGATGCCGACCTCCTCATCGACGACCTGCGCGTACGCGTCGTGGGCCACTCCGAAACGCTGCGCAAGGTGCGCGTACCCGCCGCCGAGGGCCCCATCGCCCCGATCGGCCAAGCGCGCACATACTTCGAGGGCGGCTGGCGCGAGACAGCCGTCTACGCCTGGGCGCACCTGCGGGCCGGCCACCGCGTTGCCGGGCCCGCACTGATCATCCAGGACGGCGGGACTATCGTCATCGAGCCGGACTGCGATGCGGAGGTGACGGAGTTCGGCGACCTGGAGATCCACGTGCAGCCTCCCCAGCAGGTGCGGGTGGATACCGAGGCGGACCCTATCCAGCTCAGTATTTTCAACAATCTGTTCATGTCCATCGCCGAACAGATGGGGCGTACTCTGCAGCGCACGGCGGTCTCCACTAACATCAAGGAGCGGCTGGACTTCTCCTGCGCTATCTTCGATCCCGGTGGGGGCTTGGTGGCCAATGCGCCGCACATCCCGGTGCACCTGGGCGCCATGAGCGAGGCCGTGCGCACACAGGTAAGGCTGCAGGGCGACAATCTGCGGCCCGGTGACGTGCTGGTCACCAACGACCCGCAGGTGGGCGGCTCGCACCTCCCCGACATCACGGTGGTCACGCCCGTCTTCGGTGACGATGCGCGCAACCCCCTGTTCTTCGTGGCGAGCCGCGGCCACCACGCGGAAATCGGAGGTATCTCCCCGGGCAGCGTGCCGCCGTTCTCCCGCACGCTGGTGGAAGAGGGCGCGTGCATCACCAGCTTCAAGCTGGTGGAAGGTGGGCGCTTCCAGGAGGAGGGTATCACCGAGCTACTGATGGCGCCCGGCAAGATCAAGGCCCTGCACGGCCGCCCGCCCAACTCCGGCACGCGGCGCCTGGAGGACAACCTGTACGACCTGAAGGCCCAGGTGGCCGCCAACCAGAAGGGCGCCGAACTGCTCAAGGAGATGATCGGCCACTACGGCCTGGAGGTCGTGCAGGCGTACATGGTGCACATCCAGCACAACGCCGAGGATGCCGTGCGGCGCCTGGTGGAGCGCTTCTGCGACCAGCGCGGCATTGCGGATCAGGGGACGCTGCACGCCCTGGACTACATGGACGACGGCAATCCGATCGAGGTTACGATCACGCTGGACCGCACACAGCGCGGCCTGACCTTCGACTTCACCGGCACCGGGCCCGAGGTGTGGGCCAACCACAATGCGCCCCGCGCCGTGGTGGCCTCCGCCATCATCTACGTGTTGCGCACGCTGATGGACGAGGAAATCCCCATGAATGGGGGCTTCCTCAACGCCGTGCGGTTGGAGATTCCCCACCCCTGCATGCTCTCGCCCTCGCCCGAGGCAGCTGTGGTGGCGGGAAACGTAGAGACGTCATCCCGTATCACGGACGTGCTGTTGCAGGCGTTCGAGGCCGTGGCGGGGGCCCAGGGCACCATGAACAACTTCACCTTCGGCGACGCCACCTTCGGCTACTACGAGACCATCGGCGGCGGAAGCGGGGCGGGCCCGGACTGGGACGGAAAGGACGCCGTGCATGCCCACATGAGCAACACCCGCATCACCGATGCCGAGGTCGTGGAGCGCCGCTATCCGCTGGTGCTGCACGAATTCTCGATCCGCCCCGACAGCGGCGGGGCCGGGCGCCATGTGGGAGGCAACGGCGTGGTGCGGGAGATCGAATTCCTCAAGCCCATGACGGCAGCAATCGTCTCCGAGCGACGGGTGTTTGCGCCCTATGGCCTGGAAGGCGGCCAGCCGGGCCTGCGCGGCCGCAACCTGCTCATCCGCAAGTCCGGCCACGTGATCACCCTGGGCGGCAAGAACGAAGCCCCGGTAGAACCTGGCGACCGCATCCGGCTGGAAACGCCGGGCGGCGGAGGCTACGGGCCCCCGGCGTGAGCCCACGCCAGCGTCTCTCTTTCACGGCACCTGCTGCGCCCACCGGCCCGTGTGGGCGCCGGCCTCAACCGTAGCGCCCTGTGGGCTGGTTTTCGCGCGAGTTCCTGATCCAGAACGCACGCCTCGTGCTGTTGGCGGCGCTGCTGCTCTTCGCGGTAGCGGCGCTGTACTTCTTCCACGAGGTGCTGCTGCCGTTCGCGCTGGCGGTTTTTCTGGCCTACCTGCTGGCTCCGGTGATCGACTGGCTGCACCGGCTGCGCGTGCATTCGTGGCACATCCCGCGGGGCTTGGCGATCCTTGGCGTGTACGCGTTGCTGCTGGGGGTGATCGTGCTGAGCGGGATATATCTGTTCCCACGCTTCTACTCGGAGGTGAACCGGATGGTGAAGACGCTACCCGACACGCTCCGGCAGCTCGAAAACACCTTCGTCGCACCGGTGGAGCACTCGCTCAACGCCTGGATCTCCGATATCCTGCCGCCGCCGGAGCCGGAAAGCTTCGGTGAGGCGATGGAAACGACGCAGCCTACCCAGGCGCCCGGCACGGTGACCCACCAGAGTTCCCTCGGCCCACAGGACCAGCGGCCGGCTTGGCAGGAACTGGTGGACGACTACACCTTCGTGGTGAAGCGGACTGACGATTCACACTTCGAGATCATTCCGCAGAAGCGCCAGCAGATCGACACCAATGGGTCCCGCCAGCCTTTTCAGTTCAACCGGCAGCTCAGCCAAGCGGTGAAACAGACCCGCGACAGCCTTGAGCAGAACCTGATCCAGTTCGTGGTGGTCGGTCGCCAGCTCGTCCGCGTACTTGTGAGTTCCTTCTTCACCCTGTTCCTGGTGCTGATGCTCTCCGGCTTTCTGTTGCTGGAACCGGAGCGTGTCCGCAATTTCGCGCGCTCCCTCATTTCGCCGCGGGATCACCAAGCCTTCGACGACTGGTTGCTGCGGCTGGATCATGGCCTGAGCGGCGTGGTACGGGGTCAAGCCATCATCTGCCTGGTCAACGGCCTACTGACCGGCATCGGGCTGGCGCTGCTGGGGGTGCCATTCGTGGTCACGCTGTCCGTGCTGGCGGCCCTGTTCTCACTGATCCCCATCTTCGGCGTGCTGATCTCCACCGTGCCGATCCTCATCATGGCCCTCACAGTGTCGCTGCCGACGGCCCTGCTGGCCTTGGGCTGGGTGCTCGTGGTTCACTTCATCGAGGGGAATTTCCTCAACCCCAAGATTCTGGGCGATTCGGCCAAGATCCACCCCGTGCTGATCATTTTCGCCCTGCTGGTGGGCGAGCAGCTCGGGGGTGTGATCGGGGCGCTGCTGGCGGTACCCATCTTCTCGCTCATTCAAAACAGTTTCCTGTTCCTCAAGCACAGGGTCGATTCCCTGGATAGCGCCCCATGAGTCAACGCAAGACCCAGATTTGGGGTGGGCACCTCGCCGCACCCCCTGATGAGCTGATGGTGCGCTTCTGCGCCGGGCGGGACGTCATGCCCCTGCCCATGGCCGATGCGGAACTGCTGCCCTTCGACCTGTGGACCAACCGCGCTCACGCCATCATGCTGCAGCGCCAGGGCATCATCGAGGCGGATACGCTCAAGGCCATGCTGGAAGCGCTGCGGGCGCTGGAGCAGGAATGGATGGCTGGTCGCTTCACGCTCGATCCGGCGTTGGAAGACGTGCATGTCAATGTGGAGCGCTACGTCTCCCTGCGTGCAGGGGCAGACGTGGGCGGGCGGCTTCACACCGGGCGCAGCCGCAACGACCAAGTCACCTGCGACATGCGCCTGTTCCTGCGCGGGGCCGTGCTGGAACTGGGCGAGAGCGTGGCCGCTCTGGCCGATGCCCTGCTGCACTCCGCCAAGGCTCATGCCGAAACAGTGATGCCGGGCTTCACGCACCACCAGCCGGCGATGATCACCACGTGGGGACACTGGCTCAGCGCTTACGCGCAGGCGCTCTGTCGCGATCTGGAGCGCAGCCGGCTGGCCTTCGACCTGGTGAACCGCAGCCCACTGGGGGCCGCGGCATCCTTCGGCACGTCCTGGCCCATCGATCGCGCCCTGACGGCCGAGTTGCTGGCCTTCGACCGACCGGACGGCAACACGCTGGACAGCATCACCGCGCGCTGGGAGCACGAGGCGCAGGTGGCGGGTACGTACTCCATGGTGATGAACCACCTCTCGGTGATGAGCCAGGACCTGATGCTGCTCTCGCACCCCTACTGGGGCATGCTGAGCCTGCCGGACCGCTACGTGACCGGGTCGTCCATCATGCCCCAAAAGCGCAACCCGGACCTGGCAGAAGTGGTGCGCGGCAAGACGGCTTGGCTGTACGGCATGGTGACAGGCCTGCTGGCCATGCCCAAGGGCCTCATGAGCGGCTACAACCGCGACACGCAGGTCACCAAGTACGCCATTATGGACGTGGTGCGCGAGTGCCAGGCTGCCCCCGTGGTGCTCAAGGGGCTGCTGGAGGGTCTCAGCGTAAACGTCGAGCGCATGCGCGAACGCCTGGACGAGGGCTTCATCGCGGCAGCGGACTTCGCGGATGTGCTGGCCCGCACCCTGAACCTGCCCTTCCGCGCCTGCTATGACGTCGCCGCGGTGGCTGTCCGCAAGTCCGGCACGGCTGGGCGCATCACGGACGCCGCCGCCCGCGAGGCTCTGGGCGAGGCGGGGCTGGACCCCGCGTCGGCCGCGTCGGTGCTGGCCGATCAAGGCGATCCTGCCCGCATCGTCGCCTGGCGCAATCACATCGGCGCCCCGGCGCCACAGGCCGTCCGCGAGCAGATCGCGCGACTGCGCGAGGAGTTGACCGCCCTGTCGGCCTTCCTGCCGGAGCGCAAAGCGTCCATCGAAGGCGCCTATGCCCGCTGCCGGGACTTCCAGGTGTAGCTCACCGCCCAAGTGCGAGCCCGGGATCCAGTTCCCACGCAATCTCAGCGCGGTAGCAGGAGGGTGTGCTCGCGGGGGTAGATCGGGTTTTCCGGCGAGATTGTGCTGAGGAAGAACGAGAGCCGATCGAAGCGCAGCGCTTCGGGCTCGATCACGGGCAGCAGCGGCTGCACCGCCTCCCAGTCACTCGGGCGCGGCAGGCGCCCACCGCGTCCCCGCCGGAAGCGCGCCACAGTGATGTGCGGGATGTAGTCGAGCAGGTGGCGCGTGTCGCCCTTGTGGAACGGCGGCTGATCCACACGCCCCACCAATGGCCAGTCGGCCGCCCCCTCATAGCGCGCGGCCTCCATGCACAGCAGCGCTGGCCGGCGCGGCGAGGGCCACAGAGCGAGACCCTGCCAGGCAAAATCCAGCACCCTCCAGGCCCCCTCAGCAAGCCAGCCCTCCACTGCGGCCCACACGGCGGTACGCTCCGTCTCCTCCAGATCCTCGAAGAACAACAGGGTGGCGTGCCAGTTGTCCGGCGGCACCAGCCGCAGCGGCCAATGCTGACCATCGCTTAGCGTGCGGTGCAGTGGCACCAACCGCGCGCGCAGGTAGGCGCGACTGTCGTCCGTCAGTTCGAACCCCAGGAAGCAGCGCGTCATGCCGGTTACGTCGGCTGTAGCACGGCCAGATAGATGATGGCCCCGGAGACCACGATGACCGCGATGTGCACGGCCAAGGCCAGCGCACGGAGAGGTCGCTGCGCCCGGATGCCCTGCCCCGTGAGCAGGCCCAGCCCCGCCAACAGGACAACGAGCAGCAGCTTCCAGCGCAGCCAACTCTCCTGTGTGAATGATTCGTCGCCGAGCACAATCCACAGGCCCGTGACCAAGGTCAAGGCCAGTACCGGATAGTACACGTAGGATTGTACGCGACCCAGAAGCACCCGAACGCCATATCTCTGCGCGCCGGCCGGCAGGCGCAGGGCCATCACCACGGCCAGGGATTGCACACTGAGCACGCCCACGACGATGGCGGCCGCTGTCACGTGTAGGGTCAACACCAATGCGTCCATTGCTCGCGCGTCGTCTGATGGGTTGGTTCTTGCGGCCGCATGTCCTGGGGACCGCGCTGCACGGGCCGGGGGCCGGCCCCTCACTGAATCACGCGCTGACCGGCAGGGCAAGCGCCAGCACACCGTCGGGCCCGCCCGCCCTGTCTGCTGGAAGAATTGGCTCGCATACCATAAATGAGCGATGCACACGGAATAAATTTCAATTAGGGATGAACACAGGTTCCCGCCTCCCGACGTTGAGCGCGGGCACCGGCACGCATGCACCTGCTGCGGCTGCGGGGGCGGGCAGCGGAAAGGGGGGGATGGTGGCAGCCTTGATTTCGCTCTTCAATTTCAAGAAGGGGGACGCGCGGTTGGTCAAAACGGCACTGACCCGCATTGACCGGCGCCGCCTCACCGTGCGCGTAGAACTGGAGCACTCGCTGATCCGCTTCAATACGCGGCTCTCCGTGAAACGCCATGCCGTCGTCGTGGCCAAGCCGGCTGCATTGGGCCCGGAACTGCTGGCGGGGAGCTATGTGCGTTTCAAGGTGCCGGATGACCCGCACAAAGAAGTCCGTCTGCAGGTGACGACCCCTCACTTTAATTTGACCAACAACCAGCCCGTATTCCTGTGCACGGTGCCGACGGCATTTGCGCCCTCCTCGCAGCGCAAGTCGGACCGGTTCGATACGAGCCGGTTTACCAATCTGCGCATCGAACTGCCCAGCCACGGGGGTGAGTTCCGCGTCCTGGACATCTCGCAGCAAGGCTGCCGCATCTCGACGCCCTTCCCCCGCCCGCGCGAGCACCTGCCGCCCACCGAGCCGATCGGCGACGCCGTGCTCCGCATGGGGCGCAACGTGAGCGTGCCACTGGCTACCGCCGTACCGCGCACCTACGACGGCCGCACGGTCGGCATGTCCTTCGCGGTGGATCCCAATGGAGACAACCGCAAGCTGCTGATGCACCTGCTGCGGTCATTGGAGACAGCGCAACGGGAGGCCCTGCGGGCGGAAGCCTTGTAGGGTGCCAGGGAGTCCGGCGGTGGCCTCCGTCCCCTCCATGTCCCCACCGCCGGGTTCCACCTTCTCCTCCCCCGACACCTCAGGCGACGCATAAGTGCACCGTGATTTGTCCCACGGCCCGCCCCTCTTTGTCATAGGGTAGAATTCTGATTTGACTAGGGATTTGACGGATGCGACCGTTCACGGTAGCCTGTTGGCCAAGCTATCGGCACGGGCCGTATGGGACGGCGCGCTGCCTGCCGGCTTGAGGAGGGGTCCATGCCTGAGGTGAAGCCCAGCGTCTGCCCGCTCGATTGCCCGGATACCTGCAGCCTCTCCGTCACGGTGGATGACGGCAAAGTGGTGGCCGTGCGGGGTTCCACCGCCAACCCGTACACGGGCGGCGTGCTCTGCAACAAGGTCACGCGCTACTATCCGGACTTCGTGCACGGCCCCGGCCGAGTGCTGTATCCCCGCAAGCGGGTCGGCCGCAAGGGTGAAGGGCACTTCGAGCGCATCACCTGGGACGAGGCGCTCGATACCATTCATGCCGCCTTCCTGCGCGTGATCGAGAGCCACGGAGCCCAGTCAATCGTGCCGCTCAACTATGCCGGACCGCACGGCATGTTGGCATACGCCTCGATGGACCTGCGCTTCTTCCACAAGCTGGGTGCATCCCTGCTAAGCCGAGGGCCGATGTGCGGCGGAGTCCGCTCGGAGGCTTACGTGGGCATGTTCGGCCCCACGCCGGGCATCCGACCCGATTCGGTGGAGGCGGCGCAGCTCATCATCGCATGGGGCAACAACGTCACGCACTCCAATCTGCACCTGATGCCGCCGATCAACGCGGCCCGCAAACGGGGCGCGCGGTTGATCGTGGTGGATCCGCGGCGCACCAAGGTGGCCGAACAGGCAGACCTCTACCTGCCCGTGCGGCCGGGTACGGACGTGGTGCTTGCCTGGGCCATCACCAACGAGTTGGAACGGCTTGGCGGCCTCGACCATGCCTTCATCGCCGAGCACGTGCAGGGCTTCGAAGCCTACATGGCGCAGGTACGTTCGCTCTCGCTGGCCGAAGCGGAGCGCATCACGGGCGTGCCCGCGGCGGACATTACCCGCGCCGCGGAGTGGTACCACGCCGCCTCGCCCGCGGCCATCAGCGTCGGCAACGGCCTGGAGCGCAACCAGAACGGCGGCAGCGGCATCCGTGCCGTGATGGCACTGCCGGCGCTGGCCGGCAAATTCGGCGTGAGCGGCGGAGGGCTGGTGAACGGCGCCGGTTTCTCCTTCCCCAAGACCACCGCGCGGCTGCAGCGCCCTGATTTCGTGCCGGAGGGCACGCGCACGCTTAACATCGTGGACATCGGCCGGCACCTGCTGGACGACTCGCTGGAGCCACCGGTCAAGGCTCTGTTCATCTACAACCACAACCCCCTCATTGTGCACCCGAACCAGAACCGCATGCGGCGCGGACTGGAACGCGAGGACGTCTTCATAGTCGGCTGCGACGTCGTGATGACGGACAGCATGGCCTATGCAGACATCGTGCTGCCGGCCGCCACGCACTTCGAATACGCGGACATCTACCCGGCCTATGGCCAGCAATGGCTGCAGCGCGCCGAGCCCGTGATCGCGCCGCTGGAGGAGTCCCTGCCCAACACGGAGATCTTCCGCCGCCTCGCGGCCCGCTTCGGCTTCACGGACCCGGCCTTCCAGGCGGACGACGCAGCGTTGATGGACGACGCCTTGGACGCCGCGGATCCGCGCATGCAGGGCCAGCGGCCCAGCCGCATTCCTACGGACAAGGCCCTCGGCATGGCCTATGAGGGCGAGGAGGCGATCCTCTTCCACAACGTCTTCCCGGCCACCCAGAGCGGCAAGATCGAGCTGGAGTCCGGCTATCTGGCCCGCAAGTATGGAGCGCCCCTGCCCACGTACCGTCCGGTGGAGGAGGCCTACCCGCTGGCGCTGGTATCGCCGGCGTCCGATCGGCGCATCACGTCCACCTTTGGCGGGCTCTCGTATAGCGACGAGACCCCACCGCTGGAGATGCACCCGCAGGATGCCTCTGCGCGGGGCCTCCAGAATGGGATGCGCGTGCGCGTGTGGAACGAGCTGGGTGAGGTGCGGCTGCCGCTGCGCATCACGGAGGCCGTGCGTCCCGGCGTGGTATGCTCGCTCAAGGGCGCGTGGCTGCGCACCAGCGACAACGGGCAGACCATCTCCGCGCTCGCGCCGGCACACCATGCCGATATCAGCGAAGGCGCCTGCTTCAACGACGCACGGGTGGAGGTGGCCTCCGCCGAGTGAAAGCGGAGGGCCCGCTTACCACCCCCAGGCATCCGCATGGTTGGAATCGGCAAGCTGCTTATCGTCACGGGGATCGTGCTCATCGCCGTGGGCGTGCTGCTGCAGTTTGCCGGGCGCGTGCCGTGGCTGGGGCGGCTGCCGGGGGACATCTACGTGCAGCGCGAGCACTTCTCGTTCTACTTCCCTCTCACGACCAGCGTCCTCATCAGCATCGTGCTGACGGTGCTGCTGTGGCTGCTCCGGCGTTAAGTTCCGCTGCAATCCCCTTTGACTTGCGGCGGGATGGCCGCTAAATTGAAGGGCTGTATGGCTAGACGGCGAGCGTAGCTCAGCTGGCAGAGCACCAGATTGTGGATCTGGGGGTCGTGGGTTCGAACCCCATCGCTCGCCCTCTCACGATGGCAACTTGACGCAGGAAGGGGGCCCTTGGTGGCTCTTTCGCGTTTCGTTGGTCGGTTCCCGCCGGGGATTCCGGCCGCGCTGCAGGTTCATCTGAACCCGGAGGCGGACCATGAACCGTGAGGAACTGAAGGAATCCCTGCTGGCGCTTGCCCTGCTGGCCATCCCCGTCCTGCCTGTGGCGATCTGGCAGATGCAGGACGGCTCCGCGCTGGCGCGCATGGGCGCCGCCCTAGCGCTGCTGGTAAGCGCCTGGGGGCTGTCTCTGGGCAGCATCAAGGTGCTGACGAGCAAAGCCATTGTCGGCACCGCCGCCCTGGCCCTGGGCCTGCTGTTTCTGCTCGGCTGCAGCGCGGCCGGCGTCTTCGAAGCCGTGGGCCTGTAGCGGCCGCACTTATCCCCCGTTTCACCACCCGGGCAGCCCTTCCCTGCAGTAGATACGAGGCGGGCAGACCGTCCAGTGCCGTGTGCGGTGAGGCCGGGGCTGCCGGGCTCAGCCCATATGCGAGTACATGCGCTGCCCGGGCACGGGCAGTTCCGCGCGCAGGATCGTACCCGTGCCGGACTCGGTGATGAACACGGACGTGTTGCCGGGCCCGCCATAGGCTAGGTTCGTCGTCATCAGCCCCGTGCAGGACTGGACGCGGTACAGGGGTTCGCCGAGCCAACTGAAGACCCACACGCAGCCCATGCCCGCGTGGCACACCGAAAGACTGCCCGCTTCGTCCATGGCCATGCCGTCCGGCCCGGCCAGACCGCCGGAGAGCTGCAGGAACAGACCCACCTTGGAGACCTCGCCATCCGCCATGACGGGCAGCCGCCACACGGCATTGGCACGGGTTACGGCCAGATAGAGGATGGTCTCCTCCGGATTGAAGACAAGGCCATTGGGGCTGGGAATGTTGCCCAGCATCTGCCGCAATTCGCCGTCCGGCGTGTACTTGAAGACGCGCCCGGTGGGATCCTGGTAGCCGGTCTGCCCCTGGTCGGTAAAGTAGATGTCGCCGTTGCTGGCGAACACCAGGTCGTTGCAGCCTTTGAAGGGCTCCAGCCGCCGCCGCGTGACGTGCGGCGTCACCTTCCCGCTGGCCGCGTCCAGGTGCATGATGCCGTTCTTGTAGTCGGCGATGAAGATCTCCCCGTCGTTGCGGATCTTCAGACCGTTGGGCTCCCCGTCGTACTCGGTGACCACGTCGAACTCGCCCTGGGGCGAGATGCGGAAGATGCGCCCGTTGGGTATATCCACCACGTAGAGGTTTCCCGCCTTGTCGAAGGACGGCCCCTCCAGGAACGTGTCCAGTTCGCGCCCACCCGCGTTGGTAGCGGCCCATTCAGTCTGACGGTGCTTGCGTAGGCGGTCCGGCACGCGGGCGAAGACCTCGGTGTTGATGATGGGCGGCGGGGCGAACAGGTGCATGGCTGGGCTCCAATCTTTGACAAGCCGGCATCGTTCCTGCTCGCGATGCCCCGCGATGTGCGGATAACGCGGACAGGCCGTGACCGGTCGTGCTATGCTGTGGCTCATCGCCTCTCTATGCGCCGCGACGCGCCGTGTCAACGGCAGTGACGGCCCAGGCGCTCCGGCAGCGGACGTACCGCCAGCCGTTCATTGCACGCACAGAGCCACTCCGCGGACCGCAGCGCTCACGCTCCTCCCGCATGACCGAACCCTCGCCTTCCGATCAGCCGAGCGGCCTGCTGGGCCAAATCTCGGGCAACGTCCAGGGCATTGCCCTGATGGTGTTCTCCACGGCGTGCATGGCCTGCATGTACGTGGCCATCCGCGAGGTGCCGGGTGGAATGCACCCGTTCGAAGTGGCCTTCTTCCGCAATCTCATCGCCGTGCTGCTGCTGGCCGCGTGGCACCGGCAGCACTTCCTCGCCTGCTTCCGCACCGAGCACGTGCGGCTCCACATCCTGCGCGGCTCCCTGAACGTGACGGCCATGCTGGCCTTCTTCTACGCCGTGCTGATCACACCGCTGGCCACGGTGGCCGCGCTGGGCTTCACAGCGCCGCTGTTCGCCTCCGTGCTGGCGATCTTCGTACTGCGCGAGCGCCTGCAATGGCACCGCCTGAGTGTCATTGCGTTGGGCTTCGCCGGTGCGCTGCTGATCCTGCGGCCGGGGGTCACGGAGGTTTCGCGGGGCCCTGTGCTCCTGCTGGCTTCCTCGGCCATCTGGGCCGTGACGATCATGGTCATCAAGGTGCTGGCGCGCACGGATTCCAGCACCACCATTACGGTGTACATGGGCACGGTGATGGCCCCATTGTCCCTGCTGGCCGCGGCCTTCTTCTGGCAGTGGCCGGATGGGGCGCAGCTGCTCTGGCTGCTGCTGATCGCAGTGCTGGGCACATTGGGGCAGCTATCCCTGGCACAGTCCTTCCGCCTGGCGGACGTGGGGGCGGTGCTGCCGCTCGACTTCCTCAAGCTGGTGTGGGGCACGCTGCTGGGTTTCTTCATCTTTGCCGAGGTACCGGATGTCTTCACCTGGGTCGGAGGCAGCATGATTTTCGGTAGCACGACGTACCTGGCGCTGCGCGAGTCGCGGCGGACAGCCCTGCCGGCGCCAGCCAATCCTTCCGCGGCGGTGCCCCGATGAGCGACCGCGTGCTCTATTTCGCTTACGGCTCCAATCTGCACCCACCGCAGATGCAGAGCCGCTGCCCGGACTGCGAGGTGCTACAGCCCGCCGTGCTGGCCGATCACCACTTGGCATTCCGCGGTCATTCGACGCGTTGGGGCGGGGGGCCAGCGACCATCCTGGCCCAGCCGGGCGGTCAGGTGCACGGCCTGCTGTACAGCCTCACCTCGGCCGATCTGGCGCTGCTGGACGGGTTCGAGAGCTATCCGAAGATATACAACCGGCTGCAGGTGTCCGTGGTCGCGCGCGACGGCTCACAACTCGACGCGATCACCTACATGAAACGCGACGGCGAGCCGAGTCCGCCCTCGCTGCGCTACTTCCACCAGATCTGGCTGGGGCACAAGACTTTCGCGCTGGACGAAAGTCCGCTGCTTCGCGCCGTGGAGGAGACCCTGGCCAGCGACACCGTGACTGGTATCGTCCGCGTGGGCTAGGCGGCCCGCCTGGACGGCAGCGGCAAACCGCGCCTACCCATGGCGCGGGGCCAATGCAATGCGGGCAGGAAGGCCCAAAGGCGGCCTTCACAATCCTTGCCCCGCGCAGCCTACTCCACCACCTCGCTGATCAGGCGGGTGGGCGTCACATTGGTGAAGTTGGCGATATCCTCGCGCAGCGCCGGCCCTGCCTTCTTGATGGCCTCATCGTAGCCGTCCGGCCGGTCGAAGTAGAGCGTGCCCACACACACATAGGGCGCCTTCTGGCCGGCACCTCCGGAAATCCCCTTGTCCACGCCCGTGCGCTGGAGCCCGAAGGGCTTCATGTGCTCCTCGACCAGTTTCATGTGCTTGCTGCGGTAGTAGTCCAAATCGAACTTCACCCCGTCCTCGTTGGGGTACATCACGCTGACCTTGTACATGCTCACTCCCGTACGCGCGTGTGATGCGGCCGGCGGTCGCATGCCGGGCAGGCACGCTGCCGGCCCGGCTGACCACCCCGGAACCTACCTTTCCACGCTCGGACGCAAAAGAAAAGGCGCGCCAGCCCGCTCCTGGCGGGGCTCGCCCGCGATGGGTACTCAAGTTTTCGGTGTCCCGGCCGATACGTGAACTAGCCGGACGTACCCTCATTCCGGACTTCGTCAACACCTCAGTGGAAGAGGCGGCATGCACACCGAGACGGAAAACACCTCCGAAGAATACTTCCGGTTGGCGCGCAACCCGGAGTTTGAGCGTCGGGTCAGTCAGGCTGCAGAACAGGCCATCGCCGAGATGGACAAGATGGTGGCCAACGAGGTCAAGCTGCGCTACGTGACGCACATCTTCGCGAAGACCCTCGACGAGATCGCCAAGTGGCTCATCAAGCCCCGCTATCTCAACTGAACACGCCGGCCCACACCGGCGGTAGTGGGTGCGCCTGACATCGGACGTCGGGCCCGCTCCCCACAAAGCCACCACATCATTTCACACGCCTTCCGCGCGTGCCCCACTGATTTGCCTGCGCCCGCCGATCTGTTACCCTGAAGGCCGTGCGCGACCCCCCGCGCGCGCCCGAACTCCGCCATCCGGTGCTCCGCTGATCCGATGGACCACTCCGAGCCGAATCGCGTCCTGCTGGAACGTCTCCTCAATCCGGTGGATGCGTTTGCCCTGTATCATTACCTCGACGCACAGGGCCTGCCGGTATCGATCCACGACCGCCCCCTGCGCACGGCTATCGGCGAGATTCCGTTCCTGGAAGTGACCACGGCACTGGTGCTGGAGGATCCCTCGCGCCTCAACGAGGCGCGCGCCCTGATCGAGCACTATCGCTCCGGACTGCCGGGGGTACGCGGCGCCACTTGGGTGTGTCCCCGCTGCGGCGAGGTGCACGAGCCCATGTTCGGCCAATGCTGGAACTGCGGGACGACCCGCCCCTGAGCGGCGGCCGCCGCGAACCGACCGGGAGCCATGACGGACCAGGAAGCCCCACAGCAGACGCAGGAGCAGATCAACGACGCCGAGTGGCAGAACAGTGCCAACTGGCGCTTCGGGCTGTTCTACTACAGCCCGCGGGATAGCCGCGTCTGGGTGCCCAAGCGCAGCATGTTCGGCCGGCGCCGCTACGGCGGCACGCCCAACTTTGCCCAGCCCTCGGCGCGTCAATACATGATGCTGATCGTCACGTTCATGCTCGCGCTGTTCCTGCTCGTCGTGCTGCTGGAGCGCTGGGGCGTCCTGCGCTAAGCACGGCAGGCTGCTACATGGCCGCCTTGCGGGAGAGCGAGAGGCGGCCCTGGCGATCGGGCACCAGCACCTTCACGCGCACCACGTCCCCCTCCTTCGTCACGTCGCTCATCTTCTCCACCCGGCCCGAATCCCACTCGGAGATGTGCACCAAGCCGTCCTGGCCGCGGATGCGCACGAATGCGCCGAATTCCTTTACGCCCGTGACGACGCCCTCGTAGACCGCTCCCACGTCCAGGCTGCCCGCCACCTCCATCACTGCCTCGCGCGCCGCCATCGCGGAGTCGCGATTGGACGCATAGATGCGCACCTGTCCGGCCTCGTCCACCTCGATGCGCACGCCGTGGGTGCGCTGCAGTTCCTGGATGACTCGGCCACCGGGGCCGATCAGCTCGCGCACCCGCTGCGGGGAGATGCTGAGCGAACTGATCACCGGCGCGTTGGGCTTCATGTCCGCCCGGGGTGCGGGCAACACCTTCTCCATCTCCGCCAGGATATGCAAGCGGCCTCGCCGCGCCTGCTCGAATGCGCGTGCCAGCACCTCCTGAGGGAGGCTGCCGATCTTGTTGTCCATCTGCAGAGCCGTGACGCCCTGGGCCGTCCCGGCGACCTTGAAGTCCATGTCCCCCAGGTGATCCTCGTCACCCAGGATATCGCTGAGCACGACGAATTGGTCGCCCTCGGCCACCAGCCCCATGGCGATGCCCGCCACCGGTGCCGCAATGGGCACCCCGCCGTCCATCAGCGCCAGACAGCCGCCGCAGACCGTGGCCATGGAGGACGAGCCGTTAGACTCGGAAATCTCCGAGAGCACGCGCACCGTGTACGCGAATTCGTCCTCGCCCGGCATCACGCTCACCAACGCTCGGCGTGCCAGCGTGCCGTGGCCCACCTCGCGCCGGCCCGGCCCGCGCATGGGGCGCACCTCGCCCACGGAATAGGGCGGGAAGTTGTAGTGCAGCATGAAGCGCTCGTAGGAGACGCCCTCCAGCGATTCCACCAGCATGCGATCCTGCTGGGTGCCCAGGGTCAGCGACACCATGGCCTGCGTCTCTCCACGCGTGAACAGGGCCGATCCATGGGTACCGGGCAGCCAATCCACCTCGATCGAGATGGGGCGGATGTCCTCCGCGCCACGGCCGTCCACGCGGCGCTGCTCGCGCAGCACCTGCTCGCGCAGGATGCGTCCCTCCAGTGCGTCCAGATGACTCGCGGCGGCGTCAGCAAGCCCATTGCCGTTGTCCTCGTCCGCACCGGAATCCTCCAGGAAGGCCGCCAGGGCTTCCTCCTGCGCCGTACGTACGGCGGCGCGGCGCGCCAGCTTGTCCGGCACGGCCAGAGCTTCGGTGAGGCGACCACGGGCGCTTTTCTCCAGCGCGGCCAGGGCGGGCACCGGCTCCGCCGGGGGCTTCAGGGTGGCCTTGGGCTTGCCGGCCCCGCTGCGTAGCTTGTCCATGGCGTCCAGCAGGGGCTGCACCGCCTCCTGCGCGAAGGTGAGCGCCTCCAGCATTTCGTCATCCGGCACCTGCCGCGCACCACCCTCGATCATCACCAGACCTTCGCGGCTCAACGAAACCACCAGATCCAGCTCCGCCTTGTCCAGCATCTCGGTGGACGGCATAACCTGCAAGGTGCCATCCGCACGGGCGATGCGCACAGCCGCCAGCGGCCCCTGCCAGGGAATCTCGGAGAGGTGCAGCGCCGCCGCGGCGGCGATCATGGCCAGCACGGGCGCGTCCGAACCGGTGCCGTGACTGAGCACGGTGGAGATCACCTGCGTCTCGATGCGGTAGCCCTTGGGGAAGAGCGGCCGCACGGAGCGGTCGCAGAGCCGGCTGGCCAGCACGGCACGATCCGATGCGCGGCCCTCGCGGCGCAGGAAGCCACCCGGGATGCGCCCCGCGGCGGACATATACTCGCGGTAGTCCACCGTGAGCGGCAGGAAGTCCACGTCGCGCGCAGCCTCAGGAGCGTACACGGCCGTGGCGAGGATCACCGCATCGCCCTCGCGCACCAGCACCGAGCCGTGGGCCTGCCGGGCGATGCGCCCCGTTTCCAGTTCCAGCGTGCGCGCGCCGAGGCGCACGGACTCCTTGATCATGCTCATCTCCCAGGATTGCGGCCGGATGACCGCGTGTCGTAGCTGCCAAGCGTCAATTTGCAGGCGGGCACAATCGGGCCCCGCACCCCGTGTGGCGACAGCCCGGCGCCCTTACCGAGGAGGGGGCACCTCGGGCCGCATCAAGCATGCTCGCTGGACGAGCTGGTGGCGGCTGCGTGGCCCTGGCCCGCGGGGCCATTCACGCCCAGGCGGCGCTGCGTGTGCCGCTCCCCGGCACGATACCCCAAGCGATAAGCGACGCCCCAGACGGCGACCACGATGATTCCAACGGCAACGATGTGAAAGGCGAGCAGGAACACGGCAATCCAGAGTAGGAAATTTCAGGGCTTCGATGTCGGGTCAGGGCGCGACATCCGGATCGGAATCGGCATGCTGGGCCATCTGGAGCAGATACCCGGAGATCGCCTGCGCGCTGCGGGCAGTGAAGCTGAACACGCGCGCGTAGTCCATCCGCATCGGGCCAAGCACGGCCAGTTGCGCCCGCCAATCGCCCAGCCCGAACGGCAAGGCGACCAGCGCGCAATTCTCCAGGCCACGATAGCCCGTCTCGGTGCCGATGGCGATCCAGCCCCCCTGAATCTGTCGCGCACGGGCCAGCGTGTGCGTGAGCAGATCCGGATCAGCCAGTGCGCGGTGGATCATCAGTAGCTGCTCGGGCTCCTGGCACTCCGGGATGCGGTAGAAATGCTCCATCCCCCATACCTGGCGGTCCGGCTCTTCGGCCCACTCAAACGCCCGCCGCAGCATGCGGAAGGCAGCGCCAAGCGACGGCATGTCCTCCAGCATCCGCTTGGGGCCGCCAGCCATCACGTCGCGCCGAATGGCCTCGATGGCCTGGCCCCGATAGGTCTCGTTGATGAACCGCCCCACCTGTTGGAGCAAGGCATCGGGGAACGGTTCAGGGGCCAGCAGCACCTTGCTCCACACGTCGCCGAACAGCGTGCCCAGCGAAACCAGCACCCGGTGCTTCGGCAGGGCAGCGAAGTTCACCCAATCCAGTGGATAGCGGTCGCGCTCCGGCAGTGCCGCCAGCACGGCACAGCCGGTATCGGCGGAAAGGGCACGGCCCACCTCGCGCACCACCGTGTGCAGCCGCGGAAAGCGCCCCTCTTCCATCGGCGCTACCTGCGGCGGCTCGGGAGGCGGTGGTACCGGGTGCTCGCCCAGACGCGTCACATAGATGGCGAACGCCTTCTGGGTGGGAACGCGGCCGCGCGTGGCGCCTTCGGTGGTCAGCAGCCCTTCGGCGCTGAGATCCTCCATCAGGTTACGAATAGTCGTCGGGGAGAGGGCGAGCCGGGAGATCTTGGAGAGCGTACGCGCGCTGATCGCCTCGTGACGGTCCATATAATACTGGATGATCTCCTCCAGGATGGCCTGTTCGCGCTGCAGAATTTCCTCTCCCTTGCTTGCCATCGCGCTCCGCTGTGCCAGTTCCTGTGGATCTCCCTGCGCCATTCTAACACGGTTAGCATTTTCCTTACCATTCCAGGCGTCTAGGCCGCCGCTTCAGGCCAGCTCGAAGCCGTGCCGCAGCAGGAAGGCGCGGAACCCCGGGCGCTCGGGCCGGGAGAGCTGCCGCGAGACCTGGTCCGTCCATGTGCCGCGATCCGTGGTGCCATAGACGTCGGCGTTCTTTTGCTTGGCGGGCGGAATGGGTTGGCTGGCGCAGCGACGCTCATCGTAGGCGGCCAGTTCCGCCGGCAGTTGGCCGTCGTCGTAGCGGTCGCGGTGCACCGCCACGGCGGGCGGCAGGCGCATGGATACCTGCGCGCGCGCCGCAGGCCAGCCCACGCAGAGGCCCGCGATGGGAAACACGCCCGGTGGCAACCCCAGCATCGCTGTCAGCTCCGGCAGATGATTGCGCACATAGCTGATGGGGCAGCAGCCCAGGCCCGCCGCTTCCGCGGCCGCGATGAACGTGCCCAGCGCCAGGGCGGCGTCCACCGTGGCATTGAGAACGGTGTCCAGGTTGTTGTTGGCGTGGGGCCGCTCCCGCAGGGCACACACCCGCTGGTCGCGCCGCATATCCGCACAGAACAGGAGGAACACTGGTGCCTCGGCCACCCAGGGCATGCTCGGCAGCCAGGAGGCAATCTCCCGGCGCGCCGCGGCATCCTCCACCACCACGATGCTGTACTGCTGCAGGTCGGACTTGGATGGCGCCGACTGCGCGCAGGCCAGCAGCGTGCGCAACAGCGGCTCCGGCACGGGCTCGGCGCGATAAGCGCGGCAGGTGCTGCGCCCCAGCATACGTAGCAGCGCCTCCCCGCCCTCCAGCGGCGGCACGCGCCCCGGCTCCAAGCCGAAGCGCTCAGCGTAGGCAACCCGCAGGTCTTCGGTCATGGCGCTCCTGTGCGTGGATTGGGTCGTGGTGCCAGAGTGGGCCCGCCGTGCCGCCGCGGCACGAACCGCGGGCTGCCGAGACCTTACCGGATGCGGGGCGCTCAGGCCTCGCGGGCCGTGCGAGCTGCACTCGCCCCGGCAATGCGGCCGAACACGGCGCCGGACATCAGTCCCGAGCCGCCGGGGTAATTGTGATGGAACAGACCTCCGACCATCTCGCCGCAGGCAAACAGTCCCTCGATGGGCTTCCAGTCCGTGCCGATGATGCGCGCCTGCTCATCGATGCGCACGCCCCCGAAGGTGAACGTGATGCCACCAGTGGCCGGATAGGCGTAGAACGGCGGCGTATCGAGAGGCAGCGCCCAGTTGGACTTGGGCGGCTCCACGCCCGGCGCGCTCAGCCCATCCAGCTCGGTGGGGTTGAACGCCCCCTGGCGCTGTCCGGCGTTGTAGGCCTGCAAGGTGCGCAGGGCCGCCTCTTGCGGCACGGGAAGCTGCGCCACCAGCGCTTCCAGGGTATCCGCCACCAGGGGCGTACCGGTCTTGTAGCGCGGTTCCAGGTAGCCGGTCGTCTTGCTGTCGAAGATCTGATAAGCCACGCCACCCGGCTGCGTGAGGATGATGCGGCCCATTTTGGCGTAGGTATAGAACTGGAAGTCCTCGCCCTCATCCGCGAAGCGCCGACCCTCGCGGTTCAGCATCACGCTGAAAGGGTAGGAGAGCCGGTTGGTCTTATCCGTCAGTTTCCGGTCGCCGTAGGGGGGCGCATCGGCGTCAATGGGCGTGGAGTGGCAGCCCGTGAACTGCCCGTGGGGCAGCGCGTGCAGCTCGAACGCCATGCGCAGGCCGTCGCCGGTGTTGAAGGCGGTGCCGCGCACCTTGGCGTGGTCCCAGGGTGCGCTCAGGTAGCGTGCACGCCACGCCGGGTTCGCCTCGAAGCCCCCGCAGCCCAGCACGACGGCTTGCGCGGAGAGTTCCGCCAAGCCCTGCGGCCCACGTATGCGCACGCCGCGCACGCGCCCCATGCCGTCCACCACCAGGCCCTGCGCGCCGGTATCGTAGCGCACCTCCACGCCCCGCGCTTCCATGATCTCGAACCAGCGGTGGGAAAGGCCCACGCCCTCACCCTTGGCGCGCACCACGGCACCGGGCGACCACTTCACTGTGCCCTCGTGCTTGATGGCGCTGAGTGAGACCGCCGCCTCCATCACGATGCCCTGCTCCACCAGCCAGCGCACGGTGTCGTAGGAGCGCCCGATCAGCAGCTCGGCCAATTGCGGGTCGGTGCGATGCTCCGTGACGCGCAGCAGATCGCCCCAGAACAGCTCCTTGGAATAGGGCTGCACCCCGGCATAGAAGCCGGGCACCTGCTTCTCCGCATCCGGCACGATGGGCCGCAGATCGTCCGGCGCATCGAAGGCAAAGCGGTACAAGCCGCCACTGTAGTGCGTGTTGCCGCCGCGCAGCTCGCGCGGGGCCTTCTCCAGCACCAGCACGCGCTCTGCGCCCTGCTCGCGGGCCGAGGCGGCTGCGGCCAGCGCGGCATTGCCGGCGCCGACCACGATCACATCGTAGGGGGATTCACTCATCTTGGGTCCGAGGCCACAGTGAACGTGCCGTGCAGGCGCCACCATGTGGCGGGCGCCATCGGCGATCACTGTGTCGAATTCGCGCGCGCCGCGCAAGGCAGCGCCTCGCGCGCGACCCGGCGGGCGAGCCTGCGCGCGGCCCGGCGGGCGAGCCTGCGCGGGGACAGGCGGCTCAGACGTCTTGCAGAGAGGAGCCGGGGTGCACGCTCAGGTGAGGGCGCCGCCGCAACTGCTGCCGGCACCGGCCGTGCAGCCCAGGCAGTGCATGTCCGTGCGCACCGGCACGCGCAGCAGGTCGTCCAGGCGGAACTGCGGATCGAACAGGCTGGGCGCCCCATTGCCCAGGGGCAGCTCCAACATCTGGTTGAAGTCACAGTCGTAGAGCTGGCCGTCCCAGCCCACGTTGAGCGTATTGCGGCACATCAGTTGGGGCACTGTGCCCGGATTGAAGCTTTCCTCCAGCAGCCGCAGGTACGGCTCCAGCTCACCGCGCTTCTGCAGCGTGCGCGCGAAGCGGCCGATGGGCAGATTGGCCAGGGTCAGCAGGCGGCTGAAGCGCACGCCGAAGCGGCGGCCTAGCTCCCGCTTGTAGTCCGCCTCCAGGTTGGCCTGGCTGCCCGGCAGCGAGGCGCCCAGCGGATTGTAGACGAGATCGAGCGGCAGGCCATCCGCATCTTCGTCCCCATAGCCCAGCGCGTTGAGCCGCTGCAGCGCCGCGATGCTCTTGTCGAACACGCCGCGGCCCCGTTGCCGGGTCACGTTGTCCTCCGTGTAGCAGGGTAGGCTGCACACGAGGTGCACGCGATGCGCGGCATAGAATTCCGCCAGCCACTCGTAGCCCGGCTCCAGCAGGATCGTCAGGTTGCAGCGCGAGAGCACCTCCTTGCCCAGCGCCGCCATGCCCTCCACCAGTCGCCGGAAGTGGGGATTCATCTCTGGCGCGCCGCCGGTGAGGTCAACCGTGCGCACCTGCGAGGCTCCGGCCAGTTCGATCAACCGCTCCACCACCGCGCCGGCCATGACCTCGGTGCGCTTCGGGCCGGCCTCCACGTGGCAATGGTTGCAGGTCTGGTTGCAGAGCTTGCCCACGTTGATCTGCAGAACCGTGGTAGGCGCGCGCTCCAGCACGGGCAGCCCACTGCGGCGCAGGGCTGCGTCGAAGCGATTCTCCCGGTTCGGTTGCGGAGACGCGGGGGCGGCTTGTAGCTCCATGGGGTCGCAATCCTTGCTGTGGGGGATTCCCGGCTATCTCCGGGCGGTCACGGCTTGCCGGCAACACCGCTGCGCTACCCGCGCATCGGGGCCTGTCGTGCGCGTTACGCTATCCCAGCATAACCCATGCGTTCTGCGGGATACTTCACAAACTGGTCACGTCCGCACGGGATCAGGCTCAGCGCTCGCCCAACCCCAACGGCAGCGGGACGCCCGCCCCGCCAACATCGTACAGCAGCGTGTCCCCGCTGAGGATAGAAACCCGGCCCAGCGCGCCATTGGGCCACTCGCCGGCACCATCGCGCAGATCGGGATGGGCATGGATGGCGTCGCGGACCATCGTGTGCACGTGCCCTAGATCCGGGCCGATCCACGGACCGTTATGGTACAGCAGCAGATCGTGCCGCGTGGCGGGCTGCCAATGCGGGCCGGAAATCTTGGCGGCCTTGGTGGCAATGCGCTCCATCACCACCGCTGCCAGACCGCGCTCCACCTCGTTCCCAGCCCAGCCCTCAGGGGGCCCGATGGGGTGCGGGCCCGACTGGCCCTCCGTGGCGCTCAGTTCCCGCTGAAACGCCTCGGTCGTCGCCTCCGTCACTTCGACGCCCGTGACGGCACCATCCGGCCCTTCGAGCAGGAAATCGGGCGACTGACTCTTGCGCACCGTCAGCGGATACGCCACCTGTCCCGACGCAGCCAGGGCCAGCAGGTAGCCTCGCAGGCAATACCATTCCATGTGATCCTGGTGGCGCCGCTCACGCTTGGCCCGGGGCGGCACTCTGTCGTCTATCCAGCCCAGCAGCCGCACCAGGTGCGCGGGGGTATTCGCCACGAAGCTCGCGGGGTGGTCGTGGCCGCTCAGCAGGCGGAACGCATGCTGGACGAGCCGGCGCGTGCCGCGGCTAGTCGGCATTGCCGACCGGCTCCTCCCCCAGGATCATGCGCAGGGAGAGCTTGAAGGCCCGCAGGGGATTCTCGCCGTTGCCGCGGACCAGCTTGAGGGCGTAGCGGGCCACATTGATGCCGTCCCGCACGGTATAGCGCTCGCCGCTGCGGTGGGCCCGCTGCAGGAACTCCACCACGTAGTGCAGCATGTCCTCGTCGGAAAACGGCAGGTTGTCCTTGAGGATGCGGAACTCCTCCTCCGCCTCGGGGAAATCCACGAAGATCTGCGGCTGAATGCGCGACTGGATGTACTCGGGAATCTCGAAGGTGGAGGCGTCCTCGTTCATCGTGGCGCAAAAACGGAAGTCCGGGTGCGCCTTGATCTTGATGCCGGCTACGATGGATTCCACGTAACGGCGGCTGTCCAGCAGGGGCGCGAGGGAGGCCCAGCACTTCTCGCCCATGCGGTTGCCCTCGTCCAGGATGCACACGCCGCC
The DNA here is from genome assembly GCA_035266845.1 of bacterium. GTDB lineage: Bacteria > SAR324 > SAR324 > SAR324 > JACQKK01 > DATFMP01. The sequence continues at coordinate 39,686 of DATFMP010000023.1, forward strand.
ACGGATCATCGCCGTGACCACGGGGCTGGCCACGTACTTGATGCGCTGGCCATCGGCAATGACCGGGGTGACGATGAGATCTTCCGGGCGCGTGTCCATGGTGGCCTGGAAGATGTACACCTCTTGCCCCAGACCGCGCGCAGTGGCATAGGCAAGCGAGGTCTTGCCCACACCCGGCTTGCCCACGAGACGTGGGTGCAGCGGCAAGTCCCGCTCGTCCACCATAAGCCATGCGGCACGAAGCTGCTTGACCAACTCCTCCTGGCCCACCCAATGCGCCGCAAACTCGTCCGGGTGCGCTAGTTGAAGTTCCACGCCGTCAATGCGCACGGTACTGCGTTGGGTTTCCTGGGTGGCCATGGTCCGCCGAAGATGAGTGCTGCGCGCCCGGGCCGGTCTGCAACCTTCCGGGCGATTCGTTCGTAATCGTAGGAGGTTGCCCCGAGTGCGTCAACGCACGCCCGAGCGACCATTCGCGCCGATCATTCTCGCCCGGCACGCCACATTCCACCTAGTCAGCGACCCGCCATGCGCCGTTCTTCCCGCCTTGCCCTGCGCTGGCTGCTCGTAGCCGCGGCGCTGCCGCTTATCGCCGCACCGGCCGGGGTGGCGCTGACCGACCACCTGGAGGCCCGGCGCAGCTTCTGCAACGCCTGCCACCTGCCGGATGGCAGCCCGCTGCACGCCACCAAGATGCGCCTTGCACTCCAGCAGCCGGGCCTGGACCTCACGGGCGTACACTTCCAACGCGCCGACCATGGCCGCTTCACCTGCGCGGATTGCCACCGCGGCCAGGGTTGGCGAGAACGTGCCCACGTGCTGTGGGGCAGCGCCGCCAATACCGCACGCTATTACTTCGCCACGTACCGCGAGCCGCGCAAGCTGGACCGACCCATCCTCGATACCGCCTGCACACGCTGTCACATGGCCGTCACCCGGCCGGGCGATACCCACCGCTTCCACGGCATCCGCGCCCACTTGGACCAGACGACCATCCGCTGCACGGATTGTCATCGCGCCCACGCGGCGACTTCGGAACCCACGCAGCAGGCCGCCGACATGCGCCAGACCGCCCGGCGCACATGCGGGCTCTGCCACAAGGGCGATCCCCCCAGCAAGGCCGTCCAGGCCGTGCTCGATGCCTACCGGCAGGCGCTGCTCCAGCGTATGAAAGGCTGAGGTCCGTCTGGAATTGACGCTTCCAGGACGCTAGACATCCTGACACGGCAACAGGCCAGATGCGGGACTGCGGCCTCCTGCAGACCCAACGCCAAGCATTCCGGGCACGACGCAGGCAAGTCCAGGGCGCGTTGGCCCAAAGTCATGACGCAGCACACCCTGCTGGGGGCTGCGGAGTCTCAGACGGGGATTTGGGATTGCGGGCCTGCAAAAGCGCCGGCCGCGGGAAAGCTTGGGACTGTGCAGGACGAAAGACCTCCGGCCATGTCCGCCTACAGCGCGGACACGGCCGGAGAAAGGAGCTCCCGGATAAAGGAACTAAATGTCGCGAAAGTCCGCGTCGTTCAGCGAGTTGAACTCACGGGGCACCACCGGTGCCGCTTGGTCGTGTTCACTCTCAATTGCATCGCGCAGGGAGCGCTTGGCGGCCTGTTTGGGCTTGGCTTCGGAAGGCCCCTGTGGATGCGATGCACGAGCCGGTGCCCGCGGCGCCGGTTTGGGCGAGCGCGCCTGGCCCTGGATCTGGGCGATGTGCCCCCCGTGGCCATTGCCCGCATAGCCATTGCCTGCGTGCCCGACGGGGTGATGGCCGTTGGTCTCCGCCAGATCGTGGCGCTGCCCCACGATGGTGGCCAATCGCTCCACCATCTCGTTGAGCAACTCCGCCTGCCCTGAGAGTTGCTGGCTCGTAGCGGAGGTTTCCTCGGCGTTGGCCGCGTTGCCCTGGGTGATGCTGTCCATCTGCGCCACGGCGGTGGTGATCTGCTCCACGCCGCGCGCCTGCTCTTCGCTGGCGCGGTTCACATTGCGCACCAACTCACCCACCTTGGTATTGGATTCCGTGATGGCGGCCAGCAGCGTTTCCATCTCGTTGGCCACCTTCACGCCCGCGTCGGACTTGCCTTGCGAATCCTCGATCAGTTCGGCCGTACTGCGAGCGGCCTGAGCGCTGCGTTGGGCAAGGTTGCGCACCTCCTCTGCGACGACGGCGAAGCCACGCCCCGCATCGCCGGCACGGGCAGCCTCCACCGCTGCGTTGAGCGCCAGCAGATTGGTCTGGAAGGCGATCTCGTCAATGGTGCGGATGATGAGCGCCGTCTGGTCAGATGACTTCTTGATCTGATTGATGCTCTCGATCATGCGCGTCATGGCTTCACCGACGTCTTCCGCCACCTTGCCCGATTCCGTGGCCAGCGTGTCCGCTTCCTTGGCGCTCTCGGCGTTCTGCCGGGCCATGCTCGCCATCTCCTCCAGCGAGGAGGCCGTCTCTTCCAGGCTTGCCGCCTGCTCCGATGCGCCCTCCGCGAGAGATTGTCCGGACGAGGAAAGCTGGCGCGTAGCGCTGCTCACCTGTTGCGCCGTGTCTGTAAGGCGCGCGATGACGCCGCGGACGGCATCCAGCAGGCCAGTGACGTTCTTGCGGACGAAGAAGAAGGTGACCACGATGGAGAGCAGCAGGATCACCCCACCGATGAGCATCGTCTCGTACAGATTGCTCTGCACCTTCGCCTGCACCGGAGCCAGATCGGCGACCACCTCGTAGGCGCCGTGCATCTCGCCGACCTTCCAGCCCTCCATCTTGAAGCCCAACGGATCGATGCCGTCGCCGTTGGTGTCGTCCGCCACCGTGCCGTGGCAGCCCATGCAGTTGTCGCTCAGCTTGATGGGCCGCATGTAACGCAGCGTGTTGGTGGCCGTGTCCACGCGATACAGTTCGGGCAGGTCCCCCGTGCGCAGTTCGTTCAGCATCTCCCGCTCGAACGGCGTGGGCTCGTTCTTCGGGTTGCGTGGCTGCACCTTGGGCACGCGGAACTCGTAGTTGGCCTTGGCCGCGTTGGTCTGCCCCACCGTCCAGCCCGCCACGATGGGGATGGTCCAATAGAAGTCCGTCTGGCGGATGAACTTCAACCGGTCCTCCACCGTGGCGAACGTGCGCCCCTTCATCTTCGCGTCAAGCTTATCCAAAAGCTTCTGCTCATCGAAGGCCTTGTACTTACCGCGCAGATCGCCCATGTAGTTCCGGGCGTTCTCCGCTTCGATCGTAATGGCACGCGCCTTGGCCACCAGATCTTCCGTGGTGCTCTGCCGGAATGACCGCATGTTCGCGATGAACATTACGGCCACGGACACTATTAGCATTGCGCAGAACAGCAGCATCAGTTGCTGCATGATTCCAAATCGTTTCAATGGACGTCTCCTCGCGAATGAACGAATGCGATCAGCTCGGCGCGTGTCGGCTGTAAGCCCCTGGCACATCACGCCCCCTGCCGCTCCCAGGCCAGCTGCCTCCCCAGCAGACAAGCCTTGCGGTTGCAACTGAAACGCATCTCATCTGCGTTGGTTCCCTATACATTTGCGAGTGTTTATCAATGTTTGTTTTGTATAATTCGAATCAAAATATACACGTACTTATGCGACATAGACGTCTGACAAACCCGTATTTAGTTTATGGGAAAAATACCAACTTCGCATCGATGCTGACATGATTTTAAGTTCAGTATATGGGCGGATGCACTACTTAATATTTGCAATTGCGAGGCGAGTGAATTGGGCGACAAGCATCCGCCAGGGACATGTTGGCTGCAGCGAGTCTGGCTTTCCATTCCCTGGGTATGGGAAGTACGCGGGTGTGTGCTTTTGGGATGCGGGGTTGGGCCGGGCTGTGAGCCCTAGCCCAAGTGGAGTCAGTGGTCGGTGGGCATCGGCGGGGAACCCCGCCAGAGGTAGAGGGCGATGAGCACCCAGAAGCCCTCGCGGAACAGTTCCATGACAAGCGTCCGCACCTCGACCTGGTGACCGGCTAAGTACCATAGCCACAGGCCCGACGCGGAGCCGGAGTGGATCACGGCCAGCAACCAAGCGAACGGCAAGGCCCAGCGCGCGCGCCAGGCGATGGCGACGCCCTCGCTCAGATACAGCCAGCCCATCGCGAATTCGAACCAGAACAGCGGGTAGGGAATATGACCCAACTCGGCCCGTGCGGCATCCGTTGCCAGCAGAGGCAACCCGTTGGTGATCACCGTGCCCAGGCCAAAGAGCACCACCATGGCGGCCGTCAACCGGCGCAGGAAGAACGCCCGTCGCCTGGCCGCGTCTCCGCTCATGGTGCGTCCGAAATGGGCCCGTACGACTCGCCGCGCGGCGGGGCATAGCTGGCGGGGTGCGGTGTGCCGCGCCCATTGCCCCGGCCAGGCTGACGCACCTCCGCATCGCGCGGGTAGTCGAACTGCACGGCCACGGGACCCAGGAAGTCCTCCAGCTCTTCCATGAACGGCTCGCTGGGCGCCACGGAAATGCCGGCATCCAGCAGCACCCGGCTCCCATCCGCCGTAGCCACCTGGAAGCGCACCCCACAGACGCCCTGGGACTTGGACAGGACGCCCACCAGCCGAGGCAGGTGCGACTCGGAGAAAGCCCCGTCCAGCGGAATCGTCAGGCGCTGGGCCTGCTCGGCCCGGTAGCGACTGAGGGACATTACCTGGTTGGCATGCAGGTTGATCTCTTCTTCGCGGACATTCACACGCGCGCGGATCAGCAGCGGCTCGTCCTCGCGCAGCAGCCCCTGCACCTCCGCATAGAGCTTGGGAAACACCATCACCTCGATGGAGCCACGCAGGTCCTCCAGTCGCAGAATGGCCAACTTCTCCGCGTTGCGGCTCATGCGCACGGTCATGGCACCGACCATACCCGCGACCAGCACGTCCGATCCGTCGGCGAACTCGCCTTCGCGCACGTCGTGCGTGGTCACCGCGAGGCGGCCCACTTCCGACTGGTAGCGATCGAGCGGGTGCCCGGAGACATAGAAGCCCAGCGCCTCCTTCTCAAGCTTCAGCCGCTGGCGCGGGTGCATCTCCGGCACGTCAGGTAGCTCAACCTGTAGGTCCAGGGCCGCGGCGGCCTCCTCGCCAAGCAGGTCGAACAGGTTCTCCTGACCCTCGACCTGGTTGTTCTGGTGGTTCAGCCCTAACTGCACCAGTCCATCAAGGCCATCCAATAGCGCGGCCCGGTTGGCGTGCAGTGAATCGAAGCCACCGCACCGGATCAGAGCCTCCAACACACGCTTGTTCACGCGGTGCAGATCCACGCTGCGGAAGAACGCGCTCAGGTCTTCGAAGCGCCCCCCGGGCTGTTCCTCACGAGCCTCCAGGATCACGCCCACGGCGTTCTCACCCACGTTCTTCACCGCCGTGAGCCCGAAGCGCACCGCGCCATCCTCGATGGTGAAGTCACTGCGGGAATGGTTCACGTCCGGCGGTAGCACCGTGATCCCCATCTCGCGGCAATCCGCAATGAAGTTCACGACCTTGTCCGTGTTGTCCATGTCGCTGCTCAGCAGCGCGGCCATGAACTCCACCGGATGATGGGCCTTCAGGTAGGCAGTCTGGTAGGCGACCAGCCCGTAGGCCGCCGAGTGCGACTTGTTGAAGCCGTAGCCGGAGAAGTAGTCGATCTTGTCGAAGATTTCGTTGGCCTTGGCGCGATCGATGTCGTTGGCCACGCAGCCTTCTACGAATTCCTCGCGCTGCTTGGCCATCTCCGCGGGAATCTTCTTGCCGATGGCCCGGCGCAATAGATCGGCCTGCCCCAGGGAATAGCCGCCCAGCACGCGCGCGGCCTCCATCACCTGCTCCTGGTAGGCCATCACGCCGTAGGTATCCTTCAGCACGTCCTGCAGCTTGGGGTGCAGCGTGTCGATGGGAGCCTTGCCGTTCTTGCGCTTGACGAAGTCGTCCGTCATGCCCGAGCCCAGCGGTCCCGGCCGGTAGAGTGCCAGGATGGCCACGATGTCCTCGAACGTCTCCGGCTTGAGGTCCATCAGCAGGCGCCGCATGCCCCCGGATTCGAGCTGGAACACGCCCGTGGTGTCCGCCCGGCCCAACAGGCGGTACGTAGCCGTGTCGTCCAGCAGAATGTCGTCGATATCGAACGACGGCGCATCGGCGGGCTGGTTGTCGTTGATGAGCTGCACGGCGCGCTGGATGATCGTCAGGTTCAGCAGGCCCAGGAAGTCGAACTTCACCGCGCCCTGATCCTCCGCGTACTTCATGGAATACATGGACTGCAGGCCGTCGCCCTTGGCCGGCAGGCACACGGGAAGCACCTCCTGGATGTCCTGATCCATGATGATCACGCCCGCCGCGTGCGTGGAGAGATTGGAATTCAGGCCTTCCACGGCCTTGCCGCAGCGGATCAGCAGGCGCTCGTTCTCCTCGCCCTCGCGCTCCATCCTCGCCAGTTCGGGTTCCAGGTCGATAGCCTCCTGCAGCGTGATGCCCAGCTTGTTGGGAATCAGCTTGGCGATCTTGTCCGCCTGGCTGTAGGGGAAATCCAGTACGCGCGCGACGTTGCGCAGGGCCGCCTTGGCGCCCAGCGTGCCGAAGGTGGAGATCTGGCACACCTTCTCCGCGCCGTACTTGTTGCGCACGTACTCAATGACCTTATCGCGGCCCTCCACGTCGAAGTCGATATCGAAGTCCGGCAGGCTCACCCGCTCCGGATTGAGGAAGCGCTCGAACAGCAGCTTGTGGGCGATGGGGTCCAGATCCGTAATACGGAGCGTATACGCCACCAGCGAGCCCGCGCCCGAGCCCCGCCCCGGCCCCACGCGCACCCCATTGTCCTTGGCCCAGTTGATGAAGTCCGCCACGATCAGGAAGTAGCCCGAGTACTGCATGGACGTGATTACGTCCAACTCGAACTCCAACCGCTCCAGGTAGGGCTTGCGGAATGCCTCCACCTGCTCCGGCGCCACGCCATAGCGAGGCTGCAGCAACTCCAGCCGCCGCTCCAGACCATCGCGGGCCTCCTTGCGCAGCCAGTCGTCCAGCGTATAGCCCGTCGGTATCTCGTAGTGCGGCAGGTAGAACTTGTTGCTGTCCAGCGAGAGCTCGCAACGCTCCGCGATGGCGGCAGCATTGCTGAAGGTCGCCGGCGGAAATGCACTCAGGGCCTCGCGCATCTCCTCGGGGGACTTGAGGTAGAGCTGCTTGTCCACGTACGGGATCACATCCGAGTCCGTGACCTTCTTCTGCCAGCCGATGAGCTGCAGCAGGTAGTGCGGGTAGGCCTCCTCCGGGGTGAGGTAGTGGCAATCATTGGTGCCCACCAGCGGCAGCGCCAGTTCCTCGGCCAGCCCCAGCAGCGCGGAATTCACGCGCGCCTCCTCCGCCTGCCCATGCTGCTGAATCTCCAGGTAGAAGCGCCCGTCGAAGACCTGACCGAACCAGCGGGCCGTCTCCCGCGCCCGCTCCTCGTCGCCATGCAGCAGGTGGCGGTTCACCACACCGCCCAGGCAGGCGGAAAGGGCGATCAGGCCCTCGTTGTAGCGCTCCAGCAGTTCGCGGTCGATGCGCGGGAAGCCGTAGAACTTGCCCTCCAGGAAGCCCTGGCTCGCCAGCCGGATCAGATTCTGGTAGCCCGTGCGGTTCTCGCAGAGCAGGATCAGGTGCGACGCATTGGGCCCGGGGCGGTCGTACTTGCGCTGGTGCCGCGAGCCCTCGGCCACGTATGCCTCGATGCCGATGATGGGCTTCACCCCCGCCTTCTTGAGCGCGTGGTAGAACTCGACGCCGCCAAACAGGTTGCCGTGATCCGTGATCGCACAGGCGTCGAAGCCCTTATCCAGCAGGGCCTGCGGCAGTTCCTTGATGCGGATCGCGCCGTCCAGCAGCGAGTATTGCGTGTGAAGGTGCAGGTGGGTGAACGTGCCGCTCATGCGTCATCCTCTACGCGGTGGGAAGGGCCTCCTGCCCTTTGGCGGGTGCAAACGGTCGCGGAACCGTTCAGCGCAGCCTAGCAGAATCACCCCGGAGCCGGAAGGCGAACGCGAGCATCGAGTCGGCGCACAAATGCGCCGCCCAGAGCGGGACGAGGCCACGGCCCGCCGCGCACAGAGCACCGCTGGTGCGGGCGTGCCGCTTGCTATCGGGTGCCGCGGGGCGCGCCGCTAGCGGAACATGTCCCGCTCCATGAGGGAGCGCGAGTTCTTGATCAGGTTTGCACGGCCGCGAGCGTCCTTGAGCGCCGCATAGAGGCGGCTTTCCAGCTCACGTTCGGATTCCGTCCAGTCGTAGAGCCGCAGGTAGCCGGACTTCAGGTTGTCAGCGATGCGGATGGGGATACGGCGGGGATTGACCGAGGGCTTCTGGTAGTCCTCGTGGGTGGGCACGCGCACGGCCAGCACGCCGGCGGGGCGCACTCTCCCATTGTCCAGGGCGGCTGCGATTTCCCAGTCCACCTTCTTGCTGCTGTAGGCCTTGGGCCCGATCAGCACCACGACGACGGTTTCGTCCGTCAAGTAGCCCTTGTCCCGCAACTCGCGGCCGTAGAAGGCCCCTTCCTCGGGCACGGCATCGGGTCGGACGAATCGGTAGGGGTAGGCGCGGCCGAATACATCGTCGAAACGGGCGCGCCAGTATTCGTCCGAACTGTCGTAGCTGATGAAAATCTCCGGCATTCACTCGACTCCCCGAAGAGCGGCCTCCGACGCCCTCACCCGTTGGCTGAAGGCACCCTCGTCACGCCGCCCGGGCGAGACCTGCAGGACCGGCAAATCCCATTCCCCGTATGCCTGTTCAACGTAACAGATCGATTCCAGTGCGCAAGCCCCGCCGTGGAAGCGACGAGCTTCTGCCGATGCCTAAGCGGCCGGGGTGGGCGGCAACGGCTGCACGCATGGCGACGACGGCAGGCGCCCGGAGGCAGCCCCCAGGCGGCGCCACCGCCGCAATTCCGCTTGCCATCCGAGCGTGCTACGCTGCGCGCACGCGCCGGCCGCGACTGCGGCGCAGCCCGCGAGTGAGACGACAAGCCGCGCCCGGACGCCCATGTCCCAGTACAAGCTGCTCTTCACGCCCCTGCGGCTCGGCCCCGCTACGCTGCGCAACCGCGTGGTGTTCTCTGCGCACCTGACGAATTTCGCGGAGCACAACCGACCGGGGCCACGCCTGACGGCCTACTATCGCGAGCGCGCGCGCGGCGGCGCGGGACTCGTCATCATCGAGGAGCAGTCCGTCCACCCCTCGGACTTCGCGTACGAGAAGCTGATTCACGCGTACGACCCCTCCGTGATTCCGCACTACCGGCGGCTCACCGCCGCGGTGAAGGCGGAAGGGGCGACGGTCTTCTGCCAGCTCAACCACAACGGATTGCAGGGCTTCAGCTTCTTCAACGATGAGCCACTCTGGGGGCCGTCGCCGGTGGCGGACGGGCTGTTTCGCGAGTTGCCGCAGTCCATCACGCCGGCGCAGATCGCCGAGGTGGTGGAGGGCTACGGCCGCGTGGCCCGACACGTGCGCGAGGGCGGCTTCGACGGGCTGGAGCTGCAGGCCTCGCACTCGTCCATCCTGCGCCAGTTCATGTCCCCCCACACCAACTGCCGCGACGACGCCTACGGCGGCTCGCTGGAGCGGCGCCTGCGGCTGACGCTGGAGTGCCTGCAGGCCGTGCGCGAGACCGTTGGCGTTGGACTGGCGGTGGGCATCCGCCTGTGCACGGACGAGCTGATCGACGGCGGGCTGGTGCTGGACGACGTGGTGGAAATCGCCGCACGGCTGGACGCCACGGGCCTGCTGGACTTCATCAACACCAGTATCGGCACCACGGCGCGGCTGTACATGGTGGAAGGGCCGATGATCGTGCCCTCCGGCTACCAAAGCGCCCACACGGCGGCCGTGCGCGAGGCGGTGGGCGTGCCCGTGATCGGCGTGGGGCGCGTTAACGATCCGCTGATGGCGGACCGGCTGCTGCTGGACGGCGTGTGCGATGCGGTGGGCGTGGTGCGGGCGCAGATCGCCGATGCGGACTGGGTAGCAAAGTCCGCCGCCGAGCAGGCCTCCGAGATCCGCAAGTGCATCGCCTGCAACCAGTACTGCATTGGACTGATGGGCCTCAACGCGCCCCTGAGCTGCATCCAGAATCCAGCCAACGGCAGCGAGGCGCTGCTGGGCGACGAGAGCTACCGACCGGCGACGCGACCCAAGCGCGTGTGGGTGATCGGCGCCGGGCCGGCCGGCATGGAGGCCGCCATCGTGGCCGCGCACCACGGTCACCACGTGACCCTGTTCGACCGGGACGAGCGCGTGGGGGGCGCCGTGAACTGGATCGTCAAGGTGCCCCAGCGCCTGGAATACGGTGACTTGATCCGCAACAAGACCAGCGAGCTGAAGCGCTACGGCGTGGAACTGCGGCTGGGCCGTGCTGTCACAGCCGACGACGTACTCACCGCCTCGCCGGGCGAGGCCCCGGACGCCGTGATCATCGCCACGGGGCAGGAGGAGACCCGGCCCGCGCACATACCAGGCATGGACAGCCCACGCGTGCGCACGCCCATCCAGGTGCTGGATGGGCTGCGCCCGGCGCCGCCCGACGTGCGGCATGCGCTGATCGTGGACGACATCGGCTTCCACCAAGCCACCAGCGTTGCCGAGTACCTGGCCGAGGGGGGTTGCCGCATCAGCCTCGTCACGTCCGCCTTTGCCGCCGGCCAGCAATTGGGCGTGACGCTGGATCTCGACCTGTGGCACGGACGAATGGCCCGCTTCCCGGAGGGAATGCTGCATTTGTATACGGGGCATATCGTGCTGGACGTCGCCGGCGATCCCCTGCTGCTGGACATCTACGCCAATACGCAGACGACGCTGCCGGATGTGGACCTGATCGTGCCGGTGAACCACGGCCATGCCCGCGACGACCTGTACCGTGCGCTGGAGGGACGCGTGCCCGAGCTGGTGCGCGTAGGCGATGCCCTGGCGCCCAAGGACGTGGGCGAGGCCATCCTGGACGGCCACCGCGCCGCACGCCGGCTATGCGGCATGCCGCTGGAGTGGGCATGAGCGCCACCGAGCTTTGGGTGTGGCTGCCGCGGGACGCGGAAGGGCGCCTGGCCCCCGCCGCCGAGGAGCTGCTGTACGAGGCGCAGGCCCTCGCACGCAGGCTCGATGCATGGCTCGTGGCCGCGGGCGACCGCATGCCCGAGCCTGGGGAGCGTGACCGCTTGGGCCGCTGGGGCGTGCGCCGCGTCCGAGCGCTGGGAATGGCCCTGCCGCCGCACCCATTGTGCCCAGATGGGCACTCGCCGCTGCGACCGCTGCTGGCTGCAGCCCTAGCCGAGGGCGTGACCGTGCGAGCCGTACTGCTAGCCGCGGACACGCTGGGCCGCATGGCCGCGCCGCTGCTGGCGGCGGAACTGGACGCGGCCTGCATGACGGGCGCGACCAGCATCAGCTGCGACGGACGACATTTCGTGGTGGCCCGCCCCACCCTAGGCGAGCAGTACGAAGCGCTGACCACCTTGCCTCTGGAACGGCCCCTGGTGGTTACCTTGCAGCCCGGTGCCGTAGGCGAAGGCCTGGAGCCGCCCAGCCGGCCCGGGACCGTCGGCGAAGGCCCCTCACTGGCAGAACCCCCGGCGGGTTTGGAGGCGCGGGAGCTGCCCGCGTTGCGCCCGCCCGACCCGGACACAGTGGACCTGGCGGACGCGGAGCGCATCGTCGCCTTCGGACGCGGGGCCTTCTCGCAGGAGGCGGTGGCCCTGGTGGAGCGCCTCGCGAAGGTGCTGGGGGCCACCGTGGCGGGCTCGCGGCCAGCGGCGGACGAGGGCTGGCTGCCCTTCGCACGGCAGGTGGGGTTGACGGGGGCCATCGTGCAGCCGCGGCTGTACGTGGCCGTGGGCATCTCCGGCGCGCCCTACCACATGGTGGGCATCAAGGATCCCGAAACGCTGGTCGCCATCAACAGCGACCCGGAGGCGCCGATCTTCGCCCATGCGCACCTAGGCATCGTGGGCGATCTACAGGCCGTGCTGCCGGCCCTGCTGGAGCGGCTGCGGCGCGGCGAGGGCCTGCCCGTGCCGCAGGGACGCACCGTGCCAGGAGGCCACCCGTGAGCGCGGGCGAATCCTTCGATGCCATCGTGGTGGGTGCGGGGCCGGCGGGGAGCACCGCCGCGTGGCGGCTCGCGCGCGAGGGCAAGCGCGTGGCCCTACTGGAGCGGGGCGCCTACCCGGGAGCGAAAAACCTGTTCGGCGGCATGGTGTACTCGCTGGAGCTGGCGCAGCACTTCCCCCACTTCGTGGATGCAGCGCCCATCGAGCGGCCGGTGACCCGCCACGCCACCCACCTCCTGGGCGAGGGTCGCAGCCTGAATGTGGACTTCACCTGCGAGCCCTTCGGCGAGGCCCCCTACAACGGCTTCACGGCCTACCGCAGCCGCTTCGACCGCTGGCTGGCCGGCGAAGCCGAGCGCGCCGGGGCGCTGCTGGTGCCCTCCACCGTGGTGGACGACCTGCTCATCGAGCAGGGACGCGTGGTGGGGGTGCGAGCCCGAAGGGAGGCGGGGGAGCTGCGCGCGCCCGTGGTGATCTGCGCGGATGGCATCCTGAGCCTGCTTGGACAGAAGGCGGGGCTGGTGCGCGAGCAGCCGCCGGCGCACTACAGCGTGGGCGTGCGCGAGACCCTGGCTCTGCCCGCAGGCACCATCGAAGACCGATTTCAAATCGACCCGGGTGGGGGCTGCGCGGCGCTGTTCCTGGGGCACTGGCCGAACGGCCTGCAGGGCGGGGGTTTCGCGTACACGAACCTTGACACGGTGTCCGTGGGCTTCGTGGCGCAGCTACCCTCGCTGGAGCGCGCCGGCGTGAACATCCTGGACGCGCTGGATGCTTTCAAGCGTCAGCCGGCCGTGCGGCGTCTCATCCATGGAGGCGACCGCCTGGAGTATGGCGCGCACGTGGTGCCGGAGGGCGGCTGGCACATGCAGCCGCGCCTGGTGCGCGACGGACTGATGCTGGCCGGGGATGCGGGGGCAATGGTGTTGGCGGCCGGGGTCATCTATGAGGGCGTGCACTATGCCATGCGCTCCGGCGTGCTGGCTGCCGAGACGGCCCTGGAGGCACTGCAACGGGGTGACTTCACTGCGGCTGTGCTGCGGCGCTACGAGCAGCGGCTGGATCGGTCGTATGTCACGCGCAACCTGAAAACCTTCCGCCACGTGCCCGGACTGCTCACCAATTCGCGCATGTTTACGCATTATCCCGATGCACTCTGCCGCGTAGCCGAAGACTTCTTCCGCGCCGATGCGCGCGGCCACACCAAGCTGCTGCCCCTGCTGCGCCAGCACGTGCTGAGGCCGGTTGGCCTGCGAGTGGCCTTGCGCGATGCCTGGAGCGCCATGCGGGCCATGGTGCGCTAGCAGCCCCGCCGTTTCCGTTCGCTATCCAAATATAATAGCACGTCCGCACCGGTACGGCCTTCCCATCCCGCAAGGTGGTGCGCTTTCGGCTGCGCTAGGGTTGGAATGGGGGTGAGACAGCGCCTCGGTCGAAGCCTGCGGCTTGTAGCGTGTGCAATGGCTTGGTATGCAGCCTCTTCCCAGGGGTAGGGGCATGAAGACTTTCTCGGTATGGGTCCTGTTGGTGATCTCCATCATCGCCCTCGTTCCGGGCACCGCGCGGGCGGAGCCGAAAAACGGTTTTGGGCTCTTCGGCGGCTTTGCGAGCCACTCGCTGACCGACTCCAACAGCAACACATTCGACACCGCTGGGTTGAGCGTGGGGTTCGACTACCAGATCGCCATGGCCAGCGCATTCACGCTGAACCTGATGCTCCTCAGTTCGGGCGAAACGGTGAGCAATTGCTCCGCATGCACAGCCGGACACGGAATTCTGGGCCTTGGCGCGCGCGTGTGGGCAGGCGACGCATTCATCGGCCTGCACGGAGGGATGTACAGCGAGGTACGCACGGTAACGGCCACCATCGGCGGCGTCACCTTTTCCAGTTCCATGAGCGGCACGGGTACAGGCTACGGGGCGATCATCGGCTACGAGAGCGAAAAGGGCGTGCTGTTCTCGGTGCAGTACGACGCGGCCTCGATCGACTTCGACACCTTTAGCACCGACATCGCCGGCGTGCGCATCCAGATCGGCTACCGCTGGAAGTAGGAAGCAATGCCTGCGGAGGCACGGATGGGACGCGGCTGCAGGACAAGCCGCGTCCCGCCTGCCCCGCCAGATCGCCACCCATCCGTGCGTACGAGGTCACCGCTTGCGGATTGGGCGCCCGATCTTCTTCTCCAGGACGTGCGTGACGGCCGAGAAGTCGTCCCCACGCCAGCCGCCCTCCAGTCCTTCCGTGTAGGCCTGCAGCGTGGCCTGCAGGATGGGCAAGGTTGCGCCGGCATCGCCGGCCAGCCCCAATGCCAGACGCACGTCCTTCTGCATCAGTTCCAGCGAGAACTGGGCGGAGTAGTCGCCATCCAGCACGCGCTCGGCCCGCTTCACGAAGTACGTGGTGTAGGCCATCCCACTGCCCTCGATGACCACCTGCCGGTAAATTTCCGGGTCCACGCCGGATTGCACGCACAACGCCAGCGACTCTGCCACGGCCACGGAATTGGCGGCACCCAATATGTTGTGGATGAGCTTGATGCGGTTGGCCGTGCTGGAGGGCCCAACATACATGTGCAGCTTGCCCATCACCTTCAGTAGCGGCTCGATGGCGGGCACCTGCGCTTCGTCGCCACCCACGATGAAGAAGATTTCGCCGGAGATCGCCTGCGGCTTGGAGCCCAGCATGGGCGTATCCATGTGGTGGATACCCCTGGTCTCGAGCGCCGCGTGCACGTCCTGGGTCACCGCGGGGCTGACTGTGGAGCAGTCGCAGGTGACGAGCCCGGGCCGCCCGCGCTCCGCGATCCCACCTGCCTCCAGGTAGGTGCGCCGCACGATGTCATCGTTGGGCAACACGGTGAACAAGACCTCCGCCCGCGCGGCCACGTCGCCGGCGGAGGCGGCAGCCTGCACACCCGGGAGGTTGGCAAGCACCTTGACGGCCTGAGGCACCACATCGTAGACCAACAGGCGGTGGCCGGCCTTGGCCAAATTGGCGGCCATTGCTCCGCCCATGTTGCCGAGGCCGACAAATCCCACCAAGCTGTCCATGATTCGCTCGCGCAAGGGTGAAGTGCCCGGCGGCATGCCAGACGCATATCCATCTCCCATACCGGGATTGGGCCCAGCGCGGCAACTCCCTAACCGAGTTGCTAAGGTCGGGGGCGAGCCAGCGATAGTCGGGACCACCGAAAGGTTGCCCGCAAACGCGCGCGCCGTTGGCTAAGGACTGAACAAATTGCGGGTTACGGCGTATATCCATTAGCGATCCTGTCGCTTCCCCCTGGTATAGAAGCGGGGGCCGCTGCGCCGGTGGGCTCGACGGCAGCGACAGGCGATGCAGCACATGTTCCGAATGCGTCCGGTAGAGGCTATGAATCCAGAGCTCGTGAATCAGGTCGAACAGCTGTCTTCGAGTTGCATGCAGGCCAAGGTGGGCGACATCGCCACGCTGGCCGGTCTGCTCGAACACTGCGACACCCTGCGCCAGATGGCGGAGATCCATCAGGTGCCGGGCGTCCTTGAGCCCGCGACGGCCCTGGGCGAGCACATCAAGCGCATGATTATGGGCGAGTCGGATAGCGAGGAAGCCGACATGCAGTTGCTGCGCGACGCCATCGCCGTGCTGCAGGCCGCGTTGGCGCGTGGCGAGGTGGCCGACGCGGACGCCTATCCCGCGACCCTGGGCGTGGCCGCCTGGACGAATGGCAACGGCACGGACGGGCATGGTGATGGCAACGGCGCCGCCTACTCGGGCGACAGCGCTGCGGACGACGCCGTCGAGCTGGAAAGCTCCGGCGCTGCCGGCACGGCCTGGGACGACAGCGCGCCGGCGATGGTGGACACGGCGCCCCTGCCCGGCGTGGGCGGGGACGAAGGGGCGTTTGCCGCGGACCAGGAGCTGATGGGCGAGTACCTCGCCGAGCAGCGCGGCCGACTGGACGAGATCGAGGGCCACCTGCTGCGGCTGGAACGAGCCGCCGACAATGCGGCGCTTGCCGAGCTGCGACGCGCGCTGCACACGATCAAGGGTGATTCGGGCTTCCTCGGCCTCTCGCAGGTGGCGCAGATCAGCCACGCCGCGGAGAGCTACCTGGAGGCCGCCAGCTATCCCTACGACCTGGAGAACCTGTTCGCGGTGAAGGACTGGCTGGCACGGGCCTTCGAGGATCTGGCCGCGCGCGGCCAGCTCTCGCCCACCACCCAGGCCTCGCTGCGGCACCTGCTCTCGCGACTTGGCGCCGAGGTGCCCGCCCAGGAGGACGCGGCGGAAGAGGTCGCGACAGCAGGGCCACCGGAGGTTTCCGAGGGCAATGGCACGGTGGTGGCCATCATGGATGAACCCGAAGCCGACGCCTCCAGCGGCGACCCCGCACCCGCCGACGATGCCGCCGCGGCCGAACCACCGGCTGCCACCGCACCGGAAGTGGCAGCCCCTGAGGCCTTCGTGTCGGACGCGGCCCCGGCTGAGCCGGTTGCAGCCCCGGCGCCCGCAGCCAGGGAAGAGCGCCCGGCCTTTTTCGACCTGACCGCCGACGAGTCGCTCCTGGTGGACTTCATCTCGGAATCCAAGGAGCACCTGGACCAAGCCTCGGCACAACTGCTGGCGCTGGAGAGCGACCCGGAAAACGAGGAAGCCATCAACTGCGTGTTTCGCGCGTTTCACACGGTCAAGGGCATCGCCGGGTTTCTGAACCTGGAAGAGGTTGCCGAACTGGCCCACGACACGGAAAACCTGCTGGATCAGGTGCGGCGCAACGAACTGGCGCTGTCGCCGCCCGTGATCGACCTTGTGTTCGAGGCGCTGGACTGGATGACGCGGTTGATCGGCAATGTGCGCAAAGGCTTGCAGTCCGATGGGCGCGCGATGACCGAACCGGAACTGGATGCTGTCCTGGAGCGCATCAACGCGGCCCAGCGAGGTCAGATCGGAGCCCCGGCAGCCGGGGCCCGCACGCAGCGCCTGGGCGAGATCCTCGTCGAATCCGGCGCCGTGGACCGTTCCCACCTGGAAGAGACCGCACAGGAAGTGGAGCAGAGCGAGCCGCCCAAGAAGCTGGGCGAAGCCCTGGTGGAAAAGGAGCTGGTGACGCCCACCCAGGTGCACGCCGCGCTCAAGCAACAGGCCACCCAGGGCCAAAGCCACCACAAGGCCGTGGAGCTCAAGGAAACGCTGCGCGTGGACTACGAGCGGCTGGAGAACATGATCAACACCATCGGCGAGCTGGTGCTGGCCGAGGCCATGATCAGCCAGGACGACCAGGTGCTGGGCATCCACTCCGAGATGCTGGACAAGAAGCTCTACAACCTGCGGCAGGTGAGCCGAAAATTGCAGGAACTGGGCACGACGATCCGCATGGTGCCCATCTCCGGCACCTTCCAGAAGATGGCGCGGCTGGTGCGTGACCTTTCACGCAAGTCGGGCAAGCCGATCAACTTCATCAGCCATGGGGACGAGACGGAATTGGACCGCGCCTATGTGGACCTCATCGCCGATCCGCTTGTGCACATGATCCGCAACGGAGTGGACCACGGCATCGAAATGCCAGCCGGACGCCGCCAGCATGGCAAACCGGAGGTCGGCACCATCGAGCTGCGCGCGTTTCATGAGGGCGGCAACATCCATGTGGAGGTGCGCGACGATGGCCAGGGGCTGGATGTGGAGCGCATCTTCGCCAAGGCCGTGGAGAAGGAAATGGCCGTGGCGGAGGATCGCGATCAGCTCACCGAACAGGAGATCTACCAGATGATCTTCCTGCCCGGCTTCTCCACCGCTGCGCAGGTGACCGAGGTTTCGGGCCGTGGGGTGGGAATGGACGTGGTGCGCCGCAACATCTCCGAGCTGCGGGGACAGGTGCAGATCCAGTCCGAGCGGGATGTGGGGACGACGTTCAAGATCATCCTGCCCCTGACGCTGGCCCTCATCGACGGGATGCTGGTGCGCGTGGGCAATGAGCGCTTCATCTTCCCCGTGCTGAGCGTGGTGGAATCCGCGCGACCGAGCCAGGACATGATCACCACCGTGGTGGGCAAGGGCGAGATGATCAGCCTGCGGGGGCGCCAATTGCCCTTGTATCGGCTGAACCGGCTGTTCGGCGTGCCAGGTGCAAAGGACGACGTCACCGATGCACTGGTGGTGGTCGTGGAGAACGAGGGCCGGCAGGTGGGCATCGTGGTGGACGACCTGGTGGGAATCCAGCAGACCGTGATCAAGAATCTGGGCAATGGGCTGTTCCAGACCAAGGGGCTTTCCGGCGGCTCCATCATGGCCGACGGCACGGTGGGACTGATCGTGGACATTTCCGGGCTCATCAACATCGCGCGCAATCGAGAGCCCGTGCTATCCAATGCCATTAACTGACGCGCCATCCGAGGGGGCACTCCTTCGTCACCGAGACCATGCGGGGCCGGCGTCAGCCGCCCGGGGTCATCTCAATCGCGAGAGGCTGGAATCATGAGCGAACAGCGCAAGCAGGAAAACCAGGAGGTCCGGGAGGAGCTGGCGCACTTGGCCGGCAAGTACCTCACGTTCAAGCTGGCGGAGGAGGAGTACGGCCTGGAGATCATCAAGGTGCAGGAGATCATCGGCCTGATGCCGATCACCAAGGTGCCCCGCGTGCCCGAGTACATGCGCGGCGTGATCAACCTTCGGGGGCGGATCATCCCGACGATCGACCTGCGCAGCAAGTTCGGGCTGCCCACCGTGGAAGACACGGACAAGACCTGCATCATCGTCGTCGAGGTGATGTCCACCAAGGGCAAGGTCAACGTGGGCATCATCGTGGATCAAGTGGCCGAGGTGCTGGATGTGGCCGCCAACGAGATTGACCACGCGCCCGAGTTCGGCACGGCCCTGCGCACGGATTTCATCCTGGGCGTCGGCATCGTGAAAGGGGACGTGAAGATCCTGCTGGATATCGACAAGGTGCTTACCTCCGAGGAAATCGCGACGGTGCACACCGTGGCGGCCTCGCAGCAGACGCAGGCGCAAGCTCAGGCTCAAGCACAAGCGTAGCCAACCGCTCCGCGTGATCGGGCATGCGGCGGGCCTCGCCCGCCGCTGCACGACTGCACTCGCCCGGGCCGTGAAGTGACCGGATCCCGGCCACCGCCGGCCCGCGTACCGTGCCATCGGCGCGGATTGCGGGGCCGGTCGTGTCGTTTTTGCTCGCTGTAAGGACGGCGGAAGCGACTCCGCCGGGCGCGAATGGAAAAGGCGGTCTTCGACAAGTTCCGCAGCCTGATCTTCGAGACCTGCGGAATCTTTCTCACCGAGCAGAAAGAGGCCCTGGTTACCGCGCGCATCAGCAAGCGCATGCGGGCGCTCAGCGTGTCGGACTACGACCGGTACTTTCACGCCGTCGTCTCCGACAAATCGGGCAACGAGTTGCGCGAACTGGTCAACGCGATATCGACAAACGTGACGCACTTCTTCCGAGAGGCGCGGCACTTTGACGTGCTAGCGGATCTGGTGCGCAAGGCCTCCAGCAATGGCCAGCGCAGTTTGCGCATCTGGTGCGCGGCCTGCTCTACCGGCGAGGAGCCCTACACCATCGCCATGGCGGTGCTGGAGGCCATGACGCGCCCGCTGGAACTGGAGATCATTGCCTCGGACATCTCGACCAAGGTGCTGCAGATCGCAAAGTTCGGCGTCTATCGGGAGCAGGACGTGCGCACCGTGCCCGCACCGCTGCTCAAGAAGTATTTCCAGAAGGGCGTGGGCCGCGCGGCGCAACTCTATCGCGTCAAGCAGACCCTGCGAAACATGGTGAGCTACCGGCAGATCAACCTGTCTACGCCGCCCTACCCCATCGAGGGCAACCAGGACGTGATCTTCTGCCGCAACGTGATGATCTATTTCAATCATGACCTGCGGCGCAACCTCGTGCACCACTTCGAGCAGATGCTGCGCCCACAGGGCCATCTGTTTGTAGGCATGGCGGAGAGCCTGACGGGCGTGCACCGCAACCTCACCACGGTGGAGCCCTCCGTCTACCGCAGAGGCTGAGCCGGACTTACCGCCGCTTGCTCGCGGCACGGGGATTTCGCGCGGCCGCAGGGCCTGCACATGGCCCACCTGGGCCGCCTAGCATTGGACCGGATCGCATGAGCATTCGCGTGTTGGTCGTAGACGACTCGAACCTGGCACGACGGGTGATCCAGGGGGAGCTGAGCAAGGACCCGGACATTGAGGTGGTGGGTACAGCCAAGGACCCCCTCGACGCCAGCGAGAAGATCGAAGCCCTGCTGCCCGACGTGATGACGCTGGACCTGGAACTGCCCAAAATGGACGGGCTGACGTTCCTGCGCAGCCTGATGCGCCACCACCCCATGCCCGTGGTGATCGTCTCCGCCTACACGCAGCGCGGCAGCCGCCTCGCCATGGAGGCACTGGAATCGGGCGCCGTGGATATCGTGCCCAAGCCGGGCGGTGCCCTGAACGTCACTGAAATGTCCGCCGAGCTGGTGGCCAAGGTGCGTGCGGCTTCCGAGGCACGTGTCGGACGCAATTTCGCCCCCGCGGAAGGCCGCGCCCACCCGGCGCAGGCACGTTGGGCCGTGCCGGGCGCAGGCGTAGGCGCCATGCGCAACGCCGGCCCCCGACCCGCAGACCGGGAGCCGGTGCAGGTGCTGCCCCCCCTGGGCCGCTCGCTGCCGCCGGATCGCGTCATTGCCATCGGCAGCTCCACCGGGGGTACGCAAGCACTGCAGCACATCCTGACCCGCCTGCCGGCGGACATGCCGCCGATCCTCATCGTGCAGCACATGCCCGAAGGCTTCACGAATGCCTTCGCTGGGCGCCTCAATCAGCTCTGCCAGTTGGAGGTGAAGGAGGCGGAGCACAACGACTCCGTGCTGCCCGGCCGCGTGCTGGTGGCGCCTGGGGCGCGGCACATGGTGCTGCGGCGCACGGGTTCGCGCCTGTGGGTGGAAATTACGGACGGCCCGCGCGTGTGCCGGCAAAAGCCATCGGTGGAGGTGCTCTTTCAATCCGTCGCCAAGGTGGCCGGCAAGTCCGCCATCGGCGCGATTCTGACCGGCATGGGCGGCGACGGCGCGGATGGCATGCTGACCATGAAGCAGGCCGGGGCCACGACCATCGCCGAGGACGAGAAGAGTTGCGTGGTCTTTGGCATGCCCAAGGAGGCCATCAAGCGCGGTGGCGTGGATCACATAGTGCACCTGCACGACATCGCCGCCATGCTGACACGTCTTTCGTGAGAGAGCGGCCCTCAGCGCCTCCGTGGCGAACACCTCCGCTCAGGCCTTTCCATCGGCGGCGATCCGGCGACTGCGGCCGGGGATGCTTCCCCAGCGGCTCACCCAACGGGGCGTTGACGGCGCCGCACCAAATCGCCATCATGAGCGCCATGCTCCACGCCCGCCATCGTCCCTTGTCCCGCCCGCACCTGCCGGTCGAACCCCGCAACCCCGAGCCCGTCACAGCCGCATGAGCAGCCGCGCCAGATCGAGCCATCGCCCCTTGCGCTGGGGCACCGCGCTGGCCCTGGTGTGCCTGCTGCTGCCTGCGGGCTTGGCGCACGCCCAGGACACCACCGATGATACGCAGATCGAGGCGGCAGTGGTGTCCATCGAGGTCACGCAGCAGCATGCGGACTGGTATTCCCCCTGGCAGGGCACGCGCCCCGAATCCATCGAGGGCTCCGGATTCATCATCGGCCCGGGACGCATCATCACCAATGCCCATGTGGTGAGCGACGCCCGGCAGATCATCGTGCGCCTCAGCGGCGACAATCAGCCCTACTTCGCGACCATCGAATTCGTCGGCCACGATACCGACCTGGCCACCCTGCACGTGAAGGACCCGGACTTCGCGAAGGGCGTGAAGCCGCTGGAATTGGGCGGCATTCCTTCGCTGCGCAGTCGGGTGCGCACCTACGGCTATCCGGCGGGTGGCGAGAAGATTTCCCGCACCGAAGGCGTCGTCTCGCGCGTGCAGTTCATCACCTACCTGCACACGGGCGCGGACAGCCACCTGGCGGTGCAGACCGATTCCGCGATCAACCCCGGCAACAGCGGCGGTCCGGTGATCCAGGACGGCAAGGTGATCGGCGTGGCGTTTCAAACCGTGACCCGGCTCAGCAACGTCGGGTACTTCATCCCCACGCCCGTCATCAAGCGCTACCTGGCCGACGTGAAGGACGGCAGCTATGACGGCTATGGCGACCTGGGGGTCGTCACCGGGAACCTCATCAATCCGGCGTACCGGCAGTTTCTGGGGATGCCGGACAAGCGCCTCGGCGTCGTGGTGGACAAGGTATTCCCGCGTTCCTCGGCCGATCCACTAATCCACGCGGACGACGTGATCCTGGCCGTGGACGGTGTGCCGGTGCTCTCCGACGGTACGATCCACTACTACGGCTATTCGTTGAGCTATCAGCAGGTCGTGGAGCAGAAGCAGCTCGGTGACAACGTCAAGGTCACCCTGTGGCGCCACGGAAAGCAGATGGACGTCGACTTCCCGCTCAAGCGCTTTCCGGACGCAAACCGGATGCGCGAGCAGTTCGACGAGAGGCCCCCCTACTTCATCTACGCCGGCCTGGTGTTCATGAATTTGAACCGCGAGTACCTGGACACCTTCGGCAACTTCTGGGCGAACGCGGATAAGCCGCTACTCTACGAGCACTTCTTCGCGTCCATGGAGTCGGACCAGCCCTATCCCGGTGCGGTGGTGCTGAGCCGCGTTTTGCCGGCGAGCCTCAACAGTGCCTACACGGGCATGGTCAACACGCTGGTGAAGTCGCTCAACGGCGTACCCATTCACACCCTGCGCGACCTCGAGACGGGCCTGCGCGCATCCAAAGGCGGCTACCACGTCCTCGAGCTGGAGCCGGGAGACGTGCTGCTCGTGCTGAGCAAATCCGCCGCGGATGCCGCGAATCCGGTGATTCTCAAGCGCTACGGCATCACCAAGGATCGGAACCTGCCGTGAAGCCTGTCACCCGCCTGCTCTGGACGCTGCTGCTGGCAGCCTGCCTGTTCGCCCCTGCCGCATGGGGCGAGGAGAGTCCCGTCGCCGCCGGGGTGGTCTCCATCTCGGTGACGAGCCAGGCCTATGACCAGCTCATGCCCTGGATCAAGAACGCGGAGCAGTCGGCCACCGGGAACGCCGTCGTGGTGCGGGGCCACAAGCTCATCACCACCGCCGATCTGGTGAAGAACGCCACCCTGATCGAGGTGCGCAAGTTCGGTCGCTACCCGGACTACCCGGCCAAGCTGACACTGGTGGACTACGACCTGAACCTGGCGCTGCTGGAAGTGGACGATCCTGACTTCTGGAAGGGGCTGCACCCGCTGCCTCTCTCCAAGCGGCCCGTGCAGGTGGGGCATTTCACCATCAACCGCTGGCGGGCCAACGGACGCTTCGAGCAGGGCACGGGCGAAGTGTCGGACGTGCTTGTCTCCAGTTCGCCCTACGGGCTGATGGAATACCCCGTGATGCGCGGCACGACCAATATGGGCGGCCTGGGCTGGTCCGAGGTGCTCACGCACGATGGCGAGGTCGTGGGCCTCATCATCGGCCATTCCGAGCAGCGGATACAGGCCATCAACAGCGACCTGCTGCGACTGCTGGTGGAGGCATCCGAGCGCAAGCCGTTCTCCGGCTTTGCACACCGCGGCTTCTCATGGCAGCGGCTCAACCAGAAGAGCCTGCGGGCCTACCTGGGGCTGCAGCACAGCAAAACCGGCGTGCTCGTGCGCCGGGTGTTCACGGGCGGCACGGGCTCCACAGAGCTGAAGCCGATGGACATCCTGCACCGAATTGCGGGCTACGCCATCAATCCGGAGGGCCGCATCGATCACCCCACCTACGGGCTGATCTCGTTCACGATGGCCATCAACGCATCGTTGGCGCCCACCGTGCCCGTGGTCATCGAGCGGAACGGCAAGCGCATGAAGCTGGAGCTGAAACGGCGGCGCTTCCAGTCAGACGACTACCGCATTCCCCCGCCGCAGTTCGACCGGGCCAACGACTTCGTCGTGTTCGGCGGACTGGTGCTGCAGGAGCTGACCGTGGGCTATCTGCAGGCCTGGGGCAACGACTGGCGCGACAAGGCCCCGCCGCGCCTCGTGATCGAGTACGCCATGCACAGCCTGCGCGACCCGGGCTCGCCGCCGGAACGCGTGGTGTTCATCAGCCGCGTGCTGCCCGACCAGGCAAACGTGGGCTACGAGGACGTCACCAATGCCATTGTGCTGAGCGCTGACGGCAAGCCGATCCACTCGCTGAACGCGTTCCGCGAGGCCACGCGCGATCCCAAGGGCCCCTACGACGAGATCGACCTGCTGCCGGGCTCCGGGCGCGGCAAGCTCATCTTCGATCACGCGGAACTGGACGCGATCAACGAGCGTGTGCGGAGCCGCTACGGCATCCCGCCCGCCCGCACACCGCGGTACTGACCGACCCATCCGCCCGGCCCGGTCTCCCCCCCGCGGCACCGCGCGTCGTCACGGTGCGGCTTCCGGCCGCAGGTTCGCCCCGCTTGGCGCTCGCGCTCCCCGCGCGCTATGCTGGGCGGTAGAGTGACTGCCGCGACGCTTCGTGGGCAACGCCGATCCCCCCGTTTGAACGGACCGCCGCTCCCCGGCTCTAATGAGTATTGCGGACAAGCCATGGGCAACCGTGGCCGTCACCGATGCATCACCAACTTGCTAAGGTGGCTGTTTTGAAAAGGCAGGAATCCAACCCAACCGAGGCAGCCGACTGGTACAGCCTCGACGACGATATCCTCATCAAGGCGCACCTGAAGGGCGATCCAGTCGCATTCGAGGTGCTCTTCAAGAAGTATCGGGATCAGGTGGCGCGATTGGTGTATTCCATCGCGAAAGACGACTCACTGGTCGACGACATCGTGCAGGAGGTCTTCCTGCTGGTGTATCGGCACTTGGCTAAGTTCCGCCAGAACGCAGCGTTCAAGACGTGGGTCTATCGCATCACCGTCAATGAGGCGCTGAGGCAACTGGGTCGCATGCGGCGCTGGCAGCCGCTCCCGGAAGGGGACTTCGAGCCCTCGCGGCTCCCCTCCACGATGGTGGTGTTCGAGAACGGCGAGTCGCCCGAGCGCGTGCTGATCGATGGCGAGCAGAAGCGCCTCGTGCATCAGGCTCTCGATGAGATGAAGCCGCACCATCGCATGATCCTGGTGCTCTACTACCTGGAGGATCTCTCCGTGCAGGAGATCGCCGAAGTGCTGGAGATCCCTGAGGGCAGTGTCAAGTCGCGTTTGTTCTATGCGCGGGACAGCTTGCGCAAGGTGCTTGATCCGATTCTGGACCGACAGCCCGCAGCCGTTGCGAAAGAAGGTCACCATGTCCTGTAAACAACTGCCGTTGGTTCAACGCCTAGCCGTGGAATACCCCCCGGCCCTCAATTCTCCCGCGTGGAAGGCGCACATGCAGGAATGCTCCGAGTGCCGCCGCGAACGCTACGGATTGGATCGCTCTCTGGCCGTATTCCGCCAGTTCGCCTCCCAGCCCGCAGCCGGCCGGGCCACCGGCCCCAGTTGGGAGCAATTCTCCCAGGTTCTGGCCGCCAGCAAGCCCCAGCGCGGTTCGCGCCTGCGCTTCCGCGTGCCGTTGGCCGCCGCATCGCTGCTGGTGGCCGTCAGCTCGGGCCTGCTGCTGTGGCCCGTGACGCAGGAGCCCGATCTGCCTCAGCCGGCCAAGATCGTGAACCTCCAGCCCGAACACCAAGCGCAGCTCCAGAGCGTGCTGCACAGTTCGCTGCTGGCCCCCGCCACCACCGAGCGAGTGATGGACGCGGTCGAGCCGCAGGCAATGACACAGGGTGAGGAGGCCGCCAGGGCCACGCTGGTTGACGATACCACCACCCTGGGCGATCAAGCCGCCATGACCGACAGCGGTATCTTCGGCCAGCAGGAGACGGAACGGGCGCCGGTGCTGCTGTTCCGCTCGCTGCAGCAGCAGCGCGCCCATCCTGAGCCGATCCCGGTGATGCCGGTATTCGCGCCGGTGCACACTGATTCGGGCAGCCTGCTTCCGCGGGGCCTGCTCTCCCCTCGCCCCATCCGCTGAGCCCCACCACAAGCCGTGCAGTGGGGCGGACGCAGGCTAGCGCCGCGCCCGCCCCACTGGGCACACGCCATCCTACCCGCAGGCTGCACTTTCGTTCGTTGCAGATTGACCCAACAGGACCGCCCCTCGCGCGCCGTGCGGCGGCGGGGGTGCGGAAGGCTTCTGCCGAGACCCGGACGGGCCTGTGCGGCGTGGGATGCTGCAGGCGCTAGCTGGAGGGCTTGCGCCGCATGAAGTACGTCAGCACCGTCGCGGCGATGCACAGCGTCAGGCCGCTCATGAAGATGTTCGGCACCATGGCGATGATCAGGATCCAGATATAGATGAATCCCTTCATGAGCAAGCCGAGCACGTAGAACATGCGAACTCCGAAAATCGAGAGGGTTGCCACCGATGCGGAATCAGTGCTTGTACACCTTCAGCGTGATGTACAGGGCCAAGGCGGAACAAACAACGATCAACGCGACCGATGCATAGAGGATATTGAAGGTCATGCGGGCTCCTGAGATCGAACCTGGCAAGGCGTCCCGCGACGCCGATCCTTCATGTTATTTCGAATTCGCTGCGCCGTGTCAATGCCCGTGTTTGGCTGGATTGCAAGCCACGCCCTGCGAGAGAACGCGTGCCATGGCTTGTGTGCGCCCCAGGCCGCGACTTGCGGGCCTCCGGAGGCGAGACCGCATGGCCCACGCGCGACGGAGCGGATGCCGCGGGTTTGACTTCATTGGGCCCTTGGCAGATTCTTGGAGTTCTTGAAGCCACGCCGACCAGCGGACCGCATACCTCGTCCCGCCGCTCATCTCCCCCTGAAACCCTGCAAGCCGCCGGAACCATGCCCGCCAGACGACTGCTGTGGAGCATCATCATCCTCGTCATTCTGCTCATGTTCGTGGGATCGAACATAGTGGACCTGACGGTGAACTACCTGTGGCTCAGCACCATGGGATATCGCCAAGTGTTTCTCACCACGCTGGGCGCCAAGCTGGCGATGGGCGTGGTCGGCTTCGCGGCGACCTTTGTCATTCTGTGGAGCAACCTGGCCTACGCGCTGCGCCAAGCGGGTGATCCGGCACAGTTCCTGCCCCAGGAGCTCACCATCACGCCGCTGGGGCAGTTGCTTACGGAGCGGCTGATCCAGCGCACGGTGCTGGTGGTGAGCCTGCTGATTGCGGTGCTCTCCGGGCTGGCGCTGTCTACAGGCTGGCAAACGCCCCTGCTCTATCTCAACGCGCGGCCGTTCGGGGTGATCGATCCGATCTTCGGCAGGGACGCATCCTTCTACATGTTCACGCTGCCCTTCCTGGACCAGATTCAGTCGTTTCTGTGGTCCATCGGGTTCTTCACGCTGCTGGGCATCGGGGGCATCTATCTGCTGCGCATGCAATCCGAGCGCAACCTGCCCTCGGACGTGATTCCGCTGGGTCGCTTCCCCGGGCGCGGTCGCATGCACATGGCGGTGATGGGCGCGGCGCTGCTGGTCGTGATGGCGGCCGGGCTGTATCTTGACCGCTTCGAGACCATGCACACGGCCGGAGGGCTGTTCACAGGCCCGGGCTATGCGGACATCCACGGCACGCTGCCCGTTCTAGCGCTCAAATGCGTCACGGCACTGGTTTCCGGCGGCATCGTGATCTATGCGCTGTGGCGCGAGCAATACCGCATGCTGTTGGGCGTCGTCGCGCTGTTCGTGCTGGTGTGGGTGGGCGGCAACGTCTACACGTCCATGCTGCAACGCTTCATCGTCTCGCCCAACGAGTTGGAGAAGGAGCGGCCCTACCTGAAGGACCATATCGAGGCCACCAACAAGGCCTTCGGGTTGGACAAGGTGGTCGAGCGCACGCTCAATGAGGATTCGCAGCTTACCGCGCAGGACATCGCCAAGAACCGTCCCACCATCAACAACATCCGCTTGTGGGATCACGAGCCCCTGCTGGACACGTTCTCGCAGATTCAGGAGATCCGCACCTACTACCAGTTTGCCTCGGTGGACAACGAGCGCTACACGATCGGCGGCGAGCTGCGCCAGACCATGCTCTCACCACGCGAACTGAGCGTGAAATCGCTGCCCAGCCGCACCTGGGTCAACGAGCGGCTCACCTTCACGCACGGCTACGGGGTCACGGCCGGGCCGGTGAACCGCGTGAACGAGCAGGGCCTGCCCGTGCTGTTCGTGCAGGACTTGCCGCCGCGCAGCACCGTACCCGCGCTGCACATCGACCAGCCGGAGATCTACTACGGCGAGTTGGAGAACGACTACGTATTCGTGAAGACGCGCCAGAAGGAGTTCGACTATCCCCAGGGCGAGCAGAACATCTTCAACACGTACAACGGCAAGGGCGGCGTGCTGCTGGACTCGCTGTGGCGACGGCTGCTCTTTGCGGCGGATATGCAGGACATGAAGATGCTGCTGTCCGAGGACTTCACGGACGAGACGCGCATCCTCATCAACCGCAACCTCTCGCAGCGCCTGCAGGCCATCGCACCATTCTTCGACTACGATCCCGATCCCTACCTGGTCATCTTCGACGGCAAGCTGAAATGGATCGTGGACATCTACACGCGCTCGGACAGCTACCCATATGCGCAGCAGGTGCCGGGTATCGGCAACTACATGCGCAACCCCATCAAGGCTGTCATCGATGCGAAGGACGGCACGGTCACCTTTTATCTGGTGCAGCCCGACGAGCCCATCGCGGCGGCCTACGCGCACATGTTCCCGGGGCTGCTGCACCCGATCTCGGAGATGCCCGAGGGCCTACGGGCACACCTGCGGCATCCGCCCGGGTTCTTCAGCGTGCAGACGGCGATGTACGCCACGTACCACATGCACGACGTGAACACCTTCTACAACAAGGAGGACCAGTGGTCCATCCCGGTGGTGGGCAACAAGCGCATGGAGCCCTACTTCACCGTGATGAAGCTGCCGGGCGAGCAGCACGAGGAATTCATCCTCATGCTGCCCTTCACGCCGCGGCTGAAGGACAACCTGGCCGCCTGGATGGTCGCACGCAGCGACGGTGAGCACTACGGGCAGATGGTCGTCTACGTCTTCCCGAAGCAGAAGCTGATCTTCGGGCCGAAGCAGATGGTGGCGCGCATCAACCAGGACCCCACGGTCTCCCAGCAGATCACGCTTTGGGACCAGAGCGGCTCCAAGGTGATCCGCGGCACACTGCTCGTGATCCCCATCGAGAACTCGCTGATCTACATCCAGCCGATCTACCTGAAGGCCGAGGACGGCCGCATCCCCGAGCTCAAGCGGGTGGTGGTGGGTTATCGCGACCAGATTGCAATGGGACTGGACCTGGAGGACGCGCTGAGCAAGATCTTCGGCAACGTGCCCGCCCTTTCGGCCCTGCGGAAGGAGCGTGTGCCAGTGATGCAGCTCAAGCCGGGAGAGAAGGCCAGGCTGCCCACGGCGGCCGAAGCCGCCGAGCAGCAGCCACCGCCGCCGGGCCAGGAGAACGCGGCCCAACGCGCCATGGACCATTACCGGCGCATGAACGAGGCGGTGCGCTCGGGCGACTGGGGTACCTTCGGGCGTGAACTGGATGCGCTGGGCCAGGCGCTGCAGAAGCTGAACCGGGCCAGCCCGCAATAGGGCCGGTGCGCAGGCGCCGCGGCCGGGCTGCGCCTAGGCCACGGCGAGGGCCTGCGTAATCTCGTCCGCCAGCAACAGGCCGTCGGCGGTCAGCACGAGCCGCCCGGCCTCGAGGCGGGCGCGGCCCTCAGTGACAAGCCGCTCGACGAGAGCCTGCCGGGCCCCGTCCCAGCGCTGGCCGTGGCGGGCCTCCCACGCGGCCACATCCAGGCCGGTATCGCGGCGCAATGCCAGCATCAGCGCCTC
Source organism: bacterium (assembly GCA_035266845.1). Classification (GTDB taxonomy): domain Bacteria; phylum SAR324; class SAR324; order SAR324; family JACQKK01; genus DATFMP01. Next base: position 69,655 of record DATFMP010000023.1, read on the forward strand.
GTTGGCTCGCTGCGCGGGCGTAAGGCGCTCCTCGTAAGCCACCGGCACCTCGCCTGCAGCCAGCCGGCGCAGCCAGGCGCGCAGGTGCCGCTCGTTGTGCCACCGGCGGCCATCCACGTGTGAATGGGCGCCGGGTCCCACGCCCAGGTAGTTCCCCCCGTCCCACACGATCAGATTCTGCCTTCCCTGGAACCCGGGCCGGCAGAAGTTGGAGACCTCGTAGTGCCCGTAGCCCTGGCCCACCAGCCATTCCACCGCACACGCATACTGCGCAGCCTGATCGTCCCGGTGTTCCGTGGACCAGGCGCGCACCTGCGCATCGCGCGCGAACAGCGTGCCCGGCTCGATGTCCAGTCCGTAGAGCGACACGTGTGGGGGCTGCAGCACCGACAGCGCGCGCAGGTCTGCTTGCAGCGCCTCGGAAGGGCGACCCGGCGCACCGAAGAGCACGTCCGCATTCCAGTTCCTAGGCCCGTGCTGCCGCACGGCCTCCAGCGCGCGCCGGCCCTGGGCCGCATCGTTGCCACGGCCCAACGCGCGCAGCGTGGCGTCGTCAAGGCTCTGTAGACCCAGGCTGACACGATTGATGCCCAGCGCGCACAGCCCCTCCAGATAGGCGGGGGAGGCGTGCTCCGGGTTCACCTCGACGGCCAGTTCGCAATCCGCGGCGAACGCAAAGGCGTTCCGGAGAGCCTTCAGCAGCGCGGCCACCTCGTCCAGCGAGAGCGTGGAGGGCGTGCCACCGCCAATGTAGACCGCCCGCAGCGGTGCGGCACTTGCGCCGTGCGCGCGAGCAGCGAGCCCCAGTTCCGCCTGCAGCGCCCGCAGGTAGGGCGCGTGCAGACCCGTGCGGTTCCCGTGCACGGCGAAGGCACAGAACGGGCAGATCGTCTGGCAGAACGGAACGTGGCAGTAGAGCGCTTCGATCACAGGCGAGCACGCGCCGCACGCGGGGGCGCGTGCGGCTACAGGCGGCGCGCCCCGGGCTAACGGGGCACGTAGTCGAACAACGGAAGCTGCATGAACCAAATATAGCCCAGGCAGAGCAGCACCACCACCCGCAGTACCGTGGCCGCCGGCTTCTGCTCCACATAGATGGCCCAGGACTTGAGCACCTGCCCCACCACCACGGCCCACGCGGCGTATTGCGGCAGCAGGCCCGGCTTGCCGAAGGTAATGCTCAGCAGCGCCGCGCCCACCAGCAGCACCAGCACCCGCAGGGCATCGGACACCACCTCGGCCATGGCCTGGCCCGAGGCGGCCTTCTCACCGGAGCCCCAGGCCGGTGCGGGGCGCCGCGCCTTACGCGCCTGGAAGACCGTGTAGACGAGCATCAGCAGTACGAACAGCAAACCGTAGACGACGAGTGGCAGCTTCATGGCGGACTCCTCCTGGTGCAATGCCGGCACAACGCGGGCCGGGCTACGGCGCCTCCTCTCCGACCACCACTGTAGCGCCCGGCAGACCCGGATGCATCACAGGACGGTCACGATCGGTGGCTCGCCCCGTGGGAACGCCTTCCTAGTAGTCGATGGACTTGAGCACTTCGTAGATGCCGATGATGCCCACGGGCTGGGCCTCTGCGTCCGTGACGAACAGGGCGCGGATGTTGTGCGTCTCCATGATGTTCAGGGCACGCGCCGCCAGCATGTCCGGCTCTACGGCGCGTGGGTTGCGCGTCATGAATCCGCTGACGGGCTGCTTCATGAACTGCAGGGAGGGATCCTTGGTGTGCAGCCGCAGCAGATCGCCCAGCGAGAACGCCCCGACCAGCCGCCCGGCGCCGTCCACCACGGCGGTGAGGCCCCAGTTCTTGTCCTGCACCTCGCGCACGGTCGCTTCCACCGTCGCATCGTCCCGCACGAGCGGAAGCTGCTCGCCGGAGGCCATCAGGTCGCGCACGGTGGTGAGCAGCTTCTTGCCGAGGCTCCCACCGCGGTGGAACAGGTAGTAGTCCTCCTCGCGGAAGTTGCGCATGGAGAGCAGGGTCACGGCGATGGCGTCGCCCATGGCCAGGGCGGCCGTGGTGCTGGCGGTGGGCGTCAGATTGAGCGGACAGGCCTCGCGGGGCACGCCCACGTTGAGGTGCACGTCCACGCGCTGGGCGAGTTCGGACTGCGGGTTGCCCGTCATGCCGATCAGCTGGGCGTCGATGCGGCGCAGCGGCCCCAGCAGGCGGATCAGCTCCTCCGTCTGGCCGGAGTTGGAGATGGCCAGCACGACGTCGCCGTGGCCCACCATCCCCAAGTCGCCGTGGATGGCCTCGGCCGGGTGCATGAAGAACGCCTTGGTGCCCGTGCTGGCCAGGGTGGCAGCAATCTTGTTGCCCACATGGCCCGACTTGCCCACGCCCGTCACGACGACGCGGCCCTCGCAGGCGTAGAGCATCTGCACGGCTTGCACGAAGCTCTCGTCCAGCCGCCCGATCAGACCCTGGATGCCCTCCACCTCGATCTGCAGGGCGCGCTTCAGTTCGGCGAGGATGTCGGTCATGGGCTCCGTCGGATGGGCAGTGGACGATGGTTCATGGCGTGGGGGCGCTGCACCCCCCCTCCGCATGTACCCGCTGCCGTGGGCGCATGGCAACCGGTGCGCGCGGGGATGGGTCGGCGGCGCAGCAGAGCGCTGGGGAACCGTTCGTGCAACGGCCTCAGCCCAGCCGGGCGATGAGGGTGTCGCAGTGAGCCACGTTGCGCTCGTGCAGCTCCAGCATCTCCTGCAGCCCGGCGTGCACGGCCTCATCGCGAATGCGGGGCAACGCCTCGCGCAGCTTGCGCACCACCCAGCCCTGCCCGCGGTTGAGGAAGCGCAGCCGCTCCACGCCGCCCTGCACGGCCAGCGCCTTCTCGCGGAAGGAGCCCGTGGCGCGGCTCATCTCGCCTTCCACGTGCCGGATCAGGCGCGCCAGCAGGCCGCAACAGCGCGCCTCGTCCCGCTGTAGGGCCTGCAGGGAGGCCGCCGCATCGCCCGTGTGCTCGCCCACCAAGACCCCGGCCACCTTCACCCCAGCACGCTCAGCCTCCAGTAGCTCGTTGAGCAGGCCCAGGGTCTCCTCGCGGCTGAGGTAGCCGAAGTACTCCGGGGCTGCCTCGTCCGCATAGCAGACGGGCGAGCTGACACCGGCGCGTCCATCTCCCGCGGCCAGGGGCCAGTGCACACCGCGCTCAGTCACGATGGCGTCCAGGGCGATGTCGTGGGGCTGCGGGTGGATGGTTTCCAGGCGCCCCAGCTCGTAGCCCACGCCAATGGCCAGCGGCCGCGGCTGCATCACGGCCAGGCTGCGGTCGTAGTAGCCGCCGCCGTTGCCCAGCCGATAGCAGGCGAAGTCGAAGCCGATCACGGGCACCAGCAGCATGGCAGGCTCCAGCGGACGCCGCTCGGCCGGAATGGGGATGTTCCAGATGCCCGGCTCCATTTTGGCCTCGGGCGTCCACTCCCACCACTCCACCGGCCGGTTGCGCTCCACCACCACGGGCAGCACGGCGCGCCCACCGGCCGCTACGTGCCGCTTCATCAGCGGCAGCACGTCCACCTCGCCCCGGAACGGCCAGTAGAAGCCCACCGGCGCCCCGGCCAGTTCGGGAAAGCCCGCCTCGATGTGCTCCAGCACCTGCGCCTGCAGCGTCCGGCGCTCCGCGGGCGGCAGCGCCAGCCGCGCCTCGCGGATGCGCGTGCGCTGCTCCTTGCGCCACGCGTTGACGTCCTGCCAACTCTGCATGGTGCCTCCGCCAGTGGCGGATGGGCTCGCCGGGCGACCGCTCACGCCTGCTCCCGCACCAGCGCGTGGATGGCCTTGAGACGCTTCAACAGCGCGCCGATCTCGTCCATGGGAATCATGTTGGGCCCGTCGCACAGAGCGATCTCGGGGTCGGCGTGGGTCTCCATGAAGGCCCCGTCCGCCCCCGCGGCCACGGCGGCCTGGGCCATGGGCGCGACGAACTGGCGCTCTCCGGCGGACTTGCCGCCCGCGCCGGAGGGAAGCTGGATGCTATGGGTGGCGTCGATCACCACCGGGTAGCCGAACTCTTTCATGATGGGGAAGCCGCGCATGTCCACCACCATGTTGTTGTAGCCGAACATGTAGCCGCGCTCGGTGAGGATGATGCGCTCGTTACCCGTGGAGGTCATCTTCTTCAGTGCGTGCTCCACGTCCCGCGGGCCAATGAACTGGCCCTTCTTCCAGTTCACGATGCGCCCCGTGCGGGCGATTTCCACCACGAAATCCGTCTGGCGGGAGAGAAACGCCGGCACCTGCAGAATGTCCAGTACCTCGGCGGCCGGCTCGATCTCCTCGAAGCGGTGCACATCGGACAGCAGCGGCACGCCCACCACGCGCCGGATCTCCCGGAACAGCTCCAGGGAGCGCTCCAAGCCGGGCCCGCGGAAGCTGTCCACGCCCGTGCGGTTTGCCTTGTCGTAGGAGACCTTGAAGGCAAACGGGATACCCAGCGGCTCACAGATGGCCTTGAGGCGCTTGGCGAACTCCAGCGTCTGGCCCGGCCGCACGTCGTCCTCGATCACGTCCGGCCCGGCGAGGGCGAAGAACGGCAGCGTTGCGCCGTGGTAGCTCTTCAGTGCAAACAGGTCGGTCATCCGTTGGAGCCCTCCACGCGACGCCCCTGGGCCGCGATCCAGGCCTCCGCCCGCACCAGGTCCGCCGGCACGTCCACGCCAAAGCCTAGGGCCTGCGCCTGGAAGCAGTGGATGGCGTAACCGTGCTCCAGGGCGCGCAACTGCTCCAGTTGCTCGCGCTCCGAGAGCGGCGTGGAGGGGAGGCGGTGAAAGGTATGCAGGAAGTCCGCACGGTACAGGTACACGCCCAGGTGCCGCCAGCCCAGGTCGCCCGCGGGCGAGCGGGGATAGGGGATGGGGGCGCGGGAAAAGTACAGCGCCCGGCCGGTGCCGTCCAGCACGGCCTTGACCACGTGCGGATCGCGCAGCTCGTCCTCGTCCTGCAGCGGGTGCACCAGCGTGCCCATCACGGCATCGGGCACGGCCAGCAGCCCGGACACCAGCCGCTCCAGGTCACCTGGGTCGATCAGGGGCTCGTCGCCCTGCACGTTGAGCACCCAGCTCGGAGCCTCGCCCCGCGCCGATTCGATGGCAATCGCCTCGGCGATGCGGTCCGTGCCGGTTGCGGCGTCGCCGGTCAGCACCACCTCGCCACCGAAGCCGCGCACGGCCCCGGCAATGCGCTCGTCGTCCGTGGCCACCAGCACGCGGGCCACGGAGGGCGTGCGCAGCGTGCGCTCGTAGGTGTGCTGGATCATGGGCCGGCCGGCCAGCGAGGCCAGCGGCTTGCCGGGAAAGCGCGTGGAGGCGTAGCGCGCGGGAATGACGGCCCACACCGCCTGGCCGGGACGCGGCGCCGCGGCGTCCTCGCGGGCGCGGCGCGTCATGGCGTCTCCACGACGGTCATGCCCAGGCCCCGCAGGGCCTCGCGGGCCTCGGGCTGCTTGAGCAGCCGCAGCAGGGCCTGCACGGGCTCGCGCTGCAGGCGGGCCTTGGGGATCACCAGGTCGTACTGTTCGTCCACGATGGGCAGGAAGCCCAGCCCGAGCTGCTCCGCCACGTGGGAGACGGCCACTCCCCAGTCCACCCGGTGCTGGGCCACGGCGGCGGCCACGGCGTTGTGGCTCTTGGCCTCCACCAGGTAGCCCTGCGGGCGGGCGCCCTCCAGCAGCTTGTCGATCAGTACGCGGGTGCCGCTGCCCCGGTTGCGGTTGATCATCAGCAGGTCGCGGTCGGTCGTGGCAAGCTCCAGCGCCTGCTCCAGCGAGAGCCCCTGGAAGCGCGCATCGTCCTGGCGGTACACGATCCCCTGCTTGCGGCCATAGCCGCGCTCCAGGTGCAGCGTATCGTCCAGGAAGGGCGTGTTGTACTCGCCGGTGGCCTCGTCCAGCAGGTGCGTGCCGGCCACGTCGCACTCGCCGCGCTTGGCGGCCGCCAGCCCGCCCTGGCTGCCCACGGCGATGTACTTGACGTGCCAGCCCTCCTCGGTGAGGCGGCTCACCAGCCAGTCCAACCCCACACAGTGGCTGCCGATCACCACCAAGTCCGCCAGGATCAGCTCCTGGCCGATCAGCGTGACGGAGACCGGCTCGCCCGCCTCCAGGTACTCCGCGTTGCGGTCGATGGCGATGAAGCCGTCTGCCTTGGAGAACGCCGTGACCGAGCCCGAGCCCTTGCCCATGGGATAGGCCGAGAATCCGTCGCCGCCCCGCACCAGATTCACCAGCAGGAACTCCGTGCGGCCCTTCTCCGAGTTGATCCGCATGGGCAGGCTGGCCGCCACGCGCTGCGGATCCTCCTCGCTCATGCCCGCCATCAGGCGCAGCACGGGCGCGATGAACTCGTGAAAGGTGAACACGGCGGAGGTGGGGAAGCCTGGCAGAATGGCCAGCGGCGTGGGCCCTATCATGGCCAGGCACAGCGGCTTGCCGGGCTTCAACGCCACGCCGTGCACCAGGATGCCCGGGGCGCCGAGCTGCTCCACCACAGCGTAGTTCAAATCGCCCTGGCCCTTGCTGGTGCCACCGGAGAGCAGCACCATGTCGCACTCGGAGACGGCCTGCTCCAGGGTGGAGCGGATACGCACCGCGTCGTCCTGTACGATGCCCAGGCGCACCGGCTCGCACCCGATCTCGCGCACGGCATCGGCGATGATGGTGGCGTTGGAGTCGTAGATCTTGCCGACGCCCATCTCCGCACCGGGCGGAATGATCTCGTCACCGGTGGAAAGGACGGCCACCCGCGGCCGCCGGAATACGGGCACATGGTCGTACCCGATGGCGGCCAGCACGCCCGTCTCGCGGGAGGTGAGCACGGTGCGGCGGTGCAGCACGGTCTCGCCGGCCGCGATGTCCGTGCCGGCAAAGCTGATGGCATTGCCCGGCGCCACCGAGCGCGTGACCAGGATGCCGCCATCGCGGGGAATCGTGTTCTCCACCATCACCACCGCATCAGCCCCGCGCGGAATCACGCCGCCCGTGGCGATGGCCGTGGCCGTGCCCGGCCGCACCTCGATGCGCGGCACCACGGCGGTGTGTACCACCTCATCGGTGAGCTGGATGAAGCGCGGGTCGCTCTCGTCCGCCCCGAACGTATCCTCGGCGCGGACGGCAAAGCCGTCCACGTTGCTGCGATCGAAGAACGGCACGTCCACGCGCGAGACGATGGTCTGCGCCAGCACGCGCCCCAATGCCTCGCTCAGCGGGACGGACTCATCCCCCACGGGGCCCGGCTGCACGGCCTCGCGAAAGATGCGGTGCGTCTCTTCTGCGGTCTTGACGGATAGGAACTGTTCCTGCTTCAAGCGGCCTCCTTACGGACGGTGCGCGGCTGCCCCGCCGGATGGCGGAGCAGCCGGGGACCCGACCCGAGGCCGGGGCCCGCTCAGCCCGACTTGGTCATCTCGCCCAGGGCGTTGAGCTGCATCACCCAGGCGTCCTGCCCACCCGCGCCCTGCGAGCGGGTCTTGCCCACGACGACGAAGGCGCCATCGAGCATGGGCACCACAGCGGTGGCCTCGTCGTCGTCCTTGCCACCAATGGTTCGATTCCACAACTCGTTGCCCGAATCGTCAATGCGGAGGACCCAGGCATCCTTGCCGCCGGCGCTTTTGGACTCGGTCGTGCCCACAACGACGAACCCGCTGTCGTTGCCGGGTCGAATCTCATGGGCCTCGTCGTTTTCGGCCCCGCCGTAGCTATGCTCCCACAGCTTCTTGCCTTTGGCATCCAGACGAATCACCCAGCCGTCGCGTTTGTGGCGGTCCCGGTCGGATTCCGTCCATCCTGCCACCACGTAGCCCTTGTCTCCCAACGTGACGAGGTCCGTGGCCGAGTCGTTCTCAGGGCTGCCGAAGGTCTCCTCCCAGAGCTGCTGGCCGGTGGAATTGATCTTCACCACCCAGGCATCCTTGCCACCGGCGCCCTTGGACTGGGTGGTGCCAGCGAAGACGTAGCCGCCGTCAGGCGTCGCGCGGATGGCGTTGACGGTCTCGTCGTCCTGACCCCCATAGTAGCGCTCCCAGACGATCTTGCCGTCCGCGTCGATCTTGGCCACCCAGCCGTCATAGTAGTCCGGATTAGCCGACTGCTCGGTACCCGCCACCACGTAGCCACCGTCCGCGGCAGCCAGTATGGCATGCGGCCGGCCCTTGCGCTTGCGGTCGTACTGCTTCAGCCAGACGGTGCTGCCCTTGCCATCCAGCTTGGCCACCCATACGGAGCCGATGCCGCTGGTGGCGCCCTGCGTTTCGCCCGTGGCAATGAAGCCGCCATCCAGCGTGGGCTGGATGTCCTCCACGTGCTCATCGCCATCGCTGCCCCACGTCCGCTCCCATACGGTGCTGCCGGCCTTGTCCAGCCGGATCACCCATGCATCGGCATCGCTCTTGCCGTCCGGCGTGCGGTCTCCGGCCACCACGACGCCACCATCCTCCGTGGGCGTTGCGTGGGTCGCTTCATCGCGCCCGGGCCCGCCATAGGTGTGTTCCCAGGTGGGCTGATTGGCGGGCGGTCCTGAGGGCTGCACCATGTAGTACACGCCCGCGGCCGCCGCCGCACCCACCACCACGATCGTCAATCCGATCCACTTCGCCCGCATCGCGCCTCCTCTCACCCCTAACGGCTGATCCATGTATGCCTCGATTCTTCCGGCGCAGCGTGGTGCAGGGGTTCATTTTCGCCGGAAGACTGGTCGAATACAGGATTGGATGCGGGGGATGGGAGGCCCGGTTCATTGCTGCCTGAAGCCGCGGAAATCGCCGCGCTCCGCGGGCCGGATCAGTCGTACAGCCAGATCTCGGCCGGCTGGCCGGCCGCGATGCCCTCGGAATCCTGATCCACCACCACGAAGCCATCGGCCAACGTGGTCGTGCTCAACGCGGAGGCACCACTGGTGGCCAACAGCTCCGCCCGGCCGTCCGCCAGCCGCACGCGCGCATAGTCCGTGCGGCCGATCTGCGAGCTGATGCGGTCCTTGAGCGGAACCTCGGTGCGGCGGTACGGCCACAGCTCTTGGCGGCCGCCCATGCGGCGCAACGCCAGACCCACGAAGAAATCGTAGCCCGCCAGGCACGACACCGGATTGCCCGGCAGCAGGAACACGGGCCGCTCGGCCGCCCAGCCGAAGCCGGTGGGGGCGGAAGGCCGCATGGCCACGCCGTGCACCAGCAATTCGCCCTCTTCGGCGATGAGTGTCGGCGCGTGGTCCTCCACGCCCACGGACGTGCCGCCCGTGGTGACGATCATGTCCCCGGGTGCATGCAGCAGGGCATCGCGAATCTGCTCGCGGTCGTCCGGCAGGTGGAGAATCTGCACCACCTCGCCTCCATCGCGCTCGATGAGGGCCTTGAGCATGAGCGAGTTGGAGTCCACGATCATGGCCCCGCGCGGCTTTTCCCCAGGTTTGAGCAGCTCGTTGCCCGTGATCAGCAGGGTCACTGCGGGCCGCTTGCGTGCGAACACCCGGCCGACACCGATGGAGGCCAGCACACCCACGTCCTGTGCCCGCAGCAGTCGCCCGGCCTGGAACACCACCGTACCGGCCTTGATATCCTCCCCGATTCGGCCGATGTTCTTCTTGGGCGTGACGGTCTCGGTGGCAGTCATGACGCCGTCGGCCTCGCTGGTGGCTTCCGCCATCAGCACGGCATCGGCACCCTCGGGGATGGGCGCGCCGGTCATGATGCGCACGGCCTCGCCGGCGCCCACGCGACCGGGGAAGACCTTACCCGGCGTGACCTCGCCGATCACGCGGAAGGTGAGCGGATTGTAGGGCCCGGCGCCGTAGGTCTCCTCCGAGCGGACGGCGTAGCCATCCATCGCGGAGCGCGGGAAAGCGGGCACGTCTACCTCGGACACGATGGGCTCGACCAGCACCCGGCCCGCCGCATGGTCGAGCGGCACAGTTTCTGCGGCTGTTTGGTGCACTCGCTCGCGGATCAGCGCATGGAAGCGGTGCACTTCCATACGCTGCTTGAAACCTCGCATACGGATGTCGGTCATGCCGGGGGGCTCGCCTGGAACGCCAAGGTTGTAAGGGCCTGCGATGATTGAATTTCTCAGCATGCTACTGCCGGCCCGAAGCGGGTGTCAACACGGCCCGCCCAACGCAGAGCGCCGCCAGATGCGGCTCCGCAATGGCGCTGTGCCCTGCGCGCGCGGCCGTGCCGGGCAGGATTGACTGCATCCCATGGCACCAAGCCAGTCACCTCGCATCGCCGTGCTGATTCCCGCCGCCGGCAGCGGGCAGCGCGTGGGCGCCCCGACCAACAAGCTGCTGCTGCCCCTGTTCGGCACCGCGGTGATCGTGCACACCGTGCGCGCCTTTCAGGCCCACCCCTCCATCACCAGCATCGGCGTGATCACGCGCGCAACGGACCAGCCCGGGCTGCAACGCTGCTTTGGGGCCGGTACCGCCCGTTACCGGCTGCTGCCATGGATCACGGGGGGTGCGCAGCGGCAAGACTCCGTGTATAACGGGCTGGCAGCCCTTGCGCACGACCCGCCGGACTGGGTACTCGTGCACGACGGGGCCCGGCCTTGCTGCAGCACGGCGCTGATCGAACGGGTCATCGCAGCCCTGGACGCGGCGCCGGGGGTGGTACCCGTGCTGCCCATGACGGATACGGTGCGACGCATCGCGGCGAGCCATAGCGAGGTGCTGCCACGCGAGCACCTGTATCGCACACAGACGCCCCAGGGCTTCCACTGGGACGCGCTCTGGGAGGCCCATCAGGCCGCGCGGAAGGCCGGCCTGGAAGCAACGGACGATGCGCAGTTGCTGGAAGCACGCGGCGTGGAGGTGGCCTTTGTGGAGGGCGACCCGGAGAACGTGAAGATCACCACGCCGCAGGACTTGGGATATGCGGAGTGGCTGCTGCACCGGAAGTCCTGAACCGCTTGCGACCGCCGGGCCGCCGGCATCCAGAGCAGAGTGTGACCCCGCCCGGACCGGCGGACCCTCGAGACCGCTTCCGGCGTCCTTGGCTGGGGGTGGAAACTGAGCGCTGAATCGATGACCTGGCTCACCCCTTCACGACCGTCTCCCAAGGCCCGCAATCGCCGCAGCGCCCGCACCCTGCGCGCGCGGCTGGCCGCCACTGTGGGCCAGTGGGTGCTCTCAGCGCTCCTCGTCGTCCTGCTGCTGCTGGCCGCCGGGCAGGGCTCGCCGGCCCTGGCCCAGAAGCGAAGTTCATCCGATAAGGCCAACATCGAGATGAACTTCAAGAACGTGGATATCGTGAATTTCCTCACGATCATGTCCCAGGCGCTGGACATCCCGCTGGTGTGGGATGAAACGAAGGTGCGGGGCGCCATCACGCTGGTATCGCCCACCAAGTTCAACCGGAAGGACGCGCTCAATATCTTCGAAACCGTGCTGAACATGCACGGCTACACGACCATCCGCAGCCCGGACAGCCCGATCGTGCAAGTGGTGCCCGCGCAGGATGCACCGCGGCTGCCTTCCCCCACCCGTGGCGCGGCGGGCGGCAAGGATCACGACTACTTCATCACGCAGATCATTCCTCTGAAGTACGCCGACGCGAATCAGGTACGGGCGGCCATCACGCCGTTGATCTCCAAGAGCGCCGGGCTGGCGATCTATGCTCCGGGCAATGTGCTGGTGCTTTCCGACACGGAGCCCAACGTGCGGCGCATCCAGGAGATCATAAAGGAGATGGACGTCCCCCCGGGGGACGTCGACTTCGCGGTGATCCCGCTCAAGTACGCAAGCGCCAACAAGATGGTGCCGCTGCTGACCACGCTCAGCGCGGCGCTGCCGGGCGAGCCGGGCATACCGGCGCCGCGCGGGAGGCGCGCCGTCGCGCCCCAGGCGGGCGGGACGGAACTGAAGGCCGTGGCGGATGACCGCACCAACACGCTGATCCTGGTCGGAGATCCGCTGGTATTGGAGAAGTTCCGCAATATCATCAGCACGTTGGATGTACCCGGTGCGGTGGAGGAGCGGGGCGTCAAGGTGTTCCATCTGCAGTACGCGGATGCCACCGACCTGGTAAAAATCCTCAAGGACGTCAACCTGCGGGAGTCAACGCAGCCCGGCCAGCCACCGCAGGCCCAGGCCGCCGCGGCGAGTCAACTCTCGCGGCTCACGATCACGGCGGACAAGGCCACCAATACGCTAATTGTGTTCGGCCCGTCCGAGTTGATCGCCACCATGGGCGATATGGTCAAGGCCCTGGATGTGCGCCGGCCCCAGGTCTACGTCGAGGTGCTCATCATGGAGATGACCTTCGGCAAGAGTCTGGACCTGGGCGTGCGCTGGCAGGCGACCGGCACGGTGAAGAACGGCGCCGTCGGCATCGGCACGCCGGACGCCACCCCGAACACGCTGGAGAACGCCCTGGCCGCCGGGCAGGGCTCGGCCGTGGGTATCGTGGGCAACGAGATCACCTTCGCCGGGCAGAAGTTCACCTCGTTCAGCGGCTTTATCAAGGCCACCCAGCAGGACCAGGACCTGAACGTGCTGGCCAACCCGCAATTGCTCACGCTGAACAACCAGGAAGCCGAGATCAACGTCAGCCAGGTGGTGCCTGTCTCCACACGCACGGTGACCAACCAGACGCTGCAGACGACGACCGAGTATGAGTTCAAGGACGTCGGCATCATCCTGAAGATCACGCCGCAGATCACGGGCAACGACAAGGTGCGCCTGGCGATCGACCAGGAGTCGAGCAGCATCGCCGCCCAGCAGGACGTGCAGAACGTCAGCCAGCAGGCCATCACCACCCTCAAGCGCAAGCTGAACACCCAGGTCGTGGTGGACAACAACACCACGATGGCCATCGGCGGGCTGATCCAGGATCAGACGGTCGAGTCCGCCACCAAGGTGCCCTGCCTGGGCGACATCCCGGTGCTGGGCTGGCTGTTCCGGTCTACCAACGATACGGTGCGCAAGACCAACCTGATCATCTTCATCCGGCCCCACATCATCCTCACGCCAGAGGATCTGGAGGCCCAGACCGTGCGAGCGCAGCAGCGCTACGACACCGTGCGCGCGCCGAAGGTGGATGCGGAAAGCCTGCTGCGCAAGGACTTCGAACTGCCGCAGAAACCATCGGCCAAGCCGCAGACCGAGCCGGCCCCGAAGCAGTAGCCTCCGCGACACCCCGCTCAGGGAGGAGCGCCCGGCCATGTACGACCCCCTCCAGGTCACGCTGCCGATCTTCGATGGTCCGCTGGACCTGCTGCTGCACCTTGTGCGCAAGCAGGAACTTGACATCAACGAGGTGCGCCTGGCCGATCTCACCGAGCCCTACCTGGCTTATGTGGAGCGCATTCAGGAGCTGAACCTGGACCAGGGCGGCGAATTCCTGGCCATCGCGGCCACGCTTATCTGGATCAAGTCGCGCACGCTGCTCCCCCGCGAAACGCAGGAAGAGGACGAGCCAGACCCCGAGACATTGGAGGAGATGCTGCTGCTGCGCCTGCAGGAGTATCAGCGCTTCAAGGATGCCGCGGTGCAGCTCGCCGATCGGGATCTGCTGGGCCGCGACGTGTTCGCCCGCTCGCCCGAATCCGAGCCCGAGGCGCCGCCGTCCGAGGGCCCGGCCATCGAGGAGGTCTCGCTCTTCAGCCTGCTGGAGGCCTTCCGCGAGGCACTGGAGCGCTCCGCCAACGTGCGCAACCTGCACATCATCCCCGAGCGCTCGCGGGTCGAGGACAAGGTGGATGCCCTGCTGCGGCGCATGGCCAGTGGGTCGTCGCTGTTCCTGCACGACCTGTTCGCCGACGCCGTGGACCGCGAGGAGATCATCCTCACCTTCATCGCCATGCTGGAACTGGTGCGCCTGCAGGCGGTGCGCATCAGTCAGGCAGGGCTGAACGGCCCGGTGCTATGCACGGCCACCGAGCGGCTGGTGGCGGGCGGGGAGGAGTTCCGGGCCCGCCTGCTGGCCGGCATCCTGGGCGAGTCGGCAGAACCTCCCGACGACCCGCCTGCGGCCGGTTAAGCGCCGACCTCCCCAGGTGGCCCGGCGGCCGGGCACCCCCGCCCTCGCCGGTCGCGTCAGTAGCGCACCACCAGCACCGCCCCCGCGATCAACAGCAGGCAGCCCACCAGCTTGATGGGCGAGATGGAGCTGACGGGCGATGCCAGCCAGCCGAAGTGGGAGATCACCATGCGCGCGATGAGCTGCATGGAGAGCACGATCACGAACACCCGCAGGGCGCCCACACGTGGAATGAGGAACGTATTGCTGCCCACCACGACCACGCTGATCATGCCGGCCACGAAGTACCAGCGCGGCGCCGTCGCCAGGGCCGAAAACGCGGCGCGATCGTAGGTGACCGCACAGATGAGGGTGATCAGCAGGAAGCCGATCCCGTAGAACGAGAAGGTGGCCACCAGCGGCGAGTTGATCCGGGCCCCAAGGGCGCCATTGATGGGCACGTGGATACCACCCAGGATGCCCACCACGATCGCCAGCACGTAATAGCCCAGCATCTGTGTGCTCATCGCTCTCCTTGCATCGCTCAAGCGGCCGTTCTGCCATGCCCGCGCAGCGCCACCCGGCGCCAGGGCGCAGCCCCCGTGCGTTGGCGGCTCGGGCCCATCTTGCGCACGGCGCCCGGCACTGTCCAACACTTTTTGCACCGGCTCTGGAGCGCGACCCAGGCCACGCCACGCGCGGCGCCCGGGCGTATCCTCGGCGGCGCAATGTTGGTACCATGGAAGCCAGGAATGCCCCGTGCCGTCCCACCCTGCCGACCGACCGCCATGCGTATCGTGCTCGCGTTGACCCTGCTGGCCGGGCTGCTGGCCGCACCCGTCCGGGCCCAGCAGCCGGCGCCTCGTGGGGCCATAATGGTGATCACCGTGGATCAGGCCATCACCGGCGGGACGACCAGCTACATCCGCTCGGCGCTGGAGCGGGCCACGCTGGACGGCGCAACGTGCCTCATCATCCGGCTCGATACACCCGGTGGGCTGCTCAGCGCCACGCACGACATCGTGCAGGACATCCTCAACGCACGCGTGCCGGTGGTCGTGTACATCTCGCCCCAGGGCGCGCGTGGCGCATCGGCGGGCACCATCATCACCATGGCCTCGCACGTGGCCGCGATGGCCCCCGCCACGCACATCGGTGCGGCCCACCCCGTCTCCCTGTTCGGGGGCGGAGACGACAAGATCATGGCCGAGAAGATCATCAACGACACGTCGGCCTACATCGAATCCATCGCCGAGTTGCGGCACCGCAACGTGAAGTGGGCCATCTCCGCGGTGCGCGAGTCCAAGTCCATCACCGCCGACAAGGCCAAGGAACTGGGCGTCATCGATCTGCTGGCCGACGACCTGCCCGACCTGGTGCGCCAGCTCAACGGGCGCCAGGTGCGCATGGACAAGTCCACCACGGTCACGCTCGATACGGTGGGCAAGCCGGTGGTGGACCTCAACATGAGCTTCTCGCAGGGCTTCATCACCGCGCTTAGCAATCCCAACCTGGTGTTCTTCCTGCTGGCGCTGGCGGCCCTGGGGCTCTACCTGGAATTCTCGCACCCCGGGCTGATCCTGCCCGGGGTGACCGGGGCTATCTCGTTGATCCTGGCCCTGATCGCCATGCAGACGCTGCCCATCAGCTACGGTTCGCTGGGGCTGATCCTGCTGGGCGTGGCGCTGCTGATCGCGGAGACCTTCGTGCCGAGCTTCGGCGTGTTGGGCATCAGCGGCATCGCCAGCATCCTTTTCGGTTCCCTGTTCCTGCTGGATCAGTCGCGCACGGACCTACAGGTATCGCGGCCCATGGTATTCGCCACCGTGGCTGTGCTGGCCGTGGCGGCGCTGATCATCGGGAGACTGCTCCTGCGCAGCTTTCGCATGCCGCAGCGCTCGTTCCAGTCCACCATGGTGGGCCGCGTGGCCCGTGTGACGGAGGCCGTCGCGCCCGGCCAGCCGGGTGTTGTCATTGTCAATGGCGAGCTGTGGCGGGCCACCGCCGCGGTGCCCCTGGAGGCCGATACGACCGTAGTCATCGAAGCCGTGGAGGGCCTTCAGGTGCGCGTGGCCCCCATGGATGCTATTGCACAGACGCAGTCCCCCGGAACGGCGCAGGTCTGAACGCCGCCCAACCCCCTCGGAGTACATCATGGACCAGATCGGTATTGGCGTCGTCGTCATCGTCGTGCTAGGGCTGCTGTTCGCCTCCGTGCGCATCCTGCCGGAATTCGAGCGGGGCGTGATCTTTCGCCTTGGGCGGGCCATCGGGGTCAAGGGCCCGGGGCTGTTCCTGCTCATCCCCGTGGTGGACAAGATGGCGCGGGTGAGCCTGCGCACGGTGGTGATGGACATTCCCCCGCAAGACGTCATCACCAAGGACAACGTGACCATGAAGGTCAACGCGGTGAACTACTTCCGCGTCGTGGACCCCATGAAGGCCATCATCCAGGTGGAGGACTACCTCTACGCCACCGGCCAGCTCGCCCAGACCACCCTGCGCGCCGTGCTGGGCCAAGTGGAGCTGGACCACGTGCTCAGTGAGCGCGAGGCCATCAACCGCGAACTCCAGCAGATCCTGGACACCCACACGGACCCCTGGGGCATCAAGGTCTCGCAGGTGGAACTGAAGGACCTGGACCTGCCCGCCGAGATGCGCCAGTCCATCGCCCGGCAGGCCCAGGCCGAACGGGACCGCCGCGCCAAAGTGATCATGGCGCAGGCGGAGGAGGCGGCCGCGCAGCACCTGTTGAACGCGTCGGACATCATCGCCCGCGATCCGGTGGCCGTGCAGCTCCGCTTCATGCAGACGCTCACGGAGATCACCGGGCCCAACAACACCACGACCATCGTGCCCATCCCCGTGGACCTGATCAGCCACATGATAGGCTTGGTGGGCAAGCAGGGCCCTCGCCACGGCAACGCCCCGGCCAATCCCCCGCCCGGCGACGGCGCGGACGACTAGCCCGATTTCCTGCCGGCAATCTTAGTGCCTGGGGGGAGCCGTCGCTCCCCCAGACCCCCCTGATGCCCGCCCTGGCTGGCGCAGCGGGGCGCGCCTCAGGCTTGCGCGGCCGGCCCACGCGGTTGCACATTGACCCGAATTCTGGTGTCGTGGGCGGCGTCGGCCGCCGGCCCGCCTCCCACGAACCAGGGCCGCACGGTCCGCCGCGCAACCTGCAGGGACGCCGCGATGAAGCTGGATGCACAATTAGGGGTGTACGACCTGGCCGCCGTGCCGGCCGAGGCACAGCGCCTGGAGCGCCTGGGCTTCGATGGCCTGTGGAGCTTCGAGACGCAGCACAACCCCTTCCTGGCGCTGGCTTTCGCGGCCTCGGGCACACAGAAGCTGGAGCTGGGCACGAACATCGCAGTGGCCTTCGCCCGCACGCCCATGGCCACGGCGATGGTGGCGTGGGACCTGGCGCAGGCCAGCGGCGGGCGCTTCCAGCTGGGGCTGGGCACGCAGGTGCGGGCGCACATCGAGCGCCGCTTCGGCACCGAATGGGGCCGCCCGGCAGCGCGCATCAAGGAATACATCCGCTGCATGCAGGCCATCTGGGACAGCTTCCAGAACGGCACCAAGCCGGCCTTCGAGGGCGAGTTCTACCGCTTCAAGCTCATCACGCCCTTCTTCAACCCCGGACCCATCGACCACCCGCGCATCCCGATCTACGTGGCGGGGGTGAACCCCACCATGTGCCGCGCGGCGGGCGAGGTAGCGGACGGGTTCCACGTGCACCCCATGCACTCCGTACGCTACCTGCGCGAGGTGGCGCGTCCCGCGCTGGACGAAGGCGCGCGCGTCAGCGGCAAGCGCGTGGACGACCTGGAGCTGTTCGCGCCGGTCTTCGCCATCACGGGCCGCACGCCCGAGGAGACCGCCGAGCGCGAACGTTTCGTACGCGAGCAGATCGCCTTTTACGCCTCCACGCCCAACTACCGCTGCGTGCTGGACGTGCACGGCTGGGCGGGTCAGGGCGAAGAGCTGAGCAAGCTGATGCGCACGGGGCAATGGGATCGCATGGGCGCCCTGGTGACGGACGAGATGCTGGACGCCTTCGCGGTCACGGGCCCCATGGACAAGCTGCCCGGCCTGCTGCGTGCCCGCTACGAGGGCCTCGTGCAGCGCATAGCGCTCTACTACCCCATACCGCAAGCCGACCCGGAGGAGACATGGCAGGCATTCCTGGCGGCCTTCCGGCGGGCAGCCTGAGCCTCACGCCGAACTTCGTCCTCTGGGCGGCCATCTGCTTCATCCTGCTATTCATCGCCGGCACCATCGCCTGGCTGGTGCTGCACGATCCTCTGCTGCGTCTGCTGCGCCGCTTGTGGCTGAGTGATCTCATCGTAGCGTGGCTGCTCTACGCCGCGCTGTATCATTTGGTGATCCTCAAGGCCTTCCGCACGGTGGAGGGTGCTCCCTACGCCGTGTGGGGGCTCTGGGCTGCGCTGGGGCTCTATGTGCTGCTACGGCGGCTGCGCACGCCCCTGCGACGGCCGGAGCTGCTGTTTGGGCTGGCCGTGCTCACCTGGGCCGCGGTGATCGCCGCGGGCGCGCAGTACGTGCAGGAGACGGAGGCAGACGCCGCCCTGCTGGCCAAACAGCCTCAGGCGGTGCTGAGCACTGATTCGCCGCACCTACGGCCCCTGCTGCGGGTGCTGCTGCTCACGCGGGTGGACGACGACACGCGCGCGGCCACGCTGACCGCCGTGACCATGCTGGACGGTGCCGCTCCGCCCGACCCGACGCTGCTCACGACGTTCCGTTTGGAACGCATTCCGCAGTTGCTGACGCACTACCAGCGTGACTTGGCCAAGTTGCAGACGTACGAGTGGATGCAGGTGGCGCTGATGCTGCTGGTACTGCTGCTATGGGGCTTCGGCCAGATGCCGCCGTGGGAGACGCTCTAGCTGGCCTTCAGAGGGCCAAGCCGATAGCGAAGAGCACGCTGTGTGCCAGCAGCACTTGGCCCGCCTGAGGCGTCATCGGCACCAGCGCCTGGGGGTCGCGCGCCCGCAGCACCCACCACACCACCAGCGCAGCGTAGGGCAGGGTTGCCAGCGGCAGCAGCACGGCCGCTCCGAAGCCGCCCCAGCGCCACAAACCCAGTGGCACGGCATAGGCCAAGGCGGAGAGCAGCGCGTATTCCACCAGGCTCCCCCGCCGCCCGAGCAGCACCGCTAGTGTGGTCTCGCCCTTGCTGCGGTCGTAGTCCAGGTCGCGGATGTTGTCGATGACCAGGATGTTGGTGGTGAGGGCCGCCACGGGCAGGCTGGCCCACAGCGCCACCGCGGGCAGGCTGCCCACGGGCGGCCAGAGCGGCCAAGCGTCGGAAAGGACGGCCGCCGCCTGCACGTAGTAGGCGCCCACCACGGAGACAATGCCGAAGAACACGAAGAAGAGCGGATCGCCCAGGCCGTGGTCACCGAGCGGATAAGGGCCCGCCGAGTACACCAGGCTGGCACCGATGGCCGCCAGGCCGATCAGCAACGCCGGCAGTCCGCCCACGCCCACCAGATATAGCCCCACCGCCATCGCGACTGCGTAGCAGCCAAGGATCGCGCGACGCAGTTCGACCAGGGTGATCACGCCTTGGGCCAGGGCCAGCACGAAGGTGGCGTGCTCCCGGTCGTCCGGATGCCGCCGCAGATTGAAGTAGTTGTCCGTGAACACACCGCCAAGCTGCACCAACCAGCCCGCCAGCAGCGCCGCCAGCGCCGGGCCCACTGCGAACACGCCGGCCTGCCAAGCCAGCGCCGACGCCACCAGCACGGGCGCGACAGCCGTAGGCAGTGTGTGACGCGGATAGAGCAGCATCCGCACCCACACCTCGCGGCGAGTAATTGGGACGGCTGGGGAAGCGGTGGAGGACATCAGGGACGCTCGTAGCGCGGCGCCCGAGTTAGGCGCGGGAGCGCAGCGCGGCGCCCAGCCGGCGCCAGGGCTTGCCGCTCAGAGCGATCAGGCGCGCCAGGGCGTAGACCAGCAGGCTGCCCAGCGCGTCGGCCAACCGGGGCAGGGGTGTGGCGGCGCGGCGGCGACGCAGGTAGAACGTGTGCCAGCCGTCTGCGCCGCCCGTGATGCCTAGCAACTCCTGGTGATTCCATCTGGCCCAGATGGCGAGATCCTTGGGCGCTCACGGATCGTCCGTGTGCACGGCCAGCACCTGCCCGGGCCGCAAGGCGTCCAGGGCCTCACTGGTGCGCTTCACCGTGCGGCCCAGCAGCTTCATGGGCAGCTCCAGCGTGCGATCCGGCGGAGCCGGCGGCCCGGCGGAAGCTTCGTCTCGTGCGTGGATCGACTCGGCTGGCGGCATGGTGGGCTCCCCCCGCTCGATGCTGGCGTCAGACGTATCCGTAGGCGTCCCAGCCGCCGTCCACGGTCAGCACGGTGCCGGTGACGTACTGGGCGCCCTCTCCTGCAAGGTACAACACCGCATCCGCGATGTCGCGCCCCATGCCCAACCGGCGCTGGGGGACGCGGCCCTCCAACTTGGCTGTGTCCAGAATGCCCCGCTGGGCGAGTTCGTCGATCATCTCGGTGCGGATGTAGCCCGGCGCCACGCAGTTCACGCGGATGCCCAACGCGGCCCACTCGATGGCCATCACGCGGGTGAGGTGGTGCACGGCGGCCTTGGAGGCACAATAGTTGGCGCGATTGGGGAAGGCGTTCTCCCCAGCGATGGAGCCGATGTTGACGATGACCCCGCCGCCCTGGTCGCGCATGGTGCGGGCGGCCCGTTGGGCGCAGAGGAAGACGCCCTTGAGATTGATGTCCACGACACGGTCCCAGATGGCCTCGTCCATCTCCAGAATGGGCTTGGGCTGGGCGATGCCCGCGTTGTTGACCAGCAGGTGCACCGGGCCCAACTCCGCTTCCGCGCGCTCGAACAGCGCGGCCACCTCGGCAGCGTCCTCCACGCGCGCGGCCAGCGCCAGCGCACGCCGGCCCAAGGTCCGGACGCGCTCGGCCACCGGCTCCGCATTGGCCACGCTGGTGGCGGCGCAGACCACGTCCGCCCCGGCCTCCGCCAGCGCCAGGGCCACATCCGCACCGATGCCGCGGCTGGCGCCCGTGACGAGGGCGATCTTGCCGGCAAGCGTCATGACAGCCCTCCGCGGCCGCCGCTCAACGGCCCTTGAAGACCGGCGTGGTCTTCTCAAAGAACGCCTCGATCGCGGCCTTGTGGTCCTCGGACGTCTGCACGATGCCCTGCGTTACCGAGCAGATGTCCAGGAAGTCGCTGAGCGAGGTGCGCTGCGCCTGCTTGAGGATGCGCTTCGACAGCCGTAGCGTGCGCGGCGGCTTGGCGGCGATGGTCTTGGCGAGCGCATGCGCCTCGGCCAAGAGCTGGTCGTGCTCCACCACCCGGGCCACCATGCCCAGCCGCAGGGCCTCGTCTGCGTCCACGATCTTGCCAGTGAAGGTCAGCTCCGCGGCGGCCTGGTACCCGATCTGACGCACGAGGAACCACGAGCCGCCATCGCCCGGGATGATGCCCAGGTTGAGGAAGGTCTCGCCAAAGACCGCCTGCTTGGAAGCGATGCGGATGTCGCACATCATCGCCAGGTCGCAGCCGGCGCCGATGGCGTGGCCATTGATGGCTCCGATCACGGGCACGTCCAGGCTATCGACGGCCAGCGGAATGCGCTGGATGCCCCGCCGGTAGCGCTCCTGCAGATGCACGGCGGGCCCGCTCATCTCCTGGGCGCGCTCGCGCATGGCCTTCACGTTGCCCCCGGAGGAGAAGCTCTTGCCCGCGCCGGTGATGATGAGCACGGAGACCTCATCGTCGTACTGGGCCTGGCGGCAGGCGTCCTCGATCTCCTCGATGGTCTGCTGACCGCTGATGGAATTGCGCGTATCGGGCATGTTCAGCGTCAGCACTGCCACGCGATCCGCCACTTCGTAGACGATGTCCTTGTACTCGCTCATGCGGGCTCCTTGGGGTCTCTCGGATTCAGCCCTGAGTCGGCGCCGGGCAACGGCCGGCGCGGCACCCCGCGCCCGCACGGCCTGCGTGGGGAGCAGTCACCACCGGCGGGGCGGCGCCAGGGACGCGGGCTCAGCGCCCCTTCCAGCTCGGCTTGCGCTTTTCGGCAAAGGCCAGCGGGCCTTCTTTCAGGTCGTGGGATTGCTGCCACACCTCCGTGAGCGGCACGGGGGTGTTCATGGCCCTTTCCAGGGGTAGCTGCCGGTTCATCAGGGCGGCCTGCTTGCTCAACCGCACGGAGATCGGTGCGCACTCCATGATCTCCCGTGCCCAGGTGCGGGCCGTATCCATCACCGCCGCCTGCGGCACCACCTCGTTGGCCAAGCCCAGGCGGTAGGCCTCCTGCGCGTCGATGGGCTTGCCGCGCAGCAGCATGCCCAGCGCCACCTTCTCCGGAATGATGCGCACCAGCCGGTGCATACCGCCAGCCGCGGCCACGAAGCCCACGCGGGGCTCCGGCAGACCGAAGGTGGCATTGTCCGCAGCGATGATGATGTCGCAGGCCAGGGCGATCTCGAAGCCCCCGCCCAGCGCCACGCCGTTCACCGCGGCGATGACGGGCTTCCACAGGTCGTGGCGGTTGGTGATGCCGCCGAAACCGCCGCTCCACTTCACGTCGAACTTCTCCCCGGAGGCGGCCACCTTCAGGTCGTTGCCCGCGGAGAAGGCCCGATCCCCCGCCCCCGTGACGATCGCCACCCACTGCTGGTCATCGGCGGCAAAGGCGTCGAAGGCCTGCCCCAGCTCCTCGCTGGCCGGCGGGTGCAGCGAGTTCATCACCTCCGGTCGATTGATGGTGATGGTGGTGATGTGGTCCGCGCTCTCGACCTTGATGAACTGGTAGGTCATGGCCGTCCTTGCATGAATGGAGATGGCGGGGAACGGGCGGGGCGCAAGCGCGCCCGGTGCGGCGGATGCAGCCGTGACGGCAGCCGGCGCGACCGGGCACCGGGCATCTTGCCACCCCCCAAACCTCGGCGGAACGCCCCCGGTTGCATCCGGCTGCCTGGCGCGGCGGATCAGCCTCCGGCAGCCTTGATCTCGTCCAGTGTACGGGCAGTGGGCAGCGGGTCCTTCTTCTCGGAGAGCGTCGGAAACTTCGAGCACTCGTCGGCGTTGATCTGCGTGTACTCCTGCCACTGATCCGGCACCTGGTCTTCCGGATAGATCGCCTCCACGGGGCACTGCGCAACGCACACGTCGCAGTCGATGCAGGTTTCCGGATTGATATAGAGCATCGTGGGCCCTTCGTGGAATGCCTCCACAGGGCAGACTTCGACACAGTCGGTGTACTTGCAGCCGTCGCAGTAGGCGGTGACGACGTAGGTCATCTTGTGGTCTCCCTCGTTTTTTACGGGTTGGGGGGAACGGGGAACGGTTGCGATCCGCAGTTCAACATAAGGCGCGCCGGCGATACCGGTCAAACCCAAACGGGCATGCGTCTGGGTATCCGCTTACCCGCTCGCCATCCGCCCGTCAAGCGCGGCGGCGCGGAGCGCCCCACATAGGGCCCCTGGCACAGCGCGGCACGCGGGGCAGGGTTGACAGCCCATCGGCGTTTGGCACAATGAGTGCGACCGTTGGAAGGCCCGGTAGCGTGGGCCGCAGAGGATGCCTCCCGCGCACCGCACGCCTCTCACCCCGCACGTTGCGCGTCGCCTATGCCGGCCCTGAGTCAGCCAAATTTCTCGCGGGTGTTCGGGAATGAAGCGGTGCTGAGCCGGCTGGAACGGCTCGGCCGCAACCCGCGTATTCTCCCCAACATGGTCGAGGCGGGCTTCCCAGCTCATCAGCTTGTGGACGCCAGCCAGCTCTACGCCCAGATGGCCGGCAATCCCGTGGAACACTACGCAAGCCAGAACATGGCGCGCGGGTTCTTCGAGGACGAGTCCCTGCTCAGGGTGTTCTGCCGCTACTTCGAGTGCACGGACTGGAAGCTGGAGAACAGTCCCTGGTTCTTCTCCCAGGACGACTACGAGCGCTTCTACAACGCGCTGATCGAACCCGTGGAGTTCCAAACCGCACAACTGGAGCAGGGCTTCGACGAGGCGCGCTGGGGCCCCCACTTCGCCCGCCTGCCCTTCGATCTGGGTATGGAGCGCGCCAAGCAGGCGTTGTGGGACGATATCTGCCGGCAGGAGTACTACTGGAAGCCGCTCGCCAACTATGCCCATCTGCGCGCCGAGGCGCTGTTCGGCTACCTCAAGCGCACGGTCAACCTCCAGCACTTCACGCCGGACCGCTACAACTACTTCTGGGAAGGCGTGTTCCGCCAGCGGCTGCAACGCGCCATGCGGCGCTTTGAGCAGAAGCTGGAGGAGGCTCTGCGGCTGTGGCAGGAGATCAAGCGCGAGCGCAAGCACCGCTTCCGCTACAACGACTACAGCGCACTCTCGGCCGCAGCTCTGGGCAGCGAGCTGCTGCAGGCCTTCGCCTGCCTGGGCCTGGAGCCCGGTTCGGCCACGCTGGCCGGGGTGCGGCACTCCTTCCGGCGGCTCTCCAAGCAGACGCACCCGGACCACGGCGGTGCCCGGGAAGACTTCCAGCGCCTTGCCCACAGCAAGGACCTCGTGGAAGCCTGGCTGATGCGCCACGCGGACAACTGAACGCGTCGCTCGCCACGGCGCGCTACTGCATGGGCGAGAACAGCGCGGGCAGCATGATCAGATTCTCCATTAGCTCCAGCACATCCAGGGCCCCGGGCGGCGGCAGCACGCCATGCTCCGTGGCCACCCGGCGGACCTCCGCACGCTGCGCGTAGCTGGCGTAGGGCCAGATCTGCACGATGTTGTTGAGCGGCCCCACGTCCGAGACCATCGCCACGGCCAACGGAGACAGCGCCAGCCGTTCGTCCAGCTTGGCCTCCCAGCCAGCTGTATAGCCCTGCACCCCCACGCCCGGCCGCACGCGATAGCTGCGCAGCTCGTAGATGGGCCCGGGTCGTCCTGGCTGCAGCATCGGCGGGCCCGGCAGCGGCGTGAAGAGGCCCCGCTGCAGGCCCACCAGCAGCCCATCCAGACGCGGGGGCCCGTCGGCCTCGTGGGCCAGCGCCGCCTGCACACGGCCATACGTCGAAATATCCGCATAGGACCAGACCATCACGATCTGGTTAAGCGGTCCAATCTCGGTGGTCCAGATGCCGCCCAACTCGGAGTGGCGACGGCGCCGGGCACAGGCTGCCTCGATGCGCGCCAGCGCCTCCGGCATCACGCGGGGTCGCAGGGTGTAGCGCAGCAGCTCGAAGATCATGGGCGGGAGCCCTCCGGGACGGGGCAGAGGGGCTGGGGGCCGCACACGCCGGCTGCGCGCGCGACCCCTTCAGGCGGAATGGCTACTGGATGGGCGAGAATGGCGCGGCGAGGAGAATGCTATTCTCCTGCGATACAAGCGTGTCCGCACCACCCGGGGGCGGCCAGGCACCCGTGTCCACCGCGTGCTTGCGGATGCGCGCGCGCTCGTCGAGGCTGGGGTAGGGCCAGATGTGTACGTACTTGTTCAGCGGCCCCAGATCGGTGTGCCCCACGAACGCCAGCGGCGAGATGGCCGTGCGCTTGGGGAGTTGCTTCTCCCAGCGCTCCATCGTCTTGGAGAGCCCATCGCCCGGCTTCACGAAGTAGCTGCGCATCTCGAAGACCGGCCCCAACTTGCCCGGCTTCAGCTCCGGCGAGAAGGGGAAGGGCACGTAGACCTCCGACTGCTGCGCCACGATGAACTCGTGGATTTTGGGCGGCCAGCCCGGATCCTTGCGGGATTCCGTGCGCACCCGTGCGCGCTCGTTCATGTCCGCATAGGGCCAGATGTGGAGGATCTGGTTGAGCGGCCCGATCTCCGTGTAGAAGAACGCGGCCAGCTCGGAGTACTTCTGACGGATCGGGTACGCATCGCCGAACCGCTTCAGCACCTCCTGCATCGAGCCGGGCTTCAGCGTGTACGTGCGGAACTCGTAGATCATGGATCTCCTCGGTCGGTAGGGGCTTGCGGCCAGTGCCGCGCAGCCGCCACGAGGCGCGCCTGCACGCCCCCGACGGCCTGTATGTGTCCGCGTCTATCACCTCCCCCGGGCGGGGTCAATTCGTGCGGCGGGCGCAGGCCGGCGTTCCGCCCAGGCCACGGGGCCCAGCGGAGGGTATGCGACAAGCCATGGCTGACGCTTGAGCAAGGCCGGGGTGGCTGGCCGTCAGGCGGGGTGCTGGTACGAGCGGGGCTCGCTCCACACGTAGCCCTCGTTCTCCTGCAGGGACTTCACCAGGTCGTTGAAGCGATCACGGAAAATGTAGTTGCGGTCCGGCCGCGTCTCCACGATCCAATACTCGTGAAAGCCATGGTCCGGGCACTCCTCGTGGTCTTTTTTGAGGCCGAAGGGGGAATCCTGCCCACCATTGTGGAAGGCCCGGCGTAGCGTGTCCTCCGGCACGTCGAGATAGGTGTAGAGCATGGATTCGAAGCGGCTGATCTCCGAGGGATTGCTCTCGTCCTCCTGCTCGAACAACTCGCCCTTGTCGGGCAGTTCCTCGTTCTTTGGGATGCGAATGCTGCCTTGATGGATCAGCGAGAGGATCATGCGGATGCCCTGCACGTTGTTCAGGTATTCCGCGTGCTCCTCCAGGATATCGAGGCTGATGGTGACGGCATCGCCCCGGCTGAGGGCATCGAAAATGAGCTCTTCGGCCGCCGCAACCTGATCCGGGTACTCGCACTGGTAGACCACCAGGGGTATGGGCTGGTCCTGCTCGCCCGGCTGGGGGGCCAAGGGCACCACTTCGATGCGGGATTCGTCGGACTTGAAGAACAGGTGCGTTTCCTCGGCGTTCACGACGGCTGAATCGCCATTGTCGTACCGAAAACGGATCCAGGTGGCCATCTACGGGCCTCCCCTCCTCTTGCGGCTGGAATCTGCGTGGCGGGCTGTGCGCCCGGCCGGCGGATCGTCAGGTCGGATGTATCTGCGGCCGCCCCGGGGACCCCGGAACAACCCGTTGCGATGCGTTGCACGGCCGCGACGCCCCTGCGGGACGACCACGACCGCGCCTGCCTGTGGTGTCGCTGCCTGCTACTGTAGCAGGATTTCGTCCACCACCGGGGGCTTGTAAACGAGTTCGGTTACCTTGAGTGCCTGATGGCCCTTGTAGGATCCCTGGAACCCCTTGAACTTGGCGATGCCCTCCACGGTCACGCTGAGGGGCTTGTCCACCTCCTGCTCCAACTGGATCACGTCCCCCACCTTGAGGTTGAGGAACTCGCGCACGTTGATCTCCGTGCGGCCCAGTTCCGCAACCACCTCCACCCTGGCCTGCTGCAGGTTGGTGCGGAAGCGGTTCAGCCAAGTGGTGTCCACCTCGTTCTGATCGCTCTGGAAGCCCGCGTTGAGCTTGGCCCGGATGGGCTCGATCATGGAGTAGGGGATGCACAGCGTGACGGACATGGGCGCCCGGCCCATCTCCACGTCGAACGTGACCACCACCACCACCTCGCTGTGGGGCACGATGGCCACGAACTGCGGGTTCACCTCCGAGCGGGTGTAGGTGATTTGCACGGGGAACACCGGCCGCCAGGATTGCTGCAGGTCCTCCAGGGCGCTGATGACCACGCGCTTGATCATGCGCTGCTCGATGGCGGAGAAGTCGCGGCCTTCCGCCTTGACCTCCAGCTCCCCCGTGCCGCCGAAGAACAGGTCGATGAGCGTGAACACCAGCCGCGTTTCCAGCACCATGATGGCATTGCCGCGCAGCGGGCTCATGCGGAACAGGTTCAGCGAGGAAGGCACCGGCAGCGTCTTCAGGAATTCGCCGAACTTGATCAACTCCGTCGAGCGCACGCTGATGTCCACCACCTTGCGCAGCGCCGAGGAGAGCGTGAGCCGGAAGTGGCGCACGAAGCGGTCGTGGATGATCTCCAGGGTCGGCATGCGGCCCCGGATGATGCGGTCCTGGCTGGTCAGGTCATAGGGAATGACATCCTCGTCCGCGAGGGCCTCGCCACCCCCGGACTCGTCCATGTCGAATTCCCCACCGGAGATGCCCTTCAGGAGAGCATCCACCTCGTTCTGGGACAGCACCGAACTCATATGAGCTCCCGCAACTGGCACCCGAAACGACCGCCTCGCGCCCCTTGAGCGCGCGCTACAAGCCGCTTCGTCTCAGAATAAAAAGTATACTGCAACGACCCTCAAATGCAATTCGCGCAGGGGCCGGCGGCGCGCCGGGAACGCCCGTTTCCGCCACGGACACACGCCCGCCTCACCGGCTTACGCCCCGCGTCTTACCTTGGCAATCAAGCAATTATCAGTCCACCGCATACGCGGCGATAACCGGCACGTGATCGGAGGCCTTGTCGCGGCCCCGTTCGTCGCGTTCGATAAGGCAGGCGCGGGCCCGGGCATCCAGCGCGGGCGAGGCCCACACGTGATCGATGCGCATGCCGGCGTTGCGGGGCCAAGCCCCCTCCCGGTAGTCCCACCAGGTGAAGTGGCCGCCGGCACGCTCGAAGCGGCGGAACTGGTCGCGGAATCCCCAGGCGCGCAGGGCCTCCAGGCGTGCGCGCTCGTCGGGGTGAAAGCAGGTGGTGCCGTCCAGCGCTGCGGGATCCCAGACGTCCTCCGGCGCGGGCGCAACGTTGAAGTCGCCCACCAGCACGGCCGGCTCCGTCGGCTTGAGCTCGCGGTCGAAATAGCCGCGCAGGTCTTCCAGGAAGCGCAGCTTGTCCGCAAACTTGTCCGAGCCCACGCTGCCGCCATTGGGGATATAGGCATTGACCACGCGGATGCCGAGCACGGTGGCGGCGATGAGGCGCTTCTGCTCCTCGCTGTCCGAACCGTCGAAGCCCTTGCGCACAGCCTCGATGGGATGCCGCGCCAGGATCGCCACGCCGTTGTAGGCCTTCTGGCCGCTGGAGGCGACGCGATAGCCCAGCGCCTCGATGGGCTCCCGCGGAAACTGGTCGTCGGTGACCTTGGTTTCCTGCAGGCACAGGATATCCGGGCGCCATTCCACCAGCATCCGCAGCAGATGCTCCAGGCGCACGCGCACCGAATTCACGTTCCACGTGCCCAACGTCAGTTCCGCGGCCATCGGTCGTCCTCGCCGTTGCGGCTCAGCCGGCGCAGCCGCCGCGCTGCCTGGCTATCCCCAGATGTTGTAGCCGCCGTCCACGAACAGCGTCTGGCCCGTGATGCCCGAGGCGAGCGAGCTGGCGAGGAAGGTCGCCGCGTTCGCGACTTCCTCCTGCGTCACGTTGCGCTTGAGAGCAGCCTTCTCCTCGGCGTTATGGAGCAGATCCAGGAAGTCCTTGATGCCAGAGGCAGACAGCGTGCGGATGGGGCCGGCCGAGATCGCGTTGACGCGAATTCGCTCCGGGCCCAGTTCCATCGCCAGATAACGCACGTTGGCCTCCAGCGCGGCCTTGGCGCTGCCCATCACATTGTAGTTGCGCGTGGCACGCTCGCTGCCGATGTATGTCAGCGAGATCACCGAGCCGCCGTCCGTCATGAGCGGGCGCGCGGCACGGGTCAGCTCGATCAGGCTGTAGGCGCTCACCCGCTGCGCCAGCAGAAAGCCCTCCAACGACACATCCGAGGTGCGCCCGCCCAATTCATCGCGCTGGGCCGAGGCGATCGAGTGGATGACGATGTCAAGCCGGCCCCAGTGCTCCTTGAGCGTGGCGAATGCCTGCTCCAGGGAGCCGGGCTGCGTCACGTCGAGCGGCACCAGCAGGTCCGGGCTGATCTCGCCGATCAGCTTGCGCACTTTCGCGTCGCGATCCTCGTCCACGGGCTGGTAGGCTACGGCCAGCGACACGCCGTACTGGGCCAGCCGCTCGGCAATGGAGAACGCAATGGAACGCTTGTTGGCGACACCGGTCACCAGTGCCGTCTTTCCTCGGAGGTCCTGCATAGATGTCGGATGGGCAGATTCAGGCGCGGGGCACCCGCGCAGAGACAATTGGGATGGGTTCGGAGAAGTCATCTTATGTGCCACGATTGCCCGGTGCGGTCAACCGCTGCGGGAATCCCAACGCCCGCCCATAAGCACCGAGGGGGGACGGCCCTACGCGATAGGCGCGGTGCAAGGCTAGAACCTATCCCGAAAATGCTCTGAGGAGGATCATGGTGCAAGCCAGTCTCAGCAGGCCAAGGAAGTTGGCTGCGTGATACTCCCAGCGGACGGTGAGGCGGCGGAAGTTGTGCAGCCAGGCGAAGAAGCGTTCGACC
>DATFMP010000024.1:0-6001 GCA_035266845.1 bacterium
CCGGGTGCGCATCCTGGCGCCGGTTTCGGCACATGACAGCGTTGCCAAGACACTGACCATGCTGGGCATTACGATCTACAAGACCGCCCTGACGCAGGGCGACGTTGGTGTCTTCGATTCCGGGTCGAGCAACCAGGTGCGCATCGACGGCTTTATGGACGGCGGTCAGGTCTATGCGACGGACGTGCAGACGACATCGAATAGCACCATCGACCCGGTGCAGTTGCAGGGGCCGGTCACGAGCGTCGATCCGTCGTCTCTGACCTTCCACCTGCTCGGCGTGCGAGTGGATTTGAGCGATTCGATGGACCTTCGCGGCCCCGACGAATCGCCGCTCACGGCTCAGCAGTTCCACGACCTGCTGGCACCAGACGTGCTGCTGGACCTGGAGGACGGTACCTGGGACGGCAGCAAGATCACCAACGATGCCGGCGGGCCGACGACCATCTCATTCGAGGATTGACGGCGACCCGAGGCAACACGGTGCATTCCGGCCCATGGCCTCTGCGGGCCGCTCCGGTGGTGAGCCGGGGCGGCCTTGCGGGGGCCCGGGTTGCCGCAGCACCCCCGCTGCACGCGCGGCGGGGACGCCCATCGTCCGGGCCCGGAAGCCCGGGCGGCTTGCGGCCCATGAAGGCCGCGCAACGCATGGAGAGGCAGGATATGGAGCAACTGGACGTGCAGCGCGAATATGCGGCGCTGCTGGCGAACCTCCGCGGCTATGATCGCCTGGCAGGCACGGGCGAGGCGGCGGAGCGCCGGGAGTGCCCGCGCTTCCATGTGCAGACCGACGACCTGTGGATCAACGAGGTGCCGGAGTTCGCGGTGCTGGACATGTCTGCCACCGGCATCGCCATCTCCTCCACCTACCCGCTGCACAGCGGCGACCGCGTGGACGTGGGCCTGGGCAGCGACGTCGAGGCGCAGGCAGAGGTAGTGGGGTGCAGGCTGGTGGATTCGCCGACCCTCTACTACCCGGCCGAGTTCCGCATCAACTGTCGCTTCACCGACCGGCAGCGCGGCATGGAAGTGCTGGTGCGCGCCAAGCACGGCGAGCGACAGGGGCCCGCCGGCCGGCGCTCCTCGCACGCCTGATCCTTCCCCTCCCTGCGGATTGGGCCGGCCCGGCGCGGCCGGCCTCCGATTCCACGCCTCAGCCCTTCACGGCGCCCGCCGTGAGTCCCGATACGATGCGGCGCTGGAACAGCAGCACCAGCCCCACCAGCGGCAGCGTCACGATGACCGAGGCCGCCATCACGCGGCCCCAGGGCAGCTCATACTGGCTCGCGCCCGTGATCAGCGCGATGGCCACGGGCACCGTGCGCGCGTCGTTGTTCAGCGTGAAGGTGAGGGCGAACAGGAACTCGTTCCACGCCGCGATGAAGGCCAGCAGTCCGCTGGTGACCATCGCCGGGCCCAGCAGCGGCACGAAGATGCGCCACACGATGCCGAGCGGCGAGGCCCCGTCCACCAGCGCCGCCTCCTCCAGCTCGCGGGGAATCTGCGCCGTGAACACGGTGAGCACCCACACGGTGAAGGGCAGCGTGAACAGCGTGTAGCTCAGCGCCAGGCCCGGCCAGCGGTTGTAGAGCCCCAGCGCCCGGATCAGCTCGAACAGGCCGGAGAGCACGGCGATCTGGGGAAACATGGAGACCCCCAGGATCGTGAACAGCAGCGCGCCACGGCCACGGAAGCGCACGCGGCCCAGCGCGTAGGCTGCCGGCACGGCCGCCCCCAGCGCCAGCAGCACCGTCGCCCCCGCCACCAGCGTGGAGTTGAGGATGTTGCGCCCGAAGTCCTGCTCGGCGAACACGGCGCGGTAGTTGTCCCACGCCGGCGCGGGCGGCCAGTAGTGTACGGCGAACAGCGCGGAGCCCTGCTCCAGCGAGCTGACCACCGCCCAATAGAACGGGAACAGCGCCACGACGGCGATGAGCGCCACGGCGGCATACAGGCCCAGCCAGCCCAGCGGAGAGCGTCGCATCAGGGGGCCTCCAGGCGCACGCGCAGGCCGGTGATGACCGCCACCGCCCCCATGGCCACGAGCAGGAAGATGGCCAGCGAGGCCGCCGAGCCGTAGCCGAAGTCCTGGAAGTCGATGAGCTGCTGCCGGGCATAGACGCTGACCGTGGCCGTGGTGTGGCTGCTCCCCGTCAGCACGTACACCACGTCGAACACCCGCAGCGCATCCAGCAGGCGGAACACCAGCGCCACGGCAATGGCCGGGCGCAGCAGGGGCAACGTGACGTGGCGGAAGCAGCGCCAGGGCCCCGCGCCGTCCACCCGCGCGGCCTCGTAGAGCCCGGCGGGAATCGCCTGCAGGCCCGCCAGCAGCAGCAGCGCCACGAAGGGCGTGGTTTTCCACACGTCCGCAGTGACGATCACCGCCAGCGCCGTGCCGGCGTCGGCCAGCCAGGGCACGGGCTGGGCGATGAGGTGCGCGCGCAGCAACAGGTCGTTCAGCACGCCGTAGACGTCGTGCGCCATCCAGGCCCACATGCGCGCCGACACGACGTTGGGGATGGCCCAGGGCAGCAGCACCACCGCCCGCAGCACGCTGTTGCCCGGAAAGGCCCGCCGCAGCACCAGCGCAACGCCCAGGCCCAGCCCCAGCTCCAGGCTCACGGAGAGCGCGGCGAAGCGCAGCGTGTTGACCACTGCCTCCCACCAGGCGGGGTCGGCGGCCAGCGCCGCGAAGTTGTACAGCCCCACCCAGCGCCCGCTGGCGGGACTGCCCAGCGTGGCATCGGTGAAGGCCAAGCCCGCCGTGCGGGCCAGCGGCCAGGCCGCCACGGCCGCCAGCAGCCCCAGCGTGGGCAGCAGCAGCCAGCGTGCCGTGCGCACGCGATGGCGGTGCAGTGTGAGTGGCCGGCGCCTGCGCATCGTCCCCCGCGGGCAGGTTGCGGAACGGTTGAGCCTCGGCGCGGGAGCCGGCGCCGGGGGTGCCCCGCCGGGCGCGCGGCCCGCGCGGTCACGTCAGGCGGCGCCGCCGCGGAAATCCCGCGCCCGCGCCGCCGTGCCCGGCTCGGGGGCGGCTAGCGCTGCGAGCGCTGCAGGATGCGCTCGAGCCGCTGCGCGGCCTTGGACAGCGCGTCCTTGGCCTTGGCGCGTCCGGCCAGCACGTCGTGCGCGGCCTCCCAGACCGTCGCGCTGAGCCGGTTGTAGTCCCGCCCCGCCGCGGCCGAGGGCCGGGCCACGGAATGCCGCAGGATCTCGGGAAGCTCCGCGAAGAACGGGTCCGCCTTCAGCACGGCCGGGTCCTTGTACAGCGCGGGAATCGTGGGGTTGTAGGCGCCCACGATGGCCCGCCGCCGCTGCTCGTCCGGTCCGGTCAGGTAGCGCACCAGGGAGACGGCCAGCTCGGGATGCTTGCTGAAGCGCGAGACGCCGAGTCCCCAGCCGCCGAGCGTGCCGGTCGGGTGTCCGTCGTCGCCCCCGGCGGGCAGCGCCGCCACGCCCACCTTGCCGCGCACGGGGCTGTGCCGGCTATTGGCCAGTGCCCAGGCATAGGGCCAGTTGCGCATGAACAGGGCGTGCCCGGCCTGGAACACGCCGCGCGATTCTTCCTCGCCGTAGGTGAGCACGCCGCGCGGGGCGATCGTGCCCACCCAGCCCGCCGCCATGTCCAGCGCCCGCACGGCGCTGGTGTTGTAGAACGTGACGCGGCCGCTGTCCGAGAGGATGCGGCCCCCGTGGAAGCTGTCGATCCACTCCAGCGCGTTGCAGGTGAGCCCCTCGTAGGGCTTGCCCTGGAACACGTACCCGTAGAAGTGCCTGCGGCCCTTGGCCCGCTCGCCCTTCATGACGAGTTGCGCGGTCTCCTGCAGCTCCTGCCACGTCTGCGGCACGGGCCGGTTGTAGGCCTTCAGCAGGTCGCTGCGGTAGAAGAGCAACCCCACGTCCGTGTACCACGGAAGCGCCTTGAGCTCCCCGTTCACCGTGTTGGCATCGACCAGCACCGGGAAGTGCCGCGTGATCTCGTCCGTCGGCACCAGGGGCTGCAGGTTCAGCAGGTAGGGCGCCAGGATGCCGGGCCAGATCACGTCGATCTGGAACACGTCCACATCGGACGACTGCGCCGCCAGCATCTGCACGTACAGCGCCAGCCGGTCGGTCGTCAGGTTCGGGGACTGCACCAGGGCCACCGTGTTGCCCGTCTTGCGCGCCCAGGCGTGCGCCCCCTCCTTGCACAGCCGGTATTCCATCCCCACCGCGCTGCAGGCGATGGTGATCCTGGCGGCTTGCGCCGATAGGCCGCCGACTCCGCAGAGCAGCAGCACGAGCAACAGACGACGGAAGAACCTGGGCATGGCGGCAACGGCTTGGAAAGGGCCTGCAGGGTCAGTCAGCACCGAGGAGAAAACCCATCATACGGAGCAGCGGCGCCCCATGGCAACAGCGCGCCTACAAGCGGTCTCAGAAACAACGGCGGCGGAACGGGTCCCCCCGCGCCCCCGGATAAGGGGCCATCAGAATCCCCGCCTTCCTGCGTCAGGCCCCGGATTGACCGACTTGAACGGGGTGCGGGGGGCATTGCTCCCTGCTGGGGGTGTGGGGGCAATGCCCCCGCATCGTTCAGTTCGCCATTCTTGAGACTGCCTCCAGGGAACGCCTCCCTGCCGGCTCCCGAGACATCGCGGGGCGCGCCCGCGGGCCCGGCAGCCGCGGCGCCGATGCGTTGCATTTTGCCCCCCACGCCGTAAGCTGTGCGCAGATACGCGTCCGTAGCTCAGCCGGATAGAGCATCGGATTTCTAATCCGACGGTCCCGGGTTCGAGTCCCGGCGGGCGCGCTGAAATTACAGTGAGATAGCGAATACGAATTGGGGTCGGAAATGTCGGGGCTACCCTGGGGCTACCGGCGGCGCCTAAAGCGAGGAATGGCGGGGGCTGAGGTTACCCGGGCCAGCCGGGGCAAGGGAACGGGGGTGGTACCTGCCCTGGGGCTGCGGGAGCGAGGGAAGCAGAGCGGGCCGCCCAAGGGAAAGCCAGTCTGGGAGGGCGGGGGCCAAGACATACTGGCAGACCAATTTGGCAGCCCGTGGGAAGGCGGTCGGTCTGGGAGGCAAACCATGGGAATCTCAGCCGATCACTACTCGGAGCAAGCCTGTGACGCATTTCTGGAGTGATCCGAATTGGTGGGTCAATGCGCTCGTGGCCATAGGGACGCTTGCTGTTGCGTTCGTGGCTTTATTTGGCGACGAGTTGAAACGCAGGCTGTTTCCTCCAAAGCTTGCATTAGATCTGGTTTCGAACGAGGGTTCGCGCGCAAGGATCAGGCTGCGGGATCCACAGACGGGAAGCGAGAGGCTAGAGGATGCGCGGTACTATCACATCGGGGTGAGCAACAAAGGTTCAATCGCCACAGACGCGGGAGTCTATCTCATCCTCGTCAAGCAAAAAGGCGCGGGAGAAGCATGGTACACAGCATGGTCTGGGAAGGCCCTCCTGTCGTGGCCGCAGACGACGATGCAGCCATTCCCCCGCTCTATCGGCAGGACAGCGATCAATGTGAATCTGGTTGGTTTGGTGAAAGAGAAATGGCTTGAGCTCATGGTGGTAATGCCGCCAAATGACCTTCCTTCGAATTCCCCACCCGACAGTTCGGCCGTCCCGGGTCGGTTTCGGAAGCCCGTAGAACTAGTGGTCGCGGTGCAGGCTTTGGCTACGGAAGGACAATCTCAATTGAAACAGTTTCACATCGCGTGGGACGGAGGTTGGGCGGACGGCGACAAAGAGATTACGCGCCATCTCATAATCGAACCCGCGGGTGGCGACGAGGAGAGAGGCATTCCAGGCTATTAGTCGGACCTCACAATGGCAGTCCCATATTAGCCGCCATGCGGACTGACGGCATATGCCCCGCAAACCCACCCGCCGACAGATCGCCGACACCAACGAGGCCATGCTGCGGCGCCAGCAGCAGTTCCGGTAACCTGTGCGGTCAGCGTGTTCGCGCTGTGCCCGGCCGTTTGAAGTTCACCCCTCCACAGAATCGAGAC
>DATFMP010000025.1:0-26470 GCA_035266845.1 bacterium
GGCGATGGGCATCAGCGCGCAGCCGGAGAGCAGCAGCACGCTGGCCACACCGAGCCAGAGCACACGATGGCGGATCAGGAAGCGGCGAACCGACCGGGCGGAGCGGAGGGCGTGCAGCCCGGCGCCTTCCATGCGCGAAGCCATGGCGGCTTCTCCTCAGATTACTGAACGGCCCGTCCGGTGCAACGGCGGGCCAAGCAAGGAAACCCGCGGGACCGGACCAAGCGCCCCGGCGATGCGTCAGCCATACCACGTTTTTCGGGACGGATGAAGGTCCTTTTTTCAGGGCGGGGCCTCATCCCCTAACCCCTTCTCCACTGCGTGGAGAAGGGGGACTGGCTGTGCGGACTTGCGAGGCAGGCAACCGCACGCCCCTCTCTGCCTAGCGGAGAGGGGCAGCCCGGCGCGAGCCGGGCGGGGTGAGGTGCCGGGCGGGCGCTGGGCCTGCGAGCCTCCGATGGGGTGGGGCGCGCGGCTGTGCGTCCGCCCGACGGCCTGGGCAATCCGGAGGCCCAGACCCACGCACGAAACCCCACCCCGTCCCGCTGACGCGGGCCACCCCCCTTCGACCGGCTCAGGACAAGCTCCCCGTGCACGGGGAGGGGAAGGTGCCCCCGGGCAGCGGGGAGGGGTGCCGTCCCCATTTGTCCGAACTCTCCCGCTGCATCTGGTAACCCTCCGCAGTACAATAGCCCCACGCGCGAAGCCTTGATGGACGCGGCTGCGCGCGATTCCCACGGAAATTGCGAAACGAACCCAAACGGGGAGCGCGAGGGGCGCCAGTCCCTCGCCCGCCGTTGCTTTTGTCACGGGAGAGCCATGGCCACGGACAAGCAGATCGAAGCCAACCGGAAGAATGCGAAGAAGAGCACGGGGCCGCGCACGGAGGAGGGCAAGGCGAAGGCCGCGCAGAACGCGCGCAAGCACGGACTGACCTCGCGGCGGATGGTGCTGGCGGACGAGGATGCGGCGGAGTTCGAGCAACTGCGGCGCAACCTGCACGCGGAGCTGGCGCCGGAGAGTCAGCTCGAAGTGCTGCTGGTGAACCGCATCGCCGCCGTGCAGTGGCGGCTGGCGCGGGTGCCCGCGCTGGAGGCGGAGCTGATGGACCGGCTGCGCTACGACATGCTGACAGAGGACCAGGGGCTGGGCGGGGCGTGGTCGCTCGATTCCGGGCCCTACGGCGGGGCACTGGCACGGCTGGCCCGCTACGAGACCACGCTGGAGCGCAACGCGGCGCGCCTGCTGGCGGAGCTGCGGCGCTCGCAGGCGCACCGCCGCCAGCAGGAGCGCGCGGAGCTGGCGCAACTGGCGGCGGAGCGCGAGCGCGCCGCCCGCGGGCGGGACCTGCACGGCCTGCACGCATCGCGCGAGCAGGCCACCGGCTGGCCGGGGGACGGCGCGGGGGCGGCACCGCCTGCGCTGCGAAACGAAGCCGATGCGGCGGGGCGGGAGGTCGCGCCCGGGGCGGCCTGGGAGGCCGGGGAAGGCGCCGGGGCGGCGGCCGGTCCGGCCGCGGGCCCAGCCGCCGGCATCGCCAACTGAGCGCGGGGCGCGCATGGGCTGGACAGCGCGGCGCATTCCTGCTTACCTCGCGGGAGGCACCGCCCGTGGCGGGCGGGCTCACCCCTTGCCGCAAGGTGGCGCATGTCGCAACTGAAGTCGCTGATCCGCACCATCCCCGACTTTCCGCAGCCGGGCATCCAGTTCCGCGATCTGACCACGCTGTTCCTCCATGCCGATGGCTTCCGGCAGTCCGTGAAGGAGATGGCGGACGCCTGGCGGGGCGAGGGCATCGAGATGGTCGTGGGGGTGGAGTCCCGCGGGTTCATCGTGGCCGCGCCGGTGGCGCTGGAGCTGGGCGTGGGCTTCGTGCCCATCCGCAAGCCCGGCAAGCTGCCCGGCGAGACCTTCGGCGTGGAGTACACGCTGGAGTACGGCGAGGATCGGCTGGAGATCCACATGGACGCGCTGGGCATGGGCACCCGCGTGCTGCTGGTGGACGACCTGCTGGCCACCGGCGGCACGATGGAGGCCGCGTGCCGGCTGGTGGAGCGCATCGGGTGCCAGGTCGCCGGCTGCGCCTTCGTGGTGGAGCTGCCCGATCTGCGCGGGCGCGACCGCCTGGGCGGCTACAAGCTCACGCGGCTGGTGGAGTTCGAGGGAGACTAGCGGTGGCCATCAACCTGCGCCCCCACTCCGAGGCCGCGCCGCTCTGGCTGGAGGAGGCGGAGTACGAGCGCCTCGTGCGCCGCACCGAGGGCGGCTGGAGCACCTGCGCC
Source organism: bacterium (assembly GCA_035266845.1). Taxonomy (GTDB): domain Bacteria; phylum SAR324; class SAR324; order SAR324; family JACQKK01; genus DATFMP01. The sequence goes on from DATFMP010000025.1 coordinate 2,283, forward strand.
GACGAGACGGAGTGGCTGGCCAAGCTGCACTATTTGCGGGCGGGCCGGCAAGCCGGTAAGTTGGACGAGGCCCAGTTCGAGGAGCGCGAGACCCGCCTGGTGCAGGCTTGGCTGCGCCGCCGCGCCTAGCACGGCTCCCTCGCGCCCTGCCCCCACCCCCTCACCCCTTGCCGCCCAAGAGCGCCCCATGGCCAAGGAAGACCGCAAGGACAAGTCGCTGCAGGAGATCGCCGATATCGTCGGCATCGGCTGCTTCGATACCCACCTGTTCATCTGCACGGGCCCCGACTGCTGCACGCCCGAGGAGGGTATGGCGGCGTGGCGGGCCGTCAAGCGCACGGTGAAGGACCTCAACCCCGACCTCCGCCAGGCCAAGCTCTACCGCACCAAGGTGGGCTGCCTGCGCATCTGCAAGGGCGGCCCCATCGCCGTGGCCTACCCCCAGGGCAAGTGGTTCCACAGCGTGACGGAGGAGACCGCCCCGGGCATCGTGGAGTACCTCCAGTCCGGCGCCCAGGGCCCGCACCCGCTCGAGTTCGCCGCGCACCCCCTCACCGGGCAGCCCCTGCGCGACGAGGACGCCGCCGACTAGCCCGGCCGCGGGCACTGCCCGACGCGCGAGGGCCAGCCGCCCCGCCGCGAGGCGGGGCAGGCGCCGCGTTGGCGCGGGGCGCTCAGGGCTTGGCCATCACCTTCTGCACCTGCGTGCCCAGCTTGGCCACGCTCACTTCCACCGTGTCGCCGATCTTGAGGAAGGCGTTGGGGTCCTTCATCCCCTGCGCCACGCCGGAGGGCGTGCCCGTGGTGACCACGTCGCCCGGCTCCAGCGTGAAGAACTGGCTGCAGTACCAGATGATGTGCGGCAGGTTGAAGATGAAGTCGTTGGTGTTGCTCTGCTGGCGCACCTGCCCGTTGACCTTGAGGGAGACCTCCAGGTCGTGCGGATTGCCCACCTCGTCCGGGGTCACCAGCCAGGGGCCCAGCGGGCCAAAGCTGTCGTGGCTCTTGCCGCGCACCCACTGCGTGCCGCGGAACTGGAAGTCGCGCTCGCTCACGTCGTTGCAGACCATATAGCCGGCCACGTGCTGCAGCGCCTCGTCCTCCGAAGCCAGGTCGGCCACGCGGTCTTTCACAACGAAGGCCAGCTCCACCTCGTAGTCCAGCCGCGTGCTGGTCTTGGGCACCAGGATGCCGTCGTTGGGCCCGCAGATGCACGACGTGTACTTGGTGAACACCTCGGGCTCCTTGGGGATCTGGGCCCCCACCTCCGCCGCGTGCTTGCGGTAGTTGAGCCCGATGGCCACGAACTTGTTCGGCCGCGCCACGGGCGAGCCCAGGCGCGCGTTGGGGTCGGCGACGGGCGTGTCCTTGCGGGCCGCCACCAGTTCCGCCACCCGGGCCATGCCGCCGGAGGCGAAGAACTCCGGCGTGTAGTCGTGGATGTGCAGCGAAAGGTCCAGGCGGGTGCCGTCATTGAGCTGCACGCCCGGTTTCTCGCGGCCGGGGGTGCCGAATCGGATCAGTTTCATCGTCAGCCTGTCAAAGTGGATCTCGAAGGATTCGCATGGCCGCGCCTGCTCGCCCCGGGCGAGCGGGGCGCATGCACGGCTTATCCTTTTACCGCGTTGGCCCGCCGGTGCAAACCTCACTGGCTGTCAGGACCTCATACCATGTGCTGAAGCCAAGCCCGGTGCTACAATAGCCCGCGCGTGTCGCGGCGTCGCACAGCCACTGCCGCGGGACGCACTACACTCGCACATCCCCGAAGGAGCCGCGATGTTCATAGACTACTTGACGTTGATGCTGATCAACATGGTCGCGGGGCTGGTCCTGCTGGCGGCCTGGATCTTCCTGGACGTGGGAACGCCGGGCGAGCGCCGCTGGGTGCCCGGCATGCTGATGGCGGGATTCCTGGCTCTCGCCACGGGCCTGCACATGATCTTCACGTGGCCGCTGGTGGGCTCTTACAACATCCTCTACGGTGAGATGTCCGTGTTCTACGGCATCCTGCTGGTGGGGGTGGGATTCACCGTGATGATGGGACTCGATCTGCTGCCGGTGGCGATCTATGCCGAGTTCGTGGGCCTCGCTGCCGTCCTGATCGGCATCCAGGTGCTAAAGCTGGACCTGACCCAGCATCCGACCATCTCGGGTGTGGGCTTCATCTGGATGGGCTTGGTCGGCCTGGGCGCCGTGCCCATGCTGCGCATGCGCAGCGTGCCCGCCTTCCGCATCTTCGGGGCGGCGGGCCTGCTCATCGCGGCCGTGATCTGGGGTGTCACGGGCTACATGGCCTACTGGGGCCACGTGAAGCCCTTCGCCAAGTGGAAGCCCGTCCACATGCAGTACGAGATGCAGATGAACAACCCGCAGTAGACTCGCCAATCCGCGGCCGGCGCCGGCCCCGCGCGGCTCAGCCGTCCAACACGGCTTCCAGCGCGGCGGCCACGCCGTCGTGGTCCTGGTCCGCCGTATCACGGCGGGCCACTGCCTGCACGGCCGGGACGGCGTTGCCCATGGCGATGCCCAGCCCGGCGGCACTCACCATTTCCACATCGTTGGCCTCGTCGCCGATGGCGATGACCTGCTCCGGGTGCCCCGCCGCCTCGGGAAACAGGCCCAGGAAGGCCTGCCATTTGGAGGTGCCCGGGGCGAAGAACTCCGTGATGCGGCCGGGCTCCTGGTCCAACACAAGCACCATGGTGTGGCAGCGCAGACGCCCGCTGAAACGCTCCAGCAGCCGGGACGATGCGGCTTCGAATGCCGCGTCGCGGCCCAGCGCGGCCACCTCCACCACGCGGGGAATCTCGGCCGTTGACAGCGCTGGCTCCAGTTGCCGGAACTGGCGGTTGCGGCCCAGGTAGGCGTCGAAGTGCGCGCCTCCGCTCTCGCTGTCCACGTGAAACAGGGGCGGCTCGGGATGCCGGTGCGAGAACACGATCGGCGCCAATCCGTCCGTGTGCAGTGCCCCCACGACCGCGCGCCAGTCCTCCGGCGGCAGGTAGGCCGTGTAGCGCACTTCGTTCCCGCCCGGGGTCAGGCCCACCGCCCCGCCGTTGGTGATCATGTGGAAGGGCGGCAGGCCCAAACCAGCCGTCACGCGTCGCAGGGAGTTGTACGTGCGGCCCGTGGCCAGCACCAACGCGATGCCCGCCTCCGCGGCGCGGTGCAGCGCGACCAGCGTGCGCGGCGACACCCGACCACTGCGGTCCAACAACGTGCCGTCCACGTCCACCAGCAGATAGCGATACTGCCCAGGCTGCTCCATGCCCACCTCGGTGCCCCCGTTGTCCGTGCGCCCCTTCCTTCCGCTGCCCCGGATAGCAGCCGGTCCCGGTGGCGTCAACCGCTGCCGGCGCAACATTGCGCAACTTCGTCGTTTAAGTAAGTGTAGGCGGCGGTTGCCTGCCAGGGCCGCCGCAACTCATCCCAGCGGGGGACGCATGGGTGATACGCAAGACTGGGGAGCCTGTCAAAGCGTGGGCGTGCCGGAGTGTGATGCCGACCACGCCGATCTGCTGGCGCTCGCCCGGGCGCTGCGCAGTGCCTTGAACGACCATGCGCCGGCCACCGAAGTGCAGGCGCTGCTGGACGATCTGCTGGAGCAGACGCTAGGGCACTTCGAGCGCGAAGAGCGCATGCTCGCCAACGAGGGTTATCCGGAGCTGGCCCGGCACATCTCCTCTCACAACCGGCTGCTGCGGGCGATGCTGCACTTCAAGGAGGACGTGCGCTACGCCCGCTATCGCTCGGATGTCGCCGTCAAGTTCATCCACGCCTGGGTGGTGGAACATGTACGCGTCGAGGATGCCCGCTATGGCGCGTTCCTGCGCGAGCGACGCGCCGAGCAGGCAACGGAATCGCCATCGGCCCTCTCGCCCCGAGCCTGACCTGCATCAAGGACGCGATCCCGCACAGCGTGTGTAATGGCAGCGAGGGGGGCCCGCGTGGCAGCCCGCCGCTGCCACCTCACGCGGATAAGGGAGGGCGCATGTCCTTGCCATTGCGCTGGCAATTCGCCTACAGCGTGGGCGTGCACACGTTCGACGAGGCACATCGCGTGCTCATCGAGCGTGCCGATGCATTGATCGCGGCGGTGAAGGGGCCGAATCCCGCATCGCGGGCACGCGACATAGCCGACGACCTGGTGGAGTGCGCGGTGGAGCACTTCGAGGAGGAAGAGCGCGTGCTGCGCGAACTGGACTGGCCCGGCCTGCCGGAGCACGAGCAGGCGCACAGCCTGCTCTTGCGCACGCTGCTCAAGTTCAAGGCGGACCTGCGCTATGGCCGCCTCAGCGCCGAGGAGGCCGCGGCCTTCATCACAGACTGGGTGCTGGCGCACATTCAGGACGAGGACATGCAGTACACCGCCTATCTGCACGCGCGCGGCATGCACTGAGCGGCCGACCCCTCTCGCATGCAATAGCGGAGGGGCCGGTGGCAATAACCAAGGTGGCTACTGCTGGTCGCCGGTGCTTTGCAGGAATTCCACCACTTCGCCGGTCAGCCTGTCAGCCGTAGCGTCCAGTTGCTCCTCGCTGAGGTTGGCGATGGGGTGCGGGGTGACCAGGAACTTGTAGTCCGGCACGCCGTGGCTGGCGGCCATCTCCACTCCGGTCTCCACAAACAGGTGGGTCACGATGGACACGGCAGGGATGCCGGCCCGTTCCAGCTTGATTCCGTCGAGCACACTGCCCGAGCTGCAGGACCCTCAGTCACCCACGCCGGCGATAACGAAGTCCGCCTGCTCCTTGAGCTTGGCGAGGCCATCGTCCGCGACGCTGTGGCTGGAAGACTGCTTGTGGTCGACGTGCACCAGCTTCACCTTGTAACGCTCGTCCAGGCGCTCGGCGATCTTGCGCAGGATGGTTTCGGAGTTGAACTTGGTGTTCTCCACCAGGCCCACCTTCAGCCCGTGGAGGTCCTTGGGACGCGGGGCGTAGCTGAACGCCTCCCGTTCCGCGGAAATGGTGGGATCGAAGATCTCCATCGGTGCGTCTCCTCTGCGGTAAGCGGCCCCCCGGCGGGTGGGCCGCTTGCGATGCCCGGTGCTCAGCCCGGGCCGGGAACGGAAGCCGGTGCGCGGCTCAGGGCAGCACGACCGGCGTGGTGACTGAACGGGTGTGCGCCGCGGAGCCCCAGCCCATCAGGACGGCGGAGAACGCGCCGGCCCGCCCGCCGGCGGTCACCACCACGATGTCGTCCGCGGACTTGACCGGGTGCCGCCACGTGCGTTCGTCCTCGGGCGCGACTGGCCCCGCGATGCGCCCGGCGCGCTTGACGTCCGCCACGGTGCGCTTGGCATGGTCGTAAAGATAGTCCTTCACCTGGCGCTTGCTCCAACCGCTGGCGCGCAGGGTCTCGCAGTGCTCGCCGGCAAACAACACGACGATCTGCGCCTGACCCGCGATGTTCATGGAGCCCAGGTTGCTCATGGCATCCGCGAAGGGCAGCAGCAACTGGTCGGCCGTACTGGAGAGCTGATTGTAGATCTGGATCAACCCCTCCGCGGCGAAGACGGTGACCGTGCTCTCGTCCGGACGGTAGCCGCGCTCCACGTGCAGCGGCTCCCAGGGGCTCTCCGCCTCGTTCTCCGCGAAGCACAGCGAATACTTGCCGGGGTTGCCCAGGGTGGAGCGATCCAGCTTGCCGGGGCGCGTGTTGATGGCGTTCATCATCACGAGGCGCACAGCCCGGCCGATGGTGGCGTTGGCCCGGAAGCCCTGGCCCAGCACGTTGTCCCGCGCGTTGATCTCGAGGCGTGGCGCGATGGGGCCATTGACGATGGTGGCCACGGCCGAGCCGCCCGTGCTGGTGGCCGCGCCGTGGTAGCAGTAGTCCGGGTGGCAGATGCCCTTCACGGCCGCAACCACCACCGGCATGTACTCGGGCAGGCAGCCCGCCAGCACAGCGTTAATGGCCACCTTGTCCGCCGTCACGCGCACGTGCCGGTCGGGAATCTCCCCGATCACCTCGTCGCCCTGCAGGCCTGCGGCGGCCAGGGTGGCCCCCACGCTGGCCTCGCTGGGCGGAACGACCGGCAGGCCATCGGTCCAACCCTTGTTGTAGTACAGCTCGATCAGCGCCTGGGCGTCCTTGATCGGTGCGGTCTGGCTCATTGCGCGCTCTCCGTTCTGCTGACGGCGGGCGGCTCCCCGGCGGGCCCCCTCGCCGGGTCAGGCTACCATGCCGCGGGCCGGGGGCAAAGCCCGGCCACCGAGGCACAGGACGCCAGCGGTGGCGCGCATGCGCGCGAGCAGGCATGATGGAACTGCACGCACCGGGAGCCCCGATGATCGAGATCGAGCACGTCCGCAAGGCATACCGTGGCCGCCCGGCCCTGCACGACCTCAGCCTGCACATCCCGGAGGGCCGCATCTTCGGCCTGCTGGGGCCCAACGGCGCGGGCAAGACCACCCTGCTGCGCCTCATCATGGGCGTGCTCCAGCCGGACGCGGGCCGCATCCGGCTCTTCGACGGACTGGCTCCCGGGAGTCCTGCCGCGACCCGGCAGATCGGCTACATGCCCCAGCAGCTCGCGCTGTACGAGGGGCTCACGGTGCGGGAGAACGTGCGCTTCTTCGGGCACATGTACGGACTCGACGGCGCGGTACTGGACGCCCGCACGACCGAGGTGCTGGAGCGCGTGGAGCTCAGCGAACGACAGGAGAGCCTGTCCGGCACCCTCTCCGGCGGCATGATGCGCCGCGCCATGCTGGCCAGCGCCCTGGTGCATCAGCCGCGGCTGCTGATCCTGGACGAGCCCACGGCCGGGGTGGATCCCCTGCTGCGCCTGCGCTTCTGGGACTGGTTCCGGCGCCTCGCATCGGAAGGCATCACGCTGCTGGTGACCACGCACCACATCAGCGAGGCCTCCCGGGGCGACGAAGTGCTGTTCCTGCGCGAGGGCAGCATCCTGGAGCAGGGCCGGCCCGATGAGCTGATCCGGCGCTATGGCGCGGCGGACCTGGAAGCGGCGTTCGTGCAGGCCACGCGCCGCGCCGTCCCGGGCGACGATGCCAGCCGCACGGCCAACGGCGACCCTGGCGGCGGAGACCCTCCCGGCGGCAATCCTTCAACCGGCCAAGTGCCCAGCGGCGGGGTGCCCGCATGAAGGCCATCGGCTGGATCGCGGTGCGCGTGATCCTGGAGATCGTGCGCGACCGGCGCACGCTGGCGTTCTTCTTCCTGGTGCCCGTGCTGGTGATGTCCCTGGTGTACCTGGCGCTGTTCAAGGACGAGACGGCACGCGTGGCCGTGGTGGCGCGCGGCGCGGCGCGCCTGTTCGTGTACGACCTGGAGCGTGCGCTGGAGCAGGAGAAGGACGTCGTCGTGGTGCCGGTGGATATCCCGGACGACGTGCGCGACCCAAAGCTGATCCAGGCGGACATCGAGGACGCACTGCGCAAGGGCCAGGCGGATGGCGTGCTCTACTTCGAGGAATCGCTGCTGGCCGACCGCTTCTCCGGCAAGCGCGGCACGCTGCACCTGTACCTGGAGGGTTCGCGGCCGACGCTCACGGGGCTGGTGGCCTCCGCCGTGGGCGATGCGTCGGACGACCTGGCGGCCTCGCTGCCCGTCGTGATCGATTCTGACTGCTCGGCCAAGTGTGCCAACTCGGTCAACGTGAAGCCGTTGCAGATCGACAAGCACTATCTGTACGGCTCGGAAGACTATCGCCTGATCGACTTTTTCCTGCCGGTGCTGCTGCCGTTCTTCGTGTTCTTCCTTACGTTCATCCTCTCCAACATCGCCTTCCAGCGCGAGCGCGTTCGGGGAACGCTGGAGCGGCTGCTGATCGCGCCGCTCTCGCTGCCGCAGGTGGTGCTGGGCTACATGCTGGGCTTCCTGCTCTTCTCCATCCCCCAGGCGGCGATCGTGCTGGTGTACCTGCTGGCGCTGATCGGCTTCCCCGTCTCCGTGGCGCAGGTGGGCGACCTGTGCGTGATCACGCTACTGATGCTGCTGATCGCGCTGCTGCTGGGCCTGCTGGTGTCCTTCGCGGCCCGCAACGAGTTCCAGGCGGTGCAGTTCATCCCGCTGGTTATCCTGCCGCAGGTGTTCTTCAGCGACATGATCTGGAGCATCGACCGCTTCGCCTGGCCCTTCCGCTGGTTCGCCATGTTGCTGCCGCTCACGCACGCCAACATCGCCACCCGCGACGTGATGCTCAAGCACCAGCACCTGTGGCAGACGTGGCCAAACCTGCTGGCGCTGCTGGCCATGTTCGTGGCGGCCTTGCTGCTGCTGGCCTGGGTCGGCCGGCGGCACCGGGATATGCTGGGGTGACACGTCGGGGAGAACAGCAAACGGCATTCGGGGGAACACGGTTCCCCCGAACCCCCTTTCGGGCGGCAGTGGCTGGCGCGCCAGCCACTGCGCGAAAACAGGTTCCAAGAGCCTCTGGGCTCAGCCGCGCGAGATGGCGCTTAGTCCAGCGGATCGTAGGGGAAGATCGCCGCGGAGGCCTTGGGCTCGTCAAAGAATGGCGCCAGGGCCGGCATGGCCACCTCGCCCACCAGTTCCGGCGTCCAGCCGCCGTGGTGGTGCACGGAGCGCAGCGGCCGCGGCTGGCTGAACACCATGATCTCGCCCGCACGCACGCCGAAGATTTGCCCCGTGACGTGCTTGGCACCGTCCGAGCACAGGTAGGCCACCACGGGGGCGATGTCCTCCGCGCGCATCTTCTTGGTGCGCTCCACGCGCTCCTTGGCCTTCTCGTCCTTGACGGGGATGGACGCCGTCATGCGCGTGTAGGCGAAAGGCGAGATGGCGTTGCAGGTGATGTTCTCGTAGCGCATCGTCTCCAGCGCCACGATGCGCGTGAAGCCGAAGATGCCCAGCTTGGCGGCGCCGTAGTTGGCTTGGCCAAGGTTGCCGATGATACCGCTGGTGGACGTGAAGTTGATGACGCGGCCCCACTCCTGCTCGCGGAAGTGGTTGATGGCGGCGCGGGTGACGTTGTAGTGCCCGTTCAGGTGCACCTCCATTACGGCCTGCCAGTCCTCCGGCGCCATCTTGTGCAGCATGCGGTCGCGCAGGATGCCGGCGTTGTTCACCACGATGTGCAGCCCGCCGAACTCCTTGAGCGCCTGCTGCACCATGCCGGTAGCGCCTTCGAAAGTGGTCACCGAGTTCGTGTTGGCGATCGCCTGGCCGCCGGCCTTCTTGATCTCGTCCACCACCTCCTGCGCAGGGCCCACGTCCTGGCCCTGGCCCTCGGTGGAGGTGCCGATGTCGTTGACGACCACCTTGGCGCCCTTGGAGGCCAGCAGCAGGGCCATGCCCCGGCCGATGCCGCGCCCGGCGCCGGTGATGATGGCAACTTTTCCGTCCAACATGGTGAGATCCTTGTCGAGTAGAAAGGGGAAAGCCTGTGTGCAAACGGGGGCGCCACGGGCTGCACTGCCGCCTGGGCGCGCCTGCCCCCTCTCTAGCGGATTTGGTGGCGAATGGAAAGGCGCGCCCGGCCCGGTGGCGCTGCTCCACACCGTGGGCAATCGGGCGTTGGCGCAAGTGCGACACCACGCAATGTATATTTGATTTCCCGTCAATCTGGCATTTTTGACTTGCGTCAAGTTCTTTTTCGGCATCTGGGCGATAATCAGCGGCATGTAATCAGACAGCAGGCCCGGTAGGGTTGACCGGGAGGCTGCGGATACCCGGCCCGTTCGGCGTCGGGGACTCGTTGGCCAAAGGGGAGGCGACCCCATGGGTTCGGCGCCACCGCGCGCGCCGCATTCGCTGGCGCGCGTCCAAAAACAGACCGTCGGGACCAGCACGGCACTCCCAGCCGCGCAAGGCGATTCCCTGCGAATCGGCATTGACGTCGGCTCCACCACGGTGAAGCTGGTCGTGGTGCGGCCCGGCACCCCGCAGGTGCTCTGGCAGGCCTACGAGCGGCACCACGCCCACCAGCCGGAACGCGTGCTGGAGCTGCTGGAGCGCGCGGAGGCCGAGGTGCCGGGGCTGGCCGCGCCGGGCACGCGGGTGTTCGTCACCGGCTCGGGCGCGCACCCGCTGGCGGAGCCGCTGGGCGCGCGGTTCGTGCAGGAGGTGAACGCGGTCACGCTGGCCGTGGAGCGCCTGCACCCGGATGTGATGAGCGTGGCCGAGTTGGGCGGGCAGGACGCCAAGATCATCCTCTTCCGCTGGAACCAGCGCACCGGCGAGCGCCAGGCCTGGACCTCCATGAACGATCGCTGCGCCTCGGGCACCGGGGCCACGATCGACAAGTGCCTGCTCAAGATCGGCATGCCCGCGGAGGACGTTCAGCGGGTGCACCTGAGCGACCGCCCCATGCACCACATCGCGGCCAAGTGCGGCGTCTTTGCCGAGATGGACGTGGTCAACCTCACCAAGACCGGGGTACCGGCTGAGGAGATTCTCTGCTCCCTCGGCGATGCCATCGTGCAGCAGAACCTCTCCGTGCTGGCGCGGGGCAACACGCTCAAGCCGCGCGTGCTGCTGCTGGGCGGGCCGATGTTCTACTTCCCGTTCCTGCAGGAGTGCTGGCGCCGACGCATCGAGGAGACCTGGCACGACCGCGGGATTGCGCTGCCGAAGGGCGTGGCACCCGAGCGCCTGATCGAGGTGCCGGACAACGCGCTCTTCTATGCCGCCTATGGCGCCGTGATCTACGGCGAACGCATCGCGGAGGAGGACGCGCCGTACCGCGGCAGTGCGGCCCTGCGGGCGTTCATCCAGGCCGGCCGGCAAGCCCGCTTCGGCAGCCGCGCCGGGCCGCCCCTGGCGGCTGATGCGGACGAGCTGGCGGCCTTTCGCGCCGCCTACACCATCCCGCCCTTCGAGCCGCCCCGGCTGGCCGCGGGCAGCACGGTGCGCGCGGCGCTGGGCGTGGACGGCGGCTCCACCTCCACCAAGGCCGTGCTGATGGACGAGGACGGCCGCATCCTGAACAAGGCCTATCGCCTCTCCAAGGGCAATCCGATCCAGGACGTGAAGGAGCTGCTGGCGGAGCTGAAGGCCCATGTGGAAGAACAAGATGCAGCGCTGGAGGTGACGGCCTTCGGCGCCACGGGATACGCCGCCGGTGTGCTGGAGAACGCGCTGCGGGCGGACGTGAACGTGGTGGAGACCGTCGCCCACATGCAGAGCGCCGTGAACCTGTTCGGAGAGATGGACATCATCTGCGACGTGGGCGGTCAGGACATCAAGGTGCTGTTCCTCAAAAACGGCGAACTGCGCAGCTTCCGGCTCTCCAACCAGTGCAGCGCGGGCAACGGGATGCTGCTGCAGGCCACCGCCGAGCAGTTTGGCGTGGGCGTGAGCGATTACGCGGAGCACGCCTTCCAGGCTCGTCTTGCGCCCCGCTTCAGCTACGGCTGCGCCGTGTTCCTGGATAGCGACCGCGTGAACCTGCAACGGGAGGGCTTCGGCCGCGAGGAGCTGATGGCCGGCCTGGCCATGGTGCTGCCCAAGAACATCTGGCAGTACATCGTCCAGGTGCCACGCATCGACGGGCTTGGCCGCCGCTACGTGCTGCAGGGCGGCACGCAATACAACCTGGCGGCCGTAAAGGCGCAGGTGGACTACATCCGCGAGCGCGTCCCCGACGCGCAGGTGCACCTGCACCCGCACCCCGGCGAGGCTGGAGCCATCGGGGCCGCCATGGAGGCGCTGCGGGTGGTGCGCCAGCGCGGCCACTCCACGTTCGTGGGGCTGGAGCAGGCCATCGCCATTACCTACGCCACGCGCACGGACGAGAGCACGCGCTGCGGCTTCTGCACCAATCGCTGCCCGCGCACGTACATCACCACCCGCACGCCCGATGGCTCGGAGGCGATCTACATCTCCGGCTTCTCCTGCGAGCGCGGCACCGTGCCTGACGTGGAGGCGCTCAAGGCCTTCAACCGCGAGCAGCGCGAACGCGCGCGGCGCCTGCCCAATCTGGCGGCGGAGGAGGCGCGGCGCGTGTTCGCCTCGGGCTTCCCCGTGGAGCCTCTGCCGGAGCCGGGTGCTCCCGTGCAGGGCGCTGCGCCCCCGCGCGGCTGGCTGGGCCGCGCACGCCTGCGCAAGAGGCGCTTCGTTCGCTCCGGCGCAGCCACGCAGGCCGCCCGCGCGGAGGTGCGCATCGGCATGCCGCGCGTGCTGGACATGTGGAGCACCGCACCGTTCTGGCGCGCCTACTTCGAGACCCTGGGGGTGCCCGCGCGCAATCTGGTGTTCAGCCGGGAGTCCGGCGAGCGCATGTTCGCCGACGGTGCCAAGTACGGGGCCGTGGACCCCTGCTACCCAGGCAAGGTGGCACAGGCACACATCCACGACCTGCTGACCCACCACCACTCGCCGCAGCGGCCCCTGCGCTATATCTACTTCCCCACCATGCCCAGCACGCTGGGGGCGATGGGCTCGGATATCGGGCTGTCCTGTCCCGTGGTGACGGGTACGCCCAATGTAATCAAGGCCGCCTTCACCAAGGAGGTGGACTTCTTCGCCGCGCGAGGCATCGAGTACGTGGATGCCGCCGTGAACTTCGGCGTACCCGTCCTGCAACGCGCGCACCTGCACGCCACGTGGGGTCCGCGTCTGGGCATCACGCGCGACGAGAACGAATTCGCCATCGAGCAGGGTCTGCGCGCCCAGGCTGCCTGCGAGGCCGAACTGCAGCAGCGGGGCCGCGAGGTACTGGAGTCCATCGAGCGCGAGGGGCGTTTCGGCGTGCTGCTGCTCTCGCGTCCGTACCATCTGGATTCGGGCCTGATTCACGGCGTACCGGAGACGCTGCAGGAGTTGGGCTACCCGGTGATCACGCTGCGCTCCATCCCGCGGGACCCGGCGTGGCTGGAGCGCTTCTTCCGCGAGGATCTGGCGGCGGGGCGCATCACGCATCCACTGGACATCCGGGACGTGTGGCCCGAGGCGCACACGGCCAACAGCGCGCACAAAGTGTGGGGCGCCAAGTTCGCCGCGCGGCACGCGCACTTGGCCGTGGTGGACCTATCCAGCTTCAAGTGCGGTCACGACTCGCCCACCTACGGGCTGATCGACAACATCCTCACCACGGCCAACGTCCCCTACCTGGCCCTGCACGACCTGGATGCCAACCGCCCCACGGGCACGCTGCGCATCCGCCTGCGCACCTTCGCCCATGCCTTGAGGGTGCGCGAGGAGCAACTCGCCGAGCACACCCGCAAGGAGCGCGAACTGGCCGAACGCCTGCGCCGCAAGCGCGAGGAGCTGCTTGCCGGTGGCCGGGACGACGCTCCGGTGGGGGTACCACCGCTCGCGGCATTGCAACCGGCTGGAGGCCAGCCATGAGCGCGATTCCACCCCGGGAAGGCGGCGCGGCTCCGGGCGCGACCGAGCTGCCGCGGCCGGTCGCCGCGGAACTGCAGGCCTTCGAGACCACCGAGCGCGAACGGCTGGGCCTGCCCGCCGGGCAGCGGGCGCAATGGGTGGAAGCCGTCCACACCGCGTTCACGCGCTCCCAGCGCGACACCACCACAGTGCTGCTGGCCGGGCTCACCGAGGCCCACGACCACCTGCTGGCGGCCGCCGTGCGGCGACTGGGCTACCGCATCGAGGTGCTGCCCACGCCGGACGAGGAGGCATTCCAGCAAGGCAAGGCCTATTGCGACCGGGCCATGTGCAACCCGGCCTACTTCACCGTGGGCAATCTGCTGCGCTACCTGCAGCGCCTGCGCGACGAGCAGGGGCTCTCCGTGGCGGAGATCAACCGCCGCTACCTATGCGTGACCGCGGCGGGGTGTGGCCCCTGCCGCTTCGGGCTGTATATCAACGAGTACCGCAAAGCCCTGCGCGAGGTGGGCTTCGAGGGCTTCCGGGTGCTGCTGTTCAACCAGACTATCGACGATCAGCAGATGGGCGAAGGGGGCGGACTGGAGGTCAACGCCAAGTTCCTCATCCAGGTGCTGCGGGGCCTGATCCTGGCGGACATTGTCAATCTGCTCAAGTACCGCACGCGCCCCTACGAGCGGGTGCCTGGGGCGACGGACGCAGCCGTGACGCGCAGCCGTGCCGTGCTGATGGAGGCCCTGGAGCAGGGCCGAGGCATGATAGCCGCCCTACGCCAGGTGCGGCGGGAGTTCGCCGCGATCCCGGTGGACCGCACGCGCGTGAAGCCCAAGGTGGCCCTGCTGGGCGAGATCTGGGCCGAGACCACGGAGGGCGATGGCAACTACCGACTGCCGGCCTTCCTGGAGGGCGAGGGGGCGGAGGTGGAGGTGCAGCCCCTCACCACCTGGATCCTTACGCTGCTGTGGGAACCCCGATTCGACCTGGCGCGATTGGCGCGGCTGTGGCCCCGCTATGGCAAGGCGCGGGAAGAGGCCCCGCGACGCGTTTGGCTCAAGGTAATGGCCGCGCGGGGTGTGGAGCAGGCCATCCGTATCACGTTCTACGTCTCCGGCTGGCTGGCCGGACTGCGCGACTTCCGCATTCCGAACATCGACCGGCTCGCGCAGCAGGCCCATCCCTACTACGACGTGGAGCAGCGCGCCGGAGAGATGTTCCTGGAGGTGGCCAAGACGATGGAGTATGGCGACCACGCCACGGCCCACATGGTGCTCAGCGTGAAGCCCTTCGGCTGCATGCCCTCCAGCGGCGTTTCCGATGGGGTGCAGAGCCTGCTCACCGAGCGCAATCCGCAGACGCTGTTCCTGCCCGTGGAGACCACCGGCGATGGCGCCGTGAACGTCTACAGCCGCGTGCAGATGCAGCTCTTCAAGGCGACGGACATGGCCCGGCGCGAGGCGCAGCAAGCGCTGACCGCCAGCGGCTTGACCCTGGCGGAGGTGCAAAGCCACCTCGCGCGATATCCCAAGCTGGGCAATGCCCTGCATCGCAGTCCCCACCGCTACGCCTGCAACGCCGCCAATCTGTTCCACGAGATCGGCCGCCGCCTCTCCCTGTAATACCGTCCCCCGCCGTCGCCGCCCTGTCGCCGCCATCCGGTGCGGCGGGCTGAGCGTTGGCGCCACGCCACGCCGCGCCGCGCCCCGGCCCTCCGGCGGTCGCTGCCGTTGCGCGGGGGCACCGGGCGTGGTTATCTGGGGGCCTCTTGGCACGACGATTCAATCCGGAGCGCAGCACATGGCCAACATCAGCACCATCGGCATCATCGGCGCGGGACAGATGGGCGGCGGCATCGCCCACGTGGCCTCCCAGGCCGGCTTCAACGTGATCATGCAGGACATCAACGACGCCATCCTCACCAAGTCCCTGGGCGCGATCGAGAAAAACATGGCCCGCGAGGTGAAGCGCGAGAAGCTCACTGACACACAGGCGAAGGAGGCTCTGGGCCGCATCGCCACCACCACGGAGCTGGCCGCGCTGGGTCAGGCGCAGCTCGTGATCGAGGCCGCGACCGAGAACGAGACCATCAAGTTCCAGATCTACGACGCGTTCGCCCCGCACCTGGCGGCGGACGCCGTGATGGCGTCGAACACCTCGTCGATCTCCATCACGCGGCTGGGCGCGCACATGCCGCACCCGGAGCGCTTCCTGGGCATCCACTTCTTCAACCCCGTGCCCATGATGGAACTGGTGGAGCTAATCCGCGGCATCGCCACCCAGGAGGACGCCTACGCCGTGGCCGAGGGCGTGGTGAAGCGCATGGGCAAGACGCCGTACGCAGCGGCGGATTCTCCCGGTTTCATCGTGAACCGCATCTTCGTGCCCATGCTCAACGAGGCCGTGTTCACGCTGCACGAGGGCGTGGGCAGCGTGGAGGCCATCGACGCCGCCATGAAGCTGGGCCTGCGCCACCCCATGGGGCCGCTCACGCTGGCGGACTACATCGGGCTGGACACGGTGCTGGCCGTGATGCGGGTGCTCTATGCAGAGCTGGGCGATCCCAAGTACCGCCCCTGTCCGCTGCTGGTGCGGCTGGTGGAGGCGGGCTGGCTGGGCGTCAAAGCGGGCAAGGGCTTCTACGACTACTCGCAGGATCCGCCCCGGCCCACCGTCTAGCCACTCCAGTCGCCTGCCGGCGGGCATTGCGCCCGTCGCGCGGCGCCTGTATCCCTAAGGGCGTCCGGCACCCCATGCCGGGCCTTGCCCCCTTTGCCATCGTTCCTGCTAGGATGGGCGCCCATATGAGCGCGCCCGCCACTTCCCCCCGCCCCATCACCCTGCGCGACGCCACGGCGTTCTTCCTGCCGCTGGTGCTGGTGGCGCAACTGATGATGGTCAGCCACACCGTGATCATGGCGTGGTTGGCGCGCGGACGACTGCCCACCGAGTCCATCGCGGCGTTCGCCATCGCCTTTGCGCTCAACGGGCTGCTGAGCAGCATGTTCCGCCCACTGCACCAGATCGCGCTGTTCTTCGTCACGGATCGGCGCTCGGTGCGACGCGTGTGGAGTTTCGGCATGTCCCTGGCCGTGCTGGCCATGGCGTTCATCTGGGCCGCGGCGCTCACGCCCTTGGGCGATTGGATCTACGGGGGCCTGCTGGGCGCCAGCCCGGCCGTGGTGCACGAGGCCCGGGCGGCCTCGCTGATCTTCGCGCTGATCTTCCCGTTCCAGTGTACGCGCAACGTGGCCGCCGGCCTGCTGATGGTGGCGCGGCACACGCTGCTCATCACCTACGGCACGATGCTGCGCTTCGCCTCGCTCATCGTGTGGCTGGTGCTGCTGAGCTACGTGCTGCACGGCGCCCAGCTCGGGGCAGCGGCATTGGTGGGGTGCATCGGCGTGGAGGCGCTGTTCATGGTCACCTTCGCGCGGCCCTTCCACCGGGCGCGGCCAGCCGCCGCCGGTCGGCTGCCGGGCTACGGCGAGATCTGGCGCTTCTCTTGGCCGCTGATCTTCAACGCCATGCTGGAGAACGGGCTGGTGGTGGTGATCAACGTGTTTGTGGGGCGCCTCCCCGACCCGGATCGAGGCCTGGCCGCCTTCGGCGTGGTGCGTGGGCTGCTGATGCTGATGATGAGCCCCCTGCGCAATCTGGCGCAGACGACGCAGGCGCTCACCAGGGGCCGCGAGGACCTGCGCCCGGTGCTGCGCTTTGCGTGGCTGGCGGTGGCTGCGTTCACGGCGCTGATCGCTGTGCTGTTCTACACGCCGCTGCGCGACGTGATCCTGGCCCGCGTGATGGGCCTCTCGCCCGGGTTGCAAGCGGCGGTGGAACCCGCGGTGCTGCTGTTCCTGGTCACACCGCCGCTGTGGGGGGTGGGCGCCGCCTATCGGGGGCTGCTGGCCGGGGCAAGGCAGACGGGTGTGCTGGCGATCACCGGAGGACTGCGGCTGGCCGCGGCGCTGGTCATCTCCGCCGCGGGGTTGTTCTGGCCGCACGCCAATGGCGCCGTGCTGGGCGTGCTCGCCATGGCGGGGGCGTTCGGCTGCGAGGCCGTGTGGCTCGGGCGCAGCCTCAACCGCCTCATGCGCGCCGGCGTGGCCTATCCCGAACGCACGTCGCCGCCCGATGCCAGCCCGGCGGCAGGCACGTCACAGTCCCCGAAGACCCGTCCCGCCAGCGCGGACTGACCCGGCACCACACCTGTCATTCCGGTTGGGTTCATGAGCCCAGGGCCGACGAGGGGATTCCAAGGGGCGGCACCCCTTGGACAACCTCCGGTGACTCCGTGTGCGCTCAGCCCTCGGCGAGGCCCAGGAACTCCAGTGCCGTGCGGTGGTGGATGCGCTCGCGGTCTGCATCGCTTAGGCCGGTGGCCGACTTCAGGTGCAGGCCGGGCGGCACCTCGCGGATCGCGAAGGGATAGTCCGAGCCCACCGTGATGCGGCTGGGCCCGAACTTCTCGATGAGATAGCGCACCGCGGCCGAATCGTAGAGCAGCGTGTCGAAGTAGAAATTGCCGATGTAGTCGGAGGGCAGCTTGGGCAGGAACTGCTCCATGGTGTGCCAGCCCTGATCCAGGCGCGGCAGCATCATGGCAAAGCCGCCGCCGCCGTGGCTGAACAGCACGCGCAGGTTCGGGCAGCGTTCGATCACGCCACCCGTGATGAGCGTCGCCGCCGCGAGCACATTCTCCTGCGGAAAGCCGATCAGGTTGTTCAGCAGCGGCGCGCCGGAAAAACGGCCCGCGTCCGTGGGGTCCTGGGCGTGCACGAAGATCGGCAACCCCTGCTTTTCCGCTTCCTGGAAGAACGGGAGGAAGCGCGGATCGCCCAGGGAGTGACCGTCGATGTTCGTGCCGATCTCGATGCCTTGCAGCCCCAGCTTTTTCACCTCGGCCAGCTCCTTGGCGGCCAGCTCCGGGTGCTGCACGGGCACGATGCCCAGGCCGTAGAAGCGGTCCGGCGCAGCGTGCATCATCTCGACGATCGTCTCGTTCACGTACCGGCAGAAGTCCCGCCCCTCATCCGGCTGGGCCCAGTAAGAGAACAAGCGGGGCATGGGCGAGAGCACCTGGCGGCCCACGCCTTCGTGCTCCATGTCGTCCAGGCGGCGCGGAACGCTCCAGCACTGGTCGGTGACCGTCCGGAAGTTCTTTCCGGAGATCATGACCCGCGCGCTGCAGGAATCCACGGGGTCCATTACCGGCCAGCGGTCGCCGCCCGCGCGGCGGGAAAAGTCCGGCATCTTCTCCGGGACGATGTGCGTGTGAACGTCGATCAGCATGAGCGGTCAGCAGGGTTGATGGGTGAACGGAACGGTGCCGCGCGACCGGCCCGGTAGCCCGGGCGGCGTCAACGCGGACACTCGGATGCGGTCAGTGCATCAGGTTGGGCAACCAGAGCACGAACTGGGGAAAGAGGATCATCAGCGCGATCAGGATCGTATCGCACACCAGGAACGGGAAGGCGGCGCTGGCCACCTCCAGCAGTGTGGTGCCCTTGGGGGCCACGCCGATCATGATGAACAGCAGCAGCCCGAAGGGCGGCGTCGTGCCGCTCATTTCCAGTGCCAGCAGCACCAACAGGCCGAACCAGATGGGGTCCACCCCCAGCACGTGAATGAGCGGGAAGAAGATGGGTACGGAGATGAGCATCATGGACACGGGGTCCATGAACATCCCCAGCGCCAGCAGGGTGATGAACATGATGAGCACCATGGCCACCGTGGGCAGACTGAAGCCCGTGGCCCAGCTCAACATGCCCGAGCTCGCGCCGGAGTACGACAGCAGCTCGCTGAACACCGCCGAGTTCATGATGATGAAGAACACCATCCCGGAGACGCGGATGGTGGACTCGAACGACGTGCGGATCACCTGCCAGGTGAGCAGGCGGAAGGCCACCGTGAGGATCAGCACGCCCAGTACGCCAAAGGCCGCGGCCTCGGTGGGTGTGGAGATGCCCAGCAGGATGAAGCCGATCACCATGAACACCACCAGGCCCATGGGCAGCAGGTTCACCACCACCGCACGTCCCTTCTCCAGCCAGCCCAGCCGGGGCACTTCGTAGGCGGGCGCGCCGGCCGGGTTCAGCTTGATCTGCAGGAAGATCATGACCGAGAACAGGCAGGCCAGCACGATGCCCGGCAGCAGGCCCGCGATGAGCAACTGGCCCACATCGATGTTGGCGATGCTCGCCAGCAGCACGGCCAGGTTGGACGGCGGGATGATCATCGCCAGGCCGCCCGTGCCCAGGATCGGCCCCATGCTCATGCGCTTGTTGTAGCCGCGCCGGTCCATCTCCGGCAGCATCAGCGAGCCCAGCATGGCCGTGTTGGCCATGGAGGAGCCGGTGAGCGTGGAGAACATCGCCCCGCCCAGTACCGTGAGGTAGCACAGGCGCCCCCGCAGCTTGCCCATCAGCTTGTCCAGCGTGTCGAACACCCGCAGGGCCAGCCCCGAATGGAAGAACAGGGCCCCCATCAGGATGAACAGCGGCACGGGCGCCAGGGCAAATCGGGTCAGCATGGAGGTGGAGTTGTCCACCATCTGCAGCAGACCCGCCAAGTGTCCCACGAACACCAGGCTGCCCACGATATTGGCGGTGAGAAACGCGAGGGCGACGGGAACGCCCAGGGCCATCAAGCCGATGACCATGCCCAGCATGAGGGCCCCGGCGGTGTACCACTCCACGGGTTAGACGCTGTCCCTGGGTTTGGTGCGGTCGGTATACATGGTGTCCTTGCCGATCAGGTAGCGCGTGAATTCCAGTGCCACGAACACGAACCCGATCGGGATCGGCAGGTACAGCGACCACATGGGCATATCGATGCCGCGCTCGTCGTACAGATTCATCTGGATGGACTGTACGAACAGCTCCACCGCGAACCAGGCGAAGATGAGCGAGACGACGATGGAAAGCAGATAGGCGAACTTGGCGCAGATGCGCTCAACGCTCCGCGGCAGGCGGGAGGTGAGCGCATCCACGAAGACGTGGCCCTTCTGGCGCACCAGATAGGGCGCCGCGAACATGGTCATGTACAGCAGGGCATACTCCACCACCGCGATGGTGTACGACGGCGGGGAAAACCCCAGCGTGCGCACGGTCACATCCACGATGATCAACACGAATGCCACCGCGATCGTGACCGCGGACAGCACCGCAAGGGCATTGACCAGCCAGTTGTAGCCCGCGGCGATCGATTTCATGGCCGATTCCACGGCGCGCCTCCCCGGCGTCCGGTTACTGCTCGGCCTTGTACATCTTGCTGCGCAGCGTCTCCAACTCCTCCTTACTGAGCCGCTTGCCGATGTAAGCCCACATCGAGTCGTAGGCGGCATTCAGGTAGGCGGTGCGGGCCTTGCCGGTCAGCGTGTAAATCTGCACGCCATCCTTGACCACGGTGGCTTCGTCGGCCTTGCCATCCTGGTGCATGCGGTCGATGGAGGCCTGCTCGTATTGTGCGCCCACCTTCTGCAGCACGTCCTTGGCCGCCTGGGGCAGGGAATTCCACTTGTCGTAGTTGATCAGCACCAGGTTGGCCAAGTGATAGAACGGCGGATCGATGCGGTACTTGACGGCCTTGGCCAAGCCCATCGAGCCCAGGCCCACCGACGGCCAGCCGAATCCATCCACCACGCCGCGCTGCAGGGCCGTGTACACGTCGCCCACGGGCATGGACACGATGTTGGCACCCAGCGCCGTCAGCAGCGGACGGTACGCGCCCGTGCTGCGCATCTTGAACCCGGACATGTCCACGTGGCCGTCCTTCACCGGAGGCTTGCGGTCCGTGTACAGGTAGAACTGGGCGCCCCACTCGCCCCAGGCCACGATCTTGGCGTTGAGCTTCTCCTTCCAGACCTTGCTGATCATGTCGAAGCCGCCATCGGCGCGAACTTCCTGGGGCGTCTTGTTGGACGCGATCAGCGTCAGGCCCTGGGGCGCGATGCCGCCGTAGTAGGCCGTGGGCGAGTGCAGCATGTCGAACACACCACGCTTGAGCGCCAGCACCGCCTTCTTGGGCGGAGTCACCTCCGGGCCGCCCACGTACTGGATGTGCACGATGCCCTTGCCCACTTCGTTGACCTTGGCCACATAGAGGGACAAGAAGCTCTGGGACAGGTCGTGCTGCCGCGGCAGCGCGGTCACGGCCCGCAACGTCACCTCCGAGGCCTGGGCGGACCAGCCGAAGGCCAGCGCGGCCATGAGCGTGGCGGCAAAGGCCACGGCGAGTCGCTTCAAGGTCGAACGATTCTGAGACATCAGGTCCCCTCCATCCAGTTGCGTGGCAATCAAGCAGTCGCGAAAAGTGGCTGGTCTCACGGTGTGACAACAACGCGGACAACACCGATATTCCCCGCCGCCTGCCGGCCCCATTCCGCCGACGGTGCGGCACGGGCTTCCCTACCACACCGACCGGAACAGCGTCCAGCACAAAAGCCCCGCCGAGGCCCTCCTGGGCCGTCTGCGGCTTCGCCAGCGCCCACCATCAGCGGCGATAGAAGAGCCCGAACAGCGCTACGCCCACCAGCAGCGCCAGTGCGATACGGCGGTAGATGGCGTCGTTGGCGTGGCGGAACAGCCAGGTGCCGCCCCAGATCGAGACGATCTGCACGGGCCACAGCGCCATCGTGCGGGTCACCGTCTCCATCGTGTAGACGCCGTGCGACAGCAGGCTCAGGCACGTGCCGGCGTTGAGAAACGTGTAGTAGGTAATCAGGTTGGCGCGGTTGGTATGCGCCTTGTTGGGCCCGGCCAGCATGTACAGCACCACCGGCGGGCCGCCCACTCCCGTGGCGCCGTTGATAAAGCCGCTCACGGCACCCGTGCCCGCGGCACCCCAGCGGCCAGGCTTGACCGGGTAGCGCCAGCCGCTCATCAGCACCAGCGCCAGGAGCAGCACGATGCCTGCGATGCTGCGCCGCATCACCTCCGGCGAAAGCGTGAGCAGCACCAGCGAGCCCAGCGGGACGGCCAGCAGGCCCATGATCGTCAGGGGCAGCACTTCGCGCCGGTCCGCATCGCGAACCACGGACGGCAAGAGCTGCAGCGAGGCCAGCGTGCCCAGGCCGGCCATGGTGGCTACGGCCTGCGCCGGCGTGAAGAGGATCGCGAAGACCGGCGCCATCATCATGGCAGCGCCGAAGCCCGAGAAGCCCCGCACGATGCCCGCCAGCACGGTGGCCCCCATGGCAAGGAGCAGAGCGGGCGGCAGGACGGCGTGCATGGGTGAACGGCTCCGGAAACGGGCGGCGCTGGGCAACATGGCGGTCGCGCCCGGCACTTTGACGGCGCGACCCGTCCCGCTTTAGCGTGGACGGCCGGCGCTTGTAAAGGGCCCCTGCGCAGCGGGCTTCACGCCAGCAGGCCGAACAGGCCGATCAGCAGAATCAGCACCAGGGCCAGCCAGCGCAAGATCTGCTCCCCGGCGCGGCGGAAGAGGTGCCCGCCCACCCAGGTGGCCGCCACCGAGACCGGCACCAGCAGCAGCGTGCGCTCCAGCGTGCCCGCCGCGAAGGCGCCCTGCGTCGCGTACAGCAGCAGCGCCGCCAGATCCAACAGTGTGAAGTAGCCGATCAGTTGCTGGCGATTGACCGCGGCGGAGTCCGGGCCCGCATACAGCAGCAGCACCACTGGCGGCCCGGGGGTGCCGGCCAGGCCCTCCAGCAGCCCGCTCAGCGCGGAGACTCCCAGCGCCGCGGGCAGCCCCGGCCGCCGCCGCGCCCGCCAGCCCAGCATCAGCAGCGCCGCCAGCACCGCCACGATGCCGCCGATGGCGCGGCGCATCACCTCGGGCGGCAGGTGCACCACCAGCCACACGCCCAGCGGCAGGGCCGCCAGGGCCGCGAGGCCCATGGGCGCCACCTCGCGCCAGCGGATGTGCCGGGCGGCGCCGGGCAGAAGCTGCAGGTAGCCCACCAGCTCGATCGTGATCACCATCGCCACGGCCGGGGCCGGCCCCCACAGCAGACTCAGGATCGGCGCCATCACCAGCGCGCCGCCGAAGCCGGCCAGTCCGCGCACCAAGCCCGCCAGCACCACCGCCGCGGCACCCAGGCCCAGCGCGGGATCGATCAGCTCAGCGCCGGGCATGGCGGATGCCCGGGGGCCGGTGCCGGCCGCGGACGCGCCGGGCCCTCACAACAGCTCGCGCAGGGTGGCCACGAAGCGCTCCAGTTCCGCCCCGCTGTTGTAGTAGTGCACGGATGCGCGCACGAGGCCGCTCAGATGGCGTGCCTGCATGTCCAGCAGAGCCCCGGCCGGGCTGGCGGCCGTCACGTTGATGCGGCGCGCGGCCAGCGCCGCCTGCAGCGCCACCGGGTCGTGTCCCGCCGCGGCGAAGGTAACGATGCCGCAGCGCTCCGCCCCCAGGTCGTGCACGGTCACGCCGGGCAGCGAGGCCAGCATCCCGCGCAGGCTTTCCGCGAGGGCCTTCACGCGCGCCTCGATGGCGGGCAGGCCCCACGCCAGCGCATAGTCCACGGCCGCGCCGAGCCCGAGCCGCCCGGCCACGAAGGACTCCCAGTTCTCGAAGCGCCGCGCGTCGGGGCGGATGGTGTAGGCGTCCGGCGCCGTCCAGGTGGCCGCGTGCAGGTCGAGGAAGGGCGGCTCCAGGTGCTCCAGCAAGCTCTGGCGCACGTAGAGGAAGCCCGTGCCGCGCGGTCCGCGCAGGTATTTGCGGCCTGTGGCGGAAAGCATGTCGCAGCCCAGCGCCTCTACGTCCAGCGGGAGATGCCCGACGGACTGGCAGGCGTCCAGCAGGAAGGGCACGCCCGCGGCGCGCGCCACGCGCCCCACGGCGGCGGCGGGATTCACCAAGCCCCCATTGGTGGGCACGTGGGTGATGGCGATCAGTTTCACGCGGACGTCCAGCATGCGCTCCAGCGCCGCCACGTCGAGCTGCCCCGT
>DATFMP010000026.1:0-20600 GCA_035266845.1 bacterium
GAAAGCCGAGCTGCTACGGGCCGTTGAGCAGGTCATTGACCGCGGTTTGTACATCCTGGGGCCGGAGGTGGCCGCATTCGAGGCCGAGTTGGCCCAGCGAACGGGAACCGAGCAGGCCGTGGGGGTTGGCAGCGGCACGGACGCCCTGCGACTCGCGCTGCTCGCCGGCGGTGTGGGTCCCGGTGACGAGGTGATCGCGCCCTCACATACGGCGGGCCCAACCGTGGCGGCCATTCACGCCACGGGTGCCGTGCCCGTGCTGGTCGAGGTGGATCCGGAGACGGCGTGCATCGACCCGGAGCGGGCCGAGCAAGCCATCGGTGCCCGCACCCGGGCCCTCATCGCGGTGCATTTGTATGGACATCCGGCGGACATGGGCGCGCTCTCTGCCCTTGCTGCCCGCAAGGGGTTGCTCCTCATCGAGGATTGTGCCCAGGCGCAAGGTGCGACCATTGACGGACGCACAGTGGGGTCGATCGGCGATTTCGGCTGCTTCAGCTTCTATCCCACCAAGAATCTGGGCGCCCTGGGCGATGGTGGCGCGATCACCGGAAACGCGGCGTGGATGGAGCGGGCCCGCGCCCTGCGCACCTACGGGTGGACGGCGCCCCAGTACGCCGAGTACCCTCATGGCGTCTGCTCCCGGCTGGACGAGCTGCAGGCCGCGCTGTTGCGCGTGAAGCTGGGAGTGCTGGAGCGCGACATCGATGCACGCAGGGCCATTGTCGGGCACTACCGCGAGGCCCTGGCCGGCCTGCCCGTCGGGCTGCCGAGCGAACGTAGCGGCTGCCGGCACGTTTACCACCTCTATGTGATCCGAACGGACCGCCGCGATGCCCTGCGCGAACACCTGGCTGCCCAGGGCATCGCCACCGGTGTGCACTACCCGTATCCCGTGCACCTGCAGCCCGGTCTGGCCGCCGCGGCGCGCATTCCGTATCCGTTGACCGCCACGGAACGCCTGTGCACGGAGATTCTGACGCTGCCGCTCTATGCCACGCTCACGGACACACAGGTAGAGCGTGTGGCGGCGGCGGTGCGGTCCTTCTTCGCCTAGGAAAGCCTGCGTGGATTCTCCCGCAACCATAGACAGCCTGACGGTGGGCGCAGCGCCGGTGTTCCAGGACGAACGCGGTGCGCTTGTGCCGCTCGAATTCCGCGAGCACGTGCCGTTCGAGCCGGTGCGCCTGTTCTGGATCACGGACGTGCCGCGGGGGGGCGCCCGGGGCGATCACGCCCATAAAGCCTGCTGGCAGTTCATGATCTGCTGCGCCGGGCGCCTCACGCTGAAAATCTATGACGGCGAGTGCGAACGGGCGCTGCCGATGGGAATTGGCGACTTCGTCGTGGTCCCGCCTCTGCTTTTCGCTACGGTCAGCTTTCAGGAGCCCGGCGCGACGCTGCTGGTGCTCTGCAATCGCCCCTACGAGGCGGACGACTACCTGCCCACCCGCGACGACCTGCGGCAGTATCGGTTGTCGCTGTCCGTGCAGTGATATGCTGACGATTTCCGTCATTACACCCACACTGAACCGCGCGCACATGCTGTCGGATGCACTGGCCTCGGTGGCAGGGCAGACCCTCACTCCGCTGGAGTACATCGTCATGGACGGCGGCTCCACGGACGGCACCGCAGAGCTGCTGGCCAGCTGGCAGGCCCGAGGGATGCCCCTGGATGTGCTGAGCGAGCCGGATGGAGGGCTGTACGACGCCATCAACAAAGGCATCCGGCGCTCACGCGGTGATGTGATCTGCCTGCTCAACTCTGACGACCGGCTCCCGCCGATGGCGCTGGCCGAGGTTGCTGCGGCCTTTGCCGCGCATCCGGAGGCGGACTGCGTGTGTGGCCGCGTGCTGGTGGAACCGGACGCGTCTGCGGGTCGCGCGGTGGTGCTGGGCACGCCGGCCATGCAGCGCTTGCGGGCGGAGGACGTGATCTCCGGCATCGTCCTCACCAATGGGCGCTTCTTTCGCCGGCACGTCTTTGAACATGCTGCGGGCTATTTCGATCCCGCATATCCAGTGCTGGCGGACCGGGCGTTCATGGCGCGCGTATGGCTGGCCGGTGTGCGCACGGTTCCGATCGAGGGGGTTGTGTACCACTACCGGGCCCACGCGGGGTCGCTCACGTTCTCGGGACGCGCCTCCGCCGGCCGCTTGCAGGATGCGATAGCCCTTGCCGCCCGCGAACTGCAGGCCGCCCGAACGCCGCGCGAGGCATGGCTATACCACCGCTGGCTTGGCTGGGCGACCGGCTATGCCATCGTGCGGGGTGCCCTGCGCGGCCAGTTGCGCGTCGTGGCCAGCGCACTGGCCCGCGGCACTTGGCAACTGCCCACCTGGCCGTGGCACTTCCTGCGGCAACTGGCTTGGCACCTCGCCACGCGTGCGGAGCGTCGCGGCTGCCTTGCGCCAGTGTCGGCGTCAAACGCCGGCGGCAAGCCAATCGCAGCGCGGCCATGAACGACTCCGCGTTCGACGTCTCGGTCATCATACCGACCTTCAACCGGGCCCACACCATCGGCCGGGCCATCGCCAGCGCGTTGGCACAGACGCAGCCCGTGGCGGAAATCCTCGTGATCGACGATGCATCCACGGACGACCTCGCCGGGGCCTTGGCACCGTTCGGCAGCGCTGTCCGGTGCATCCGGCATGACGTGAACCAGGGCGCCCCCGCCGCGCGGAACACGGGCCTGCGGGAGGCCGCCTGCGATTGGGTCGCCTTCCTGGACAGCGACGATGCGTGGCTGCCCCACAAGCTGGAGCGGCAGCGCGCCTTCATGGTGCAGTACGACCTGGACGCCTCCAGCACCAACTGCCGCTTCGTCTGGCCTGGCGCGGACCAAAGCGAACCGGCGGACCGCCCGTACGGCGCACCGATGGGCTTGGACGCATTCGTGTGGGGCTGCTTCATCTCGCCGGGCACCAATCTGGTCGCCAGGAAACAGTGCATGCTCGACATCGGCGGCTACGACACCCGTTATCCGCGCTATGAGGACTGGGACCTGCTGATCCGGCTGGCATGGAGCGGGTCGGTGCGCTTCGGCTACTGCCACGAGGTGCTGGCCGAGATCCATCGCGGCCCGAAACCCGATCCAGCGCGGGTGGCCGGGAGTCTGGATACGCTGCAGTGCGCGCACCTCGCGGCGCTGCGGATGCGCGATCCGGGCCTGGCCGGGGACTTCCGGGCAGCACTCCACTTCGCGCGTGCCGCCAACGAGGCGGTGCGCGGCCGCTACGTGCGGACGCTCCTGTTGCTGATGCGCAGCCTACTGCTGCGGCCGATCGGCAACCAGGCGTTCCGGATCGTGATGTGGCCCAAGATCGGGCGCCGGTGGCAGCGGCTGTGGCAATGACCGTGGCAATCGGCGCAGTAGGCCATGAGCCGCGGCGTCACTGCATCACGTGCTGTCGGAGGCAGGTGCGGCGCTTCGCGCAAAGTGCAGGGCCAGCACCATCACGATGACGATGATCGCCTGCACTTCACCATCGTAAAAGTTGTCTTCGAAGAACCCAGCCACCATGGACCCGGCCATCGCTGCAGCCAAGCCCCACAGCAGGAACGAACGCCAGCGATCACCCGGATTCAGCCGGCGCAGTCCGCGCGCGATGGTTGCGAAGACCGCCCCCCACAGCGACAGGTAGGCCAGGAATCCGACCAGCCCCAGATCGAAAAGGGAGCGGACGTATATATTGTGCAGGGGCGAGCCGTAGCCCACGCTGTAGTGGTAGTCGGGGACCCCATGGGCCGCGGCCACCCGGCGCTGGTAGGGCCCCAGCTCCGGATCGTGGTTGAACAGTCCAAAGCCGAGCAGCGGGCGATCCGCGAAGCCCAGCAGCCCGGCCTGCCACAGGAAGAGCCGATCCTTCGCACTGGTGTCGTCCGCCGGATCGCTCAGCACGAATCGCCGCATCAGTGAAGAGCCTTCGACAGCCGAAGCACTTCGCAATTCGGGCGCCAGCTTTGATTGCAGCGCGATCATTCCCGCCATCAGCACCAGTACCAGCGCAACGATCACGGTGGCCCAACGGCGGTTCCACCGGTAAAGCAGCACCAGTGCGCTGGCAAGCAGCCCCAGGTAGGAGCTTCGCGAGAGCGACGCCAGGATTCCCACGACGGCGGCAGCCGCTGCGGCCAGCCACGGCCAGCGGCTCCGCCCGCGCTCGGCCAGACCCAGCATCAGCAGCGGGGGCCACGCCAGCACCATGTAGCCTGAGTAGGTCAGCGCGTTGATGAAGGCCCCGCTGGCCCGGTAGTAGGGGCTGATCTCTGTCAGAGGCGGCCGCGCGGGCCAGGGCACCACCCAGCCTGTCAGGAACTGCGCAAGCCCGTATATGCCCATCGCCAGCACGGACCAGCACCAGACCCGCAACAGCAGCCGGTTGTCTACATGCGGCAGCACCAATCCCAAGAAGAGCGGTAGCAGGATCAGGCGGTATTCGTGGGCCGCGTTGTGCAGGTTGGCCAGCGGATGGGCATTGAACACGGCGGAGAGCACAATCGCGGCGAATAGCCCATAGAACGGCAGGAGCATCCGCCACAACTCTCGACCCGTGAACGGCCAGCGAGGTCGCGCCACCGCCAAGCCGATCAGCATCAGCAGCATGGAGAAGGTCGTGCCGACAATGGAGATGGCCGAGAAACCCAGCAGCATGCAGGCTGGCACCGTCAGCCACAGACTGGGCCGATCGGATGGCTGGGGCGGATAAGCGGGATCGGCCCGGAGATGGGCTTCGCGCAGGGCGGTGGTCATGCACCTCTCCAATGGGTGTGGCCCCATGCGGCCCCTATGGAGGCACCGAGCTCTCGCAAACGATGCCCGCCCGCATCGCCTGGGGGTGTGGAGCACGGACGACGGAGCGCACTACTCCGCCGCACGTTGCGCCGCAGGGCCAACACGTCGCCTTGCCGGAAGGCTTCGAGATCAGGCACGGGATTGTGGGTGATGCGATCCATGCGCCTGCTCAAGGGAGCCTCCGACGCGGCTGCACAACCGCTGCAGGAAGAAGGGGAACTGTGCGAAGGGCCATCAGGTGGAGCGCCGATTGACGGTGAACAGCTCACATGTGAGGTGCTCCGATCCCACTCGCGGCCGGGTATTCTCAGGTGACCAATGGCCCAGACCAGGACATTGCGCGATCCACTTCGCCGCTACCTCCGCGATGCGGGCACCTCGGCAGATCGCGGCTCATTATAGTGGCTTGGGCATCAACCGCAAGCGGCAGGCGGGGGCGGCGTTGCAGCCCCGGGGGCCGTTCCAGGCCGAGGTCCCGGCCCCCGATCAAGCGCGCCTGCGTCTTCAGAGGGCCGCGGCAGCGCGGCCCTCCAGCCGGCAGAGATCGGCTTGAGCGTCGGCGCCGCCGTGTCCATGATGCGGGTAGCCCGGGGCACGCTGCGAATCGGTATCGCTTTCCCCATGGGGGCCTTGCCGCAACCGAATTCCGTCGCCACGGGCCCGGCTTGTTCCCATTGGCGTGGTGCCCAATGCCCGGACCGCTAGCCTGGGCGTGATTGCCTCGTCTGCCGGGCGCTTCTATAATCGGAGCATGAAGCCCCAGCGCCTGCCCGGGCGGCCCGCGCCGCAACCCAGCCGCACGTCTGCCCAGCCGCCTGCTCCCGACTGCTCATGTGCCTGATCCTGCTGGCCTATCGTGCCCATCCCGATGCCGAGGTGGTTCTGGCGGGCAATCGCGACGAATTCTACGCGCGCGCGGCGGCCCCGCCGGCGTTGATCGCACGCGCGCCGCGCATCTACGCGGGCCGTGACCTGGAGGCCGGCGGTACCTGGATGGGGCGCAACGAGTACGGGCTGCTGGTGGCGCTCACCAACCGCCGCTCCACCGAGGCTCCGCCCAATGCCCACTCCCGTGGCGAGATCGTGCGGGCGCTGCTGGGCCACCGCGATCCAGAGGGCGCCGCAGAGTGGATCGCCGGGCTGGAGGTGGAGCATTACCGACCGTTCAACGTGCTCTTCGGCACCGCCGGCCGTTTCTACTACGCCGCCTCCCGTGAGGAGGCGCAGCCACGGGAGTTGGAGCCGGGCTTCTACGCCCTCAGCAACTCGCACCTGGACGACCGCAGCTGGCCCAAGGTCGCGCGCTCGCTGCGCTTCCTGGAGCGCGTCCGCACGCTGGACGGCGAATCCCTGTTGCTGGCCATGCAGGCCTTCCTGTGCGACCCTACCCCCCCGGACGCGCTGCCCCCCGCCGAGCCGGGCGAGGAGGCACACGGGCCATTGGGCGCCGTATTCGTGCGCACACCGGGCTACGGCACGGTTTCCGCCAGCATCATCACGGCGGGCGGGAGCCTCGGCGACCGGTACTACTTCGCCGAGGCGGAAGCGATGCGCATTGCCCAACAGGGCTGGGCCCGCACCGCCTTCGGCAATGGAGATGGCCTCGTGCCTCCCTCCGCCGAGGGCAGCCCCTTCCGCCGCCTCGCCTTCGGCGAGTAGCAGCGTTCGGCGGCGTGACAGGGTGGGGTGCCGCCGGTCGAGATCTGTTAACGAGGTGCAATCAACTGCTAGTCCGGCCAACTCAGCTTGCCGAAGCCGTAGCGGTGGGTATCGCGGGGACCCGAGAGTGGCGCGGTCAGGGGGGCGAAGCCCTCGCCGAAGAGGCTCTCGTGGGCCATCACGGCGAAGAGCACAGCCTCCTTGGCGTCCGGCGGCACCCCCAGCGATTCGGCGCGGCGCCAGGTGGTCTCGGGCAACGCCTCGCGCAGGCCGCGGGCAATGACCTTGTTGTGGCGCCCGCCGCCCGAGACGTATAGCTCGGCGTGTCGCAGGTAGGGCCGCTCGCGCCGCAGGGTCTCGGCCACGGTCTCGATGGTGAGGCGGGTCAGAGTGGCCACCACGTCCTGCGGGGGCAGGCCCAGTGCCTGGGCGCGCTGCCAAGTGGCTTCCAGATACGCATCGCCGAAGGCCTCGGGACCGGTGGATTTGGGGCAGGGGCGCAGGTAGTACAGGTCTCCCTTCAGCTCCGCCAACAGCCCGGCGTGTACGCGGCCCCGCGCGGCGATGCGCCCGTCGCGGTCGAATCCGTCGCGCAGGCGGGGAAAGCCCCGCCGCACCGCGCGGTCGATCAAGGCGTTGGCGGGGCCGGTGTCGCCGAACAGCGCGGGCGTGTCGTCATCGGCGGCAGGCAGCCAGGTGAAGTTGGCCACGCCCCCCAGGTTCAGCAGGATGCGGGCGCGGCGGCTCGTGAAGAGCAGCGCCTCCGCGTAGGGCGCCAGGGGGGCGCCCTGTCCTCCCGCGGCGATCTCCTTCTGCCGGAAGTCGGAGAGCGTGAGCAGCCCCGTGCGCACGGCCAGTTGGTCGCCATCGCCAAGCTGCAAGGTGGCGTGGCGGGTGGCGCCGTTCTCCGCCCAGCCGCCGGGGGCGTGGTAGACCGTCTGCCCGTGCGAGGCCAGCAGGTGCACCGACGCCGGCGCGACACCCCAGGCCGCCAGGGATTCGTGCACCATCGCCGCGTGCCGAGCGGCCAGCCATGCGTTGAGCACGGTCAGCTCCGCCAGCGGCACCTGTGGTTGGGAGACCAGGGCCCGCAAGCGGGTGCGTTCGGACTCCGAGTAGGGCAGCGTGTGGAAGTGCTCGAGTTGCACGGTCGTCTCGCGCCCCCGCCCGCTCAAGGTGCACAGGGCCACATCCAGGCCATCCAGCGAGGTGCCGGACATCAGTCCCAGCACGCGGCGCTTGGTCAGCTTGGTCAGGCGCAGCAGGCGCGCGATGCGGGGCGGTGGGGCCATGGCGGATCGGCGGGGGGCAGGAGCCGCCACGGGCTACTCGTGCAGGCCGATGAAGCGGCGCAGATTGGACATCTCGTCGTCCATCTCCGCGCCGATGCCGTCGTCCAGGTAGGGATCGCGGCGCTTCTCCTCCAGCTTGGCCAACCGCTCGCGCGAAGCCTGCACCACCTCCGGCGGCACGACCACCTCCCACTCGTGCTTGGGATCGGGAACGATGGTCAGCGAGACGTCTCCGCTGGAGCCGTGAAAGCGCACCAGCCAGCCGCCCAGCACCTTGGCGCGCAGGGTCTGCGCATCCATCACTTCCCAGTAGAACGGTATCTTCATGTCGGCAAGCCCCCTGCAGATCGTGCGTTGCGGACACTGTAGCGGATGGGGCGGGCGGACGCCATGGGGCGGGCGGTTGGCGGGCCGGCTGCCGACGGTGCGGCCAGCCGACTCCTCGCTCCGCTCGGGGTAACAATTGGTGGGCGGGTGGCTGGATCGGCTCGGGTCTTTACAGCGCCGGGTCGCAGGTCTCCGTGCCGTATTCCGCGGGGGCGATCAGCTCCAGCAGCTCCAGGTCTGCGGAGAAGTACACGACGTTGTGCTTGGTGCGCGGGGGCTGCAGCCAGCTGTCGCCGGCGCTGAAGGTCAGCTCGCCCTGGCCTTCCACCAGCGTGCGCAGCGTGCCCTTGAGCACGTAGTACATCTGGAAGTCCAACTCGTGGTAGTGCCAGCCCGTGCCGCCCTCGGGACATTCGCGGATGGCTCGCAGCACCGTGGCGCGCACGTGGCCGTGGGTCCCCTCGTTCACGCCCAGGTCGCGATACTCCCAGAAGGAGCGCAGGCCCTTGCGCGTGAAGGTGGCCTCCCGGGCGAAGCTGGGGGTGAAGGTCTGCGGCTCTGGGCTTTGCAGCGGCGTCGGGTTGCGCATCGGGTCTCCCCTCCCTGATCGGTTGTGAATGCGGTGCGGGGCCCGCGCGGCGACATCAGCCGCGGGGCTGCAGCACCATCTGCGTCTGCGTGACGACGGCCACCAGGCGCCCGTCCGAGCGCATGACGCGGGTCTGCCAGACCTGCGTCGTGCCGCCCCTGTGCAGGGGCGTACACTCGCCGATGACACGCTCGCCCTCCGGCGCGCCGGCGATGAAGTTCGTCTTGGATTCGATGGTGGTGGTGCCGGCGCCATCGGGCAGGTTCAGCACGGTGCCCGCCGCGCCCAGTGTGTCCGCGAAGGCCATGAGAGCGCCTCCGTGCAGGCGGCCGCCATAGGTGCACAGCTCCGGCCGCACGTCCAACTCAGCCCGCACGCAGTCCCGGTCCGCGCTGAGGAAGCGGATGCCCAGGTACGCGGGGAAGTTCTCGCCGAAGCGCGCGGCGATCCAGGCGGTGTCCTTGGCGGGCTCCATGGCGTCCGTTGCGGCGGGTTCAGACGGGGCGCGGCACGGCGCGGCGCTCGGCCGGCACCACACCCACCTTGCGGGCCGCCCACATCATGGCCTTGCGCACCTCCTCGATGACGAGGACGCTGGCGGCGATGGAGAACACGATCGCCCAATCCTGGCCGTTCAGCGGGACGATGTGGAAGATCTCCCGCGCCGGCCCCCAGTTTACCGCGATCACCTGCAGCACCACGGTGCCCAGCACGGAGATCCACAGCATGGGGTTGGAGAACAGGTTCGCCGCGAAGGCGGAGCGCCGCTCCGAGCGGGCATTGAAGGCATTGAAGAACTGGAACAGCACGAACGTGGTGAAGGCCATGGTGGCGGCCTTGGGTGCCATGTCGCCATTGGTGCCACCACCCAGCGACCACATCATCACGCCCAGCGTGCCCGCCATCATGATGCCGCCGAAGAACACCAGCCGCACCAGCCGGTTCATGCTCAAAATGCGCTCGCCGGGGAGGCGGGGCCAGCGCTGCATGATGCCCGGCGCCGCTTGGTCCATCCCCAGGGACATCGCGGGTGGGCCATCCATGATGATGTTGATCCACAGCAGCTGGATCGGATTGAACACCTCGGGCAGGCCCAGCAGCAGCGCCGCCAGCACCGTGAAGATTGCGCCCAGGTTCGTGGAGAGCTGGAAGCGCATGAACTTCACGATGTTGTCGTAGATGACGCGGCCCTCGCGCACGGAGCGCACGATGGTGGCGAAATTGTCGTCCGTGAGCACCATGGAGGCCGCCTCCTTGGCCACCTCCGTGCCCGAGAGACCCATGGCCACGCCGATATCCGCGATCTTCAGCGCCGGGGCATCGTTCACGCCGTCGCCGGTCATGGCCACCACGTGCCGGTGCGCCTTGAGCGAGCGCACGATCTTCATCTTGTGCTCGGGCGTCACGCGCGCGAAGACGGACAGATTCTCGATCTGGTCGGCCAGTTCCTCCGCTTCGAGCTGATCCAACTCCGGCCCGGTGATCACGCCGCCCGTGAGCCCCAGGGCGTTGGCGATGGCGCGGGCGGTTTCGCGCTGATCGCCGGTGATCATCTTCACCTGGATGCCCGCCTGCCGGCACAGCTCGATGGCTTCGCGCACCTCGGGCCGCGGGGGGTCCATCAGCCCGGCCAGCCCCACGAAGGTGAGCCCGCGCAGCAGGCCCGGCAGATCCGCCGCTGGGTCGAACTCGGCATAGGGCAGCGTCGTGGAGGCCACCGCCAGCACGCGCAGGCCCTCGGCGGCGAGGCGGGCGTTCTCCGCCTGCAGCCGCTCCCGCACGGCATCATCCAGCGGCACGATGCCCGCCGGCCCCATCCAGGTGTCGCAGCGCTCCAGCAGTTGCTCCGGCGCGCCCTTCACGTGCACGTGCACGTGCTGGCCGTCGGAGTGGTAGGTGGCCATGTACTGCCGCTCGGAATCGAACGGGATCTCCGCGATGCGTGGGCGCTGGGCCTCCACCGCATCGCGCGCCACACCGCCTTTGAGGGCCAGCGTGAGCAGGGCCCCCTCGGTGGGGTCGCCGATCAGCCGCCCCTCCTGCACGTTGCTGTCGTTGCACAGCGCCATGGGGTGCAGCAGGGCCTCCCAGTCGATCGGCCCGTCGTGCCCGCCGTCCAGGGTCAGCTCGCCGTTGGGGCGGTAGCCCTCGCCGGTGGCGGTGAAGCGCTCGCCCCGGTAGTAGCCCGCCCGCACGGTCATCTGGTTCATGGTGAGCGTGCCCGTCTTGTCCGAGCAGATCACCGTGGTGCTCCCCAGCGTTTCCACGGCCGAGAGCCGCTTGACGATGGCGCGCTGGCGCACCATGCGCTGCATGCCCAGCGCCAGCGTGACGGTCACCACCGCCGGCAGGCCCTCCGGAATGGCCGCCACGGCCAGCGCAATGGCATTGAGCACCACGTCCGCCAGCGCCGTGCCCCGCCAGATGCCCAGCGCGAAGATAACGGCGATGATGACGCCGGCGACGGCCGAGAGGCGCTTGCCCAGCCCGTCCAACTGACGTTGCAGGGGCGTGGCGCCCTCGGGCTCTTCGGCCAGCCGGTCGGCCAGATGGCCGATCTGCGTCTGCCTGCCCGTGGAGGTGACGATGAACCAACCCCGGCCGCGCGTGACGACCGTGTTCATGTAGACCATGTTGCGGCGGTCGGCCAGCGGCAGCTCTTCGTCGGCCAGTGCGTCCACGGTCTTGCCCACCGGGAACGACTCGCCGGTCAGCGTGGACTCGTCGATCTCCAGGCCGTAGGCCTCGATCAGGCGGCCGTCCGCCGCGATGCGGTCGCCCGTCTCCAGCCGCACGATCTCTCCCGGCACCAACTCGTCCGCGGCGATGGCCAACACCTCGCCACCGCGCCGCACGTGCGGGTGCAGCGCCAGCATGCGCTTGAGCGCCGCCAGGCTACGCTCGGCGCGGTACTCCTGGTAGAAGCCCAGCACGGAGTTGATGGCCGTGACCACCAGGATCACCACCGCATCGCGGAAGTGTCCGATCGCCGCCGCCAGCAGCGAGGCGCCGAACAGCAGCAGGATCAGGAAGCTCTGTACCTGCTGCAGCATCAGCTTCCACACGGAGGTGGGCGGCTGCTCCGCGAGCTTGTTGGGCCCGTAGCGCTCCAGCCGGTGCGTGGCCTCGGCCGGCTGCAGACCCGTGGCGGGATCCACCTCCAGGCGCGCCGCCACCTCCCCGGGCGCCATGCAGTGCCAGTGGCCCGAGGGTGGCGCAGTGGTGCTCGGTGTGATCTCGGTGGCGTGCTGTGCGGTCATTCGTTTCTGTGAGAGGCCGTGGGCGCGCGGACCGTGCATCGGCCCCATCCGCGCCAATCAACGGAATTTCACCATCTTGCAGCGTAGCACAATGCGACGCAAGCGAGCAGCATGCCCCGCCCGCAGCGTCGTTCGTGGCTGTGGCGGGGTGACGGCGCCGGCGTGCCGCTGCCGGCGTGCACCCGTTACCGCTGCGGTGCAAACCCCGTGGTGCCGTGCGAGGCGCGTGCCAAGCATGAAGCGCCGTCGCGGCTGGATCGCTTTGCGGCACATTCTTTGTGCAACGCCGCGCGCAAAGCAAGGTCCGCGCAGAGGGGCAACGCACCCCCATCGAAGACGCCTGCGCGCTGGGGAGCGAGCCGGTGCGATGCCGCGGCACCGATCGGTGGCGGCAAGATGCGGATTGCAGGGGTTCCCTGAAGGCTGCGTGGATTGCGAAGATCGGCGGGAATGTGTAAATAATGCATGCAGTACAGTAGTCCATGCATAAATTTGCAGGATCGGGCATTCGTCCACCATGAATGATATCGCCGCCGCCTTCGTGCAGGCCGTCGGTTTGATTGCCCACGCGGACTCGGAACTGGTGGGCATCGTGCTGCTGACGCTGCGCGTGAGCCTTTCCGCCGTGGGGCTGGCGACGGCCGTGGCACTGCCCCTGGGCGGTGCGATTGCCCTGTATCGCTTCCCGGGGCGGCAGGCGGTCGTGGTGCTGCTCAACTCCATGATGGGGCTGCCGCCCGTGGTGGTGGGGCTGGTGATCTACCTGATCCTGAGCCACAGCGGTCCGCTCGGCTGGACGGATCTGATGTTCACGCCCTCGGCGATGATCCTCGCCCAGTTCGTGCTGATCACGCCCATCGTTGGCGCGCTCTCGCGGCAGGTGATCGAGGACCTGTGGACGGAGTACGGCGAGCAGTTGCGCTCGCTGGGCGCGGGCGCGGGCCGCGCGGTGTTCACGCTGCTCTGGGATGGCCGCTACAGCCTGCTCACCTCGGTGATGGCCGGCTTCGGCCGCGCCGTGGCGGAGGTGGGGGCGGTGCTCATCGTGGGTGGCAACATCCGCTACTACACGCGCGTGATGACGACCACCATCGCCCTGGAGACCAGCAAGGGTGACCTGCCCCTGGCGCTGGGACTGGGCCTGATTCTGATCTCCATCGCCATCGGCGTGAACGCCGCCACCTATATCCTGCGGGATGTGGCCCGCCTGTACCATGGTTGAGCCCTTGCGCCAGCCCGAGCCATCGCCCATGTCGCCTCCGGGCATTCTGCCCCTACGGCTGGAGGGCGTGTCCTTCGCCATCGACGGGCAGCGCCTGCTGCACGACCTGAGCTTCGAACTGCGAGCGGGCCAGCGCACGGTGCTGATGGGCCCTAACGGCGCGGGCAAGAGCCTTACGCTGCGCCTCTGTCACGGGCTGCTCAAACCCAGCGCCGGCACTGTGCGCTGGCTAGGCCCGGAAGGCGTCCACGCGCGCGACCGGCAGGCGATGGTGTTCCAGCGCCCCGTGCTGCTGCGGCGCACGGCGCTGGCCAACGTCGCCTACGCCCTGGGCCTCAAGGGCGTGCCGCGCCGCGAACGGCGGGCGATGGCCATGCACGCGCTGGAGCAGAGCGGCTTGGCGGCGCTGGCGCAGCGGCAGGCGCGGGTGCTCTCCGGCGGCGAGCAGCAGCGCCTCACGCTGGCGCGCGCCTGGGCCCTGCGGCCCGAGGTGCTGTTCCTGGACGAGCCCACGGCGAACCTGGACCCGGCGGCGACGCGGGCCGTGGAATCGGTGATTCAGGCCATCCAGGCTGCCGGCACGAAGATCGTCATGACCACCCACGACCTGGGCCAAGCCCGCCGTCTGGCGGACGAGGTGCTCTTCCTGCACCACGGCCGCCTGTTGGAGCAGGCCCCGGCCGACCGTTTCTTCACGGCACCCGGCAGCGCCGAGGCCCGCGCGTTCCTGCGCGGTGAGCTGCTGTGGTGATCCTACTCCGCACCCTCCTCGCGAGGTTTGGCATGAAGCTGTACCGCAATCTTCTGTTGTCCCTGGGCTTGCTGGCCGCGGGCTTGGCCCTGACGGCGTACACCGCGCTGCCGGTGCGGGCGGCCGACAAGCCGTTCATTACCGTGGCCTCCACCACGTCCACGCAGAACTCCGGCCTGTTTGGCTACATCCTGCCCAAGTTCACGGCGAAGACGGGCATTGACGTGCACGTGGTGGCCAAGGGCACCGGCCAGGCCATCCGCATCGCTCGCAATGGCGACGCAGACGTGTTGCTGGTGCACCACCGGCCCTCCGAGAACAAGTTCATCGCCGATGGCCAAGGCGTGAAGCGCTTCGACGTGATGTACAACGACTTCGTGATCGTGGGCCCGGGCAACGACCCGGCGCACATCGCCGGCAT
Organism: bacterium; assembly: GCA_035266845.1. Taxonomy (GTDB): domain Bacteria; phylum SAR324; class SAR324; order SAR324; family JACQKK01; genus DATFMP01. The sequence continues at coordinate 14,318 of DATFMP010000026.1, forward strand.
GAAGGACGTGGCCAAGGCCATGGCCAAGATCGCCCGTGAGCACGCCATCTTCACTTCCCGCGGTGACAACAGCGGCACCAACAAGAAGGAGATGGAGCTGTGGGAGGCCGCCGGCGTGGACATCAAGCACGTCAAGGGAAGCTGGTACCGTGAGCTGGGCAGCGGCATGGGCGCTACCCTGAACGCCACCGCGGCCATGGGCGCCTACACCATTTCCGATCGCGGCACGTGGCTCAGCTTCAAGAACCGCCGCGGTCTCAAGATCGTGGTGGAGGGCGACAAGCGTCTGTTCAATCCCTACGGCGTGATGCTGGTGAACCCGGCCAAGCACCCCAACGTGAAGGTGAAGGAAGGCCAGGCGTTTATCGACTGGCTGATCGGGCCGGAGGGTCAGCGCTACATTGGTGCGTACCGCATCAAAGGAAAGCAGCTGTTCCACCCCGATGCGGCGGAGTTGAACCACTAGCCTCCCGCACGTTGGTGCGGCAGCGATCGCGCCGGGGGCCGCCCCGCTCCTGTGCGGTCGCTGCCGTATCTTCCCAGGCTGGCTAGGCGCCGTTGAAGCGGACGGTGCCCAGCCCGCTGACGTCGTAGCCTCCCAGTTCCGCGGCGCGTTCTCGGAAGGCGTCCGTGCGAGTGAAGGCTAGCAGGGCCTGGAAGGGCGGATCGAAGTACGCGCGGCGCTGCATGGCCAGATCGTAGCGCTCGCGGTGCAGGGGCAGGAACTCCAGCCGCAGTTGGTGCGCCACGGCCTCCACGGCGAGGCCGGCATCGGCACGACCCTCCAGGATGGCCAAGCCCACGTCCGTCTGGCTGCGGGCCACGCGAGGCAGCAGGTTCAGGGCTTCGGGGTCCACGCCCTCCGCGTGCAGCAGGTGCGCCAGCAGCAGGTGCGTGCCGGCATCCGGCTCGCGCTCCACGATGCGCGGGTGCTTGTCCCGCAGGTCTTTCACCGTGCGGATCTCCAGCGGATTGCCGGGTGCCAGCACGAGGCCCTGGGAGCGCCAAGCCCACTCGACGGCCACGAGCCCGCGGCCGCCCTCCAGTTTCTCCAGGGCCGGCACGTTGTAGTCACCGCTGGCGGGGTCGAGCACGTGCAGGCCGCAGACCTGGGCCTCGTGGGCGCGCAGGCGGCGCAGCCCGTCCAGGCTGCCGCCGGCCATCAGGGCCAAGCCGCAGGCCGATTCGCGCAGGCTCCATTCCAGCAGGGGGTCGTGGCTGCCGGCTACCACGGGCGGTGCGTCGGGCAGCGGGGGCGGGGGCGCCTCTCCCGAGATATTGCCGGCGACCCAGCGGTCGATCAGGTCCTGGGGGAAGAGCCACTTGCCCGTCACCCGGCTGCACGGGATGCGACCCAGGCGCACAAGGTCATAGACCTTGCGCTGCTTGATGTTGAGGTAGTCCGCGACCTCGCGGACGTTCATCATCTTGGTCACGCGACACCTGGAACGGTGCGGTGGCCCGGCTCGTGCGCAGCCTGGCGCAGGCCGGTGCCTCCCTGAACTACCACCTGCACCGTATCCCAATCGTCCGGCCGGGCAAAGCGCGCGCTGCGCGCAAGCCGTGGCGGAACGCACGGACCGGCGAGGCGGGCACTGCAAGCACCTCCGCGGGACTTCGCGCGTGGTCTGCCGGGTTGCCGCAGCGATCAGAACTGCCAGGCCAGCGCCACCGAGTTCAGCGACTCGGAGGACACCTGCAGGCCGGCGATGGAGTGCTTGCTGTTCTCGTAGCGCCAGGTGAGCGTGAGCCCGTTCAGCGGGGCGTAACCGAAGTCCGCGCTGTAGCCCTGCACGCGGGACTGGTTGGGACCCTGTCCGTCGATCGTGTAGCCGGCGTAGCCGAACAGCCAACTGCCCAGGATGCCCTCCGCCGTATAGAGGCTCTGGTCGTAGCCGGGGAGCACCACGAAGCCGGTGTTGTCCTTGTAGTCGTCGCGATGCAGGCGGTCTACCTCCAGGTGCCACACCAGCGTGCCACCGCCACGCAGCCCGATGCCGACCATGTTGTGCGACCGGTCGAACTGGCCGGTTTGGGCCAGCGGCGGGTTGCTGAGCGTCGCCTTCTCCTTGCCGTAGCCCGCGCCCAGGAAGAAGCCCTCGCTGAGCCGCCAGGACGCGCCCAGCGTCCACCCGCGCGCATCGGTCTCCTGCACGGGGCTGCCTGGGATCGTCGTGGCGTTCAGGTGCGTGACCCCGAAGCCCCAGGCCAGGGTGGTGGGCACGCTGAACGCGATGGCGCCGCTGGAGAGGTGCCGTTCCAGGTGCGGAGTAGGGGCGCCGGCGGGAAAGTCCACCTTGTAGTCCAGCCCGGCCACCGCGATGGAGGTGCGCTGCTCCACCCAGCGCAGGCCACCGAAGGTGCCCTTGTAGCTGGTGGATTTGCCGTCTACCTGGTCGGACTTGTGCCCGTTCAGCGTACCCCCGGCGATGCGCGAGGGCGCACCCCACTGCAGTGCCGCGGGATTGTCCGGCACGATGTTGTTGGAGGGCGTGATGGCTTCACGCGAATCGTAGAGGCGGACGGCAACCGGCCCGATCTCGGGCACGGCCACCTGGGCCCGCGCCCAGGGAGTGCCATATGCCAACAGCAGCGCCAGCAGTGCAACGGTCTTGCGCATGGTGTTCCTCGCTGACGGCGGCCGCCCCCGCCCCATTGTGGCGGCCTGCGACCGCACGAAGCCTCCTGTTGCTATTATCTCATCGGAGGGATGGCCGCGAAACTTGACCGGTTCACCGGTCGGTGCGCCCCGTGTTCGTCTCCCGCTGCCCGCTTCCGCCTTCACCCTGCTGCAACCGTTGCGCCAGGGGCAGTCACAGCGCGCGAAGCCGCCCGCGGCAGGGCTTGCGGGTCGTGCGGACGATGCCGGAGGAACGGGTGGTCAGCGTCAGGTGTGGGGAGAACGCCACGGCCTGTCGCCAATGCGCCACATCGCGGGTGGCGACGGATCGTGGTTGCCAGGGATGAGAAGCGGGAGCCGTCGCTCGATGGAGGGGCCCCGCAGGCCCGGCCCGTCATCGCAAGAGGAATACCGGAGGGGGCGGCTCTTCCTCGACGGCCGGACCTGCAAGGGTTTACCAGTGGTCGATGCCGCATTGGGAACGGCGCGGTATTAACCGTCTTTGGGCCGCAACAACTCGTCCATGCGCTCCAGGCTCAGGCCGAAGGCCCTGGCCATGCGCCCGTAGTCTTCTTCCCGCACCCCCAGGGGGTCGGCGTCGTCATCTGGCGTCGCATCGGCTTGCAGCGCGATCTCCACCAAGGCGCCGATGTCCTGCTCGCCCTTCGCGTCCATGTGCTCCCGTGCCTCGATCCCTGAGTCGGGTTGATGCCCGCGGTGTCGCGTGCCGCGGAAACCGGGCCGGCCGCTCGCGTCACCAATTGCCTGCCCAGACAGTATCGCTTAGCGCGCAAGAAAAATCAATGAAATGGCCTTTTTATTTCAATATCAGATCGTTGCGGCATCGGCGCCGATGGCTTGCGGCAGGCGGCAGGCGATGGCGCCGCCGCGGGGGCCCCTCTTCCGGCGGTGGGCGGCCATGCTAGGATGGGAGCGAGGGGCACCCTACCATGGCGGAGCGACAGGCATGCCGGAACGCGATCCCATCGACCTGCTGATCATCGGCGGCGGCATCAACGGCGTCGGCGTGGCCCGCGATGCCGTGGGCCGCGGGCTTTCCGTGCTGCTGTGCGAGCAGGCGGACCTGGCCAGCGGTACTTCCTCGGCCAGCAGCAAGCTGATCCACGGCGGCCTGCGCTACCTGGAGCAGTACGAGTTTCGCCTCGTGCGCGAGGCCCTGGCGGAGCGCGAGGTGCTGCTGGGCGTGGCGCCGCACATCATCTGGCCACTGCGCTTCGTGCTGCCGCACGACCGCACGCTGCGTCCGGCCTGGATGATCCGCGTGGGCATGTTCCTCTACGATCACCTGACGTGGCGGCACCGGCTGCCCGGCTCGCGGGGCCTGCGCCTGCCCGGTACGCCGGAGGGCGCCCCGCTGGCGGCGCGCGTGCGGCGGGGCTTCGCGTACTCGGACTGCTGGGTGGACGACAGCCGGCTGGTGGTGCTCAATGCGCTGGGCGCCGCCGAGCGTGGGGCGACGATCCTCACGCGCACCCGCTTTGCCGGGGCCCGGCGCGAAGGCGGCTATTGGGTGGCCACGCTGGAGGACACCGTGGCCGGCGGCACGCGCACCGTGCGGGCCCGCGCGCTGGTCAACGCGGCGGGGCCGTGGATCGGGCAGGTGATGCAGCAGGGCTTCGCCCAGCGCGACTACCGGCACCTGGCGCTGGTGAAGGGCAGCCACATCGTCGTGCCGCGCCTGCACGCGGGCGACCATGCCTACATCCTGCAGCACACGGACGGGCGGGTGGTCTTCATCATCCCCTTCCTCGAGCGCTTCAGCCTCATCGGCACGACGGACGTGCCGTTCCATGGCGATCCGGCCCAGGCGGAGTGCACGCCCGGCGAGGTGGCCTATCTCTGCGAGGCGGTGAACCGCTACCTGGCGCGGCCGGTGGACACACGGGACGTCGTGTGGAGCTACGCGGGCGTGCGGCCCCTGTACAACGACGACGAGAGCGACCCCTCGGCCATCAGCCGCGAGTACGTGCTGGAGCTGGAGGGTGGCCCCGACGTGGCGCCCCTGCTCTCGCTGATCGGCGGCAAGATCACCGCCTACCGGCAGGTGGCCGAGCGCGCGCTGGACAAGCTGCGGCCGTGGTTCCCGGCCGCGGGGCCGGCGTGGACCGACCGCACGCCCCTGCCCGGCGGCGATCTGCCCGGCGGGGACTTCGACGGCTTCCTGGCGGCGCTACGGGCGCGGCGGCCCTGGCTGCCGGCGGATCTGGCGCGGCGCCTGGCGCGGGCCTATGGCTCGCGGGTGGAGCGGGCGCTGGGCGATGCGACGAGCCTGGAGGGCCTGGGGCGGCCCTTTGGTGGCGGGCTGTACGAATGCGAGGTGCGCTACCTGGTGAGCCACGAATGGGCCCGCAGCGCCGAGGACGTGCTGTGGCGCCGCAGCAAGCTGGGGCTCTTCCTCACACCTCACGAGGCGCAGGTGCTGGCGCGCTGGATGGAGGAACAGGGCCTGACCAGCGCCCCGCCGGCCGCCGCCGGGCCGGCGGCGGCACGCCACGCGGGCGACTGATGCGCCCGCTTCCGCGGCGGCCCAGGCTCTGCCGCCTGGGGACGGCGGCGACCCGCCCGGATGCGGCGGGTCACGCAAAAGGGCGGTGCGACTACTTCTTCTTCTCGTTGCCGGGTGCTTCCACCTTGAGCAGCTCGATGTCGAACACGAGCGTCTCGTTGGGGCCGATCTTGCCGCCCGCCCCGCGCTCGCCGTAGGCGAGATCCGGCGGAATCCAGACGCGGTACTTGCTGCCCACCTTCATGAGCTGCAGCGCCTCCGTCCAGCCCGGGATGACGCCGCTGACCGGAAACTGCGCCGGCTGGCCGCGATCGTAGGAGCTATCGAACACCGTATCGTCCAGCAGCGTGCCCCTGTAGTGGGCGGTCACCAGGCTGTCCGGCTTGGGCGTCGCGCCGGTGCCCTGCTTGATGACCTTGTACTCCAGCCCGCTGGCCGTGGTGTGCACGCCCTTCTTCTTCTTGTTGGCCGCCAGGAAGGCCTCGCCCTTCTTCTTGTTTTCGGTGGCCTCCTTGTCGTGCGCGGCCTTGGCCTTGGCACGGCGGTCCATCTGGAAGGCGAAGAGCACCTCCTTCACTTCCTTATCGGTCAGGAGCTGCTTGCCCCCGCCCAGGGCATCGCGCAGACCCAGCATGAACTTGTCGGGCTCCACCGGAATGTCCTGTTGCTTCAGGTTGTGCCCAACGCTGAGCCCGATGCTGTAGCTCACCTTGTCCTGGTCGGTCTTGAGCGGGCCCTTGTCCTGCGCATAGGCCTGCCCGGCTACCAGCGCGCATCCCAGCAGCGCTGCGATCACAATTCTCATCTGGCAGTGTCTCCCGGTGAGCGGGGTTCGTGAAAGGTCTCGCGGGGTTCGCGGGTGTGGCGCGTGGCCGTCGGTTCGGCCCCGGCACTGGCCCCCCTGCGCCGCGGACCCCTTTCGTTCATCCACCCAGGCTAGCAAGGGAACGGGCAAAAGGGAAAAGCAATCCGGCCCGGGCAGGCTCCCTGCACCCGCATTGGCTTCCTTTCGCAATTTCCCTCCGCTGACCCGCAAAGGCCCGTCGGACGCGCCTTCGCGGCCAGGACCATCCTACCGCAGGGGGCCGCCGGGCGCAGCGGAAGAATGCGGACAAAGGCGGGCATGAGCCGGGCAT
>DATFMP010000027.1:0-41208 GCA_035266845.1 bacterium
ATCACCGCGATGGTGCCGACGATGGCCAGCCACACCGGAAAATTGAACTTCTCCATCAGGCCGACCAGGGTCAGCGCGGCAAACAACGCCATTACGCCCTGGGCAAAGTTGAAGATCCCGGAAGCCTTGAAAATCAGCACGAAGCCCAACGCCACCAGCGAGTACATGACGCCGGCCATCAGCCCGCTCAGTGTTACCTCGATAAAGAACATCATTAGCGGTACCCCCTATTCATGCGGGACTCCAAGGTAAGCATCGATTACGTCCTGGTTGGCGCGCACGTCGGCCGGAACACCGTCGGCCAGCTGCCTGCCGTAGTCGAGGACGAGGACGCGATCGGATAAATCCATGACCACACCCATGTCGTGTTCGATCAGCGCGATCGTGGTGCCGAACTGCGCATTGACGTCGAGGATGAAGCGGCACATGTCCTCTTTCTCCTCCACGTTCATGCCCGCCATGGGCTCGTCCAGCAGCAGCAGGTCAGGCTCCATCGCCAGTGCGCGGCACAACTCCACGCGCTTCTGCAGCCCATAGGGCAGGCGCCCCACGGGGGTCCTGCGGATGTCCTGAATCTCCAGAAAGTCGATCAGCCGCTCCACAAACTGGCGGTGCTCGATCTCCTCGCGCCGGGCGGGCCCCCAGTGCAGCGCCTGCCACAGCAGGTTCTTGCGCATCAGCAGGTTGCGGCCCGTCATGATGTTGTCCAGGGTCGTCATGCCGCGGAACAGCGCGATGTTCTGGAAGGTACGCCCGATGCCCGAAGCAGCCGCCTCATGGGGCCGCATGTGGGGCCGTGTGACCCCCTTGTAGGTGATGCGCCCCTTCTGCGGCCAGTAGAACCCGTTGATGACGTTCAGCATCGAGCTCTTGCCGGCGCCGTTGGGGCCAATGATGGCAAGCACCTCACCCTTGCGCACCTCGAAGGAGATGCCGGAGAGCGCATTCAGCCCACCGAAGCTGAGGCTGACCTCTTCCACCTTGAGCATGATTTCGGAGAACTGACGGCGCGGGGCTGCCGTCGCGTCCGGGGGGCCGGAGCCCTCGCTGCGCTGCATGGATTCCACCTGGGGACTGTCTCCGCGCGTGGTTCAGGCGTGGCCGTTGGGGGTCACGGTGCGAATGCGGATATCCGCCCGCACCAAAGCCTCGCGGCCGTCCTCGAAGGTGACCTTGGCTTCGGTCTCGACGTGATCCGCGTCGGCATAGAGTGCGTCGATGAGCACCTTGTACTTTTCCGCGACGAAGCGGCGACGCACCTTGCGCGTACGCGTGATCTCCTCGTCGTCCGGGTCCAGTTCCTTGTGCAGGATCAGCCAGCGGTGGATCTGCGCGCCCTTGAGCAACTCCTCTTCGTTCAGCGAGGCGTTGACGCGCCGCACCTCGGCGTCCACCAGATCGAGCACCTCGGGCTTCTGGGAAAGGTCGGTATAGCTGGAATAGGCGAGGTTGCGCCGCTCGGCCCAGTTCCCGACCGATTCCGGATCGATGTTGATGAGGCAGGTCACATGGGCCCGGTCCTGGCCGATGGCCACCGCCTCCTTGATGTACGGGGAGAACTTGAGCTTGTTCTCGATGAACTTGGGCGCGAACAGCGTGCCGTCGTGCAGCTTGCTCACGTCCTTGGCCCGGTCGACGATGCGCAGGTGTCCGTCGTGATCGATGAAGCCGGCGTCCCCGGTTTTCACCCAGCCGTCCACGATGGTCTCCTGCGTGGCCTCCTCGTTCTTGAAGTAGCCCTTGAAGGCCCCGGGGCTGCGGAAGAGCACCTCGCCCTCGTCGGAGATGCGGATCTCTACGCCCGGCACGGGCACGCCGCAGGTATCCGAGCGCACCTCGTTGTTCTTCTGCAGTGAGATGAACACGCTGGCTTCGGTCATCCCGTAGAGCTGCTTGAGATTGATGCCCAGCGATCGGAAGAACTCGAAGATTTCCGGGCCAATGGCCTCGCCGGCCGTATATGCGATGCGCACGCGGGACAGGCCCAAGTTGTCCTTCAGCGGGCCGTAGACCAGCACGTTGCCCAGGCCGTAACGCAAGCGCTCCAGCAGTGAGGGCTGCTTCCCTGCCGCGCGCTTCTTTTGCAGCGATGCGGCCAGGTTGATGAAGTGATGGAACATGCGGCGCTTGATCCAGCCCGCGTCGTCCATGCGGATCATCACCGTGGTGAGCAGGTTCTCCCAGATGCGCGGCGGGGCGAAGAAGTACGTCGGCCCCACCTCGCGCAAGTCCTGCATCACCGTGGCGCTGCTTTCCGGGCAGTTCACCGTGTACCCGCCGACCAACGCCATGCCCACGGAGAAGAAGAAGTCTCCCACCCAGGCCATGGGCAGGTAGGCCAAGTACGACTCGTCGTCCTTCAGGCCCTCGAAGGCCTTCACGTTTTCCAGCGTGGCAATGAAGTTGCGGTGCGTGAGCATCACGCCCTTGGGGCGGCCGGTCGTGCCGGAGGTGTACAGCATCACCGCCACATCGTCCGGGGCGACCTTGGCCATCTCCTGTTCCAAATAGCCCGGGTGCTCCTGCTCAAAGGCCCGCCCGCGCTCCAGCACCGTCTCAAAGCTCTGCAAGTAGTCGAACTGATAATGCCGCATCCCGCGCGGATCCTTGTAGACCACATCTTCCAGCGTGGGGCAGTTGGCCTTGATGGCCAGGAACTTGTCCACCTGCTCCTGGTCTTCCACCAGCGCGAAACGCGCTTCGGCGTGCTCCACGATGAACTCCATCTCGCGCTCGATGGAGTCCTGGTAGAGCGGCACCGGCACGCCACCCAGGCATTGCGCGGCCAGCATGCCCCAGTAGAGCTGCGGCCGGTTGTCGCCCACGATGCAAATGCGGTCGCCCCGCTTGAAGCCTAGCGAGGCTAGGCCCAGTGCAAACTGGCGCACCTCCTCACTCACCTGGCGCCAAGTGTAGGACTGCCAGATGCCGTAGTCCTTCTCGCGGATCGCCACGGCCTTGTCGCCGAGGCGTTGCGTGGTGTGCTGCAGCAGGGCCGGAAAGGTCTGGTCGACCCCGGCGGTGCCGGTGGTTGTTTCCATTGCCTAAGATCCCCAAGCGGTTGCTGGCACCCCCCCAAGGGTACCGCGCCGTCAATGCAAGCATACTCCGTTACTGTGAGCGGCGGGATTAGTCAAGCCACGATCCGGCGCCGAAGCCGTGATCCGCGTCCGAAATCCGGTCGCCAGCCCCCGGCGAACCTTCACCCGCCGTGAATCGACACCGCGACGAGATGTGCCGTGCCGATCATCGCGGGAAAGGGGCGAGCGGGTTGTATGCCAGATAACAATGGGGGCATGCAAGGGCCATTGGGCAGGGCTGCGCCACATTCCGTGACCATCCCGGCACCGAGCAAGGCGCCGATCCGCCACCGGGGCGTTCATCCGCAGGGCAGGTGCCGTCGTACGTCCGGCATGGACGGGCCGCCACGGCCGGTCAGCCAATCGTGTTGCGCATGCCAAGCGCCGATTTCAAAGGATCTTTGGCTAAGCCTGTGTCGCGATTGGTTGGTGAAATACGCTGCGATTTTGCTCAATTTTGTGAACGCCAATATCAGTTATTTTATTGCGTATTTTCGGAACCATTCACGTGATGATTCGTTTACAGGTACGGCGGCTTCCGATAACACCGCTGCCGCGCACAAACGGGGTCGCATGCGATTCCGGAAGGTTGTGTGGCCTTTGCTTGCTTCCATGGGCGGACGAGAATAAAGGAGTTTCGCAATGCACTATCGAGTGATCACGCAGGCAATTCTGCTGCTGGCACTGACAGTACTGATGGGATGCACGTATGTCGGAGGCGGGGGAACCTCCGTCGACAAGGAAGTGAAGGAAGTCAAGGACGCCAAGTCCTCGTTCGTGTTCGGGTATGTCGACATGGCCGACGCCGACGTGCCTATGGATTGGGCGCTGCTGAAGGAGGTGGGTCACAACCAGCGCAAGGAGCCCGACCACTGGATGCGGGTGCAGGATGGCGCGTTCTACCTGGAGAATGTCCAGGCGGGATCGTACATCCTATCGGAATTTGGCGGACGCCACTGGAGCATGTTCTGCGCCAACACTCTGGTCTGCTCGGAACCGATCGAATACGACCCCGGCACCAGCATGCGCCTGGTGGTCAAGAAGCCGGGCATCTACTACCTGGGCGCCTTCAAGTATAAAGAGGCGAAAACGGGCTTCTTCGAGCAGGACAAGTTCGATCTGAAGTCGATAGATAAGCCGACACCCGCCGAGGTGGTGCAAAAGGTGCTGCCCGCCACCAAGGGCACGCGCTGGCACGATCTGTTGGTGCGCTCCAGCTTCGCCAAGGGCATCACACTGAAGGGGGGCAAGCAATGAGCCGCTGCACGCTACGCTGGGCGCTGCCGGTGCTCCTCCTGGCTGCCCTGCTGCTGTTTGCCGGGTGCGCGACGGAATTGAAGGATTTGCGCACGCACCCGCAGGACATTTCCAAGCTGAAACCCGGCCAGACGGTGCTCGTGGGCCAAGTGGTGCTGGACCCTCCGATCGGCAAGAACGAGCAGGAAGTCAACAACAGCATCTTCACGTCGACGGACTACAAGAAGCCACTGCTGGTCTTCGACGACCAGCATGTGGATTACTCGAAGGAAAACGATGCCACGGCACACGCCGGCAACACGGAGTACGTGAGCCACGACTTCGGCAAGACGTTTTACGCACCTACCACCAATCACCCGGCCTACGTGAATGGCCTGTACATCTATCTCAAGATGAACACGGACAAGGTGGCCTACGATCTGAGGGTGCTGCAGACCGATCTGGTGGTGGACGCCCGTCCGGGCGACAAAGCCGTCTACATCGGCACCATCCGCTACGTCCGCAACGACTTCTGGGACCTGAAGAAGATCGAGGTGGTGGATGACTACGCCAGGGAAAAGCGCCGCTTCAAGAAGATCTTCGGCGGCGGCGTGAAGCTCGTCAAACGGCTGGCACACCGCGTGCCGGCCAGCGCCGCCCGTTGAGGCGGCGTCGATCACCCGGACCGTGGCGCGGTGCTCAGCCGCGCCGCACCATCCGCGCCAGGTATTCCGGGCCGGGCCGCGCGGGGTTGGGCGGCTCCACCGGGTACGGCCCCTCGCGCTCCCAGCGCTCCGGCGGGAACAGTCCCCACACCTGCTCCGGTGGGATATCGAAGGGAGGGCCGCTCTCCCAGGGCACGCGCATGAACACAGCCAGGAATTGCCCCTCCGGTCGCAGCACACGGTGCGCCAACGCCTCGTAGTCGTGGTGCAAGGCAGGATTCACGGCGCAGAGGCAGGTCTGCTCCAGGAACACGTCGTACGCGCCGTCGTCCTCGGCGGGCAGCGCGAACATATCGCCCTGGCGGATATTGAGGTGCAGGCCCCGCTTGCGCGCCTGCTCGTCCAGGTGCTCCAGCGGCTCCGGGGCTAGGTCGAGGGCGGTCACGTCGTACCCTTGCTCGGCCAGGAACAATGCCTCGTGGCCACGTCCGCAGCCGGGCACCAGCACGCGACCTTGCGGCGGAAACCAGCGTTTCACAAGCATGCGGACGGGGACGCTGACATCCCCCAGGTCCCACGGGGTGCGCCCTTCACGGTAACGAGCGCGCCAGAAGTCCATGTCGGGTTGCGATTCGCTCATGCCGGCTCCAATGGTGATGGCTCAGGCCCCGGGGCATCCCGTGGTGGGGATACTGCGGCGATCCCGGTTGCCCAGCGGCTCCACTATGCTACCATCTCCGCGTCCGGACACCAGCCGGTGCCCCCAACCCTTGCAGCCCATGCCTCACACGTTGCACCGATGACTCTCCCCGCCGCCGGCCGCCTCTTGCGGCAGCCCGCCGTTGAGCGGCTCCCATCCATGCTCTTTCCGCACACCCCGATCCGATGAGAGCTCGCCTGCTGGTGATGGTGCTGGGCCTGCTGGTGATCCTCACCGGCCTGGTGGAGCTCGTCCCCGCGGCGGTGAGCTACGGCTACGGCGAGTCGGACTGGCCCGCGCTGCTGCGCGCGGCGCTGATCGCCATCGTCGCGGGCGTGGTGATGTTCTTCGGCTTCCGCACCCAGGACGAGGTGCGGGAGCGGGACGGATTCGTCATCGTGAGCAGCGGCTGGTGCGTGGTGTCCCTGGTCGGCGCCATACCGTTCATGATGACCGGCACCACGGGTAGCATCACCGATGCCATCTTCGAATCCGTGTCCGGTTTCACCACCACGGGCGCCAGCATCCTGGTGGACTACAGCAAGCTCTCGCACGGAATCCTGATGTGGCGCAGCCTCACCCACTGGATGGGGGGCATGGGCATCCTGATTTTCGTGCTGGTGATCCTGCCCTCGCTGGGCGTTGGGGGCATGCAGCTCTACAAGCGGGAGTCCTCCGGCCTGTCCACGGAGAAGCTCACGCCGCGCCTGCGGGATACCGCAGTGGCGCTGTGGTCGGTCTACTTCCTGCTGACCGTGGCGGAGACCCTGGCGCTGTGGGCGCTGGGCATGACCTTCTTCGATGCGGTCAACCACGCCATGGCGACCATCGCCACTGGGGGCTTCGGCACGCACGCGGACTCCATCACGGGCTTCCACAGCCCGGCGATCGAGTGGACGATCATCCTGTTCATGTACCTGGGCGCCCTGAACATGGCCCTGCACTACCGCGTGCTGCACTCCCGCGGGCGGCAGTGGCCCCACTTCAGCAGCGAGGAATGGCGCTTCTATACGGCGATTCTGGTGGTGTGCTCGCTGGGGCTGGCGGTGTACCTGATCTTCAAGATGGACTACGCGCCATTCAAGGCACTCACCAAGTCCACCTTCCAGGTGGTGTCCATCGGCTCCACCACGGGTTTCGCCTCGGACGATTACGTGCCCTGGGGCCCCGGCCCGCAGATGATCATGCTCTACCTGATGATCGTCGGTGGCTGCGCCGGCAGCACGGCGGGCGGCCTGAAGGAAGTGCGGGTACTGCTGCTGTTCAAGTCCATCCGCATGGAACTGCTGAACCTGATCCACCCCCGGCTGTCCATGCTCAACAAGCTGGACCGGCAGCGGGTGGAACCCGCCGTGCTGAAGACGATCTTCGTGTTCTTCTTCCTGTACATGTCCACGCTGGGGGCAGCCTCGTTGATCCTGACGCTCACCGGCAACTCGATTCCCACCGCGCTGGGCGGGGTGGCCTCCGCCATGGGCGGTGTGGGTCCGGGCCTGGATGCCCTGGGGCCCTCGGCCACCTATGCCCCGCTGCCCGCGCTGGACAAGTGGGTGCTGATGGCCGCCATGATGCTGGGGCGGCTGGAGCTGATGACTCTCTACGTATTCATCCTGCCCGAGATGTGGCGCCGCTAGGTTCCAAACGTCCGCCGTCGGGACGAGCCCTTGCGGAGCCCTCCTCAGGCAGGCGGGTCTGCTGCCGTGCGTGCAGCGCTGGCTTTGACATCCCGGCGGCGATTCCCTAGCAATGGCGACATACGCCGGGCGGATGCCCCCGGCACCCCATTTCCCTTCTCCACGGAGCGCCATGAGCAAACGGGCCCTGATCGTCATCGACGTGCAGAACGACTACTTTCCGGGCGGTGTGTGGGCGTTGCCCGCTGCGGTCGCGACGCTGCCGAAAATCCAACGCCTGATCGAGCGCGCGCGGGAGCGCCAGGAGCCCGTCGTGTTCATCCAGCACGTCACACCGCCAGGTGCCCCCGTGTTCGCCAAAGGCTCGCACGGCGGCGAGCTGCACGCGGAGTTGGACGTGCGGCCGGACGATCCGCTGTTCACCAAGGCGCACCCCTCCTCCTTCCAGGATACCGGGCTGCAGGACTACCTGCAGCGCAACGACATCCTCGCGCTGGATGTGTGCGGCTTCATGACCCAGATGTGTTGCGACACCACCACGCGCGAGGCCTACGCCCGCGGCTACAAGGTGCGCTTCTTCCAGGATGCCTGCGCCGCCAAGGACTTGGTTGTGGGCAGCGACACCATCCCCCATGACGTGGTGCACAAGGCCTCCCTCGGCGCCCTGGCGCGCTTCGCACAGATCGTCTCCACTGACGAGGCGGACTGAGCCCTCAGTAGCCGGGGCTTGGCGCCATCGGCACGCCGCGCTATCCTGTTGAATTGCAGCGCATTTGCGGGGGCTCAGGTCCCCGGCGCGTTTCTCTTCCCTTCTGACATTTGTGCAAGGAGGCAGGTATGGGTACGGCATTCAAGGGCAGCCCGGCGACGCTCAAGGGCAAGCTGCCCGCGGTGGGAGACAAGCTGGCCGATTTCAGTCTGGTCAAGGCCGATCTTTCCGCGGTGACCAAGCAGGACTACAGCGGCAAGACCAAGATCATCCTCACCGTGCCGTCGCTGGATACAGGCGTGTGCGCGACGGAAACCAAGCGCTTCAACCAGGAAGCGACCTCGATCCCCGGCGTGGAAGTGCTGGTGGTGAGCCGCGACCTGCCCTTCGCGCAGAAGCGCTTCTGCACGGCGGAAGGGGTGGACAAGGTGACGACGCTCTCCGACCTGCGCGACAACGGCTTCGCCGAGCGCTATGGCGTAGCGCTGGCCGATACGCCACTGGCGGGGCTGATGGCCCGCGCGGTGATCGTGGCCGGGTCGGACGACACGGTGAAGTACGTGGAGCTGGTGCCCGACATCACGCAGGAGCCCAACTACGCCGCGGCGCTCGCCGCCGCCAAGTAGGCGGGCACGCGGCCCAACGTCCTGTACTCAAGGGGTCAAGGGAAGCGACTGTCCCTCACCCCTCCACACAGGCCGGTGGGCAACTGCTACCAAGCACTGCCCAGGAATCGGTTCTTAGGCGGCTGGGCCGCTCAAGAACACAAGAATTCCAATGCGGGGGCCGAGGGCCCCCGCGCCCCCAATGCGGACCCTAACTAAGGCCGGTGCGGGCCTACCCGCAAATAGGGTCCAGGGAGCTTCGCTCCCTGGTGGGGGGTGCGGGCAAAGCCCCCATGGCCGAAATGCTTTTCAAAACACAGTCTAGGCCTTGAGCGCCTGGCGGAAGGTGGGGCGCTCCATGCAGCGCTTCAGCCAGTCCTCCATCTTCGGGTAGGGCGCCAGGGGCACCTTGGCGCGTTCCACCCAGTTGGCCACCGAGGACACGTTGAGGTCCGCCACGGTAAAGGCGTCGCCCAGCAGGTACGGCCGCTCGGCCAGGGCGGCGTTCAGCACGCCCAGCGGCTTGGCCAAGCGCTGCTCCGCCTTCTGCGCGGCGCCGGCGTCGCGCTTGTCCTCGGGCAGCAGGGCGCGGTGTTGCAGCACCTCCAACGCCGGACCCTCCAGCTCCGTCATGGCCCAGATGCTCCACTGGTAGCAGCGCCCGCGGTCCTCCGCCGTCTTGGGCCACAGCCCCGTGCCGGCCTGCTCCGCGTACTTGTCCGCCAGATACAGGTTGATCGCCAGGGACTCGAATAGGATCAGCCCATTGTCGTCCAGCGCCGGAATGTGGGCGTTGGGGTTGATCTTCAGGTAGTCCGGGTTCTTCACATCCGCCTGCGCCACCAGCTCCCGCCGGTATTCCAGGCCCAGCTCCTCCAGCATCCACAGGCAGCGCAGCGCGCGCGAACGGGTAATCCCATACAGCGTGATCATCGTCTCCTCTCGGGGCAGGCAAATTGGGAAAGGCGCTTCATGCCTCGCTCATAGCACAACGCGCCGCGCCCCGACAGGAACGGCCGTGGTTCCCTGGGCGCGTGTGGCAGCGGCGCTTGCGTCCCACGGCCTGGGCAAAAGGGGCATTCCGTCAGGGGTGTATGGTATAATGGGTCGGGACATGTCGAACCGGGGAGATGGGCGCGTACCATGGCCGGGCGCGATGACGCACGCGAGCGGCAGCAGATGCTGTCCGGCCATGCCGACAGGGTGCGTGCGCAATGAACCCACTGACAGCACAAGCCACAACCCCGCCCACGGCCAATGCCATATCGGGAACCGTCAAGCCGGGGTTCGAGGCCATGCGGGATGCTTTCGTCGAGAACTTCGAGCGCCGCGGTGAGCTGGGAGCGGCCTGCTGCGTCTACTACCGCGGCGAGAAGGTCGTCGACCTGTGGGGCGGCATCCGGAACAGGGCGACGGGCGAACCGTGGGAAGCGGGCACAATGGTGATCGTCTTCTCGACCACCAAGGGGCTGGCCGGTCTCGCCCTGGCGCTTGCGCATTCGCGGGGGCTGTTCGACTACGACGAGCGCGTCAGCACCTACTGGCCGGAGTTCGCGCAGCAGGGCAAGGAAGCCATCACCGTGCGGCAGCTTCTGTCGCACCAAGCTGGGCTGGCAGCCCTGGACGAACCGCCGGATCGTGCGGTGATCGCCGACCTGGACCGGCTGGCGGTCATCCTGGCCCGGCAGAAGCCGGCGTGGGAGCCGGGGACGTGCCAGGGGTACCATGCGCTCACCCTCGGATTCTACGAGAGCGAGCTGCTGCGGCGCGTCGATCCCTGGCATCGCAGCCTGGGCCAGTACTTTCAGGACGAGATCGCAAGCCCCCTGGGCGCGGAGTTCTATATCCGCCTGCCCGAGGAGATTCCCAATTCCCGGTTGGCGACGCTGAAGCCCGCCAACATGGCGCGGGCATTCTTCACGGTGCCCGCCGCCTTGACCCTGGCCGCGATGAACCCGTGGTCGCTCATTCGCCGCGCCCTCTGGGCGTCTCTCTGGCCGTTGGATGAGGCGCGCATCTACGCCCGGAATTTCGAGATCCCTTCGGGCGGCGGTGTCGGCACGGCCCGCGGAATTTCCCAGGCATACGGACAGTTCGCGACCGGTGGCGACCGGCTGGGGCTGCGAGAGGAGACGCTGAAGGAGCTCATGGCACCGGCGGTTCCGCCCCTGCACGGCTTCTACGATCACGCCCTGAAGGTGCCGGCGCGGTACTCGCTCGGGTTCCTGAAACCACACGATGACGTGCCCTTCGGCCATCCAGGCGCCTTCGGTACACCAGGAGCGGGGGGCTCCTTCGGGTTTGCAGACCCAGAGGCTCAGATCGGATACGGATATGTCACCAATCAGATGGGCACCTACCTGATCGATCCCCGCGACCAGGCACTGCGGGACGCGATGTATCGCTCGATTGGCGACCCCGACCCGTATCACGGTCGGGCATAGGCGTGGACGGTTGCGCCCAAGGCCGCCGTCGGGACATACAGCCACGGGGAACCACCATGGATCCAGCAGCAATTCAGGCAGGCAGCGCCCCACAGGCGCAAAAGCTGGGACGCACGGTGCTCCTGCTGTGCGGTGTGTTCGCCGCAGTGGTCTATGTCGGTGGGGACATCCTCACCGCTATGCTTTGGCAGGATTACAGCTACGCACACCAGACCATCAGTGAGCTGATGGCCATCGGCGCCCCGACGAGACTGGTCCTGGTTGTGCTCTTCTCCTTCTTTGACGCGCTCACGATCGCGTTCGGCGTCGGTGTATGGGCATCGGCCGACGGCAAGCGCTCCCTGCGCATCGTGGGCATCCTGCTGATTGTGTGGGCAGTGGTCGGATGGGCGGGATTGATATCCATGCCCATGCACCAACGCGGCGCCGGGGTGTCGGCCACCGATGTCCTGCATATCGCCGACGCGGCCGCCATCGTGCTGCTGATCCTGCTAAGCATCGGCTTCGGGGCGGCGGCACTCGGCAAGGGCTTTCGCATCTACTCCATCGCAACAATCGTGATCCTGCTCGTCTTCGGCGCGTTGACGGCTCAGCAAGGCCCGCGGATCGCCGCGAACCTGCCGACCCCTTGGATCGGGATTGAGGAGCGCGTGAACGTCTACGTCTCCATGTTGTGGATTGTGGTGCTGGCCATCGCGCTCCTGCGAGCACAGCCGGGCACCGGCGCCAACCGCCCGAAAGTCACCAAGGGCTGACGCGCGAATCTCGCCCGCTCCAGCCTGACGCGTTAGCTCGCCGGCTTGCGCTTGGATGCCAGCTTGCCGGCGCGAATCTCCGAGAGCGTGGCGCCGATGGAGATGTTCTCCTTGTCCACCAGGATATCGAGCACGGCGGGCTTGCCCGCGGCCAGCGCCTCCTTCAGGGCCGGGCCGAAGTCCGCGCTCTTCTCCACGCGCAGGCCCACGGCGCCATAGGCTCGGGCCAGCGCGGCGAAGTCCGGGTTCACCAGTTCCGTGCCCACCACGCGCTCGGGGTAGTCCCGCTCCTGGTGCATGCGGATGGTGCCCAGGGAGCCGTTGTTGAACACGAGCTGCACGATGTTGGCGCCGAACTGCACGGCCGTGGCCAGCTCCTGCACGGTCATCATGAAGCCGCCGTCCCCGCAGGTGCCCACCACCACGCGATCCGGGTGCGCCAGCTTGGCGCCGATGGCCGCCGGCATGGCATAGCCCATGGAGCCCACGGTGGGGCCGAGCAGGGAATCCTCCGCGTCGTAGATGTAGTTGCGCTGCACCCAGGCCGAGAAGTTGCCGGCATCCACGGTGAGGATGGCATCGGCCGGCAAGCGGGCCTGCAGCTCCGCAATGACTGTCTCCTGCGCCACGTGCTCCGCCTGGCGTGGATGCAGGGTCACGAAGGCCTCGTAGGCCTTGCGGCCCTTGCCGATCCACTCGGCGCGGCCCGCGGCCGGACTGGCCGGCTGGGCCAGGGCCGCCTCCAGGGCCAGCCGCGCGTCGGAGATGATGGCAAGCTGCGGCGGGAAGTTGCGGCCGATCACGGCAGGGTCGATATCGATCTGCGCGAGCGGCTGGCCGGGCAACGGCAGACGATAGTCGCCCGTGGTGATTTCGGACAGCCGGTCACCCACCACCACCACCAAGTCGGACTCGCGCACCAGGTCCTGCCCGGGTGACTTGCCCAGCGCCAGGTTCCCCACGTACTGGGCGTGGCTGTTGGGGAAGGCGTCGTTGCGGCGCCAACTCGTCAGCACGGGGAGTTGGAAGCGCTCCGCGAAGGCCACCAGTGCCGTGCGGGCCCGCGCGTACTGAATGCCCCCGCCCACCAACAGCACGGGGCGCGCCGCGCGGTTGATGCGGCCGCACAGGTCGGCGATCAGCGCGGGATCGGGGTGGGGCAGGGTATTCGGCACCGGCGGGGGAATGTACACGTCCGCCGTCTCCACCAGCATGTCCTCCGGCAGCGACACCACCACAGGCCCGGGGCGCCCGCTGCGCGCGATGTGGAAGGCGCGCCGGGTCACCTCGGGCACCTTCTCCGCGCGGTCCACCTCCATCACCCACTTGGCGACGGAGCCGAAGAAGCGCTCATAGTCCATTTCCTGGAACGCCTCGCGACCCCGGTTGATGCGCGGCACCTGACCCACGAACAGCACGAGCGGGGTGGAATCCTGCGCCGCGCAGTGCACGCCGATGCTGGCGTTGGTGGCACCCGGCCCGCGCGTGACGAAGCACACGCCCACGCTGCGGGTTGCCTTGGCGTATGCCTCGGCCATGTAGCAGGCCCCGCCTTCCTGGCGGTTGGTCACCAGGCGGATCTCCGGGTGGTCGTAGAAGGCGTCCAGCGCGCCCAGGTAGCTTTCGCCCGGTACATTGAACACGTGGCGCACGCCCTCCTGGGCGATGCACTCCACCAGGGCCTGGCCGCCGGTCATGCGGCGGGGTTGGTCGTTACCGCTCATGGCTCTCGCGTTCCGCTGAGGTGCGTTTGGGGGTGGGGCGCCACCGCCCGAGGCCGGAGCCCCGGGGAGCGGCACACCCGGATGTTGGGATTCCATGGAGGCAGGCAGCGCGGCCACCCTGCTCCGCTCTGCCCTCCTCCGGCGGGGCTTGGCAGCCACCGGCCTGGAGGCTTGCGGCTGTGCTAGACGAGCCCGGCGTAGGCGCCGCCGTCCACCAGCACGTTCTCGCCCGTTACGAACTTGGCCTGCTGCGAGCACACGAAGGCAACCACGGCTCCAAAGTCGCCCGCGTCGCCCATCCGCTTCATGGGCACCTCGGACGCTCGCGCCTGCAGCTCTTCCTCCATGGAGGTACCCTTGCGCTCGGCCTCCTTCTGCACCGTCTGGCGGATGCGGTCAGTCTCGTGCGCGCCCGGCAGCACAGCGTTGACCGTGACGCCGGTCGCGGCCACCTCGCGCGCCACCGTCTTCATGAAGCCGGTGAGCCCCGCGCGGGCCGTGTTGGAGAGCAGGATGTACGGGATGGGCTGCTTCACCGAAACCGAGGTGATGTACACGATGCGGCCCCAGCCCTTGGCCTTCATGGCCTCGATGGTGCCGTAGGTGAGCCGGATCGAGCTCATCATGGAGAGTTCCACGGCCGGCAGGAACTGCTCCAGCTTGGTGCTGGCGAAGTTGCCCGGAGGTGGCCCGCCGGCGTTGCAGACCACGATGTCCGGATCGCCCAACTTGGCCCGCACGTCCGCCAGCAGCTTGTCGATGTCCGCGGCCTTGGACATGTCCGCCACGAAGGGCACCACCTCGGCGCCGGTCTTGGCAGCGATCTCACCGGCCACCCGGTCCACATCTGCCTGGGTGCGCGCGCAAATGGCCACTCGGCAGCCCTCGGCGGCCAGCGCCTCGGCAGAGCCGCGGCCCAACCCCTTGGAGGCCGCCGTTACGAGCGCGATCTTCCCCTTGATTCCCAAATCCATGCGTTCTCCTGGTGCAAAGGCAATGGTTCCGGCGGCCTGCAGCCCGGCCCAACGCCCGACCCCGCGGCGCAATGCGCGCGGGCGCCGGTGTTCCCGGAGAGCTGGCTGCGGGGATCGCCCGGACGATACGGTGGAAGCTGTCCCCCATTCATACCCACGCGGGGCGGGGGGAGCAAGCCGGGGCGGTGGGGATCGGTAGTGACAGGGGCGCACAGCGGGTTGCCCGGGTTTTAGGTCGGCATTTGCACGGCACAAACAGCAGATTTCTCGCTGCGCTCGAAATGACAGCGGCTTGTCACCCCGAGCGCAGCGAGGGGTCTGCTGTTGCCGACAGCAGACCGCGCCGCCGGCTCACAGCCGGTCGGGGTCGAGACGCTTGGCCACCTCCTCCAGCATCACCTCCGTGGCGCCGCCGCCCACTGCCTGCACCCGGGCATCGCGCACCATGCGCTCGATGGCCGCCTCGCGCATGTAGCCGAAGCCCCCGTGGAACTGCTGGCAGTCGTACATGACGCGGTTGACCAACTCGCCGCAGAAGGCCTTGACCATGGAGACCTCGCGCACCGCATCTCGGCCCTGCGCGTCCAGCCACGCGGCATGGTAGACGAGCTGGCGCCCGGCCTCCACCTGCGCGGCCAGGGTGGCCAATCGCTGGCGGATCGCCTGCTGCTCCCACAGCGACTTGCCGAAGGCTTGCCGCTGGCGCACGTAGCGCAGGGTCAGCGCGAGCGCCCCGGAGGCTTCGCCCATGGCCATGGCGCCCATCACGAGGCGCTCGTTCTGGAAGTTGCCCATGATAGCGTAGAAGCCCGCGTTCTCCTCGCCCAGAACGGCGTCCGCAGGCAGTCGGCAGTCCTCGAAGACCAGCTCGGCCGTGTCTGAGCTGTGCCAGCCCATCTTGTCCAGCTGCTTGGCCACGCGGAAGCTGGGCGTGCCGCGCTCCACGATGAACATGGAGATCCCCCGCGAGCCCTTCACGTCCGGATTGGTGCGGGCGGCCACGAACACCAGGTCCGCGTGTACGCCGTTGGTGATGAAGGTCTTGGCTCCGTTGAGCACCCAGCTGTCGTCATCGCGCACGGCCCGCGTGCGCAGGCCGGCCACGTCCGAGCCGGCATCCGGCTCGGTGACGGCCACGGCAGTGATCAGCTCGCCGCTGCACACGCCGGGCAGGAAGCGCGCCAGTTGCGCCGCGCTGCCATAGCGGGCCAAGTGCGGCGAGGCCATGTCCGTGTGCACCAGCACCGTGATGTTGAAGCCGCCGAAGGTGGAGCGCCCCAATTCCTCCGCGAGGATCACCGAGGCACGCGCGTCCAGCCCGCCGCCGCCGTGCTCGGGCGCATGCCGCATGCCGAGCAGGCCCAGCGCGCCCATGCGGCGCAGCACGTCGCGCGGCGTGAAGCCGTCGCGCTCCCACTGCTCGCCGTGGGGCGTCACCTCGCGCTCGATGAAGCGCCGTACCTGCTCGCGCAGCAGGCGGTGCTCTTCGGTGAAGATGGGGGATTCGCTCATGTCGCAACTCCGGTGGAAGCCCGCGGCGGTCGGGGCGAGAAGGCCCGAAACGTGCGTTGGTAGGCCAGCAGGTAGCCGCCCTGGAACACCGCCGAGAGGAAGAAGGGAAACGCCAGCATGCCGGCATCGAAGAACAGGCCCGCGATGGCCGGGCCCACGGCGCGCGGAATCTGCATGGAGATCGTGTTCAGGCTGGCCGCCAAGCCCTGCCGGCGGGGGTTCACCAGCGACAGGCTGAGCGCCTGCCGCGCGCCCACCGTGCCACGGTTGAAGGCCGAGCGCAGCACATACAGCGTTGCGGCGATGCCGTAGGTGGGCGACAGCGGCAGCAGCACCAGCAGCACCAAGCCCACCAGCCGCATCCACACCACCGCCTGGATGACGCCCATGCGCGCGGTAAGCCAGCCCGTGCCCAGCGAGGCCAGACCCGTCAGCGCGAACGCCACGGCCAGCACCGGCCCGATGCGCGCCGGCCCAACCCCGAAGTGCAGCGCGAACCAGTATGCGATGAGCGGCCCCACCAGCCCGATGCCCACGCCGTTCAGTCCATTGATAGCCACCAGCCGCGCCAATAGACCATTCTCCCGGCGCCGCAGCGCGGCGTCCGCCTCGTTCCCGGCCGCGGGCGGTGGGTCCAGCTGCGCCTCGGCTGCCGCTGTCGGCGCGGTCGTACCGGCGGGTCGTTCGGACCCCGCCTTCCGTGGTGCTTCGCGGGCCCAGGCCAGCAGCAGCAGAGTTACCAGCGAGCCCACCAGCGCCACCGCGAAGATGGGCCGGTAGGCCAGCGCGCCCGGCAGCCAGGGGTGCAGAAATCCAGGCGTCATGGCGAAGCACGCACCGGCGCACATGCCGAAGAAGCCGATGGCCGCGTTGAGGCTGTACACGCTGCCGAAGTCCTGCCGCCGCACGGAGTCGGCCAGCCACGCCTGCTCCACCGGCCCGAAAGGACCCGCCGCACCAGTGACCCCCAGGCCGAAGCTGCCCAGGATGGCCGCCGTGGCCAGCAGCGCCGGCTCGCTGGAGGCCAGCGCCAATCCGGCCGCCACCACCTGCAGCACCTCGTAGGCGATCAGGAAGGCCTTGCGCCCCAGGCGATCGCTGAGCGGCCCGAAGACCAGCGTCAGCGTCGCGCCGAGCAGCAGGCTGGCCATCAGCAACGCCCCGATGGACGCGCCCGACCAGCCCAGCGTGTTCAGGTACAGCGTGAAGTCCACCACCAGCGCCCCCTGCCCCATGCTGCGGGCCGCCCGCGCGCCGATGAGCCGGCGGGCGGTGGGAGAGAGGCGACGGATGGGCGCGGCCATGGGTGCTCCAGAGGGTGCACCCGCGAGGCTGGCACGGAACGCGCGCTTGCGCCAGTCCCCCAACAGCCTCGGCGGACCGGCTGCCGGTCGGGCGCACAGCGTCGGTCAGTCCCATCCTTCCGGGACAATCACGCCGCCGGCCAACTCGGTTTCCACCGGCGCCTCGAACAGCCCTTCGCAGAAGTCGAACATCTCCCGCGTCACCGTCAGCGCGAAGGTCTCGCCGCCCTGCGCGTTGCGCTGGGCCACGCGCTCCCATCGCACCGGGGCCGGCACGGGCAGGTAGTGCAGGCGGGGCTCGCCCCCGGCATCGCGCACTCCCGCCGCCGTGCGCTCACGCTGTACGCGCGTGAAGAAGCCAAGATCCAGGATGGCGTCCTGTCCGCGGGCGAAGAGCTGCGCACAAACGGCGAGAATCTGCCGCTCACAGCGCTCCGTGCGTTCCAGGGCCCACTCATAGACGCGAGACGGGGGCGCATCGGGCCAGAAGAGCGCCGCCATCCACTCGTCGATGGAGAAGCGCACGGCGCCGGTGCGCACCGCCAAGTCGAGCGCGTAGGTGGTCTTGCCGGCGCCGGTGGAGCCGCAGATCAGGTGCGCCGTGGGCATAGGCGGCCAAATCAGGGCAGTTGGAAGCTGCGCGGGGAGAAGGCCTCCAGCACCGCGCGCACGGAGTAGGGATCGGGCAGCGTGGAGTGGATGACGTGCGTGGTGACGCCGCCCCGCGCCAGCTCCCGCACGCGCTCCTGGCATTCGGCCATGGTGCCGATGATGGCGATGCGGTCGATCAACTCGTCGGAGAGCGCGCCGCCCGTCTTGTCACGGTTCTTCTCGCGCCAGCCGGCCTCGATGGTCGCCGCGGCCTCCTCGTAACCGCACCAGGCGAGGAACTTGTTGTACACCGGCGTGGCGTAATAGGGTGCGAAGTGCTTGCGGAACACCTCCCGCGCGGCGGGCTTGTCCGAGGTGATGATCACCTGGTGCCGGCACACCACCTCGCGCTTGGCCAGGGAACTGCCGGCCCGGCGGGCGCCGATCTCCACGTGCTCCAGCATGCGCGGCAGGGCCTCCGCCGGAAACAGGTTCACCACCACGCCCTCGCCCAGCTCGCCCGCCAGCTCCAGCATGTTCTGGCGCAGCGCCGCCAGGTAGATCGGCACGTGGCCCTTGGGCTCCAGCCCCAGCCGGTAGCCCTGGCTGCGCAGGGTGGCGCCGTCGAAGTCGGATTTCTCTCCGGCCAGCATGCCGCGCACCAGTTGTGCCGTCTCCTTCACGCGCGTGAGGGGCCGCACGAAGGGCACGCCGTGCCAGCCCTCGATCATGGCGTGGCTGGAGGAGCCCAGGCCCAGGATGAAGCGATCCGGCGCCAGGTGCGAGATAGTAGCCGCCGTAGCCGCCAGCACGGCCGGCGTGCGCGTATAGACCGGGATCACCGCCGTGCCGATGCGCACACGCTGGGTGCGCAGGGCCACCGCCGCGGCCAACGTGAGCGAGTCGATGCTGCCGCCATCCGCGAACCACACGTCGTCGAAGCCCTCGTATTCCGCCCACTCCGCGAAGGAGAGCGTCGAGGTTACGTCCGGTGGGACGGGCAGGGAAACGGCAATACGCTGCGGAATGGCCATGATGTCTCAGGGCTGGAGGTCGGCGCGGATGCGCGGTTTTCGGTGGCACCACTCAACCGACCGGAGCGGGCAATGTCAACGGGTGCACGCCGTGACTCCCTGCCTGGTGGCGCGGACGTCCTCGTCCGCGCAGGCGGGCCGGAGGCCCGCCCCACTGACCCTGCGAACGGTCGTAACCTCGGCTTGCTTGGTGGCGCGGACGTCCTCGTCCGCGCAGGCGGGCCGGAGGCCCGCCCCACTGATGCTGCGGAAGCGCCAGGGAGCGCCGGGAGCGGCCGCTACCGCTCGTCCCAGGCGAAGGGTAGCACCTCGCGCAGGGTCTCCGCGCCGGTGAGCAGCAGCACGAGGCGATCCACGCCCAGGGCCATCCCCGCGGAGGGCGGCATACCCTCCTCCAGC
Organism: bacterium; assembly: GCA_035266845.1. Taxonomy (GTDB): domain Bacteria; phylum SAR324; class SAR324; order SAR324; family JACQKK01; genus DATFMP01. The sequence continues at coordinate 19,367 of DATFMP010000027.1, forward strand.
GCGGTCAGGAAGGCCTCGTCCAGCGGCACGGGGGGCAGCCCCTGCGCCCGGCGCGCGGCCAGGTCGGCCTCGAAGCGCCGCCGCTGCTCGGCGGGGTCGGTCAACTCGGCAAAGCCGTTGGCCAGCTCCAGCCCGCCCGCGTACAGCTCCATGCGCTCGGCCACGCTGGGGTCGTCCGGCTTGAGGCGTGCCAGCGAGGCCGCGGGCGCCGGCCACTCGGTCACCAGCAGCGGCTCGGGCCCCAGCGCGGCCTCGATGCGCAGCCACAGCGCGGAGAAGGCCCCCGTGAAGTCCCCGGGCAGCGCCTCGGCACCGGGCACCCCGGCCGCCCGCGCGGCGCCGTGCAGGGCTTCGGCAGTGGTCACGCCCCGCAGGTCCGCGCCCAGGTGCTCGGCAAAAAGCGCCCGCACCGTGGCGCGCCGGTAGGGGCGACGCGCCAGCGCGGCAGCGCGCTCGCGCAAGTGTGCCGTCCGGGTGGCGTCCGGCCACAGCGCCGCGGCCTCGGCCGCCAACGGGGCAAGTGCGCCAATCAGCCCCTCCAGGTCCGCCGCCAGCGCGTCCGTGTCCGCATGGGCGCGGTACCACTCCAGCAGCGTGAACTCCGGGTTATGGTGCGCGCCCACTTCCGCCCCGCGGAACACCGGGCCCAGGCGGTAGATGCGCTCGAAGCCGCCCACCAGCATGCGCTTGAGCTGAAACTCCGGCGAGGTGATGAGCCACTCCGGCCCGGCCGCCAGCGGTTCGAACACCGGCTCCGGGCTCGGCGCGAGCACCAGAGCGGGGGTCTCCACCTCCAGGAAGCCCTGGGCATCGAACCACGCCCGCACGGCCTGCAGGATGCGGTGGCGCAGCGCCAGCAGCCGCATGCGCGGCACGCCCCCTGGCGCCTGCCGCCAGCGCAGCGCATCGCCGTCCGGCCGCACGCGCGGCGGCACGTGATCCGGCTCCGGCGCGATGTTCATCAGCGCACCCCGCGCATCCACCGTGAAGGTCACGAGCGCGTGCGGGTGCAGGCCGGCCAGGCGCTCGGGCGAAGCGTCGTAGAGCAGCAGGGTCTCGCCCAGGTACAGGGCGATGCGGGTGGGCCGCTCCGGCGGGTGCAGATCCGCGATGCGCGCGTGGTGCACTTGGCCGGGGACGGGACGGGCCATCTCAGGGAAGTCGGGACGGGCAGCCGGCGCCGCGGGGGCACCGGCCGGGGCGCTGCGGGCGTGCGGCGTGCGCTATTTCACGCGCTCCACGTAGTCGCCCGTGCGCGTGTCGATGCGCAGCTTCTCGCCGCGCTCGATGAACAGCGGCACCTGGATCACCGCGCCGGTGCTCATGGTGGCGGGCTTGCGGCCTCCCGTGGCGGTATCGCCCCGCACGCCAGGGTCGGTTTCCACCACCTCCAGTTCCACGAAGTTGGGCAGGGAGATGCTGATGGGGCGGCCATTGAACAGCAGGACGGCCACATCCGAGTTCTCCAGCAGGAAGTGCGCATCGTCTCCCACCTCGTCCTTGGTCAGCGTCACCTGCTCGTAGCTCTGCTGATCCATGAAGTGGAAGCCCGATTCGTCCTGGTAGAGGTACTGCATCTGGCGCTCCTCCATGGTGGCGGGCTTGAGCTTCTCGCCGGACTTCCAGGTCTTGTCCAGCACGGCACCCGTGACCATGTTCTTCACCCGGCAGCGGGTGAAGGCGTTGCCCTTGCCGGGCTTGACGAATTGGAAGTCGACAACCACCCAGGGGTCGCCGTCCATCTCGAGCTTGAGGCCTTTGCGGATGTCCGAAGTTTCGTACACAACAACGCGTCCTGTCGCTTGCTGATGATGGATAGGGGGTCAACCGATGAGACGGTTCTGCGACAACGTAGCCGAAACCGAGGCGGAGATAAAGCGGGGGGCGCAGGCGCCTGCGAAGACGCAACGCCGCCCGCTGGGAAGCCCTGCGCTGCACTCTGGAGTATGCTGTCCGAGGGACACGACACGCGCCGCGGGGCGGTGGCCGGAAGCCGCCAGCCCGTTCACGACCCGCGGCGTTCTGGCAATTGACACGTCCGGCAGACCCGATTAGAGTAAACAATTCACATAAGAGCGGACAATTCCGCCCGGAAGAGCCATGTTTGAAAGTCTTCAGGAAAAGCTGACCGGCGCATTGGGCCGGATGCGCGGCAAGCAGCGTCTGAACGAGGCGAACATCGCCGAGGCGCTGCAACAGGTGCGCGTGGCCCTGCTCGAGGCCGACGTGAACTTCCGCGTCGTGCGGGCCTTCCTGGAGGCGGTGCAGAAGCGGGCGGTGGGCGAGGAGGTGCCGGGCGGCGTCACGGCCGGCCAGTACTTCATCAAGATCGTCAACGACGAGCTGGCCGCCATGATGGGCGGCGCCCACGAGCCGCTGCGCCTGGAGGGCGCATCGCCGGCCGTGCTGATGTTGGTCGGCCTGCAGGGCTCCGGCAAAACGTCGTCCATCGGCAAGCTGGCCAAGCTGCTGAAGGACGAGGGCCGCCAGCCTTACCTGGTGCCGGCGGACGTGTACCGCCCAGCGGCCATCGAGCAGTTGGCCACGCTGGCGCGCACGCTGGACGTGCCCTGCCATCCGTCGCGCACCGAGCAGAACCCGGTGGATATCGCCCGCGAGGCGGTGGAGGCCGGCCGCAAGTCCGGCGCGGACGTGATCCTGATCGACACCGCGGGCCGCCTGCAGATCGACGAAGAGCTGATGGTGGAGCTGGAGCGGATCAAGGCCGCCGTCCAGCCCCGCGAGATTCTGTATGTGGCGGACGGCCTGACCGGCCAGGACGCGGTGAACACCGCCCGCGAGTTCCACGACCGCCTGACGCTGACCGGCCACATCCTGACCAAGATGGATGGCGATGCCCGCGGCGGCGCGGCGCTCTCCATCCGCGCGGTGACCCAGTGCCCCATCAAGTTCATGGCGGTGGGGGAGAAGCTGGAGAACCTGGAGCGCTTCCATCCAGACCGCATCGCCTCGCGCATCCTGGGGATGGGCGATCTCGTCTCGCTGATCGAGAAGGCGCAGGAGACCTTCGACGAGGAGCAGGCGCTGGCGTTGCAGCGCAAGATGGCGCGCAACGAGTTCACGCTGTCCGATTTCCTGGATCAACTCAGGGCCCTGCGCAATATGGGGCCGCTGCAGGATCTGATGAACATGGTGCCCGGCATGTCGGGCATGCTCAAGAATGCGGATCTGGACGAGCGGCAGATTACGCGCGTGGAGGCCATCATCTGCTCCATGACGCCGCGCGAACGCGAGAACCACCAGATCATCAACATGTCGCGGCGCAATCGCATCGCCAAGGGCAGCGGGACGCGGCCCAACGACGTGAACAAGCTGCTGAAGCAGTTCTCGCAGATGCGCAAGATGATGAAGAAGATGAGCCGCTTCGGCGGCGATCAGCGCCGGGCCATGCAGAGCCTGCAATCCATGATGCCCGGAGGCGGAGCTCCGCCGGGCATGATCCGCTAGGCAACCCAACCCGGCGCGCCGGCAGAACCGGACGAACCCGGTCGATACCGACTCAAACGGAGAGACGATCGCAGTGGCAACTCGCATCAGACTGGCCCGGGGTGGCAAGGCCCATCGCCCCTTCTACCGCATCGTGGTCGCGGACAGCCGGGCGCCGCGCGACGGCAAGTTCATCGAGCGTATCGGCAGCTATGATCCGCTGCTGGCCGAGAACAAGGTGAAGCTGGACGTGGAACGCGTCACGCACTGGCTGAACATGGGCGCCAAGCCCTCCGAGCGGGTCAGCAAGCTGCTGGCGCTGCAGGGGGTGGAGCACCGGCTCGTGGATGTGTGGAAGCCGGGCACCCCGACGGAAGCGGCTGCCGAGCCCAAAGGCAAGGGCAAAGCCAAGGCGGCGGCGCCCGCGGAAGCCGAGCCGGCCGCCAAAGAAGGCGAAGGCGAGCAGGCGTCCTGAGCCGGCCGCCGCGCGGGTGGCGGCTGCGGGACGGACGAAGCGATGGCGCTGATCAATCGGGAGCGGCTCGTGTGCATCGGCAAGGTGCAGGATGCCCATGGGCTCAACGGCGAGTTGAGGGTGAAGCCCTTCACGGACTCGCCGAGCTACTACGAGCGTCACGCCGAGGTGATCCTGGACGCCGGCAAGGGCCTGCGTCCCCACGCCGTACGGAGCATCCGCAGCGCGGGTGCGTCTTGGTTGGTGCAACTCGAGGGCGTGGACACTCGCGAGGCGGCGATGGCCCTGAAGGGCGCCGAGCTGCTGCTGGATGAGTCGGAGTTGCGGCCGCTGGAGGAAGGCGAGTACTTCCTGGACGACCTGATCGGCTGCACGGTGGAGGATCTGGACGGCACGCAGCTCGGCACCGTGCGCGGCGTGATCGAGACGGGCGCCAATGACGTGCTGGAGGTGACGACTGAGGCGGGCGAAACGCTGGTGCCCATGACGGCGGAGGTGGTGCAGGAAGTAGACATGGCCGCCAGGCGCATCCGCATCGCGCCGCTGCCGGGACTGTTCGACGCGGAGAGCTGAGGCTCCCGCACGGGTGAATGGCGATGAAGCACATCGACGTGCTGACCCTGTTTCCGGGCCTGTTCGAGCCGTTCCTGGCCGAGGGTGTGCTGGGGCGGGCGCTGCGGGGCGGGCTGCTGGCGGTGGAGCCGGTGAACTTTCGCGAGCATGGGCTGGGCCGGCATCGCGTGGTGGATGATGAGCCGTACGGCGGTGGCGCCGGGATGCTGCTGCGGCCCGAGCCGGTCTTTGCGGCGGTGCGCGAGCGGATCGCGCGGCACCGCGAAGCGGGGCGCACGGCGCGCACGATCCTGCTCACGCCGCAGGGCGCGCCCTTTCGCCAGGACAAGGCCCGCGAGCTGGCGGCCAGCGAGGACGCGCTGCTGCTGGTGTGCGGGCGCTACGAGGGCTTTGACGACCGAATCCGGCAGGGATTGGCGGATGAGGAGCTCTCGCTGGGCGATTTCGTGCTGCAGGGCGGCGAAGTGGCGGCCATGGCGGTGATCGAGGCCGTGGCGCGATTGCTGCCGGGAGTGCTGGGCAACCCGGCCTCGCATGCGGAGGAGAGCTTCGCGGAGGCGGGGTTGGAGTACCCGCACTTCACGCGACCGCCGGAGTTCGAGGGCATGCGGGTGCCGGAGGTGCTGTGTTCCGGCAACCACGCGCTGATTGATGCTTGGCGCGCCGAGCAGGCCCATGCCCGCACGGCCGAGCGCCGGCCGGAGTTGTTGCGGGGCACGCCGGAGTCGGCGACAGGCCCAAGACAGCGTCCCGGCGGGACGCGGAGCTGAGGCACAGCGGTTGCGGACAGGCCGGAGCGGGTTCCACCGGCGCAGTAAAGCGAAGGATACAGTGCGGGTCAGCCAACCATCGCCAACGATGGACGACTCGCCAGACAGATTACGAAACGAAGCCATTGATGCGCGGGAGACCCGGCACTGATGTCGGGCGGACGAAGCGCGGGCAGCGAAGTGGAGCGAGACGAAGATGAGGCAGCCGCTGATCGAATTCGTGGAAGGTACGGTGCGCCGCACGGACCTGGCATTCCCCAAGGTGGGGGCGCAGGTGCGCGTGAACTACCGCATCCGTGAAGGCGAGAAGGAACGCATCCAGGCCTTCGAGGGCGTGGTGATCCGCCATCACGACGGGGCGGGTAGCGTTCACGCTACATTCACCGTGCGCAAATCCTCCCAGGGGTTTGGGGTGGAGCGCATCTTCCCGTTCCACACCCCGCTGATCGAGAGCATCCAGGTGCTGCGGCAGGGCCGGGTGCGGCGCGCCAAGCTCTACTACCTGCGGCAGCGGGAGGGCAAGAAGGCGCGCCTGCGAGAAGTCTCGCGTGCCTGATTTCGCTCGCGAAGCCGAGCTGTCGCAGCAGGGCTGCCGCCTGGTCGCCGGTGTGGACGAGGCGGGGCGGGGGCCGTTGGCCGGCCCGGTGGTGGTCGCCGCGGTGATCCTGCCCGGCACTTGGCCTGGACCGCTGGCGCTGGACGATTCCAAGCGCCTGTCCGAAGCGACGCGCGAGGTGTTGTACGGAGCGATTCGCCAGCATGCGCTGGCGTGGCAGGTGCGGGTGATGTCCCCGGCGCTGATCGACCGGGTGAACATTCTGCAGGCGACCCTGCAGGGCATGACCGAGGCGGTGACGCGGCTGCGGCCCACCCCGGATTATGTGCTGGTGGACGGCAACCGGCTGCCGACGCTGCCGGTGCCGGGCGAGGCCATTGTGAAGGGCGACGGGCGTAGCTGCAGCATCGCGGCCGCGTCCATCCTGGCCAAGGTGGTGCGGGATCGCCTGATGCGCGTGTACGGTGACCGGTACCCGCACTGGGGCTTCGCGCAGCACAAGGGCTACGGCACGGCGGAACACCGGGAGGCCCTGCGGCGCTGGGGGCCGAGCCCGATCCACCGCCGCTCGTTCCGGGCGAAGGATGTGCAATGGAAGGCCGGGCAGCCGTCGGACGAGCCGGAGAATCTCTCGCTGCCCGGTTTCTGGAGCAGCGAGGATACCGTATCCGGGAGCGGAACTTCCGCTGCCCGCACGGCGAGATTGACCTGATCGCCAGCACCGGCGAGTACTTGGTGTTCGTGGAGGTGAAGACGCGCGCGCAACCGACGCCGTATCACCCCACGCTGGCGGTGACCGAGGAGAAGAAGCAACGTGTGCGCCTGTTGGGCGAGTACTATTGCGGCCTGCATCCCGGGCAGCCCCTGCAGCCCCGCTTCGATGTCGTGGCGGTGACGCTGCGGCGGCAGGGCGGCACACGAACGGCACACGTGGAACATTTCATCAACGCGTTCTGAGCCTCACGGCGTGGAACGGTGAGGCAACGAGAAGAGCAGCGCATAACCCGCAGGAGCAAGAAGCATGGCCCATCACAATTCTGCCATCAAGCGCGCCCGCCAGAACGAGAAGCGCCGGATGCGCAACCGCCACCACCGCTCGACGCTGCGCACGGCCCTGAAGGACTACCGTGCGCTGCTCACGTCCAAGAAGGCCGACGAAGCGGCACAGGCGTATACCGGCGTACAGCAGGCGATCGACAAGGCTGTCAGCAAGGGCATCATCCATCGCAACGCGGCCGCGCGGTACAAGTCGCGGCTGGCGACAGCCCTGAAGAAGATGCAGGCGGCGTAAAACCGGCTCAGTCCCGCCGGCGGGCATCCCGCGGCGCGGCCGGGCGAATCCTTCTATTCTGAGCAAGCAGGCGACAAGGCCATGATTCACGGACTGTTGGGTCGCAAGATCGGCATGACCCAGATCTTCTCCGAGACGGGCGAGCGCATTCCAGTGACGGTGGTGCAGGTGGGCCCGGTCACCGTGGTGCAGGTGAAGACCAAGGAGAAGGACGGCTACGAAAGCGTGCAGGTGGGCTTTGAGCCCATCACTCACGAGAAGCGCATCACCAAGCCCATGCGCGGGCACTTCAAGGACGTCACGCCCACGAAGCACCTGCACGAGTTCCCCGTGGACGATATCTCCGGCGTGCAGGTGGGCCAGACATTCGATCTGTCCATCTTCGCCGAGGGCGAGCGGGTGCGGGTGTCGGGCACGTCCAAGGGCCGCGGCTTCCAGGGCGTCATCAAGCGCCACAACTTCTCCGGCGGCCCCGGCGGCCACGGCTCCAAGTTTCACCGGGCGCCGGGCTCCATCGGGAACCGTACGTTCCCCGGCCGCGTGTTCGCGGGCAAGCGCATGCCTGGCCACATGGGTGCCAAGCGCGTGACCGTGAACAACCTGGAGATCTCACGGATCGTGCCGGAGAAGAACCTGCTGCTGATCCGCGGCGCCATCCCCAGCCACAACGGGGCGCTGGTGGAGATCCGCAAGCTGTACGGCGCGGCCAAGTAGGCAGTCGCCGCCGCACCAACCGTGGCCCCGGCGCAATTCCGGCCGGGCCCGCGGGCAGACCTCCGCCGGCCGATGCACAGCTTCCCGCCGTGCTCGGTCTACTCATCGTCTCTTGCGATTCCAGTCGGATTCCAGGATGCGGCAGCGGTCGCCGCGCAGGCGCCGGTGCGCCCGCGGCGCTACTTGCCGCCGGTCAGTGGGGGCCGCAGTGCCGCGGCGCCGGGGGCTGCCGAAGTGGCGCCCTGTTCCACCCGCTCGAAGAGGACGTCCCAGTCCGGCGCACGCCGGATGACCGGGTGCTCGAAGCCCTGGTTGAAGCGGCGGCTCATCAGCCACACCTCCACATCGGGGCAGTTGCGCTGCACGTCCAGGCAGTTGTCCGGGTGATCGTCCACGAACAGTCCTTCGCCGCGCGCATCGCGCAGGGCCTGGATCACCTGGGCCTTGGTCTGCGGGCGTACGTCCTTGTAGCCGTGCAGGCCGCAGTAGTGCAGGGTGTCGTACGCGAAGCCGGAGCGTTCCAGGTTGGCCTCGCGCTTGGCCATGTGCGGCTGCGGGAAGTTGGTCACCAAGTGCACCGAGTGCGCGGCCGCCAACCGGTTGAAGCGCTCCGGTGCCACCAGCGGCACCAGTTCTCCGGCCTGCGGAGATTCCAGGAAGGCGTGCCAGCCATCGCGCAGCCGGCCGGGCTCCAGCACCTCTTCGAAGTCCCAGCTCTCGGCCTCGTAGTCCGGTGGCAGGCCCAGCAGGTATTCCTCGTTGAGCCAGCGCACGAAGGCCTGCTCGAAGTTGAGCAGCACGCCGTCAATATCGATGAAGAGCTGCATGCACACCGCAGCGAAGGGTGAGGCATCCGTGCCGGAACCGGCAGCGGGCACGCTGCCCGGCCGGTATCCACCCAGTGTACGGCACGGCGCCCCCCTTGCCAATACCGGCGGGCGCCGCCAGCAGCCTACGCGAGGTACTTGCGGAACCACGCCAAACAGCGCTGCCAGCCGTCCTTGGCGGCGGCCTCGCGGTAGCTGGGCCGGTAGTCCGCGTGGAAGGCGTGAGGCGCGTCCGGGTAGACGACGAACTCGGCCGTTTTGCCGGCCTTGCGCAACGCAGCCTGCATCGCCTCGATCTGCTCGGCGGAGATGCTGCCGTCCTGACCACCATAGAGCCCCAGCACCGGCGCGTGCATCTGCGTCGCCAGGTCGATGGGATTGTGGGGGTGCAGACTGCCGCTACCCCAGTTCGTCATGCGGCCGTACCAAGCCACGCCGGCATCCAGGCCCGGATTGTCCGCCACGAACAGCCATGTGGCCCCACCGCCCCAGCAGAAGCCCGTGGCGCCCACTTTGCCGCTCGCGGCGGGCAGGGCCTTCAGGTGCGTCAGCACGGCGCCCAGATCGTCCAGCACCTGCCGGTCCGGCACCGAGCGCACCACCTCCAACACCTCACCGATGCTCTTGAGCTGCTTCACCCCGCCCTCGCGGAAGTACAGCTCCGGCGCCGCGGCGATGAAGCCCGCCTTGGCGAAGCGCCGCGCCACGTCGCGGATGTGCTCGTGCTGCCCGAAGATCTCGTGGATCACGATCACGGCCGGGAACGGCCCCGGGCCCTCGGGCTGGGCCACGTAAAGCGGAATCTGTGCGCCGGCGCGCGGCACGGTGACGTCCTCCACCCTCAGGCCGGTGGTGTCCGTGACGATTGTCTCAGCACGGATGGGCTGCACCGACAGCGCATACCCGGCGGCCCCGAGCCCCACGGCCTTCAGCAACGTGCGTCGGCCCAGCTTGGCCGACTCATCGGAACGACGGTCCATGGCGCGTGCCTCCCTTTGAGCGATGGGTGAACGGTCTTGAACAGTGCCGGGGCTCCGCAGCACCCGGCGTCCTCGCGGTGGCCGGCCTCTGGCGACGTTGGCAGGGCCGCGCGATCCTGCTACACAAGCCCATGGCCTGCGGCGCACAGCCCGGTACGGGCGCGTCTCCACCGCCGCCAAGCGACCCATTGTAGCCCGACATTGAGCCCATCAACACTGACCGAGCCGAGGTTATTCCCATGAGCATCGAGCAACGCCTGACCGAGTTGGGCATCACCCTGCCCTCCGCCGCTGCCCCGCTGGCCAACTACGTGCCGTTCGTCCGGGAGGGCAGCCTGATCTTCGTCTCCGGGCAAGTGCCCCGCGGGGAGGATGGCCAGCTCAAGTACGTGGGCAAGGTGGGCCAGGCGCTGTCCGTGGAGGATGGCTACGCCGCCGCCCGCCTGTGCGCGCTCAATTGCCTGGCGCAGCTTCAGGCCGCAGTGGGCAGCCTGGACAAAGTGAAGCGCATCCTGCGGGTAGGGGGCTTCGTGAACTGCACGGATGGCTTCACGCAGCAGCCGCAGGTGATCAACGGCGCGTCCGACCTGATCGTCGAGGTGTTTGGGGACAAGGGCAGACACGCCCGCGCGGCGGTGGGCAACAACTCGCTGCCGGGCAACGTGGCCACCGAGGTGGAGCTGGTGGCGGCCGTGGAGGGGTAAGGGCGAGACTCAGTCCTCGGCGGGGCCGGCTGGCGGCGTGGCTTCGGCCTCGCCGACGCCTTCCTCTGCGGCCTCCCCCTCGGGCGGTTCCTCGGCGGGGAGCACGCGCACCTTCATCGGCGCGGAGCCCTCCGCCACGTAGAGCGTGCGGTGGGGGAACGGGAACTCGATGCCGCGCCGGTCGAAGTCGATCTTGAGGCGGCGCTGGAACTCCCGCTTCACCGTCCACTGCTCGATGGGCATCGTCTTGTAGCGGACGCGATAGAGCACGGCGGAATCGTCCAGCTTGTCCAGCCCCAGCACCTCCAGCGGCTCCAGCAGTTTGGGACGCCACGCCGGGTCGTCCATCATGGTCTGCGCAACCTCCTTGATGGCCGCGATCACCGTATCCGGGTGCTCCTTGTAGGCCACGCCCACGTCCAGCAGCATCGCCGAAACGTCCTTCGTGAAGTTGGTGAGCGTTTCCACCTTGCCGTGCGGGATCACGTGTACGGCCAACTGCAGGTCGCGCAGCACGATGATGCGGTAGGTGATCTGCTCTACCAGCCCGCCTGTACCGTTGATCTCCACCACGTCCCCCACGCGCACTTGGTTCTCCAGGATGTGGAAGAAGCCGCTGATCACGTCACGCACGAGGTTCTGCGCGCCGAAGCCGACGGCAAGGCCCAGGATACCGGCCGAGGCGATAATCGGTGTGATGTCCAGCCCGGCGTAGCTGAGCATCATCACCACCACGACCGCCCAGTTCACCGCCAACGCGATGGTCTTGAGCAGCTTGAGCAGGGTGGAGATGCGCTTGCCGTACTCACCACGCTCATCCCGCGACAGCAGCCGCCCGTTCAGCATCATCCGTTCGACGCGACCCAGCACGAACGCGATGACGAATGACGCCGCGAGGCCGATCAGCAGAATGAAGAGCAGTCCCACGATGCGTGCCACGAATGGCTCCAGCGCGGCCGGCACGAAGGACTGAACGGCTTGGACGATCTGGGTCAGCATGGCCACGGCAAGCTGGCGGTCGGAACGCGCAAGGCCCTCATGCGCAGTGGCAGCCGGTGCAAAGGCCGGCGCTCTTCAACCATAGCGAATCCGGGACGAATCGCGAAATTCGCCCGCAAGTCCGTCGGATCGCGGCGCGAGGTGATGCGAAAGGACGCCGGGAGGCGTCAGCCCTCGACGACCTTCATGGGCAGCTCGCGCCGCACCTTCTGCAGGTAGTCCAGGTCGATCTCCCCGAATGTGAGGCCGGTGCGGTCCGGTGCCAGGGAGCTTACGGTGCCCCAGGGATCCACCAGCGCGCTGTGCCCCCAGGAGCTGAACTTGGGATTGTGCTTGCCCCACTGGGCGGGCGCCGCCAGATACACCTGGTTCTCCAGCGCCCGCGCGCGCAGCAGGGTGTCCCAATGCGCGGCACCCGTGGGTGCGGTGAAGTTGGACGGCGCGAAGACGATCTCGGCGCCCTTGCGCCGCAGGTGCTGATACAGGTCGGAGAAGCGCAGGTCGAAGCAGATTGTCAGCCCCACCTTGCCGATGGGCGTATCCACCACGGGCGGCAGGCCGTCGCCCGGCTCGATCGTGTCGCTCTCCTTGATCGTCAGGTTGGGCAGCTCCACGTCGAAGAGCTTGAGCTTGCGGTAGGTGGCCAGCACCTCGCCGTCTGCGCCGATCAGCACGGAGGTGTTGAACACCTTGTCCTCCCGGCCGGGGATGCGCTCGTGGATGCTGCCCAGCAGGATCATCATGCCGTGCCGCGCCGCCGCCTCGCGGAAGCGGGCCACCACGGGCCCATCCACCGTGGTGGCGTGCTTGAGCTTGCCCTCGCGTCCGCCCAGGTACAGGAAGACCTCGGGGAACGCCACGAGTTGCACGCCTGCGGCCGCGGCTTCGTGCACCAAACGCGTGGCCTCGGCCAGATTGGCCTCGAAGTCCTCCGTGGAGGTCATCTGGGCAAGGGCGATGCGGCTCGTGCTCATATGGGGCTCATCATCAGGGGTTCCTGTTCCACGTGCAGCTTGGCACGGATGCGCTCCAGCGCCGCGGGGGTGGAGGTGATCCGGATGTGGATGCCGTCCTGCTCGTAACGCACTTCATCCACCCGGCTCCAGCGATACAGCTTGGCCAGTTCGCCGTAGTCCTGGTACTCCAGCAGCAGCGGCGTGGTGACCATGGACTGCTCGAAGAAGCGCACGATGCGCACGCGCACTTCCTCGCAGTCGTCGCGCATGGCGGAGATGAACAGGGCATCCGGATAGGCGCGTTTGGCCAGCAGCAGCCGCACCTTGTCGTCGATGCGATCCACCTTGTTGAAGACGATCAGGCGCGGCACCGTGTGCGCGCCGATCTCCTCCAGCACCTGCGCGGTGGTGGCCATGTGCTCCTCCCAGCTCTCATGGCTGAGGTCCACCACCTGCAGCAGCAGGTCCGCGTCTCGCGCCACCTCCAGCGTGGAGCGGAACGACGCCACCAGCTCGTGCGGCAGGCGCCGGATGAAGCCGACGGTATCCGAGAGCAGGATCTTGGGCCGATTGTCCTCCACCAGCACACGCGTGGTGGAATCCAGCGTGGCGAACAGGCGGTCCTCCGCCGTCAGCTGCGCATCGGTGAGCCGGTTCATCAGCGTGGACTTGCCTGCGTTCGTGTAACCCACCAGGCTCACGCGAAAGCAGTTGGCGCGGCTCTTCTTCTGCGTGCCGCGCTCCAGGTTAAGCTGGCGCAGTTCCTTGCGCAGGCGCGCAATGCGGTTGCGGATCAGGGTGCGGTCGATGTCGATCTGCTTTTCGCCCGCGCCCTTGCTGCCGGCGATGCCGCCGCGCTCGCGGTCCAGGTGGGCCCACATGCCCACCAACCGGGGCAGCATGTATTCCAGGTGCGCAAGTTCCACTTGCAGGCGGGCTTCGCGGGTGTAGGCGTTGCGGCTGAAGATGCTGAGGATAAGTTGCGTGCGGTCGAGCACCATCACGCGCAGGGCCCGCTCCAGGTGCTGGCCCTGCGACGGCGAGAGATTGCCATCGTAGATCACCACCTCCGCGCCCAGGCGCTGCACCTGGTCGCGGATCTCGTCCAGCTTGCCGGAGCCGAACACGCTGCCGGGCAGCATCTGCTCGCGGTGTTGCACGAGCCGGCCAACATACTCGTAGCCGATGCTTCCGGCCAGCTCCGTCAGCTCATCCAGCGAATCGGTTTGTTGGAGATCGGAAACGTCGGGGGTTTGCAGTGCTATCAGAAAGGCTTTGTCCAGCAGCAGACCGTTGTCGTTCAAACTCCCCCTCAGGCAAGCGGTGGTCGAGCGCAGGTCCATTCAACCCCAGGATAAGCCCGCCCCCCAAAGCCGTCAAGGCGGGCCGGACCGCGCTCGTCCCGCCCTAGCGGCTTGCGCCAGCCGCTGCGCGCTTGGCCGGAGCCTTCCTGGCTGCGGGTTTCTTCGCTGCCGCCGCCTTGCTCACCGTCTTCTTGGCCGCGGGCTTTTTCGCTGCCGCCGCTTTGCTCACCGTCTTCTTGGCTGCGGGCTTCTTCGCCGCCGCCGCTTTGCTTACCGTCTTCTTGGCCGCGGGCTTCTTCGCCGCCGCCGCCTTGCTCACCGTCTTCTTGGCCGCGGGCTTCTTCGCCGCCGACGCCTTGCTCACCGTCTTCTTGGCCGCAGGTTTCTTCGCCGCCGCTGCCTTGCTCACCGTCTTCTTCGCTGCCGTGCTCCGCGCCGCGGGCTTGGCGCTCTTGGCCTTGGAGGCCGTACTACGTTTGGCAGTCGCCATAGGGCCCTCCCTTGTTGCTTGGATGCTTAATGGACCAACGACATATTACTCACCAGTGCCGCCGAGGAAAGGTTAATTCGCTCTGCGTCCACCATTCGCCATCCAAGAATAATGCCGCGCTCACTGAAAGTAGGGTTGCAGTGATGCAGCACGCCGTGGGCTCAGCCGCCGAAGGGCCTCGTAGTGTGGCTTTGCGTCGTCCTTGCGGAATGCCTTCAGGTATGCCGTGATGAGATTGTATTGCGCCTTGGCATCGCGCGGGTTCTGCTGCACCCAGGTCTCCAACCGCGGGATGACATCGCTCCAACGTTGCTGGTGCAGCAGCAGTTCGATGAGCCGACGTTGTGCATCGGGCTGTGCGGGATCGATCGCGAGCACCGCGCGCAGGTGCTGCTCGCCTTCCACCGGGTCCCCCAGCGCCAGCGCGGCATCCGCCAACGCCAAGTGCAGCGAGGCGTCGCGTGGGGCCGCTGCAGAGGCGGATTCCAGCAGCGGACGCGCTTCTTCGAAGCGTCGCATGGAGGCGAGCAGCAACGCGCGCTTGCGAACGAGACCCGCGTCGTCCGGGTGCAACACCTGCAGACGCGCGAGCGTGTCGGCCAGCGCCGCCTTGCGTCCCAGGCGCTCCTCCACCGTCGCCATCAGCTTGAGTCCATCCTCCGTGGCCCCCGGCCCGGAGCCCGCCGCCATCAGCACGGCCTCCGCACGCTTCGCATTGTCCTGGCGCAGGTAGATGCCGGCCAGGGTCATGCGCGCGGCTGTGTCGTCCGGCTGATCGTCCAACAGCGCTTCCAGCACGTCGGCCGCGGCACCCAGCCGCCCCGCCTGCTCGGCCAGCTTCGCGGCCACCGCGCGCTGCTTCTGCGTGGCAGGGAGGCTTAGCACCAACTCTGGCAACACGCGCGGCAGGTCTGGGTTCTGCGGCTGCGCCTGGTAGAGCGACCAGTACATGCCCAGCGCATCCTCATATTGGTGCGAGCGGTACAACTCGCGCGCCAGCATGAGCGAGGTGTCCGGGTCCAGCGCCTGCAGCTGCGAAGCGCGCTGGAGCAGGGGCAGCGCGCGGTCGTGCTCGCCCAGCGCCAACCACGCCTTGCCCGTGCGGGCCAGCAACCCGGCATCGCGCGGCCGCTCGTTCAGCACCTGTTCCCACAGGGTCGCGGCGTCCCGATGACGGCCCTGCTCGTCGTACAACTCGCCCAGGCGGATGCGATTGTCCTGGTTGCCCGGCAGCACCTTCACCAGCCGCTCGCGCGTGGCCATCTCGTCGGCCACGTCGCCCGCCGAGCGATAGTGCTCGGCCATGTGCAGCAGCACGTCGGGGTGCTTGAGCAGCACCTCCGGGTGCGTCTGCCAGATCGCCAGCGCCTCGTCCTGCCTGCCGATCTGCCAGAACACATTGCCGCGTGCGTACAGCATGTCGCCGCGATCCTGGAAGAAGAACACGTAGCGCGTGAACGCATCCAACGCGGCGTCGGTGTCTCCCTGCGCTCGGTGGATCAGCCCCCGCAGCAGCGCGGCGCGATGATCCAGCGCGTTCCCGGGTGGCACCTCGCGCAGCAGGGTCAGTGCCTGCTTGCCGTCACGATCGGCCCAGGCGAGCTGACCCAGCGCCAGCGCCGTGGCCACCCGCGCATCGCCGGTTTCGTGCATCTGCGTCAGCAGGGAGCGCGCCTTGCCGCGTTCGTCCGCACCCAGCAGCCCGGCCTGGGCCAGCGCGTCAGCGGCTTGCGCCGGCTTGCCGGTGCCCCGCAGCCACTCGCCATAGTCCAGCCACAGGCTTGGCGCCTCCGGGTACAGCGCCAGGTCCTCCGCGAAGGCATGGTCGATCTCTGCGGCCCCATAGCCCTGCTGCCTGGCGAGCAGCAGCAGGTCGCCCGCCTCGGCCGGCTTCTGTTGCGCGCTCAGCAGGCGGCTGCGCAGAAAGGTCACGCGCGCCACGGTGCTGGGCGGCAGTCCTGCCGCTGCACCGCCCTCCGTTGTGACGAAAGGCTTGAGCATCTCCAGCGCATCCTGGTACCAGCCACGCTCCACCAGCCGCTGCACCAGCAGCAGTCGCACACCGGTGGCCTGCGGCCGCTGCACCAGGTATTGCCGATAGGCGGCAACCTCGCCGGGCGCATCGTCGGCCGCATGGCGGGCACGGGCCAGCCATAGCTGCACCTCCGGCAGGTTCGGCAGATGCTGCTGCACCTCCTCGAATTCCAGCACGGCTTGGCGCGGCTCCATCTGCTCCATCACGATGCGGCCAAACAACGTCAGGCTGGCCAAGCTGGGGTGCTGATAAAACGATTCCGCGGCCCGCTGCACCACGGTGCGCCCGGCCCGCATGCGACGCAGCACACCCCGCAGCCGTGCATTGGCGTTGTAGTTGCGCGGATTGATGTAGATCGTGCGCCGGTACTGTTCCGCTGCATCCAGGTCGCGCCCCAACGCCTCGTAGGCCTGCCCGAGCAGGTAGTGCGCCTCCTCGGAGGACGGGTGCACGCGCGCGGCGGTCTCCAGTTGCTGCGCCGCCTGGGCCGGTTTGCCACGCAGATAGAGCCGCCCCAGCGCCACGTGCGCGCCAAAGTGATAAGGCGCTCGCTGCAGCAGTTGCTTCAGGTAGCGCTCGGCATCCTGTATATCCCCGCGGCGGCGGGCGGCATCGCCCAGCCGGTACAGCCGGTCCAGGCTGCGCACGTCCTCGGGCGCGGGCTCGGCCGACGTTGCCGCACCCGTCTGCGAGCCAGCGGAAGGAGCCGCGGCGGGCGCGGAGCCGGGTTCCGTGGCAGGCGCGCCCTGGGTACCGCCGGGAAGCCCCGCCGAGGGCTGCGCCGTTGCCGCGCCCGCGGGCGCGGATGGCTGCGCAGGGGCGGGTGCTTGCGCGGACGGCTGTTGGGCGGACGAAGGGGGCGCCGGTGCGGCGCTGGAGCGCTCAGGCGCCGGAGCCGACTGGGCCGGCGTCGCGGGGCTGCCCGCATCGCCAGCGGCAGGACTCTGCGATGGGGCTGGCGCTGGGGCCTGCTCCGATGCCGCCGGAGCGGGCGCGGTATCCTGGATGGTCTGGGCGTGCTCCTCCGTGTGCGAGGGCTCGCGCAGATCCCAGTAGTTGCGGGGCGCCTGCTGGGCGCACACGGGCGCGGCGGCGCTGCCTGCCAGCAGCGCCAGCGGAATCAGCAGCAACAGGGTGCGCCGGCGCACGGAGCGAAAGGGAGCGGATTCGATCAGGCGGTGCCCGCCAGCTTGCTCCACTGGGAGGGCGTATAGGTCTTGAGGGCCAGGGCGTGCACCGCTTCGCGCATGGCATCTCCCAGCGCGGCGTAGACCATCTGGTGGCGCTCCACCATGGTCTTTCCGTCGAAGCGGTCGGAGATGATCAGGCATTGAAAGTGGTTGTCATCGCCCATGGGACTGCTGAGCCGCACATCGTCGCCGGGGAAGGCCTGGCTCAGCATTCCCCGCAATTCTTCGATCGGCATCATCGGTTGCACCTCGCGGGTTGGATGCGGCGGCCACGCGGTCGGTTCGTGCGCCGGGCCTCCCGCGGCGCACACCGCAGCTTGCCTTCAACCTAGCACAGGCGCGCCCGGCCGCAACAGGCGCGGCTCTGCCGCCGCGCCGGCGCCGGCGCCGGCTCGGTTCAGTTCCCCGCTGGGCGCACCTTGAAGATTGCCGTGTGGTACACCTCCACCGCCGGGCGGCCGTCGTTGAGGAACACCACGTAGAGTGTCACGAACTCGTGGCCCTTGCGCTCCCACTTCTCGATGGGCATGGCCCGGATTTCCACCGGGTCACCCAGGTGCAGCGGGCCGCGGTGGATGATGCGGCTGCCGGTATGGATCCACGGGTTGAGCTGGAAGTGATGGCCGAACACGTCGTTGGCCCCCTGTAGCACCTTGCCGGGCTGAATGCGGGGTGCGGCGCCCTCGCGGAACACGGGCAGACGGTCGCCTGCGGCATCGCACCAAGCCTCGTGATCCTCGCGCGTGGGCACCCAGCGCAGTGCGCGCAAGGGCTCGTTCAGGTGCACCGCGTCCCAGTCGATCGGCACGGGCGTCAGGCCGGCATCCGCGGGCGTCATCGTCGCGCGGCCATCCACGGGCGGCAGCTCGGAGGTCAGGCGTGTCTCCAGCACGGCCAGCTCCGTGCCGCCCTCGTTGCGCACGCGCAGATGGTGGGCACCATCGCCCGCGCTCTCCGGTGCGGACTCCACGGTCAGCCACTCGCCATCGTAGGCGGGCTGCAGCAGCTTGAGCTCGGAGACGCTGCCATCCAACCATGCCGTGCCCAGGGTCTGCACCAGGGGCACGGTGAGGTGCGCATACACCAGCGTGCCGGCCACCAGACCGCCCCGGAAGCCATAGCGGGCCGCGGTGGCGTCGTCGTGGATCTTGTTGGCCGAGTTGATGGAGAGGTTCACCGTGCGCACGCGGAGCGGCGCCAGGGCGGGCGGTGCGGCCTCAGCACTCATGGGCGATCGTCCAGGGATGGGGTGAAAAGGGGCGCCGTGTCAGGGCCGGATTCCTTGTCATTTCGCCGACGATCCCGGCATACTATGCGCGCTGTTGAGCTTCCTCGCAGGAGTGATCTGGTGGCCACGATTCAGGACAAGCGACGTTCCCCCCGCATCCCGTTCGAGCAACTCCGGACGGAAATGGAGATTGGTGGCGTGGCATACCCAGTGTCGGTGCACGACCTGTCGCAGGAAGGCATCCGGATTGTCTTGGATTCCCCGGTGGAAATCAATCCGGAGCAGGAAGTCAAGATCGCCGTCGGCAAGATCAGCCCCAACGTGCGTGGCCGCGTCCGCTGGATCAGCCGCGGGCAGGAGGGGCAGTCCACCCAGATGGGCATCGAGTTCGAATCGTTCGTGCTCGAAACCCCGGAGGAGGACGAGGTGGAGGGCCTGCTGGCCGCGTGGCGGGAGATATCGCACACGTACAGCATCTTCGAATCCTTCCTGCACATTCTGCTCTCGCTGGACTACGAGATCGTCGAGGGCAAGATCGACGACCTTTCGGACGTCGTCTACAGCATCACTGTATGGCTGGACCAGCGCGTGGGCCCACTGAACGTGTGGGGCGTGCTCAAGGAGCCGGATGGCTCGCTTACCGCCCAGCTTGTCGTGGCGCGCCACGTCCTACCCCCCGCGCAGGAGGCCACGCGCCACGCGAATGTGCTCAAGGTGGCGCGGGACGAGCTGACCGGCTGGTTCGAAGGCCGCCCCTACCTGTACGGCGGCGAGATCGTGATCGAGTACCTGGGCGATAACGAGGGGCAGGTGGACCTGCTGCAGCGTTTGGCGGTGCTGCTCTCCAAGCGCATGCAGTTCTGGTCCAAGCTCATCATGAAGAACATCTCCCTCCAGCTCTTCGGAGAAGAACTGGAGCGCGTGCAGCAGAAGAAGTAGCTCCCCTCTCCACACGTCCGCTCCGCCGCCCCGACGGTCCTCCCCGCCAAACCTGAATCCGCTGCCGGATGAGCCGGGCACCGCCGTGACACGCCCCGTCCACGCCCAACGGAATGTGCCCGCATCCAAGGGGCAGCGAGTGTGACTCTCTGTCGGGAGCCCGGGGGCAACGCCCCCAGGTCTCCTGGCGTGCAGGCAGGCCTAGTGCAGCAGGGTCTGGCCGCCGTCGGCGATGAGCAGGGTGCCGGTGAGGAAGCTGCTCTCCGGGGATGCGTAGAACAGGTAGACGCGGGCGATGTCGTAAGGCTCGCCCACGCGGCCCACCGGGATGCGCTGGCCGGCCGCCTCGCGAATCTCATCCGGGATGGCGTCCGTCATGGACGTCTTGATGAAGCCCGGCGCGATGGCGTTGACTGTGATGCCGTAGCGACCCCACTCGATGGCCATCGTGCGCGTCATGCCCACCAAACCCGCCTTGGTGGCGGAGTAGTTGGACTGCCCGAAGTTGCCGAAGCCGGAGATGGACGAGGCGTTGACGATGCGCCCATAGCCCCGCTCGCGCATATGGGCCGCGGCTGCCTGCGAACAGTAGAACACGCCGCTCAGGTTCACGCCGATCACCTGATCCCACTGCTCCGGCGACATCTTGAGCGCCGAGGCATCGCGCGTGATGCCCGCATTGTTGATGAGGATATCGATGCGGCCGAACGCTTCCACCGTTTTGTCCACAGCGTTCTTGGCGTCGGCCTGGTTGGAGACGTCGCACTTGACGTGCGCCGCCTTGCCGCCGGCCTTCGTGATGGCTTCCGCCGTGGCCTTCGCGCCGTCCTCGTTCCAGTCGGCGACCATCACCGCGGCGCCGTTTTCAGCCAGCAGCTTGGCCGTGGCCTGACCGATGCCGGCACCACCGCCGGTCACCAGGGCCGCCTGATCTTTCAGCAGCATGGTTGCTCCTCTTCCCAATCGGGGTTTGTGCAGTCGCGCGACCTGCCGCGGCGCCGCCTTGCGCGTACAGACGCAGGAGCGGCCGGATGGCCCGGGCCGGCGCAGGGGATGAAACCGGATGGCGGCGGTGCCCGGCTTGTTCCCGCCGGGCACCGCCAACGCTCGATCAGTGATCGCTAACAGAATCGCCGCCGCTTGGAAAGCGCGGGCGCCGGTCTGCGCTTCACAGCCGCGCCAAGCGCTCCATGGCGCTGCGGAACGCGGGCAGGGCCTGCTCCAGGCCCGCATGCGTATTGAACACGGAAAACGAGAGCCGGATGGAGGAGAGAGCGCGCTGCTCGTCCATGCCTGCGGCGAGCAGCACGTGCGAGGGCTCCACCTTGCGCGAGGAGCAGGCCGAGCCGGTGGAGACCAGCAGACCCTCCTGCTCCAGGTGATGCAGGATCACCTCGCCGGGCAGCGGCGGATAGGAGAAGTGCACCACGAATGGCGTCTGCGCCTCGGAGCGGAAGCGCTGCAGGCGCGGCTGCGCGTCCACCTCGGCCGTCCACGCCGCATGATAGGCCGCGCGATCGCCGCGTTGGGCCGCGTGCAGGGCGGCTGTGCGCTCGGCCGCCAGGGAAAACGCCACCGCGCCGAACGGATTCTCCGTTCCGCTGCGCAGCCCCTCCTCCTGTCCGCCCCCGTGCAACAGCGGCTCCAGGGGCAACGGCCGACAGCGCACCAGTGCGCCCGTGCCCTTGGGGCCGTGCACCTTGTGCGCGCTGAGCGAGAGCAGGTCGATCCGCGCCGCCCGCCAGTCCAGCACCTGCTTGGTGAAGGCCTGCACGGCATCCACGTGGAACACGGTCTTGGGCGCGTGCGTCGCGATGAGCCGTCCGATCGCCTCCAGCGGTTGGGCGGTGCCCAGCTCATTGTTGACCGCCATGCAGGAAACCATGCGCACGTCCGAATCCAGGAGGCGCTCCAGCGCGGCGAGATCCACCACGCCGCCGGACGTGACAGGGATGCGCTCCACGCGTACACCCTGGCGCTCCAGCCAGCGTGCGGTCTCCAGCACGGCTGGGTGCTCGATGGCGGAGACGAGCAGGCGCTCGCCCTTGAAGCGGTCGCAGCCGAACACCCCTTTGAGTGCGGCGTTGTCGCTCTCCGTGCCACCACTGGTAAAGGTGATGGCGCGGGGTGGCACGCTCAGCAGCCGGCCCAGCCGCTCACGCGCGCGCTTGAGCGCCCGTCGGGCGTCCAGCCCCTCGGCGTACAGGGACGAGGGATTGCCCCAGCCTCCGCGCAACAGGGGGAGGCATTCGTCCAGCACCTCCGGGTGCGGGGCCGTCGTGGCTGCGTTGTCCAGATACAACTCAGGGTTCATCGCCATCCGGTCTGTGGTGCGTCGTGACCATGTCGGGCGCCGGCCGGAAC
>DATFMP010000028.1:0-38638 GCA_035266845.1 bacterium
TGGGCCGCCGAGTGCGGGTGGCCGCCGTGCGCGACATCACCGAGCGCAAGGAGGCCGAGGCGGCCCTGCGCGAGCGGGAGCGGCGGCTGCGCGAGGCACACCGCATCGCCCACCTTGGCGAATGGGTGTGGGACATCGACGCCGATGCGTTCGCCATGTCCGACCAGTTGGCCGAAATCCTGGGCTTGGCGCCGGGCTCCCACACGCGCGAAGCGATGATGGCCGTGGTGCACCCCGCCGACCACGACCGCATGGCCGCGGCCATCGCCGATGCGCTGGATGGCGGCGATGCGCTGGCGGACTTCGACTTCCGCGTGCGGCGGCCGGACGGCACCGTGCGTGACCTGCACGCGCGGGCGCATCTGGTGCGTGACGAGGCGGGCCGGCCCGTGCGGCTGCTGGGCACGACTCAGGACATCACGGAGCGCAAGGCAGCGGACGCAGCCCTGCGCGAGCGCGAGACGCGCCTGCGCGAGGCGCAGGCCATTGCCGGTCTGGGCGACTGGGAGTGGGACCCCGAGACGGACGAGTTCAACGGCTCCGACGAGCTGTACCGTATCCTGGGCATTCCGGTGGACGGTAGCGTGCGGACGGTGGGCGCCTTGCTGCCCCATGTGCACCCGGAGGATCAGCCCAGCGTGCGCGATGTGCTCGCGCAAATGCGCGCCCGCTCCGCGGAAAGCATGGCGGTGGAGTTCCGCTTCCGGCCGGCACAGGGAGGGCTGCGGCACCTGCACGTGCAGGTGCGCATCGCCGACGCGAGCGATGAGACCCCGGGCCGCATCCATGGCGTGATGCAGGACATCACCGAGCGTAAGGCGGCCGAGGCGGCCCTGCGCGAGCGGGAGGCACGTTTGCGCGAGGCGCAGGACATCGCCAGCCTGGGCGACTGGGCCTGGAACCTGGAGCCGGACTTCCTCACGCTCTCGGCGGAGGCGGCGGGTATCCTGGGCTTTCCGCCTCAATCCCGCACGCTGACCAGTATGGACATCGCGGAGCTGGTGCACGCAGAGGACAGGGAGCACACGCGCACGGATTTGCGCGACATCATCAAGACCACGGCGGTCTTCGCCGCGATTGACCTGCGCATCGTGCGGCCCGACGGCAGCCTGTGCCACCTCTATGTGCGCATGCGCATCACCCGGGGCGAGAGCGGGCGCGTGCTGCGCATGGTCGGCACCATGCAGGACCTCACCGAGCGCAAGGAGCTGGAGCGCCAGTTGGCGCAGGCCATGAAGATGGAGGCCATCGGCAAGCTCACCGGTGGGGTGGCCCACGACTTCAACAACCTGCTCACGATCGTGCTGGGCAATCTGCACATGCTGGAGCGCGACGGCCACAAAGGCGACCCGCTGCTGGGCGAAGCGCTGCTGGCCGCGGAGCGCGGCTCGGAGCTCGTGCAGCGCCTGCTGGCCTATGGCCGGCGCCAACCCTTGCGCGCCGAGCCCCTGGCGGTGAACGCGATGATCGCCGAGACGACCGACTTGCTGCGCCGCACGCTGGGCGAGCCGATCCAGGTGGAGGCGCAACTGGCTGACGACCTGTGGCCCGCATTGACGGACCGCAGCCAGTTGGAGACGGCGCTGATCAACCTGGCGTTCAATGCGCGCGATGCCATGCCCGAGGGCGGGCGGCTCATCATCACCACTGCCAACGTGGACATGCCCGAGCAGCCGCTCTGCTCACCGAGCCAGAGGCCCGGGGCCTTCGTGCGCCTGTCCGTGGCGGACACCGGCACGGGCATGACGGCCGAGGTGCTGGAGCACGCATTCGATCCCTTCTTTTCCACCAAGGAGGTGGGCCGCGGCAGTGGGTTGGGGCTGAGCATGGTGTACGGCTTCGCGGAGCAGTGCGGCGGGTTCGTGCAGATCCGCAGCGCTCCCAGCGCGGGCACCACCGTGGAGCTGTACCTGCCCCGTGCCAGGGACAACGGGCAGGCCGTGGCTCCGGCAAACCTGGCGGCCCTGGCCGCGGAATCCGGCAATGGCAGGGCCAAGGGCGGCACCATCCTGTTGGTGGAGGACGACCCGGGCGTGCGCTTGGTGACCGTGCGCATTCTGCAGGGCATGGGCTACCAGGTGGTGGATGTGCCCAGCGGATTCGCCGCCCTGCGCACGCTGGAAAGCCTGCCCGCGGTGGACCTGCTCTTCACCGACATTGTGATGCCACAGGGCCTGAGCGGGTTGGATCTGGCACGGCAGGCGCGGCGCGTGCGGCCCGGCCTGCGCGTGCTGCTCACCACGGGCTACACGGAGGTCCTCGCGGATAGTGACCAGTTCCCCTGCGCTCCGTGGCCGCTGCTGCCCAAGCCCTACGGTCCGACGGAGCTGGAACGCAAGCTGCACGAGGTGCTGCACGCACCCACCGCTCCGGCCTGAGCCGCCCACGGCTCCAGGCGCCTCCCACCGTGCCTTTTCCGCGCCCGGCGAACGTGCTACGCAACGGGAACCGCTTGGCCGCCGCACCCACGCACGCCGCGGGGATGCGCGCGGGCTGCCTGACTGCACCCGAGCCGGACCGCGAGGAGACGCCGATGGAAGCATTGCCGCTGCAGGGCATGCGGGTGGTGGACTTCACCCAGGGGGTGGCGGGGCCCATCGCCGCGATGCAACTGGCCGATCTGGGCGCGGACGTGATCAAGATCGAGCCGCGCCGGGGCGATTGGATCCGCGTGGTGGGTCGGCGGGTGGAGCGCGAGATGAGCCCCACCTACGTGAGCTGCAACCGCAACAAGCGCGGCATCTGCCTCGAGCTGAAGGACCCGCACGGGCTGGAGATCGCCCAGGCGCTGGCCCGTGAGGCGGAGATCGTGCTGGAGAGCTTCCGTCCCGGCGTGATGGAGCGCTTCGGGCTGGGCTACGAGCAGTTGCGGGAGCACCGCCCAGGGCTGATCTATGCCTCCGTGACGGGCTACGGCCGCGAGGGGCCCTACGTGGAGTTGCCCGGATCGGATTCGGTGATCCAGGCCATGGGCGGCATCATGAGCATGAACGGGGAGAACGGGGGGGATCCCCTGCGCTTCGGGATGTTCCTGGTGGACGTAATCACGGGCATGACGGCCTACCAGGGCCTGCTCGCCGCCCTGCTGGCCAAGGGCCGCACGGGGAAGGGCCAGCGCGTGGACGTGAGTCTGCTGGATGCCATCCTGGCCTTTCAGGCCGCGCCGCTGAGCGAGTACCTGATGTATGGCCTGCTGCCGGAGCGCAACGGCAACGTGAACTCCTTCGTGGCGCCCTCCGGCGTGTTCCGCACGCAGGATTCCTTCCTCATGTTCACCATCCTGGGGCACCAGTGGAGCAAAGGCTGCGAGGCCTTGGAGCTGGGGCCGCTGGAGCACGACCCGCGCTTCGCCACCAACGCCGGGCGCCTCCAGCACCGGGATGAGCTGCTGGCCGTCGTGCGCGAGCGCATGCAGCGCCACACCACCGAGACGTGGCTGCGCATCATGCGCGGGCACGACATCCTCTGCGCGCCCATCCACGACTACACGCAGATCGTGGAAGACCCGCAGGTGCTCACCAACCGCATGCTGGATACGCTGCAGCACCCCGTGTTCGGATCGCTGCCCTTGGTGCGCAACCCCGTGCGCTACAGCGGCATGGAGCCGGCCTACACTCCGTCGCCCATGCTGGGCGAGCACACGCGTCAGGTACTCACCGACGAGCTGGGCTACAGCGCGGCGCAGGTGGATGCGCTGGTGGCGGGCGGCGCGGTCTTCGAGCTGGATGCCGCAGCCGACGGCGTCGAGGTGGCCTGAGGGTTCCGTAGCCCCCGGCAGTAAAGCTTGGTCCGGCCCCACGGCCGTGCGGAGCCTCCACCGGCACGGGTGTCGACCCGTCACGGGGGCGCGGGGGCCGATGGCCCCCGCATCGCTCTTCTTGCGGTTCCGGCAGTTCCCCGACCTGCTATTCGCAGATGTGCCGCAGGGCCCGCCACTGGGCAGAGTCCAGCGCCGGGCCCTTGCCGTGGGCCTCGGCCCGGATGGTGGCGATGCGCTCCGCGGTGAGCGGGTGCGTGGAGAGCAGCGCGGGCGCGCGATCCTTACCGTGTAGGGCGGAGAGACGTTCCAGCAGCGCCGCGAGCGGCTGCCCGCGGATGTCCGCCGCGTTGAGCAGGCGCACGCCCAGGGCGTCCGCCGCCGCCTCGTCCGCGCGGCTGTAGGAGAACAGCACCAGGCTCTGCGCGAAGCGTCCGGCGATGGATTCCATGGAACTGTGGGAGCCCACCAGGGCACCCAGCAGCAGGCGCGTGCCGGCCGAGCGGATCAGGCCCTGCAGGGGATGGCGGTACACCTCGTGGGCGATCTCATGGGCCAGCACCCCGGCCACCGCATCCGGGTCGTGGGCCTCGCGCAGCAGCCCCCGCAGCACGACGATGCGTCCGCCCGGCAGCGCGAAGGCGTTCACGCCGTCGTCCCGCAGCACCCGCACCCGCAGCGGCACCGCCAGCGTGGCGTGACTCGCCAGGCGCTGCGCCAGCGCGTCCAGTGCCCGCTGGCCGGCCGCGCCGCTGCACACCGGGTGCACCGCGGCGAGCTGCGTCTCCACGCGCTCACCCAGCACCTCGCTCCAGCTTGCCGGCACCCAGGCGGCCAGCGGCGCCAGCAGCCGGGGCAGTCCCCACGCCACGGCCGCCAGCAGCAACGAGGCCAGCACCAGGGCCACGACCGCGGTGCCCAGGGTCGGGTGCAGCCAGGGGTGCCCGCCCAGCCGCGGCCCGCCCTGCGCGGCAAGCTGGCGCAGCAGCGCCGCGGTGGGGAGGCTCAATGTGGCCTCACCATGGGCGCGGTGGCGCAGCCGCGCGGGGCCGTCGCCGTACACCTCCTCCGCCGCGAGGAGCCCAGTGAAGGGCCACTCGTCCAGCAGCGAGCCGTCCGGCCGATAGAGCCGCAGGGCCGTGCGGCCCGGCTCGATCAGCACCTCCTGGCGCGCGGCCGTGCGGCCGTCCGTGTAGCTGCCGGTGTAGCGCATGGGGTGCGTCAGATGCTGCCCAGGTCCAGGGCATCGAAGAGCCCCTCGCCCGTGCGGGGGGTCGGTATCGACGACTGCTCGATCGCGCCCAGCTCCAGCACGCCGTCCATGCGCAGGTGTGTGGTCAGCGTGCGCGCGGTGCGCACCACCACCCAGGGATAGGCCAGCCCCAGCGTGCCCACCAGGGCGCCCAGGTTGCTGAGGTAGAGCCAGATGTAGCGCCGGTTGGAAAGCTCCAGCGCGAAGCGCGCGTCCCCCAGGCGCGTATGCGCGACGAAGTGGCGCAGCTCACCCGCGCGGTACCACAGCCAGGCCCCGCCCATCGCCGGAAACACCAGCAGCATGACCACAACGCCGATCACAGCGGGCAGCAGGGCACCCAGCCGCTCCGCCTGGGCCCCGCGCAGAAAACCCGCCAGCAGCGGCATTCCCAGCGCCAGCAGCGCCACCCAGGCCACCAGCACCCCCACCATCAGCGCTCCGGCGCGCAGGTAGCGGTGCAGCAGCACGTCGTCCGCGCCGTCGTAGCGGAAGCGCTCGCTGCCGAACCACGCGTTGCCGATCAGGTGGGCCGCCAGGCGGTTTCGCATGAAAGGCACGTACAGCCCGAACGTGATCATGGAGAGCAGGCCGTACAGCAACGTGAGCCCGCCGTGGGCCCGCGCCCGCCCCGTGAGGGCGAAGCGGATGCTGCGCCAGCGCGTGCGGCTGAGCAGGTAGCGCCGTGCGCCGAACATGCCCACGCCCGCCAGGAAGGCGAACAGCGGGTAGACGCCGAGGCTGACGGCAATCACCAGCCACGGCGCCCGCTCCGCCAGCAGAGGCAGCAGATTCAGCAGCACGATGAGCGGCACCAGCACGAGCATGGCCACCGCATAGCCCAGTGCCAGCTCCTTGCCGCGGCCGGTATACTCGAAGGCCTCGCCGGCGAACAGCGTGTGGCTCCACACGTAGCGCCGCACGCGCGACTTGCCCCAGAAGTGGTACGCGCCCAGCGTGACCACTTTCAGCAGCAGGTTCACCGCGCAGATGCCCAGCAGCTCCCGGGTGCGGCCGTGGTGGACAAAGGGAGACTGCCCGCCCGGCGGGAGCGGGTTCACGACCGGTGCGGCCGTCGCTGGTGACATCGTGGTATCGCTCATGCTCCCCCTTCCGGTGCTCGGCGCGGGTGATCGGTGCGGCGCCTGGTAACGGGCCAGTGTCGGGGCCGCGCCGGCAGGGCAGCCCGCCCGGGCTATATCGGCAGAGACAAATCTGCCAGGGGGGATTTGCCCCCTTGACCCCGCCCGGGAGCGAGACCTCCTGGACTCCGTTTGCAGGTGAAATGGCGCCCGCCCCGGTGTGGGTCCGTAGGGTGCGTGGGGCCCGCGAGGGGTCTCTGGCGGTCTTCGGGCGCTCCGTCCGCTCCACGGCGGTTCCCCAACGAAACCTAGCACCTTCGCTGCTCCCTTGGCACCCGTGGCACCGCCCGCCGAGGCACGGGGGCTTTTCCTTATCCGCCCCCCTGCGGCATACTGCTAGGGAGATGGGGGACGCGACGGGCCGGGTGCGCGGGGGCGCCCCGCCACCGGGGCATTGCCGGCCTGGCTCGCAACGCAATCGCAACCCGGACGCCGGCGCGAGAGCGCCTGCCGGAGGGATATCACATGGCCGTCACGCCGCAGGACCTGTTGTTGGCCAGGGCCGCCCATTGGGAGGCCACCAAGCCCAACAAGGTCTTCTTGACCCAGCCCCACAGCGGGGGCCAGACCACCGACTACACCTGGCGGCAGACGATGGACGAGGCGCGCCGCATGGCGACGCATCTGATCGGCCTGGGTCTGCCCAAACCCTCACAGATCGCGATCGTGGGCAAGAACAGCGCCCACTGGATGATCGCCGACCTGGCGATCTGGATGGCCGGGCACGTCTCCGTGCCGCTGTACCCCACCATGACGACCGAGCACGTGCGGCAGGTGCTGCAGCACAGCGAGTCCAAGCTGCTGTTCGTGGGCAAGCTGGACGACTGGCCCATGATCAAGGCCGGTGTGCCCGCGGACATGCCTCTCATCGAGCTGCCGCTGGCACCGGCCACCGGTGCGCCCAAGTGGGAGCGCATCGTGGCCGAAGCGGAGCCGCTGGCCGAGCTGCCACAGCGCGACCCCAAGGAAATGGCCACGATCATTTACACGTCCGGCACGACGGGCACGCCCAAAGGGGTGATGCTGAGCTTCGAGGGCATGGTGGCCGCCATGACGCAGGGCGCGACCGACATCGAGGTGAAAGAGAACGACCGCTACATCTCCTACCTGCCCCTGGCGCACACCTACGAGCGCTATGCAGGCGAGGGCCTCGGCATCTACCACGGTCTCCACCTGTACTTCGCCGAGACCATGGACAGCTTCGTCGCCGACCTGCAGCGCGCCCGCCCCACGTTCTTCTGCTCCGTGCCGCGCCTGTGGGTGAAGTTCCAAGCCGGGGTGCACGCCAAGGTGCCGCCGGAGAAGCTGCAGAAGCTGCTCTCCATCCCCATCGTCTCGTGGCTGGTCAAGCGCAAGGTGCTGAAAGGGCTGGGCCTGGACAAAGTGCGCGTGGCCTTCTCCGGTGCCGCACCCCTGCCACCGGACGTGCTGGAGTGGTACCGGCGCCTGGGGCTGCCACTGCTGGAGGGCTACGGCATGACGGAGAACCACTCCTACTCCCATGCCTCCACGCCGGACGCCAACCGCACCGGGTACGTGGGCAAGGCCCGCCCCGGCGTGGAGACCCGGATCAGCGAGCAGGGCGAGATCCTGGTGAGGAGTCCCACGACGATGATGGGCTACTACAAGGCACCCGAAGTGACGGCGGACGTGCTGACGGCGGACGGCTTCCTGCGCACCGGCGACCTGGGGGAGATCGACGGGAATGGGATGTTGCGCATCACGGGCCGCGTGAAGGACATCTTCAAGACGGCCAAGGGCAAGTACGTTTCCCCCACGCTCATCGAGAACCGGCTCATCAGCAGCCCGCTGCTGGATCAGGCCTGCGTGTGCGGTGCCGGCTACGCACAGCCCTTCGCGCTGGTGATGCTGGCCGAGGAGATGCAGGGCCGCATCAAGGACCCAGCCTTCCGGGGCTCGACCCAGGCATCGCTGGAGAAGCTGCTGAACGACATCAACGCCGACCTGGAAAGCCACGAGCGGTTGCAGTTCCTGGCCGTGGTGGATGGGGAATGGCAGGCGGAGAACGGCATGGTCACCCCGACCATGAAGATCCGGCGTGCCGTCATCGAGCAGCACTACAGCAAGCACTTCAAGAGCTGGTTCGATGCGCAGCAGCCCGTGCTGTGGGAGGCCGCCTGAGAGGCGGAGACTGCCGCGGGCAACGACCGGGAACGTGGAGCGGCGGCTAGCTCCCGCCCTTCAGCCCCTCGTTGAGCGATCCGGAGCGGAAGCCGCGCAGGTCCAGCGTCACGTAGCGATAGCCCAGCGCGCGCAGGGCGGCGTCGATCGCCTCGCGCTGGGCCAGCACGCGCTCGAAGTCCTGCGGCGGCACCTCGATGCGCGCCACGTCCTCATGGTGGCGCACGCGGAGCTGGCCGAAGCCCAGCTCGCGCAGGGCGCGCTCAGCGCCTTCGATCTGCTTCAGCACGGGAATGGTGATGGAGTGGCCATAGGGCACGCGGCTGGAGAGGCACGCGGCCTGCGGCTTCTCCGCGTTGGTGAGGCCCAGGTGCCGGGCCAGCATGCGGATGTCGTCCTTGCTGAATCCGCACTCGGAGAGTGGTGCGCGCACGCCGTTTTCTTGTGCGGCCTGCAGCCCGGGGCGGTGATCGCCCCAGTCGTCCCGGTTGATGCCGTTGAGCACCACCGCATAGCCCTCCGCCCGCGCCAGCGCCGTCAGGTCTGAATACAGCGTGGTCTTGCAGAAGTAGCAGCGGTTGACCGGGTTCGCCAGGTACTCCGGGCGCTCGGTTTCCCGCGTGCGGATCACGCGGTGGGTCATGCCCCACTCCGCCGCCAGCCGCTCGGTGAGCGACAGGTCGTCCCGGGTCAGGCTCTCGGAGCCGGAGGTGACCGCCAGGGCTCGCGGCCCCAGTGCCCGGTGCGCCAGGTAAGCCACCAGTGAGCTGTCGATGCCCCCGGAGAATGCCGTCACGGCGCTGCCCAGCCCGGCCAGGCAGGCTTGCAGCGCGGCATACTTCTCCGCCACTTCCGGCGTCAGGGGCAGCCGGCGCTGCGGCGTGGCGGGAGCTTGCGGGGTGGCGAGAGTCATGGCGGCCCGGGAGGCAAGAGGGCGCCGCGCGGCCAGCAGCCGGGCGCTCCACAGGTGTCGGGCCCAGGGTAGACTTCCCCTCTTCGGCCTGTCAACGCGGGGCAGCGCGGGCGCTCCGGCTGCGTGCAATGCTGACTGGGTCGTGCCGGGCGGCCGCACGGGCCCTGCGGCTCAGGGCTCGTCCGCTGTGGCCTCGGCAAGGGGGGCTGCGTCCGACGGTGCCTTGGCATCGTCCAGGCTGAGGGCTTCCAGTCGCGCCATGGCGTCGTCCAGCTCGACGGTACCGTTCTCGATGTCGCGGCTCATGGCGGCCAACTCCTCGCCGCGCTGGCGGAAGGTCTCCTCGCCCTCCTCCACGGACTCCTTGGCGGCCAGGTAGTCCGCATCGGCGCGCATGTCGGCATCCTGCCGGATGAAGCGCGTCTTGGTCTCCAGGTATTCGTGGAACAGCGCCGAATCCCGCAGGAGATCGACCTGGTCCCTGAAGTTGCGCACCTCGTGGGCGTCGTCCTCGTTCACGATGTGCGACGCGAGCAGCTCCAGCTCCGTGCGCAGTTCTTCCGCCTTGTCGAAGGCGCCCCGCTTGGCGAACTCCTCCACCAGCGTCTGCGTGTTCTTCAGGCGCCGCTTGGTGCGGCCGAGGAACAGGGGCGGGGGCAGCGGGCCGTGCTGGCTCTGGGTGAAGCGGCGGATGTCCAGCCCGTTGAAGCGGAAGGCACCCATGCTCACCAGGTCCTTGAACTTGGCGCGCCGCGACTCCGGCGTTTCCTCGTCCAGCTCCGAGACCCGCTCCAGCAGGTCCTTGAAGTACTCGTGAATCTCGGAATTCTCCGCGATCACCAGTTCCAGGCTGGCCTTGATCGCAGCCACCTGGTCGATCGCCTCTTGGGACATGGGAAGTTGCCTTTCGCTGGCGGGTGGAGGGATGCCGCAGCCCGGCCGCCCTGGTGTTGCGCCGGCGCTGCGGCTAGAGTGTACGCGATCGAAGCCGACGATGCTAACTGGAGAAACGCATGCGACCCATGGATGGTCCACAGCCTTGGCTGGCAGCGGCCGGGGTGTTCGGTGCACTCGGTGTCGCGATGGGGGCCTTCGGGGCCCATCTGCTGCGGCCGATCCTGCCTTTGCAGCTGATGGCGGTCTACGAGACGGCCGTGTACTACCACCTGTTCCACACGGTGGCCCTGCTCGGGTGCGGTGCCCTGATCGCCCTGTTTCCGCAGCGCCGGCGGCTGTTGCGCTGGGCGGCGCTGGGCTTCGCGGTGGGCATCGTGCTGTTCTCGGGCAGCCTGTATGCGCTGTGCCTGACGGATCAGCGCTGGCTGGGGGCGATCACGCCGATCGGCGGGCTGGCCTGGATCGCGGCCTGGGTGGTGCTGGCGGTGGCATTCTGGCGCCGGGCGTAGGCCGCGCGCCCCACTGCCGCGGCAACTGACCTGCGGCCGGCTAGACGTTCCACTCCTGGTACACCAGGCCCACCACGATCTCGTTGTTGACCTGGCGCACGCCCTCCATGCTCTTGATCTGCTCCACGAGCTCCTCGATGAGGGCTTCGTTGGAGGTGAGCGTGCCCTGCAGGGTGACGACGCCGCCCTGCACGCCCACGGTGATCAGGCTCAGGCGACCCACCATGGCGCCCGCCAGCAGGGCGTAGATGCGGCATTTGATGAGGAAGTCCTGGAAGGTGCCGGCCTTCTCCTCGGTGAGCCGGAACTCGGGCTGCTTGGTGAGATCGAGCACCATCTGCTCGGCGACCTTGGTCGAGATGCGATCCATGTGCACGCAGATGTCGTAGCGCGACGCATCGCGCCAATCCGCATTGTAGAAATAGCGCATGCGGCGGGTGCGGTCGTCGTCGATCTGCTCCACGAAGCGGGTCGCCTGGTCGTGGTTGTAGCCGAACTGATCCATGATGCGCCGCACCCGGTAGCTGATGGGGAAGAGCAGGCGCACCTTGAGGGCATGGGGTACCTCGCGCAGCAGCTCCTGGCCCGCGTTGCCGTGGTACACGAGATTGTCGTCCTTGGCCCATTCGGCCAGGGTGGCCTGGATGTAGGCCAGGTGGATGCGGCGGCTCTCCGTCATGCGCTCCCAGAACGAGGGCGTCTTCTCGAAGACCTGCAGCATCTTGTCCTCGGGCACCTTAAAGGTCTTGGCCGCCTCGATCAGCACCTCGCTGCTGACGCAGCGCGCGCCTAAGGCCTTGGCGATGTTCTCAGCCATCGCCTCGCCGCCGCTGTGCACCCCTCGCGTGATGGTGATGATCGCCATGACCGCTCCTTAGGCCGGAGGCCGTCCGCACCCTGGACAGGGTTCGGACGGCGTGCGCATTCGTGCAGATACGGTGTTTCGCTTCCCCAAGCGAATGTCAACTATGCCAACGGCCACCCGGGGAGTCCAGCAATTTCACTCTGAAGCCGCACGGATTGCGGCCC
The DNA here is from genome assembly GCA_035266845.1 of bacterium. Taxonomy (GTDB): domain Bacteria; phylum SAR324; class SAR324; order SAR324; family JACQKK01; genus DATFMP01. The sequence goes on from DATFMP010000028.1 coordinate 11,642, forward strand.
TGCTGCGGTGCGGGTCGAACGCCTCGCGCACACCCTCGTTGATGAACACCAGCAGCAGCAGGGTCGCGAACATGCTGCCCACGGTGAACGTGGCGATCCACCACGCCGTGGAGAAGTGGATCAGCGCCTCGCGCAGCAGCTCACCCCAGGAGGGCGTGGGCGGCTGCACACCAAAGCCCAGGTAGTCCAGCGCGGCAATGCCCGTGATGCCCCCGGCGATGGAGAACGGGGTGAACGTCACCAGCGGTGTGAGCGCGTTGGGCAGAATATGCCGCGCCATGATGCGCCACGGCGAGGCCCCCAGCGCCCGCGCCGCCTCCACGAAGTCGCGGCGGCGCAGCGCCAGGAACTCCGCGCGCTGGTACTGGGCGATGTGCGGCCAGCCGAACAGGCTGTAGAGCACGATCAGCAGCCCGATGCCGGGCGTGAACAGCGCGATCAGGATCAGGATCAGGAAGAACACGGGGATCGAGCTCCAGATCTCCGTGAAGCGCTGGCCCCAGAAGTCCACGCCTCCGCCGAAGTAGCCCTGCACGGCCCCCAGGCTCATGCCCAGCGCGAAGGAGACCACCCACACGGACAAGGCAAAGACCATGGAGAGGCGGAAGCCGTAGATGAGGCGCACCAGCAGGTCGCGGCCCTTGTCGTCCGTGCCCAGCCAGTGCCGGGCGGAGGGCGCCGCGGGGTACTCGGCCAGGGCCGCGTCCGATTCGAACGGCCCCCAGGGGATCGGTGGCCACAGGGCCCAGTCGCCTGGCCCCAGCGTGGCCGTCAGGCGCCGCCAGTCCACCACGATGGTGCCCTCCTGGCCGAACTGCAGCGGGCGATAGCGGGCGAGCACGGGCAGGTATAGCGCGTGCTGGCGCCACATCACGAGCGGCCGGTCATTGGCCAGCAGCTCCGCCCCCAGCGCCAGCACGAACAGGCTGCCCAGCAACACCAGCGACCAGTAGGAAAGCCGCCGCGCGCGGAAGGCCTCCAGCCGGCGACGGGTCAGCTCGTGCATGGGCATCGGGCGTGCGATGGACTCGGGTGTGCGGGAGCCCCCCGGCTCCCCACAGGTCGAGCCGCGCGGGACCGGGACGGTTCAACGGGTGGTGCTGGTTTCGACTCGCGCCAGTATGGCAGAACGGCCCCCGGCACGCAGCCGGCGGGGGCGGAGTTCCCCCGTTTCTTCTTTCGTTTCCGCCACCGACGGGCTAGGCTGGCCCGGAAGGGGGAGCCGGCCGCCCCTGCGCGGCCGCTCCAGGGATCACCACAGTTCTCTCCAGGTAGGAACGCCAATCCGTGGAACGCCTGATCGTGGAAGGGGGGTATCCGGTGCGGGGCGAAATCAGCCCGGCCGGCAACAAGAACGAGGCCCTGCCCGTGCTGGCGGCAGCTCTGCTCACCGACGAGTTGGTCACGCTGCACAACGTGCCGGACATCAACGACATTCGCGACATGATGGCCCTGATGGCCGGCTTGGGCGTGGAGTGCACGCTGGGCACGGACCACGTGGGCCAGGTGCACGCCCGCGCGGTGAGCGGCAGCGCGCCCGCCGCCGAGGCAGCACGGCGCATCCGGGGCTCGATCCTGCTGGCGAGCCCGCTGCTGGCGCGCACGGGGCAGGCCGTGCTGCCCTCGCCGGGGGGTGACCGCATCGGCTGGCGGCGGCTGGATACGCACCTGCTGGTGCTGGAGCAGCTCGGCGCGCGCATCGAGCAGCAGGCGGGCCGCGAGTTGAGCTTCACGCTGCCCGGCGGACGGTTCCAGGGTGCGCACCTGTTCCTGGACGAGGCCTCCGTGACGGCCACGGAGAACGCCCTGATGGCCGCCGTGCTGGCCCGCGGCACCACCGTCATCGAGAACGCCGCCTCGGAGCCCCACGTGCAGGGGCTGTGTCACATGCTGACCGGCATGGGGGCTCACATCAGCGGTGTGGGCACCAATCGCCTGGAGATCGAAGGCGTGGAGCGCCTGAGCGGCTGCACGCACCGCATCCAGCCGGACCATACGGAGGTTGGCTCGTTTATAGGATTGGCAGCTGTGACCCGAGGCGAGCTGCTGATTCGCGACGCGGGGCTGGAGCACCTGCGCATGATCCGCCTCATTTTCCGCCGGCTTGGCGTGAAGACGCTTGCGGAAGGTCCGCACCTGCGCGTGCCGGCCGACCAGGAGCTGCAGGTGCAGCCGGAGCTGGGCGATGCGGTGCCAAAGATCGACGACGGCCCCTGGCCCGCGTTCCCCAGCGACCTCACCAGCATCGCCACCGTGGTGGCCACGCAGTGCCAGGGCACGGTGCTGGTGTTCGAGAAGATGTTCGAGAACCGCCTGTTCTGGGTGGACGGGCTGATCCGCATGGGTGCCCGCGTGGTGCTGTGCGACCTGCACCGGGCCATCGTGGTGGGGCCGGCGCAGCTCAATGCGTCGTACATCGTCACCCCGGATATCCGGGCGGGCATGGCGCTGCTGCTGGCCGCCCTGTGTGCCCGGGGCGAGAGCGAAATTCACAACGTGCACCAGATCGACCGGGGCTACGAGGCCATCGACCGGCGGCTGGCGGCACTGGGCGCGCACATCCGCAGGGAAGTGATCTGACGAGGCCCATGAAGCTCCCGACCCCCCACCCCGATTCCACGCCGCCGCAGCCGCTGCACACGGACGTGATCCTGCTGGACATCATCAAGTACACGCTGCTGCCCAATCAGAAGCAGTACCAGGCGCTCTTCTACCTGAACCGCATCATCGGCACGATCACCAGCCTGCTGGACATGGGCGAGGTGCTGCACAAGAAGGAGAGCGTCATCCGCCGCGCGATTCCCAACGGCGACGGATGCTACTTCGTGCTCAATCCCCGCGTGGCCGGCTACGGGCCGCTGCTGGCGCTGTTCCTGCGCAACTTTCTGCTGTTCAACAACCGGTTCCTGGATCACCTGTTCAACGGCGTGCGCGTGAGCGTGCACCACGGGCCGATCATTCCCGTGGAGTTCCTGGGCGTCGAGAACTTCGTGGGCGATGGCCTGAACGTCTGCGCGCGCCTGCTGGTGCCCGGCGTGCAGACACGGGCCAAGCATTTCTACGCGGGCGAAGGCAACTACGTGATCGCCTCCGCGCAGGCCTGGGAGGCCTTCCACGAGCTGTTCCCGCCGGAGCGTGAGGACGTGCAGGCTTACCTGCGCAAGATCCAGTTCACCCACTCGCGGGAATTCGCGGTGAAGGACAAGCACAAGCAGGTGCTCGAACACCGCGCGCGCTTCATCGACTGCGCCAAGCTGATCGGCAGCGCACCGCCACGGCCCAAGGCTCTGCTGGCATCCTGACGCCCGCGCAGCGCGCGCCGGTCTGGCGTGCGTGGCCGTCATGGCGTAGGATCGGGGCCATGAGCCCCGCAGGCACTCCGCTCACTGTTCACCTCTACAGCTTCGGCTACCGCTACAGCGGGATCCCGTCCGACGACGCCGGCCATGGCGGCGGCTTCGTGTTCGACTGCCGCTGTTTGCCCAACCCGCACTGGAAGCCGGCCCTGCGGCCGCTCACGGGCGATACTCCGGAGGTGGCGGCTTTCATGGCTGCGCAGCCGGGGGTGCATGCCTACGTGGGCCATGTCGCGGCCCTGGTGCTGCAGGCGGCCCGGCGCTATTCGGCGGATGGGCGATCGCGGCTGATGGTGAGCTGCGGCTGCACGGGGGGGCGGCACCGCTCCGTGTACGTGGCCGAGCAGCTTGCCGAGGCCCTGCGCGGCGCGGGCATCGCCGTGGCGCTGACCCACCTGGACCGCGAGCGGCCCCCGGCCGCGGACCCCGCCGGCGGAGCGTAGCCGTGCGGGCGATGATCCTGGCGGCGGGGCAGGGCACGCGCCTGCGGCCGCTCACGGAGCACACGCCCAAGGTGCTCGTGCCCGTGGCCGGCGTGCCCATGCTGGACCGCCTGCGCGCCTACCTGGGCCGCCACGGCGTGGAAGCCCTGGCGCTCAATACCCACCACCTGGCCGAGGCCGTGCGCGCGCACCTGGATGGCGCGGGCGCAGCGTCCAGGCTGCCGTCCGTGCGCCTGTTCCACGAGCCCACGCTGCTGGGCACGGGAGGGGCGCTCGTGAACGCGGCGGACTTCTGGGGCGAGTCGCCCCTGCTGGTGTGGAACGGGGACATCGTGGCGGACGTGGACCCCCGGGCCCTGCTGGCCGTGCACGAGGCCGGCACGCGAGCCGCTGGCACAGCCACGGCGCTGCTGGCCACGCTGGTGGTGCAGGATCGCCCCAGCGACTCCTACCTGCTGGTGGATGCGGACGGCTCCGTGTGCGGGCTGGACTCCGTGCGGCGCGGCACCCGGCGCGTGCTGGGCAACCCGCGCGAGCCGCTGCGGCCGCTGGCCTTCAACGGCATCTCGGTGCTGGCGCCGGCCTTGCGGGTGCACCTGCCGGCCGGCGGTGCGTTCGACCTGATCCTGGCCTTGCTGGACGCCATCGCCGCGGGCGGCCGCGCGCTGGCCTGGGACGCGGGCGCGGCGTTCTACGGCACCACGGGCTCGCCTGAGCAGCTGGCCGCCCTGGAGGCCGCTCTGGCCCCACACCCGGCCGTCCTGGCAGCCTGGACGCCTTGAGGCTGCGGGACTGGCTGGCGGCACCAGGCTGCCGGCCGGTGCGTCCTGCGCTGACCAACAGCAGACCCCTCGCATTCGCTCGGGGTGACAATCGAGTGTCATTTCGAGCGCAGCGAGAAATCTGCTGGTCGTGCTGCCGTTGGCACCGCGTGAACGTCTGCCGTCGCAGCTACCGCCCCCACAGGTGCACCATGGCCACGCCGGAGAGAGCCACGGCGCCGCCCAGCAGGCTCAGCGCGGCGGGCACCTCGCCCAGCCACACGAACGCGATGGCGATGGCCAGCGCGGGCATGGCGTACATGGCGGAGGTGACCTTGGCCGCACGGGCGCGCGACAGGGCGAAGTTCCAGGCGGAGAAGGCGATGGCGGTGGGGAAGAGCCCCAGGTAGCACACGGCCAGCGTGTGCCCGATGGAGGCGCGCAGCAGCAGCGCCGGCAGCCGGGGCGCGAACGCGCTGACGATGATGGCCCCCACCCACACGGAGTAGCAGGTGATCTGCAAGGGGCTGTAGCGCCGGTGCAGCACGCGCTGGAACACGTAGTAGAAGGCTTGGTTGGCCGCGCTGCAGAGGATGAACAGCGTGCCCACGTCGAAGTGCACGTGCATGCCGGACACCCCGCCCTCGCCGAGGCCGATCAGGCCCACCCCCGCGAAGCTCACGGCAATGCCCAGCCAGGCCCGCTGGCTGAGGCGCTCGTGGAAGAACGCCCAGGCCAGCAGCGCCGAGAAGATGGGCACCGTGCCGATGAGGAATGCGCCCCCGCCCGCGCTCAGGGAGCGCAGCCCGAAGTTCAGCGAGAGCGTGGCCGCCGCGATGCCGGTCGCGCCGAAGAGCACGCACAGCGGCCAATCGCGCAGGGCCGGCAGCGGCATGCGCTTCGCAATGGCCAGCCCGACCAGCACCAGCGCGCCCACCCACACCCGCAGCACGGACATGCTGATGGGATCGTACTGCTGCAACACGAAGCGGATGGTGGGGAAGTTGGACGACCAGCACAGGATCGTCACCGTGACGGCCAACACCACCGGCAGATCGACGGGCCGCCGCGTCCTGGCGCGCTGCGTCTCCCCCCTTTCCGTGCGCTCCGTCTCCATTGCCACCCTGCCCGTGTGAGCGGACCCAGGCCCGTGCGCACCCGTGCGCCGAAGCCCGGCCTCCGCCGGAGCACGCTAGCACGGACGGCCCGGCGGGGCGAATTGGGAAGCGTGGGGACGCCCGTCACTCCTGACAATGCAGGCGGATCGGCTTACGCGCGGAACCCCACCCCGTCACGCCTGTGGCGTGCCACCCCTCCCCGCAACGCGGAGAGGGGAACGGCCGCGTGGTCGACTCCCGTGCAGGTCAACGCCAACCCGACTCTCGGAACGGGAGCCCGCAGTGCCGCGAAGAAGCAGGCGGCGGGGAAGCGCCGTTACGGCTGCAGCACCAGGCGGCCCTCGGCGACCTTGTCCAGGTCGTTGCGCTCCATCAGCAGGGGCTGGTAGCGGCCCCCGCGCCAGAGCTCGAACAGGTCCGCGTAGTGGGGGGAGGCCGGGATGCCCGACTGGCCCACGGGCAGCACGCCCACGGCGTGGGCGGGATCGCCCAGGTCGGTGATCTGCCGCATGGAGGGGCCCAGGTAGACGAGGTACGTGTCGTCGTTGAACTGGCCCTTGTCGATGGTCTCGGCGTGCCCGGGCACGGGGTAGGGGCCCACGTTGAAGAATGGCGCCAGCACGCCCACCCGCCCCAGGGGGTGCGTGAAGAGGATCTGGTGCAGCTTGCCCCACTGCCAGCCCTCGGGCTCCTTGCCCAGCGTCTTCACCAGTTCCGCCGCGGCATCGCGCAGGGAGGCGCGAAAGATCGCGGCGCGATCCTCCGTGGCGGGCGTCTTCACGTTATCCAGCCAGGCCGTCTGCCCACCGAAGAGCACGGCGTTCATCATCACGGCGGACTGGTTGGTGCGCTCGCGCAGGTCGCGCAGCAGCGGCTTGCCCAGCTCGTCCGCGAAGATCTCGTAGAACAGGTGCTTGTAGAACACCGCGAACACCGCCGCGGCGCGGCTGTCCATGGCCATGGTGCCGTCCCAGCCGCGCAGGGCCGACAGCGCATCGCTGACGGCGCCCGTGTGCGGCGGGTCGGCCGCGAAGGCCGCGATGATCTGCGGGGCCAGCACGCGGCCCACGTCCAGCACCACGTCCGTCTGGATGCGCTCCAGGTCATCCACGGAGAGGTGCTGCTTGGCGCCCAGCAGCTCGCGGATGCGGGTGATGCGATCTTCCGGCTCGTAGAACGCGGAGAGGTAGACCGGCGGGGGCTTGGCGGGCGGGTTGTTGGCCACCGCCACATAGCCCTCCGGCGGGTCGGCCACGTTGGGATTGCGCGCGAAGGGCAGGAAACCCTCCCACTCCTCCGCGCCGCTCCAGCCGGAACGGTAGCGCACGCCGTCCGTGCGCCCGCCGCGCAGGGGGATGCGCCCCGTGTCCTGCACGCCGATGTGGCCCTTGGCATCCGCGAAGGTGGCGGTCTGCGCCACGGCGCCGAACTGGCTCACCGCCGCGCGGAAGCCGGTCCAGTCCTTGGCCCGGTCCAGGTCGTAGAAGCCGTTGATCTCGTTGGCGTCCGCCGCCACGTCGTACACCCAGCGGTAGGAGAGCGCTTGCTCCTGTCCCGGCAGCAGGTGATCCACCAGGGGCCCGTGGGGGGTGCTGTGGACGACCAACTCCACCGGCTCGGCGCCCTTGACGCGGATCGTCTCGTGGCGCTCGACGATGGGCACCCACTTGCCCTTGTAGAGCACCTGACCGGGGTGGGCCGTATCCAGCCGCTCCACGAAGAAGTCCCCGGCGTCCAGGTTCAGGTTCACCAGACCCCAGGCGATGTGTCGGTTGTGCCCGATGATGGCGAAGGGCACGCCGGGCAGGAACACGCCGATCACGTCGTGTCCCGGCGTGTGCAGGTGCGCCTCGTACCAGGTGCCGGGCAGGCCCAGGCCCAGATGCGGGTCGTTGGCCAGCAGCGCGTGACCCGTCGCGCTGCGCGAGGGTGCCACCGCGAAGCTGTTGCTGGCGCGCATGGAGGGCAGCGTGGCCAGCAGCGCCTGCTGCGCCGCCGTCAGGCGCAGGGCGTCCGGCTGGGGCGGAGCGCCCCGCCAGGCCGTGCGCGGGGCCGCCTGGGCCGTGCGCGGGAACAGCTCCGCCGCGCGCTGGCGGCCCACCGCGGCCACGATGCGCTCGTAGAGGGGCTCCAGCTTCCACGCCGGGTTGAGCTGCCACGCCATGAAGCCCACCGCCCCCGCGAAGTCGTCCGGCCGGAACGGCGCGGGTCGGGTGCGCAGGACGGTGTACTCGGGCGGCAGGTCGCGGCCCAGCGCCGCCACGTAGGCGTTCACGCCGGTCGTGAAGGCGACCAGGGCCGCGCGCACCTCCGGCCGGGTGTGGGCGAACATGCGGCGGCCCGCGCCGGGCAGGTCCATGGTGCGGAAAAGCCGGTCGATCTTCACCACGGACGGCCCGAACAGCTCGGCCAGGCGCCCCTGTCCCACGTGGCGCAGCACGTCCATCTGGAACAGGCGGTCCTGCGCCATGGCCCAGCCCAGCGCGTAGTAGGCGTCCACATCGCTGGCGGCGAAGATGTGCGGCACCCCCCAGCGGTCGCGCACGATCTCCACCTGGGCCTGCAGGCCCGGCGCGTGCACCGTGCCGCTGATCTGCGGCAGCGCGCGCCGCCACACCCACACGCCCGCGCCGATGGCGACGAGCACGACCAGCAGGGTCAGCAGCGCGAGATAGCGAATGCGGAAGATGCGGCGCATGGGCGCTCCGGATGGCTGCGGGGATGGAGACGCGAGGGCGGGGAGCCCACGGGGGCGGCACCCCCGTGGAACCGGCAATTCGGTCGTACCGCCGCCCTAGTACCGGTAATGGTCGGGCTTGTACGGTCCTTCCGTGGGGACGCCCAGGTACTCGGCCTGCACGGGGGAGAGCACGTCCAGCTCCACGCCGAGCTTGCCCAGGTGCAGCCGGGCCACCTTCTCGTCCAGGTGCTTGGGCAGCACGTACACCTTGTTCTCGTACTTGCCGGGATTCGTCCACAGCTCGATCTGGGCCATCACCTGGTTGGTGAAGCTGGTGGACATGACGAAGCTGGGGTGGCCCGTGGCGCAGCCCAGGTTCACCAACCGACCCTCGGCCAGCACGGTGATCGTCTTGCCGTCCGGGTAGATGAACTGATCCACCTGGGGCTTCACGGTCACGCGGCGCAGGGTTTCGTCCTGCATCAGCGAGCCCACCTCGATCTCCGAATCGAAGTGGCCGATGTTGGAGACGATGGCCTGGTCCTTCATGCGGTCCAGGTGGTCGCGGCGGATGGCGCCGACGCAGCCCGTGGCCGTGACGAAGATGTCGCCGATGGCGGCCGCGTCGTCCATCTTCATCACGCGGAAGCCCTCCATGGCCGCCTGAAGGGCGCAGATGGGGTCGATCTCCGTGACGATCACCTGGGCGCCCATGCCGCGGAAGGCCTGGGCGCAGCCCTTGCCCACCTCGCCGTAACCCCCGACCACGCAGATCTTGCCGGCGATCATCACGTCCGTGGCGCGCTTGATGCCGTCAATGAGCGACTCGCGGATGCCGTAGAGGTTGTCGAACTTGCTCTTGGTGACCGAGTCGTTGACGTTGATGGCGGGCACCTTGAGCACGCCCTTCTGCTCCCAGTGGTAGAGCCGGTGCACGCCCGTGGTGGTCTCCTCGGAGAGCCCGCGGATGTCCGGCAGCAGCTCCGGATGCTCCTCGTGCACCACGGCGGTGAGGTCGCCCCCGTCGTCCAGCAGCATGTTGGGGCCCTTGCCGTCCGGCCAGGCCAGGGTCTGCTCGATGCACCACCAGTACTCTTCCTCGCTCTCGCCCTTCCAGGCGAAGACGGGGGTGCCCTTGGCCGCGATGGCCGCGGCGGCGTGATCCTGCGTGGAGAAGATGTTGCACGAGCTCCAGCGCACCTGGGCCCCCAGTGCCTGCAGGGTCTCCACCAGCACGGCCGTCTGGATGGTCATGTGGATGCAGCCGGAGATGCGCGCGCCCTTGAGCGGCTGCGCCTTGCCGAACTCCTCGCGCAGCGCCATCAGGCCGGGCATCTCGCTCTCGGCGATCTCGGTTTCCTTGCGGCCCCAGTCGGCCAGCTTGATGTCGGCAACCTTGTAGTCGTTCTTCTCGGCCATGCGGCTTGGCTCCTTGTCGTTCTCAGCGGCGTGTCGGTCCTGGCGGTACCGCCCGCCCGCGGGGGGCTGCGGTGCGAATCCGCCAGTTTAGCAGATGAGTCGCACCCGTGGGGAAATTCGTTGGGGCCTCCCACGCCACCCCACCGACCAGGGCCGGGACGGGTGGCATGGCGCGGTAAGCCCCCTGCCGGCTACAACAGCAGCCCGGCCCACTCCTCCAGGCGTGCGGTGGTCTTGGCCTCGTCCTCCGAGGGCAGCATGAGGATGACGCGCTCCGCCCCGGCGTTGAGGAAGTCGCGCGCCTTCTCCTTGTCCGGCTGGCCGCCGAAGACGCTCACCGTGAGCGTGGCGGGGTCGCGGCCCGCGGCGCGCATGGCGTCCTCGACACGCTTGCGGCCATCCTGCAGGGCCTGCGGCGTCAGTCCGCGCCAGCGGGGCAGCCAGCCATCGCCGAACTCCGCGATGCGCCGCGCGACGCCCGCGCCCTCGCCGGCCATCAGCACGGGCGGGTGGGGCTTCTGCACGGGCTTGGGGTCGCACCACAAGGCGGGGAAGTCCGCGTACTTGCCGTGGTACTCGCTCGGGTGCGGGCCCCAGCAGGCCTTCATGGCCAGCACGTAGTCCTTGGTCTGCGTCCAGCGGCGGGGGAAGTCCACGCCGAGGATCTCCGACTCCTCCCTCAACCAGCCGGCGCCCACGCCGAACTCGAAGCGCCCGCCCGAGAGCAGGTCCACCGTGGCCACCTCCTTGGCCGTGAGCAGCGGGTCGCGCTCGGGCACCAGGCAGATGGCCGTGCCGATGCGCAGCTTGGTGGTCACGGCGGCCGCGGCGGCCAAGCCGCAGAAGGGGTCGATGGTCTTGCGGTACCAGTCCGGCAGCGGCCCGCCGGCGGCAAAGGGCGTGTCGAACTTGTCGGGGATGATGGGGTGCTCCGGGACGAACAGCGACTCGAAGCCCAGCGCCTCGGCCTTGCGGGCCAGGGTCACGATGTCGATGGTCTCGTCCGTCACGAACATGGTGAGGCCGAACTTGCTCATGGTGGTTCCGCAGGAAAGGGGGACGGGGGTGGATCGGGCCGTGCCGGCGCTTCCCCGCGCCGCGGCCCTCCCGGATCGTCCTCCCTCTACCACCTTTGCGGCGGGGGCGGTAGGGCGGCGGCGACCTGTGCGGCGGTGCCCCCTTGCCCCGGCCGCGCGGCCCGCGCGACAATGGGCACCCAACCATTCGGGGGAGGGCTGCCATGAAGCTGGCGCTGGATCATGTGGTGCTGGAGGTGAGGGACGTGGAGGTGACCGCGGCATTCTACCGCGAGGTGCTGGGGCTGGCGCCGGTGCGGCTGGAGGAATGGCGGCGCGGCGAGGCCCCGTTCGTCTCCGGCCGGGTGAGTGCCGAGACGGTGCTGGACTACTTTCCGCCCGCCATGTGGGGCGACCGGCACCGGGCACAGAACCCCAACCACCTCTGCTTCACCCTCAGCCGCCAGGGCGTAGCGGCGCTGCGCAAGCGCCTCGCCCTCCACGACGTGCCCATCGCGCGGGAATCGCCGCGCAACTTCGGGGCGCTGGGCTGGGGGGTGTCGTTGTATTTCCATGACCCCGACGGCGTGCGGCTCGAGGCGCGCTACTACCCGGCTCGTCCCGACGCCTGATTTCGCCCGTTCAAGGTTCCGGCTAAGCGGCTTTTCGAGCCGTTTGCACGACGGCGCGACTCGCTGGGCGTCAATGGCGGCAGGCATGCGCTAAGAGCGACGCTCAAAGAAGCGCGCAAAGCGGGCCTACGCACTGTCAATGGGCGCTGAACCCTTGCCACCAAAGCTCTCGCAGCCGACAGGGCTTGACAGTCGCGGAGGGACTGGCTTATGGATAACCCCGCTTGGGGAATCTAATTCCCTACGAATGGGCAGCACCGATTTGTTCGCCTAGGTCTTGCGGCCCTTGGGGGGCCGAACACCGACCACGCGAGCTTGTGGCGGTCACATGACCGTCGTCCTGCATTGTTGGGGGTCTCCGCCCCCCGGATTGTGCCGGGTCTGCACCCCGCTTCAGGGAAAGGCCTGACCCCTCTGTTGCAGGCAGAGCACTTCGCGCTGTTGTGTCCGACACTCCCGCCGCCCGAACCTGTGCGCCGCATCGGCGCTCCTAAGGAAGCTTGGGGGGGAGACGTCGGTTCACAACAGCCCCGCCGTCCCTCCAGTTCCGGTGGTCCGGGTACAGCCGGACGCATCGAATCGAATCAGAGACCCGTCGGAGGATCCATGGACAGGTGCGTCCAGGTCTGCCCTCCGAACGACCTGTCAGTACAGGGGCGACCTCGTGCCGCCATACCACCGGCGTGCCGGCTTGCGGTGGGCAGTAGCATCTGTCTGCCGTGCGCGAAGACCGGGCGTCGTATCAGCGTCCAGCGCTGATCCACCGCCTCACCGAGGATTGGGAGGGAGAATCATGGCCAAAGAGCAAGACACGCGATCCAAGGAGCAGCTGGTGACCAGCCGGCGCGCCTTCCTGAAGGGCGCGGGCGCCAGCGTCGCCATCGCCTCCATGGCATCGGCGGGCTTGGCACCCGGCTTCCTGCGCAACGCGCGGGCGTCGGGCGAGCTCAAGATCGTCCAATGGAGCCACTTCGTGCCGGCGTACGACCAGTGGTTCGACAAGTTCGCCAAGGACTGGGGCCGCGCCAACGGCGTGGAGGTGTCCGTCGACCACATCCCGCACCTGGAACTCCCGGCGCGGATGGCCGCCGAGGTTTCCGCCCAGGCCGGGCACGACCTGTTCGGCCTCAACGGGGCCGGCGGCGCACACCTGTACATCCATCACCTGGAAGACCTCTCCGACCTCGTGCACGAGATGGAAGGCAAGTACGGCAAGGTGGGTGCCGCGGGTCGCGGCGTGGCCTACGACGAAGCCACCGACACCTGGCCAGCCTATCCGGACTACTACATCCGCTTCCCCGGCCTCTACCGCGAGGACCTGTGGGGCGAGATCGGCATGAAGCCCGATAGCTGGGACGACGTGCGCCTCGGTGGGGCCAAGCTGAAGAAGAAGGGCCACCCTGTGGGCATCGGCCTGGCGCACCACAACGACGCCAACGATACGTGGCGGGGCGTGCTGTGGAGCTTCGGCGGCCAGATCGCGGACAAGACGGGCAAGCGCAGCGTGCTCAGCTCCAACGAGACGCTCGAGGCCATCAAGTTCTCGGTCGCGCTGTACAAGGAAGCGATGACCAACGAGGTGTTCTCGTGGGATGACGCCTCCAACAACCGCTTCCTCGACTCCGGCAAGGGCTGCTACATCAGCAACCCGATCTCGGCCTACCGCTCGGCGCAGAAATCCAATCCGGCGCTGGCGGACAAGATCGCAATCTGGAAGACGCCCAAGGGCCCGGCGCGGCGGCTAGTCGCCGGTTCGCCGAACTCCTACCTGATCTGGAAGTTCGCGCAGAACAAGGCCAACGCCAAGGCCTTCCTGGCGCACTATGCCGAGAACTGGACGGAGGGCTTCAAGGCCTCCACGGGCTACAACCACCCTGTGTTCGATCACATCGTGAAGTCGCCCATGCCGATCCTGTCCAACGATCCGACGTCACATCCGCACGACAAGCTGAAAGTGCTGGAGACGGCGAACGATTGGATGGCCATCTTCGGCTGGCCTGGCCCGGGCAATCCGGCATCCGACGAGATTGCCAACAACTTCATCATTCCCGATATGATGGCGCAGGCCGCCACCGGCAAGATGACGCCCCGGGAAGCGATGGAGTGGGGTCAGAAGCACTGCGACACCATCTACAAGAAGTGGGCGCAGATGGGGTAGCCGGTTGACCGCCCGCCGCGCGATTCCGCGCGGCGGGCGGTGCCATCCCGGCGCCACACCAGAACATCTCACAGGGACGGATCGTTATGGCCCAGGTGGAAGCGAAACAAATCAAGAAGCAGTTCGGCGACGTGACCGCGCTGCACGGGATCGATCTCACGGTCAAGGAGGGCGAATTCTGCGTCTTCCTGGGGCCATCCGGCTGTGGCAAGACGACCTTCCTGCGCATTATCTGCGGGCTGGAATCCGCCAGCTCCGGCGAGCTGTACATCGGTGACAAGCCGGTGATCGGCTTGCCTCCGCGGGCGCGCGGGGTGGCGATGGTGTTCCAGACCTACGGTCTCTACCCGCACCTCAAGGTGCGGGACAACATCGCTTTCCCGCTCAAGACCCAGGGCACGCCCAAGGACGAGATCAAGCCCAAGGTGGAATGGGCGGCCGGCCTGCTGGGCATCGGCCACCTGCTCGACCGCAAGCCCCGCCAGCTTTCCGGCGGCGAGCGCCAGCGCGTGGCGCTGGCCCGGGCGCTGGTGCGCGAGCCCGCGGTGTTCCTGCTCGATGAGCCGCTGAGCAACCTGGACGCCAAGCTGCGCACCTCGGCCCGCAACGAGCTGAAGGAGTTCCAGCGCCGCATCGGCACGACGACCATCTACGTGACCCACGATCAGGTGGAGGCCATGGGCATGGGCGACCGCATCGTGGTGATGGAACACGGGCGCGTGCGCCAGGTGGGCACGCCGACGGAGATCTACGACGAGCCGGCCAACACCTTCGTGGCCACCTTCCTGGGCACGCCGCCCATGAACCTGGTGGAATCCAACGGACACCTGATGGGCTTCCGGCCGGAGAACTTTCTGCACAAGAGCATCTACGAGAACCTGACCGACTTGATGGACATCAACTTCCGCGTGGCCCGCGTCGAGTATCTCGGCTCCGAGCGCGTCGTGTATGGCTTCCTGGAGGGCATTCCGCACGAGGGCGAGGTCATGTCCAAGCTTCCCGTGCACGTAGGTCACCTCGACCTTCGCGAGGGCGAGCAATATCCCTTCGCAATCAAGCGCCAGGACCTGAAGTACTTCGACAAGTCCACGGGCGAACGCACAGCGAAAGGTTAGGGGAGGCGACCATGGAAACCACCACCACCACGACCACAGCCGCCGCGCCACCGGCCAAGCCGTCGCGATTCCAGTACATGTTGGACAATCCCGGCTTCCTGGCCCCGTTGTTCATGGCCCCGGCCGTCGTCTACATCGTGCTGCTCGTCGCGTTCCCGACGGTGCTGTCCGTCTACTATTCGCTCAGCGCGTACAACATCTACAACCTGAGCTTCAAGTTCGTCGGGCTGAAGAACTACATCGACATCTTCCAGGATGACGTCTTCCTGCAGACGCTCGGGAATACGTTCATCTTCACCATCGCCGCCAACGTCATCGGGCTCGCGCTGGGCAAGGCCACGGCGCTGCTGCTGCTGCGCGATTTCCGCGGCAAGGTCTTCGTGCGCTTCCTGATCATCCTGCCGTGGGCCGTGCCCATCGCGCTGGCGACGCTGGCCTGGCGCTGGATGTTCGACAGCCTGTACAGCGTGATCAACTGGTCGCTGCAACACGCGCACCTGATCGGCCCCAATACCTGGCCCAATTGGCTGGGCGAGGAGCACCTGGCGATGATCTCCGTCATCATCGTGCACGCCTGGCGGCTGTTCCCGTTCGGCGCGGTGATCTTCCTCGCCGGCCTGACTTCCATTCCCAAGGATGTGATGGACGCGTGCGTGGTGGACGGTGCCGGCTTCTGGCGCAAGAACTTCCAGATCGTCATCCCGATGATCACGCCGATCATCGCGATCGCCGGCCTGTTCGGGATCGTGTTCACCTTCACGGACATGAGCGTGGTGTACCTGCTGACCAAGGGCGGGCCCACCAACAGCACGCACGTGCTGGGGTCGCTGGCCTTCCAGGTGGGCATCCTGTCCGGCGACGTGTCGCACGGCGCGGCCATCTCGCTGGTGATGTTCCCGTTCCTGCTGGTCGCGTCCATCCTGCTGCTCCGCTTCCTGCGCCGCCGGGAGGTGTGAGATGCCGCCCAAGCTGAGACTGAAGAAGCTGCTGGACAACACGACCGCGTACACCATTCTCACGATCCTGGTGATCTTCGCGGCGTTCCCCTTCTATTGGATGCTCATCACGACGTTCAAGACCGACGGGGACCTCTACAACCTGCACGTGGTGCCGTTCTGGTTTCACGCCATGCCCACGCTGGACCACCTGGATCTGCTCTTCAACCAGACGCGCTTCCTGCGTTGGTTCTGGAACTCCATGGTGATCGGCGTGCTGGTGGTGGCGATCACCCTCGTGACCGCCCTGCCGGCGGGCTACGCGCTGGCGCGGCTGGTGGGCACCCGCGGGGAGACGCTGGGCATCGGCATCTTCCTGACGTACCTGGTGCCGCCCACGCTGCTGTTTCTGCCGCTCTCCCGCGTGGTGGCCGATCTGCACCTGCAGGATTCGCTGTGGTCCCTGGTGGTGGTGTATCCCAGCTTCACCATACCCTTCTGTACCTGGCTGATGATGGGCTTCTACAAGTCCATCCCACGGGATTCGGTGGAGGCCGCCCTCGTGGACGGCTGCACGGTGTTCGGCTCCTTCTTCAAGGTGGTGCTGCCGATGTCCATGTCGGGCATCCTCACCGTGGTTATCTTCGCCTTCACGCTGGCCATGCAGGAGTTCATCTACGCGCTCACGTTCATCTCCTCGGAGAGCCAGAAGCCCATCACCCTGGGTGTGGCGACGGACCTAGTGCGTGGCGACATCTACTACTGGGGCTCGCTGATGGGCGCCGCGCTGATTGCCAGCGTGCCCTTCGCGCTCCTGTACAACTTCTTCCTGGACAGCTTCATCACCGGTATTACGGGCGAGACGCGTTAGACCCCGCTTTGTATTGCGTGACCGCCTCCTTCGGGTTGCCCGCGCCGCGGGCTTCCCGAGGGGGCGTCTAACGCTGACCAGCAATGCCGTTCCGCGTGCCCAGCGAGCGCCCACTCGGCGTCCGCTGCAGCATGTGGGGCGGACACGTTCAACCGAAGCCTGACGGCCCGCAGCCCAGCGTTGACACCCCCGCGAACGGGGTGTTAGCGTTTGCGGTGCCTTGCGGTGCGGTTCTGCCGCCGACAGCAGCCTTGTCTGCGCCGTGGCGGCGATTCCGGCCGTCGGAGGCACAGCAGCCCTTCCACCCCAGCCAGGATTGCCCGAGCCTCATGAAAGCGCTCCGCTTTGTGCCAGACCGCTGCACCGGCTGCATGCGCTGCGAGATGTCCTGCTCCTACGCGCAGACCGGCACGTTCAATCCCAGCAAGTCCGTGATCAAGGTGGCGCCGCTGGAGCAGCACACCAGCTACGCCCCCTACACCTGCGTGCAGTGTGCCGAGGGCTGGTGCATGACGGCCTGCCCGGTGGACGCGATTACGATCAGCCCCGCCGGTGCCAAGGTGGTGGTGGAGGATCAGTGCGTGGGCTGCAAGCTCTGCACGATCGCCTGCCCCTACGGCACGATGTATCTCAATCCGGAGACGCACAAGGCCATCAAGTGCAACCTGTGCCATGGCGATCCGGCTTGCGCCGCGGCCTGCCCCACGGCGGCCATCGAGTGGGTCGAGACGGACAACGGCGACTGGCTGGGCGATTTCGCCGCCGAGCGCGCCTCCTACAACCTCACCGGCCTGGTGGCCGGCTGATCGGGGACTGACGCCATGGCGGGCAAGAAACACCTCATCGTGGGCGCCGGCACGGCCGGCTACAATGCCGCGCGTACCCTGCGCCAGCTCGGCAGCACGGACGAGATCACGCTCGTCTCCGCCGAGACCCCCTACTCGCGCATGGTGCTGCCGTACTTCCTGGAGCGGGGCATCAGCGAGGGGCACACGCAGACGCTCTCCGGCAACCAGCTGGAAAAGCTGGGCGTGACCACGCACTTCGGCCGCCGCGCCGTGAGCCTGGATGCCAAGAAGCAGACGCTGAAGCTGGACAACGACGACGAGCTGGCCTACGACGACCTGCTCATCGCTACCGGCTCCTCGGCCGTCAAGCTGCCGCTGCCCGGCTGCGATGGCGAGCGCGTCTACAGCTTCTGGACGCTCGCGGATGCCAAGGGGCTCACGGCCCACATCGCGCCCGATGCGCACGTGGTCATGGTGGGCGCGGGCTTCATCGCCTTCACCATCCTCAACGGCATCATGCAGCGCGCGGGCAAGGTCACCATCGTCGAGGTGGCCAGCCGCATCCTGCCGCGCATGATCGATGACACCGGCGCGGGCCTGGTGAGCAGTTGGCTGGAGCAGCGCGGCGTGACCCTGCGCACCGGCGTGAAGCTCAAGCAGATCGGCGACAAGGGCGGCAAGAAGGTGCTCACGTTCGAGGACGGCAGCTCCGTCGAGGCGGACGTGGTGGTGATGGCCACGGGCATCAAGACCAACCTGGAGTGGCTAAAGGGCTCCGGCGTGGAGATCAACCAGGGCATCGTGGTGGACGACCACATGCGCAGCAACGTGCCCAACATCTACGCCGCCGGGGACGTGGCCGAGGGCAAGAACCGCATCACGGGGCAGCGCGAAGTGCACGCCATCGAGCCCACCGCCATGGAGCACGGGCGCGTGGTGGGGGCCAACATGGCCGGCAAGGACGTGGCCTACCCGGGCAGCCTGATGATGAACATCGTGGGCGTGGCCGGACTGGACACCGCCAGCTTCGGCAGTTGGGACGCCTCCGGTGCCGAAGTGATCGAAGCCGTACGGCCCGACCGCTCCGCCTACCGCAAGTACCTGTTCCAGGGCGACCGGCTGATCGGCGCCATCTACGTGGGCACCGACGACGTGACCTGGGCCGGCAACGAGCTGGGCATGCTCAAGGGTCTGGTGCAGTCGGGGCAGCCGCTGGGCCCCTGGAAGGACTATCTGAAGCGTGCTCCCTTCGATATCAAGAAGCCGTACCTTGCCTCGCACACCGTCTCGGCGCTGATGCCCAACACGGTGCTGGGCCAGGCCTCGCCGTCTCCGCGGGTCTGAGGGCCGCCCGGTAATACCTCGTCACACGCCAGTCGCGGCGCCCAGCCTCTCTCCTCTGCGGGGGAGAGGCGGCGCGCTCGTACGTTCGCTTGCCGGGCAGGGTCGTGCAACGCGCGCGGCTGCAGCACGCGACCGGCGGGGCGTCCCGTGCCCGGGGGCCTCGCTCACGTCCGCGCTATTGCTCGCGAAGCAGGGAATACACGGCCTGCCAGAAAAACGGGATCATCAGCTCGTGGTGACCGATCACCGTGAAGCCCTCGCCGCCGGTGCGGGTGGGGCGGCTGATGACGTTCTCCTGCGGCCGGTAGTGGCGGATCATGTCGAAGTTCACGGCCGTGAAGCGCTGCACCGAGTGCCCCAGGTTGCGCACCACCGTGAGCGCCTTGAGGAACACCTCGGGCAGGATTACCGCGGAGCCGTACAGGAACACGATGCCGTCCTCCAGCTCCGTGAGCTGCTGGCACAAGATGCGGAAGTCGCGGTAGCTCGTCTCTCCGATGGCCGCGCCGTCGGTCTCCGGGTGCTGGTGGATGGTCTCGGTGCCCAGCGCCACGTGCACCGTGACGGGCACGTCGTGCTCCAGGCAGGTCAGCAACAGACTGTGCTCCGGGTGCGCGGTCTCGAGCTGTTGCAGCTTGCGGGCGACCGATTCACCGTAGCCCCAGCCCTGGCTGGCGCCCTCGCGCACGGCCTCGTTGATCAGGATGCCGGTCTCCTCCACGTAACCGAAGCGCCCCGTCTCCAGGTTCGTGGCCACGTCCTCGGAGGTGCGGCCGAACAGGGCCACCTCGAAGTCGTGGATGGCGCCCGCACCGTTCATGACCAGGCAGGAGATGGCCCCGCGGCGGATCAGCTCGCAGAACAGCGGCGAGATGCCCGTCTTGATGAGGTGCGCGCCCATCATGGCGATTACTTTGCCGCGCGCCCGCAGGATCTCCGCCGTGCGCGCCGCCACGTGCTTCAGGTCCTTGGCCACCAGGATATCCGGCAGGCCGGCGAGGAACGCGGCGAACGAGTCGTTGTCCAGCTGCGGCCGGCCGAACATGGACACGTCCACCTTGGTCGGCCGCTCGGCGAAGGGAAAGCGCTTGACGTCGGAGAAGTCCAGCTCCCGGTACTTGCTCATGTGGCCCCGTTCATGCGGATGTAGCCGCAGCGCTCGCGGGCCCGGTTCAGCACCTCGCGCGCGATGCGCCGGGCCTTGGCCGCGCCGTGGGCCAGGATGGCCTCCATGCGCTCGGGGTCCTTGCGCAGCGCGAAGTACGCGTCGCGGTGCGGGCCGATCTCCGCGTTGATGGCCTCGAAGGTGGCCTGCTTGATCTCGCCGTAGCCCATGCCCCCGGAGCGATAGCGCTCGGCCCACTGGGCCTGTGCCTCCGGCGGGGCGAAGTGCCGGAAGATCTGGAACACGTTGCACGTGTCCGGATCCTTGACGTCTTCCACGCCCTTGGAGTCCGTCACGACGCGCATCACGGCCTTGCGCAGCTCCTTCTCGGTGGAGAACAGCGGCAGCGTATTGTTGTACGACTTGCTCATCTTGCGCCCGTCCGTGCCGGGGATGGTGGCCACCTGCTCCTCGATGCGCGCCTCGGGCAGAATGAACGTCTCGCCGAAGATGTGGTTGAAGCGCTGAGCGATGTCCCGCGTCATCTCCAGGTGCTGCTGCTGGTCGCGCCCCACCGGCACGTCGTGCGAGTCGTAGATGAGGATGTCCGCAGCCATCAGCACGGGGTAGCTGACCAGTCCGTGCTCCACGTCCTGCCCCTTGGTGCGGGCATCCTTGAAGGCGTGGGCGCGCTCCAGCAGGCCGAAGGGCGTCACGCAGCCCAGCAGCCAGGTCAGCTCGGTCACCTCCGGGATGTCGGACTGCCGGAAGAACGTGTGCGCGTCGAAGTCCATCCCCAGCGCCGCGAATATGGCCACGAGATCGTAGGTCTGCTCGCGCATCAGCTTGGGATCGCGCACCGTGGTCAGTGCGTGGTAGTCCGCGATGAAGTAGAACGCCTCGTGCGTGGCCTGCAGGGCCAGCGCGGGCTTGATCATGCCCAGGTAGTTGCCCAGATGCGGGACGCCGGTGGGCTTGATCCCGGAGAGTGTGCGTCGCTTCACGGTCATGGGTGCAAAAGAGGCCTGCGCTGCGTTCAATAAGAGCGTGGAGGCGGGCGGTCGCCGCCGGCAATCCATCACGTTAACAGCGGCCCTGCGCAAAGGGAAGGCGCAGCCGATTGACTTTTCGCATGAGCGGCGGGTAGCTTCATAAGCTGCACATCGGGGCGTGGCGCAGCCTGGTAGCGCGCACCCTTGGGGTGGGTGAGGTCGGAGGTTCAAATCCTCTCGCCCCGATTCCGTCCTTCCACTCCGTTCCATGCCGCATCGGCACCGGCCATCCCGCCCCAAGGGCGGCCGGGCGCGGCACGGGCACGGAGTGGCCGCAATGCCGCCTCGCCATGCTATGATGTCGCCGGGCTGCCCGCCTGCCGGGCGCCCGCCTCCGTCACCCGCTTCGGTACGCCAGCCGCATGCGCGAGGAGAAGGCCCAAGCCCAGGGTACTGCAGAGCCGTCGCCGGCGCCCGATGCCGCCCAGGTATTCACCGGGCAGGCCGCGGTGTTGCGCCGCAACGTGCCCGTGGCGCTGGCGGGTCTGCTTCTCAACATCCTGGTGCTCACCTATGTATTGTGGCCGGTGCACCCGCGCGGGCCGCTGCTGGCCTGGCTGGGTGCGCTGAGCGTGCTGATCTGCGTGCGGGCCATCCATGCGGCCGGCTACCGGCGGGCCAAGGACGATGCCGTACGGCTACGGCGCTGGGTGCATCTCTACATGGCAGGGTCGGTGCTCACGGGCCTGCTGTGGGGGGCGGCGGTGCTGATCGTCCCCACGACGGCCATGAGCCAGCGCGTGTTCATCGCCTTTCTCACGGGCGGGCTGGCCGCGGGCTCCATGGCGGCGTATTCCGCCATGGCGTGGCTGCCGCACACGTTCATTGTGCCGGCCACGGCGGGCGTGGCGTTGGGCCTGCTGCTGAAGGGCGGGCCCATGTCCGGCGTGATGGCCGCCATGGTAGCGATCTTCGGCGTCCTGCTGGCCATCATGGCCACCGCCATGCACGGCACGATCTTCACCGCCCTGCGCCTGCGCTCGGAGAACCGCGGGCTGGTGGCTTGGCTCAGCAATGCGAAAGTGCGCGCCGAACAGCTCAACGAGGAGCTGAAGGCGGAGATCGGCGAACGAAGCCAGACCGAGCAGGCCCTGCGCGAATCCGAAGGGCGCTTCCGCAGCTTGGTGGAGAGTGCCACGGACGGCATCGGATTCACCTTCGAGGGCCACATCTACTACGCCAACCAGGCCGCGCTGGACCTGATCGGCTATGAGGCGGAAGAGGTGCTGGGCATGCCCATCGAGCGCTTCCTGGCCACCACCACGCTGGCCAAGGACGAGCTGCACCAGCGCTATCTGGACCGCGTCGCGGGCAAGGAGGTGCCCCGCCAGTACGAGACGCAGATGCTGCGCAAGGACGGCACCGTGGTGGACGTCATCTTCTCCAATTCCGTGGTGCTGTTGGACGGAAAGCAGGGCGTGATGTCCATCGTGAAGGACATCACCGAGCGCAAGCAGGTCGAGCAGGAGTTGCGCGTCGCCAAGGAGACGGCAGAGGAGGCTACGCACATCAAGGACCAATTCGTCTCCCTGCTGGCCCACGACCTGCGGGCCCCACTCAACTCCATCCTCAGCATGCTGGCCCTGCTGGGCAGCGATGCGGATCGGCCGCTCTCCACCGAGCAGCAGCGCATCCTGCGCATGGCGAGCGACCAGGGCGAGGCCACCGTGCGCATGATCGAGGACCTGCTGCACGTGAGCCGGTTGCACACCGGCAAGCTCACGCCCGAGCTGCGATTCGTGGATGCCACGGCGATCACCGCCACGGTCACCAGCCTGCTGAAGCCCCTGGCGGGGGAGAAGCACATCGAGCTGCGCGACGAGGTGCCGCACCGCACCCGGCTGTTCACCGACCCGGAGATGCTGGGCAAGGTGCTCTACAACCTGCTCTCCAATGCCATCAAGTTCACTCCGCGCGGAGGCCACATCCGCCTGTTCGTGCCACGGGAGCGCCTCACCACCCTGGCCGTGCAGGACGATGGCGCGGGCGTGGACCCGGCCCTGGTGGACGATCTGTTCCGTCACGAGGTGAAGACCAGCATGCCCGGCACCGCCGGGGAGCGCGGCACCGGGCTGGGCCTGCCGCTCAGCCAGGACCTCATGCGCGCCCTGGGTGGCGAGATCACGCTGGAATCGAGACCCGGCCAGGGCACCGTGTTCTATGCCACGCTGCCGGTCGTGCGGCCCAAGGTGCTCGTGGTGGGGCGGGACGAGTCGCTCGGTCTGTTCGTGCGACCGCACCTGGAGAGCATCGACGCGGAGTTCGTGGGCGCCGTGGACGCCGAGGATGCCGTGCACAAGCTGGGCGACGGCGTGCACCTGGTCATCGCCGAGACCGATCTGCAAGGCAACGGCGGCCAGCATCTGCTGCAGCGCATCCGCGAGGTGCCGGGCGGCAAGTCCGTGCCGCTGATGGTCATCGCGGACAGCTCGCAGGCCGGCCTGATGGAGCACGGCTTCCAGTTGGGCGCCAGCGAGATCGTCTTCAAGCCGCTCGTGCCGGACGACTTCCTGGTGCGCCTGCGCCGCTTCATCACCTAGCTGGGCCCGGTTGCCACACCCCCCACCCGGCGCTGGATCGGGCAGTGCCTCAGGCGTCCGGGGCGGCGTCCTGTTCCCGCAGGGCCTCGCGCAGACGTTCGGCGCAGCGCTCGGGGGGGATGGGGTTGATGGGGAGGTCCGTGCTCAGCTCGAAGCCGCCGGGCTGGATGGCCCGCGGCACCAGCTCCACATGCCAGGGCAGGTACGGCGCCTCGTGCAGGGGCGGGGTGCACAGCAGCAGGTTGTAGTCGCAGGGCCCCAGCGCCTGTCCGATGCCCCGCAGCAGGGCCTGGCAGGCCCGCGCGACCGGCTCCAGCCGCTCGGGGGGCAGCGCCTCGAAGGGCTCCGTGGGCTCCGTGGGCACCAGCCACGTCTCGTAGGGCCAGCGCGCCGCATAGGGAGACAGCGCCACCAGCCCGGGCCACTCGCGCACGATGCGCGTGCCGGCGGCGCGCTCGGCGGCCAGCATCGCGGCGTAGAGCGATGCGCCCGTGCGCTCCGCGTGCTCGCGGGCGCGGGCCTGCTTGAGCGCCAGCCGCGGCGGCACCATGCCCATGGCCACCATCTGCGAGTGCGCATGGGCCAAGGAGGCCCCGGCCTGCCCGCCGCTGTTCTTGAACGTGACCACGGCCTCTACACCCTCCAGGGCGGCCAGGGTGCGGTGGCGACGCTGCCAGGCCTGCAGCACCAATGCGGCATGGTCGGGCGCGAAGGCCTCGAAGGGCTGACCGTGCCGGGGCGTCTCGATCACCACCTCGTGATCGCCCCGGCCGGAGCGGTGCGCGAAGGGCGGATCGCCGGCGCCCGCGGGCGGGGCCGCGCTGCCGAACGCGGGGAAGCGGTTCTGCACCACGCGCACCCGCCAGGGCTCCGCATCGTCCGGCAGGCGCAGGCGCTCGCGCTCGGGCGGGGTCTCGTGCTCCGCGCCGGGACAGAACGGGCAGTGGCCGGGTGCGGCGCCCCCGCCGGGCGGCTCCGGGTGCACCAACGCGCCCTCGCGGGCGGCCCGCTCATAGGCGATGGCCACCCACGTGCCGGTGATGGGATCCTGGCGCAGCTCGGACATGGCGTTTCGTGTTGGGGTCTGAGCTTCGTTGTCCGCCGCCTTTGCCGCCACGGGTCATTCCGGGGCTCGCCGCGCGGACCGAGGAATCGGTTTTGTTTCAGAGCACAACAGATTCCTCACGGCGTTCGGAATGACAGCCATGGGCAGTCCGGCTCGTGCCTGCGGGTGCGATCCAGCCGTACCTGACGGCCGAGCCCACCGGTGTTACTTCAGCACGCGCTCCATCAGCTTCAGGTGATCCAGCAGCAGGCGGGGCATGAGGAAGTTCTCGCGCACGTAGTCGCGCCCGATCTGCCCCAGGGCCTCGGCCTCCTGCGGGTCGCCGACGAGCTGCACCAGGCGCTGGGCGCATTCCTCCACATTGTGCACCAGGTAGCCGCCGACGCCGGGCGGCATCTGCATCACCAGCCCGCCGGCGCGCGTGGCCACCATGGGCGTGCCCTTCCACAGGGTCTCGGAGACCACCAGCCCAAAGCCCTCGCGCAGGGACTTCTGGATGCAGACGTCCGAGATGCGCTGGAAGGCGTTAACCTCGATGTTGCTCACGCCGTTGAGGTTGGAGAGCACCCACATCAGCGGGTCGCCCTTCTGCTGCTCCTGCACGGCGCGGTAGATCTCCCAGCCCTCCGGGTCGTCCATGGCCATGGAGCCCACCAGCGCGAGCTGCAGGTTGGGGATCTCCTCGCGCGCCAGGCGGTAGGCCTCGATCACGCCCATGGGGTCCTTCCACGGATCGAAGCGTGAGACCTGCGTGACCAGCGGGCGGCTGAGGTTCACGCCCAGCCAGCCCAGGATCTGCCGCGCCGTGCGCTCGCCCAGGGGCAGGTTCTTGGGGCTGAGGGGGTCGATGGCCGGGGGGATGGTGACCACGGGGATGTTCGGCATGTCCGGCGGCACGAACTCCTGCAGCGTGAAGATCGCCGCATCGTACTCGGTCAGGAAGGGCCGGACGAACTCCCAGATGCTTGGGTTGGGCGCGGATGTATCGATGTGGCAGCGCCAGATCCACTTGGCCTTGTTCTTCCCGCGCAGGGGCAGCATGGCCACGGGCTGCGGGTCGTGCACCACGATGATGTCGTAGGACTCCTCCTCGTCCAGCGCCGCCGCGTTCGCGTGGGCATTGCCCAGGAAGATCTGGCGCTCTTCGGCCGTCAGGTCGCGCTTGGCGCCCTGCAGCCCGTTGTGCATGGCCTTGGTGACGTTGAAGAAGGGATTGTCGCCGCGGATGATCTTCCAATCCACGCGCAGCCCCAGATCGTTCAGCAGGGGCACGGCCGCGCGCAGCAGCTCGGAGACCCCGCCTCCGTAGGGCGTCGCGTTCACCTCCAGCACGCGCAGGCCGCGCAGGCGCTCTCCCACCTCGCGCAGCTCGTCCATGATGCCTTGGGGGACGATGCCCGTGTAATTGTCCAGCGACCGCTGCCCGACCTCGACGGATTCCAGCATGGGATGCCCTCCCGTGCGGCTGCGCTGCTCCCCTACCTTCACTATAGCCATGCGAAGGCCCGGAATCCAAGCGCGGGGCCCCTCCCCGGCGCGTGGAGGCCATCCGGGCGTGCCGGCCGGCCCACCGCGCGTGTCGCAAAGCGCGCCGGACCGGGCACCGCCGCCTCCCTCCCCACCGCCCCGGCGTGTCGCGTGCCGTGGTGCGGCTTGACTTTGCAGGGGCCGAACCGCTACCTTTTTTAGCGTTCAGCCCTGTTTTCGCAAGGATTGTTCCGCCGGCAGAGCGGCTCCCCGCCCGGGGGTGGGTCGGCGCGCACCGCCCTGCTCGTGCGCGGCCCGGCCCGCGCGGCGGGGACAACAGGGCAGGACGGCCCGAATTTGGGGCGACGTAGCCAAGTGGTAAGGCAGAGGTCTGCAAAACCTTTATCACCGGTTCGAATCCGGTCGTCGCCTCGTCCTGCTTGCGTTCCCACGCCGGCGCAGTACCCTCCCCTTGATGCCATCGGCCTGGGTGGCGGAATTGGTAGACGCAAGGGACTTAAAATCCCTCGGGGCTTGCCCCATCCGGGTTCGAGACCCGGCCCAGGCATTCCTACCTTGATGGACCTGAGGGCGGCCAATTCGCGGCCTGCCCGTGATGATCCCCCGCCGTCGACCCTGTTATGCCCCCCCGAGGCTGAGGTGCGTCCAGCATTAGACGCGGACTTCTCCTCTGTTAGCCGCCCCTCCATACCCGCACCATTTGAACTCTTGGCTTAACGTCCCTGATTCAGTAGAGAACAGGAAGGCAGACGTACCTGGCGCAATGGGGGCCTCGCAATGCGCTTCATTCTTGCCAATCCACTCGTAGCGACTCCAGCGGCCGCATCAGCGAATCGCATTCGCGATCACATCCCTATCCGAATTATCGGCGAGGAGGCGCCCGAAATCCTTGCTAGGTGGGCCCGAGAGAAAGACCTCGCTCACAAAGCGCGGAATTTCCTTCGCTCGATCCTGAGCCACGCAAAGCGGATTGACCTACGGGATGTGCAGCAGGGGAAATACTTCAGAATTCTGGCGCGCGTGGAGGCGTACGGCGTGGATGTGACGGATGCGCTGATTGCGCATGGATTTGCCACCACTCTGCACGCGCAAGCCCACAGGACGGGCCAC
>DATFMP010000029.1:0-6957 GCA_035266845.1 bacterium
GGCGGCGAGCACCACGCCATCATCGCCGAGCTCTTCACCGACAAGGGCGTCGGCACGCAGATCCGGGCGTAGGGGCAGGGCCTCACCCCGCCCCGCATCCTGCGGGGCTGCCCCTCTCCCCAGGGAGAGGGGCGCACTTCCGCTCCAACAGCAGATCGCAGAGCCCTCCTCCGCAACGGAGGGGGGTCGGTCACGCCACAGGCGTGACCTGGGGGGCGGCCCCCGGCGTCGGCACGCAGACGCGGGCGTATCCTGCAGGCTCGCGCAAAGACGCCAAGGGCGCGCGGCCGCAACCTCACCCCCACGCGGCAGACCTACTCCCCCACGAAAAGCCCAGCCTGCACACGGGTTTGTTGTTGTCGAAGCTCACCCGTTAGTGCGGCCGGCGAGTAGCCGGCAATGCGGGTCAGATACGGCCTCGGCGCCTGGGCAAGTCTGTAAAGGAACACAGCAGCGTTGTCACTTTCCCGCAATAGAAATGTCTCAAATGCGACCTCGTTGTCTGGATTGAGGTTAATTGCTGTGAGCTTGGCAATCTGAGCGTTATAAGCTTCGTGTGTGACATGCAGTACCTGCAAGGCCAGCGGCAGTTCGAGCTGAAAGCGAAGCCGCAGCGCACCCTTCAACGCCGAATGCTCCGCTGTGGCTGGTCTCAGAACCGCCGGGGGGCACCACAAAGCTACGACTGTTACGCTCCCTTGGCGGGCAAAGAATATCGATAAGTCCTCCCCGCTGTCGCTCGGCAGGTTGGGTTGCTGCACTGTCACCAGTTCCATGCCATTGCCGCCCAAGCGATAAACATCCGATTTTGCATCATCCAACGCCCCTGGCATGGAAACGAGCCAACTCTTCGAAACGACACCAAGATTATTGCAGCGCGCGGCAACTGCCGGGCTCACAACTGCCACATCGGATGCCTTCTGGACGGTCGGTGGCCGCTCTTGGCTGGGGGCGACTTCTGTGCTCTGCGAGCAAGCTCCAAGCTCCGTACCCAGGAGCGTAGCCAGCAGGCCCGCGACCACGAGCCAGCCAAAGCGCAGCTGCAACTTGCCGACCGTCAGGTGAGGCTCGATGGTGAACATGACGGGGCTCCTGGGCTTGTGCGCTGCTCCCTGATTCAATACAAGAAGGGTGCTTCAAACTACAAGGGGCAAAGATTGGCGATCTGCACTCACAAGGCATCTAATTGGTCGGACTGCTCTTTGCGGCTCTGCTCAACCTGTCCGACTTTCACTGCCGACAACCGGAACTTGAAAGGCTTCGAGTCAAGCAAAGTCGACACCGCCTTTTCCGATCATTCAAGAAGGAGGCGCCCATGCGCTATTTATTGGCAATTGTCTTTCCGCCGATAGCTGTGCTTCTTTGCGGCAAGCCAATTCAGTTCCTCTTCAATATCGTGCTCACAATGCTATTTTGGATTCCAGGCATGATCCATGCGCTCCTTGTTGTGAGCAGCCATCTCGCGGACAGGCGGACTGCAAGGCTTGAACGTGCCATCAGAGAGACCGTGGTCCGTTAGTCATAACTGATTTGCGAGCGGTCTGGTTTTGCGGGGATAGGCTCACGTTCATTTCACCCACGCTTGCGCATCCTCCCTACCTCGCGTAGCACACAGCCCAGCGCCTTCCACTCTGCCTGCCAAGCCCGGACGCCGGGCGGCCTCCCCGCTTCGTTTGACGGACCCTTCGTGCTAGCCTGTGTGCTGGCGGCCAGGGAGGCCCGCCACGACCCAGCGGCGGGACCGCAATTCATGTCGACCACCCAACTGAACGAGCAGCAGGAGCGCATCGTCGCGCACCTGGAGGGGCCTGCCCTGGTCATCGCCGGGGCGGGCAGCGGCAAGACGCGCGTGATCACCCACCGGGTGGCGCGGCTGATCGAGGTGGGCGTGCCGGCCGGCGCGATCCTCATGATGACCTTCACCAACAAGGCGGCCGAGGAGATGCGGCTGCGGGTGGAGGGCCTGCTGGGGGGCGCCCAGGGCGTGAAGGGCCTCATGACGGGCACCTTCCACTCGGTGGCCAATCGCTTCCTGCGACGCTACGCAAACCTGATCGGCTACGAGCGCAACTACTCCATCCTGGACGAGACGGACGCGCGGGAGCTGATCAAGGCGGCCATCGCGGAGGTGGTGGCCAAGGGCGGCGAGCGCAAGTTTCCCACGTCCGCGGTGGTGCACTCCGTGCTCTCCATGGCGTTCAACCGCAACCTGGAGCTGGGGGCGCTGGTGCAGCGCGAGTACCCCTGGCTGGACGAGTTCGTGGGCGATCTGGAGGCCATCCAGACGTTGTACCGGCGAAAGAAGAAGGCCAACAACTCGATGGACTTCGACGACCTGCTGGACAACTGGCACGCCCTGCTGGCCACGCACACCGAGCTGGAGCTGGCCAACCGCATTCGCTACATCATGGTGGACGAGTACCAGGACACCAACCACATCCAGGCGGAACTGCTGGCGCTGCTGGCCCGCAAGCACGGCAACCTGATGGTGGTGGGCGACGACGCGCAGTCCATCTACGGCTGGCGGGGCGCAAACTTCGAGAACATCCTCCGCTTCCCGGACCGCTTCGGGGGCGAGGTGTACCGCCTGGAGCAGAACTACCGCAGCACGCCGGACATCCTGGAACTGGCCAACGCCTCCATCAACCACAACACCGCGCAGTTCGCCAAGCACCTCACGGCCGTCAAGCCGCACCTGGAGACGCCGCAGATCACCCACGTGCGCGACGAGTACGAGGAAGCGGACTACGTGGTGGAGCGGCTGATGTACTACCGCGACCGCGAGATTCCGCTGACCGGGATGGGCGTGCTCTACCGCAGCCACAACCAGGCAGCGGCCCTGCAGATGCGGCTCACGCAGGCGGGCATCCCGTTCATGGTGCGCTCGGGCGTCAAGTTCTTCGAGCAGGCGCACGTGAAGGACGTGGTGGCCTTCCTCAAGGTGATCTTCAACCCGCTTGACGAGATCGCCTGGCTGCGCATCCTCAAGATGCTCCCCGGCGTCGGCAACACCACGGCCCAGCGCATCTACCGCGTGTTCGCCGATCAGCGCGCGGTGCGGCTCTCGTCGGACAACGAGGCGCTCAAGAAGTCCATCCCCGCCAAGGCCCGCGAGTCCTGGGCCGAGTTGGCGGCCACGTTCAAGCAGTTGCTGGAGGAGGGCATCGGGCCGTCCGAGATGATCCTGCGCGTCACGCGGGGTTTCTACCACGCCACGCTCTACAGCCAGTTCGAGAACGCCCGCGAGCGCGAGGCGGACCTGACGTACCTGGCCGAGTTTGCCTCCAAGTACGGCAATGTGGAGCGATTCCTGTCCCAGCTCGCGCTGGTGGGCGGGACGGTGATCCGCGACTACGAGGAGGAGCAGGAGGAGGACCCGGAGTTCCTCACCCTGACCACGATCCACCAAGCCAAGGGGCTGGAGTGGGACGTGGTGTTCATGATCGGCCTGGCCGATGGCCGCTTCCCCCACGCCCGCTGCCTGGAGCCGCTGGAGCGCCTGGAGGAGGAGCGGCGCCTGTTCTATGTGGCCGCCACGCGCTGCATGCGGCACCTGGAGATCACCGTGCCTCTGGTGACCTACCAAGCCGGCCGGCCGGAGATCTGCCGGCCCTCGCGCTTCGTGCAGGAGTTGCCCGAGGACCTGGTGACCGTGAACCGCCTGGAAGGCGCGGAGAGCCTGCAGCCCTACCTGGGCCTGGGCGCCGCCATGACGGTGGACTGGTGATCCGCTAGCCGGCCCCGCCCGCAGGACACACCGATTCCTTGACGTTTCCCCACGCCCTGGTCGCACCGCAGACCATACTGGCCAGCAGCGAACACGCCACTGGACGCAGGGGCGGGCGCACACTAGAATGGGCCGCGCGTCGCCGCCCGGGGGGCTGCCGACGCAAAGGGGGAACACTGCTATCAGCCGCTGACCGCTACGAGGGGAGCCATGATTTTCAAGAGCCCGCACCCGGACGTTGAAATTCCCAACGTGCCGATCCAGGACTACGTCCTGCGTCACGCCCAACGCCTGGCGGACAAGCCCGCCCTGGTCGATGCGGCCAGTGGCCGCACGATTACCTATGGCCAGCTATCGGCCGGCGTGGGCAAGGTGGCCGCGGGGCTCACGGCCCGCGGCTTCCACAAGGGGGACGTCTTCGCCATCTACAGCCCCAACGTGCCGGAGTACGCCATGGTCTTCCTGGCCGTGACCTCCGTGGGGGGCACCAACACCACCATCAACCCGCTCTACACCGTGGAGGAGCTCGCCAACCAGCTCAAGGACAGCAAAGCGCGCTTCCTGGTCACGGTGCCGCCGTTCCTGGACAAGGCCAAGGAAGCGGCCGCCCGGAGTGGCGTGGAGGAGGTGTTCGTGGTGGGCGAGGCGGAGGGCGCAACGCCCTTCTCGGCGCTGATGACGGGCCCCGCCTCAGCACCTCCGGTCGCCATCGATCCGGGTGAGGACCTCGCGGTGCTGCCGTATTCCAGCGGCACGACAGGCCTGCCCAAGGGCGTGATGCTGACCCATCGCAATCTGGTGGCCAATTTGTGCCAGTGCGAGGGCATGGAGAGCTTCAACCGGCTCAAAGAGTCGGACGTGATCCTGGCCGTGCTGCCCTTCTTCCACATCTACGGCATGGTGGTGATCATGCAGTGGGCTCTGGCCGTGGGGGCCACGCTGATCGTGATGCCACGCTTCGACATGGAGGAGTTCCTGGGCTCCGTGCAGAAGTACGGCATCACCAAAGCCCCGCTGGTGCCGCCCATCGTGGTGGGGCTGGCCAAGCACCCGGCCGTGGACAAATACGACCTGTCCAGCCTGAGCTTCATCTTCTCCGGCGCGGCGCCGCTGGGCGAGGCGGTGGCCCGCGAGGCCGCCCAGCGGGTGGATTGCACCCTGGCCCAGGGCTACGGCATGACCGAGGCCAGCCCCGTAACCCATCTGAGCCCGTGCACCCGTTCCGACTTCAAGGTGGGTGCCTCCGGCATGCCCGTCCCCAATACCGAGGTAAAGCTCGTCGATCCCGCCACCGACGGCGAGCTGGGGCGGAACGAGTCCGGCGAGCTGTGGATCCGGGGCCCGCAGATCATGAAGGGCTATCTGGGTCAGCCCGAGGCCACGGCCGAGTCGATCGACCCGGAGGGCTGGTACAAGACGGGAGATGTGGGCTTTGTGGACGATGAGGGGTACTTCTTCATCGTCGACCGCGTGAAGGAACTGATCAAGTACAAGGCCATGCAGGTGGCTCCGGCGGAACTGGAGGCCCTGATTCTGACGCACCCCGCCGTGGCGGACGCCGCCGTCGTGCCCAGCCCGGACGAAGAGGCCGGAGAGATTCCCAAGGCGTTCGTCGTGCTCAAGCCTAGCCACCAAGCCACGGCCGAGGAGCTGATGGGCTTCGTGGCCAAGCACGTGGCCCCGCACAAGCGCATCCGGATGGTAGAGTTCATCGAGCAGGTGCCCAAGTCCGCCTCGGGCAAGATTCTACGGCGCGTGCTGGTGGAGCAGGAGCGCCAGCGGGTGGCCGGGTAGCGGCCCCGTCGGCAGCCGGGTGGAATCAGACCGCTCTGCCGTCGCAAGATGTCATTCCGAGCGCAGCGAGGTATCTGTTTTGCCCCGGTTCAAACAGATTCTTCAGCCCGCGGGGCGGGCCTCAGAATGACATCCGCGGTGCGACAGGCGAAACTTGGGCCCTCCCAGACGGTGTTGGGACGTAGCATCCTGAGGCGAGGCTGCCCTCAAGGTTACCGCACCGCTGCTGCTCAGAACGGGTACATGAAGATGATGGTCGCCTCGCCTCCTTCGTCGCCGGTGGCCACATCCGCGCGGTAGACGAAGCCGGACCCGGAGATCATGCGCAGACCCATGCCGTAGGACGACTTGTAGACGCCGCCCACCTCGCTGCGGGTCTCGCCCACACTGCCCGTCTCCGCAAAGAAGGCGAGCTGCACGTTGGTGCGCACGTCCTTCCAGATGAAGTAGTCGAAGGGCGTCACCTCCTCGGTGATGTTCCAACGGAACTCCGCCGCGTAGAACACCGTATGGGCGCCCTGGAAGCGGCTCATGGGGAAGGAGCGCAGCATGTCCGTGCCGCCCAGCGTGGCCGAGGTGCCATAGGTATGCTCGGCGACGATCTGCGCGATGAAGGCTTGGCACACCGGGTCCAGCGGCGAGCAACCCAGGTCCCCGGCGATGGCCAACGGGCTTGTGTTGCCCTGTCGGCGCATGTCCGCATCGGATTGGAAGTAGCGCAGCACAAGCGTGCTGATGGGCCCGATGGGGATGTAGCCGTTGAGGCTGTAGTTCCACACGACGAAGTCCGGATCGTCCGCGGTCGCGGGCCGGGAACGGGATGCGCTGATCTCCAGCCGCACGCCCCTGCGCGGATCGGCGTAGTCGTCGGTCTGGTCCACCAGCACGCCCGCATACAGCCGCTCGTTGGTCTGGCGGAAGGGCTCGGCGAACTCGATGATGGGCACGCCGTTCGGGTCCAGCATGCGCACGGCCGCCGTCTTGTAAACATCCGAACCCACGTAGAACTCGTAGCGCCGGTCGGAGAGCGTCAGCCGCAGCTCGGCCTGGGCCTGGTCGGCTTGGCTGGCCTCGATCAGCGTGTAGAGGTCACCGCTGGACTGCATGCCGCGGGTGGGGTACTGGCGCGCGGTGGCGCGGTTGATGTTCTGGTAGAACAGGCTCAGGATCAGCCGTTCGGGAACCAGATGCACATCCTCCAGGCCTGCGATCTGACCACCCGCATCGCCCGTGATCACCATGCCGTAGAGGTCGGCGTGAGTGCCGGCCAGGTTGGCGCCCAGGCCGGTCCAGGCGATGCCGTTGCCGATGCCCGGCAGATCGTAGGGGAACGGCACAAACAGATACGCCGGCTCGGTCTGGAACTGCGGCTTGCGACGCTCGATACCCTGAACCGGAAGGGCCGGCAGGGTGCACAGTGCCAGCAGGCCCAGGCG
>DATFMP010000030.1:0-10502 GCA_035266845.1 bacterium
GGCCGCGGCGGCCCCGAAGACCCGGTGATGACCAGCGCCATACAGAGCGCCATCGCAAAGGGAGTGCTGTTCGTGGTCGCGGCGGGCAACCAGGGCTCCAGCAACGACGTGGTGCCGGAATGGCCGGCCAACTATGCCTCCGTGGGCGCCACGAACGAGGGTGTCATTTCCGTGGCAGCCACGGACCGGGCCGATCAGTACGCCAGCTTCTCCAACTACGGCGCCGCGAGCGTCACCATCGCCGCGCCGGGCTATAACATCCTCAGCACCGTCCACATCGGCGCGACGCCCGGCTACGGCTACGAGAGCGGCACCTCCATGGCCTCGCCCATGACGGCCGGCGTGGCGGCGCTGGTGCGCCAGGCCTTCCCCGCCTTTACGCCGCGGGAGGTCAAGCAGCGCATCGTGGCCGCGGGCGAGGTCATCGGGTCCGGCTGCGTGACCGCCTCCGACAAGCGGGTCAACGCGTACAACGCGCTGGCGGGCATCGTCTCGCCCACGCCCTGTGGCGCCGTCGCCGCGCTGACGAGCAGCGGGGGCAGCGGGGCTCCGTGTCTCATCACCTACCTCACGCAGGACTACCTGCCGGACCGCGACCTGGACCCCCTGCGCCACTTGCGCAGCTTCCTGTGGTCGCAGGGCGAGTGGGGCCGTGCGCTGGTGCGCTTTTACTACCGCGCCTCCGCCCGCATCGTCGCGTGGCTGGAGACGGCCCGCGCCGAGACTTTCGCCCGCCGCGTCACCACCACCATCTGAGAGGAACCTCACCCTGCCCGGCTGGCGCCGGGCTGCCCCTCTCTGCAAACGGAGAGGGGCGTGGGGTCGTGTGCCGTGGAAGCAGGCACGGCCTGCTCCCCCTTCTCCCGTGAGAGAAGGGGGCCGGGGGGATGAGGTGCCTGCCCGCTACTTCGCGGGGGGCGAGCCCTGGGGCGTCCAGCGCAGCACGGGCTGGCGCGCGGCACGGGTCTCGTCCAGGCGGCGCAGGGGCGCCAGGTGCGGGGCCGTCTTGACCAGCTCGGGGTCGCGGTCGGCCTCGGCCAGGATGGCGTGGATGGCGTCCACGAAGCGGTCCAACTCGGCGCGGGGCTCCGATTCGGTGGGCTCCACCATCAGGGCGCCGTGCACCGTGAGCGGGAAGTACGTGGTGGGCGGGTGGAAGCCGTAGTCGATCAGGCGCTTGGCCAGGTCCAGCGTGGTGATGCCGCCGTGGTCGGCCAGGCCGTGATCGGAGAAGACCACCTCGTGCAGCGTGGGGGCCTCCGTGGAGACGTGCAGCACGTCCGCCAGGCGGTGGCGCAGGTAGTTGGCGTTGAGCACGGCCACCTCGCTCATCTCGTGCAGCCCGTCGCCGCCCATGGCCAGGATGTACGAGAGCGCGCGCACCAGGATGCCCGCATTGCCGTTGAAGGTGGAGAGCTTGCCGATGGACTGCGGCGCGTCCCAATCCAGCCGGAAGCGCGCGCCCTCGCCGCCGTCCTCCTTCACCACGCGGGGCACGGGCAGGTGCGGCGCCAGCTCCGCGGTGCAGAAGCAGGGTCCGGCGCCGGGGCCGCCGCCGCCGTGGGGGGTGGAGAAGGTCTTGTGCAGGTTCAGGTGCATCACGTCCATGCCGTAATCGCCCGGCCGCGAGATGCCCACCACTGCGTTCATGTTGGCGCCGTCGCAGTACAGGTAGCCGCCCTTGGCGTGCACGATATCCGCGATCTGGCGGATGCCGCGCTCGAAGATGCCCAGCGTGTTGGGATTGGTGAGCATCAGCCCGGCCACGTCGGCGTCCATGGCCTCCGCCAGGTGCGCCAGATCCACCGTACCGTCCGGCAGACTCTTCACCTCGCGCACCTCGAAGCCGGCGATGTGGGCGCTGGCGGGGTTGGTGCCGTGGGCGCTGTCCGGCACCAGCATGTAGCGCCGGCGCTCGCCCTTGGCCTCCTGCCGCGCGCGGATCATCAGCACGCCGGTCAGCTCGCCCTGGGCCCCCGCCGCGGGCTGCAGGGAGCCGGCCGGGAAGCCCGTGATCTCCTTGAGCAGCTCGGTGAGGCGCCACAGGATCTCCAGCGAGCCCTGCACCAGCGCGTCGGGCATCAGTGGGTGCGCCTCGGTGAGGCCCGGCAGGCGCGCCACCACCTCGTTGAGGCGCGGGTTGTACTTCATGGTGCACGAGCCCAACGGGTACATGGCCGCGTCGATGGACACGTTCAGCTTGGACAGGCGCGTGAAGTGCCGGATCACCTCGAACTCGCTGAGCTGCGGCAGCGTGCGCAGGCCGTCGGAGCGCAGGGCCGCGCCGGGCATGGCCTGGGCCGGCTCCACCTCCGGCACGTCCAGGGCGCGCAGCTTGGCGCCCGGCTCGCCGCCGGGGGGATATTCGAAGCTCAGCGGCTCCGGCTGGAAGAAGCCCGTGGGGCGTGCGTGGTTGCCGCTCATGCCGCCACCTCCCGCAGCGCGTTCACCAGCGCGTCCAGGTGCGCCCGCGTCTTGGTCTCCGTCACCGCAAGCAGCAGCGTGTCGGCCCTCCCGGCGTCCCAGCGGCCCAGGTCCAGCCCGGGCAGCACGCCCCGGCGCAGGCAGCCCTGCACCACCTCCGCCGCGGGACGGGGGCAGCGCACGGCCAGCTCGTTGAAGCTGGGCCCGCTGAAGGCCGCGGCATAGCCCGGCAGCGCGGCGATGCGCTCGCGCAGGTAGGCCAGCAGCGAGACGTTCTGCCGCGCCACCTGCAGCAGCCCGGCGCGGCCCAGCGTCGTCAGGTAGATCAGCGCGGAGAGCATCACCAGGTTCTCGTTCGTGCAGATGTTGCTGGTGGCCCGCTCGCGGCGGATGTGCTGCTCGCGTGTGGCCAACGTGAGCACGTAGCCGCGCTGGCCGTCCGCATCCACCGTCTCGCCCGCGATGCGCCCGGGGAGTTGGCGCTTGTGCTCGTCCCGCGTGGCCATGAAGCCCAGGTAGGGCCCGCCGTAGGCCACCGGCACGCCGAAGCTCTGGGCCTC
The DNA here is from genome assembly GCA_035266845.1 of bacterium. Taxonomy (GTDB): domain Bacteria; phylum SAR324; class SAR324; order SAR324; family JACQKK01; genus DATFMP01. Next base: position 2,985 of record DATFMP010000030.1, read on the forward strand.
GCCGCACACGATGTCCGCCCCCAGCGCACCGGGGGCCTCCAGCAGTGCCAGGCTCAGCGCCTCGCTGACGGTCACGATCAGCAGCGCGCCGGCGCGCTTCACCGGCGCGGCGATGGCCGCCAGGTCCTCGATCACGCCGTAGACGTTGGGCTGCTGCACCACCACGCAGGCCACATCCTCGTCCAGCAGCCGCTCCAGCGCGGCCACGTCCATGCGCCCGGTGGCGGGGTCGGCCGGCACGGTGTCCCGCTGCACGTCCAGATAGTGCGTGTGCGTATCCACCACGCGGCGGTAGTGCGGGTGCAGCGCCTGTGTCAGCAGCACGCGCGAGCGCCCGCGCGCCAGCCGGTCCGCCATCAGCACGGCCTCCGCCGTGGCGCTGGCGCCGTCGTAGACCGAGGCGTTGGCGATATCCAGCCCGGTCAGGTGCGTCATGAACGTCTGGAACTCGAAGATCGCCTGCAGCGTGCCCTGGCTGATCTCCGGCTGATAGGGCGTGTAGGCCGTGAAGAACTCGGCGCGCTGGATCAGGCTGTCGATGACCAGCGGGGCATAGTGCGGGTAGCTGCCTGCGCCCAGGAAGCTCACCACTTGCTGCGCCTCGTTGCGCGCCGCGAGCTGCGAGAAGAGCTGGAGCTGCTCCTCTTCGGCCATGCCGGGCGGGACTTGCAGCGGGCGCTGCAGGCGCACCTCGGACGGCACGCCCGCGAAGAGCGCCTCGATATCGGGCAGGCCCATCTCGGCCAGCATGGCCTTGCGGGCCGGCTCGTTGTTGGGGATGAATCGCATCGCGTCAACCGGAAAGGAATCGAATGTGCGGGCCCTGCGGCCAGTGGCCCCCCTCTTGAGGCGCTTGCCATCCCCCTTTGAATCTCTAGCATACCGTCCGCAAGCGGTTAAAGGGAAAGCCAGCCGGGCGGCTCCGCGCGCTTTGTGCTGGCCTTCGCGGGGGCCGATGCGGCACAGTGGCCCCAGGCGGCGCCGGGAGGACAGCAGGACCGCAGCGGGTAAACGGCCTGGCGGCGTATCGCATCCAGCGGCACACCATCGGCGGAGGAACGACGGCGGCATGGGCAAGGTATCGACACGGGAGCTGGGCCTGATCCTGGGCGCCCGGCTGCTGAAGACCCGCGACCTGCACTACGGGCTGTGGATGCCCGATCTGGAGGTCGCGGTGCGCAACGTGCCGGAAGCCCAGCGGCGCTACTCCGAGTACCTGATGGCGCGCATCCCGGCGGATGTGCACACGATCCTGGACGTGGGCTGCGGCACGGGCGGCTTTGCCGAGCAGTTGGTGCAGAAGGGCTACCAGGTGGAGTGCATCTCGCCCTCGCCGGAGCTGACGCGCATGGCCCGCCAGCGCCTGGGCGACTCCGCGCCGGTGTTCGAGACCACCTGCGAAGGCTTCCACTCCGAGCGGCACTACGACCTGGTGCTGTTCTCCGAGAGCTTCCAGTACATTCCCCTGGCCGAATCGCTTGGCAAGGCGCTGAAGGTGCTGCGCGAGGGCGGCCACGTGCTGATCAGCGACTTCTTCCGCACGGGCGCGCCGGGGGAGAGCGCTCTGCGCGGCGGGCACGACCTGCAGCGCTTCTATGCGGCCGTGGCCGAGCGGCCCTTCGAGATCGTCAGCGACGAGGACATCACGGATCAGACCGCGCCCAACCTGGACCTGGTGGATCAGCTCATCGAGGACTACGCCAAGCCGATCTACGAGACGGCGGGCTACTACCTGCGCGCCAACCGGCCCTGGCTGTACCGGCTGGGGCGCCGCTTCTTCCGCCGCAAGCTGGATCGCGTGGAGTTCAAGTACTTCTCCCACGCCCGCAACGCCGCCGAGTTCCGTAAGCACAAGAGCTACCGCGTGGTGCTGCTGCGCCGGAAGGCGGCGTAGGGGCGCAGGCGGAATCCATCCCAAGCCGGCCGCCGGCAGATGTCATTCCGAGCGGAGCGAGGAATCTGGTGTGGTGGTGACCAAGCAGATTCTTCGGCCCGCAGAGGCGGGCCTCAGAATGACAAAACTGCTCGAGCAGGCGGGATCCGGCCGGAATCCGGCGGAGCCTGAATCGGGACCCCGCCCCGCAAGCAGGTGCGCGGCACAGGTCGGCCCGCGCTCAGCCTTTGGCGGCCTGGCGCTTGTAGAAGTTCACGATGCGCACCGCGTCCGTGGCCAGCAGGCGCCCCACCGGGCCGGTGGAGTAGGTGGCGCTGGCGATCACGCGGTCCGGCCGCAGCACGAACGAGGTGGCGTGCAGGATGTTGCGGCGCTCCTCGTAGAACGAGCCCCACGTCGCGGCCACCTTCGGTCCGTCCACGCCGTACAGCACGGGGAAGGTCGCGCCGGCACGGTACACCGTGTCCTTGGCGTGCTCCAGATCGTCCGTGGAGAGGGCGAAGACGGAGATGCCAGCCTGCTCCAGGATGCCCAGGTGGAACTGGTATTCGGCCAACTGCCGAACGCAGTAGGGTCACCAGTGGGCCCGGTAGGCCAGGATCACGGCATAGTTGCCCTCGGGGATGGCGTCCGGCAGGGTGATCTGCCCGTGGGCGATCGTCTCGCCCGAGAGGGTGGGAAAGCGGTCTCCGTCCTTCAACTGGGTCATGGTCTTCCTCGGTTCGGCCTGTTATCCAGGTGGCTGTGGGCGCCGCGGCCGGCCAGAGATCGGGACTGTGCCGGCACTGCGTCGGGCACAGCTTGCGAATAATTGACCGATCCGTCAAGTACCGGATCGACTTGGGCGCATTATGGGGCGCGGGGCCGCCACCCTGCCGGCAGACCCCCGGCCTGCTGAAATGCTCCTGCCAGGACTCGAACCTGGAACTGGGCTTTAGGAAAGCCCCGTTTTATCCAGCTAAACTACAGGAGCGCAGAAACACGGCGTGAACGCGATAAGAATCAAACGATACGAGGCGCCTCGCGGCAATGTCAATGTGGCCCGGGCACGCGGCGGGCGCCGCATCGCGGGGCGTGCATGAGCGAGCCGTTGCGGCGCAGGCTGGAGCGGCTGGCCGCCCGGCTGGCCCACGAGTCGCTGTCCCCGGCGCTGGAGCGGCGCCTGGCCGCCTTGCTGGACGAGGCGGAGTTGGCCGCGCAGCGCGCCAGCGGCGCCGGCAAGGCCGCGGCGGCACAGGCCGGCGGCACCCCTGGGGCGGGGAACTCCACGACGGAGCGCTTCACAGCCGATGCGCCGATCCAGGTGTGGTGCGATGGCTCCTGCGCGCCGAACCCCGGCCCCGGCGGCTGGGGGGCCATCATGGAGCAGGACGGACGGCGCGTGGAGCTGAGCGGCGCATCGCCCCAGAGCACCAACAACATCATGGAGATGACCGCGGCCATCGAGGCCCTGACCCGCACGCCGGAGGGAGCGCGAGTGCACGTCACCACGGACAGCCGCTACGTGATGGACGGCATCACGCGCTGGCTGCCCGGCTGGAAGCGCAAGGGCTGGCGCAAGGCGGACGGCAAGCCCGTGCTCAACCAGGGCCTGTGGCAGGCCCTGGACGCGCTGGTGAAGGTGCGCCACGTGCGCTGGGCGTGGGTGGAGGGCCACACGGGCCACCCGGAGAACGAGCGCTGCGACGAGTTGGCCAACGCCGCCCGCCGCGCTCAGTGAGGGTTCCGACCCGCGGCCAGTAGAGCGACAAGGTTTGGTTTTCGGATCAGATCGTGGCCCAAGGGGGCGCCGCCCCCTTGGAATCCCCGCCAGGGACAAGCCCCCTGGACCCCATTTGTGTGGGGTGTAGGGGCCCGTGGCCCCTACTGGAAGGGGGAGGTACGGACGCGGCCGAGCGCGCGCGACCGCCGGCAGCACCTCCCCCCTCCGTAAACCCGAAAATCGATGCCTGACGGAGCACGAGGCTGTGTTTGGAAAAGGGTTTTTAAGCGGCTGAGCCGCTTAAGAACCACAAGACATCCCGTGTGGGGGCCAAGGGCCCCCACACCCCCGATACGGTCCCTGACCGAGCCCAGCGGGGTCTTGCCGGCAATGAGAGTCCAGGGAGCCAGGCTCCCTGGTGGGGGGGGGGTTGGGGGCAACGCCCCCATCACCATCATGCTTTTCAAAACAGAACCTAGGGCCTTTTTCCACAGGGGCAAGGGGCCGAGGGCCCGGACGGACGGCGCGCGTGTGCGATTCCAAGCCGCTTTTCGTTTGACATCCAGTCCGCGGCGGCCCTAACCTCACCATATAGCACCTGATTTGTACGGATTCTTCGCTTCCCTGTAAGATGAGTGTGTTGGACGGATAGCGGGTATTTGCGGGATGAATTAGGACAGATTCGGTGCCATATGCGGCCGGCCCAGACGGGCCGGGGCAGTGGCACCGCGGGTTGGGGACCCGCTGGGCGCTTGAGGAGATCGGGGCATGCTGAAGCTGTCGAAGAAGGTGGACTACGGGTTGATCCTGCTCAGCCGGTTGCGGGAGCAGCCCATGTCGGCCAGCGCACGGGAGATGGCGGAACGCTACAAGCTGCCCTCGCACATGGTGGCGAATATCCTCAAGCAGCTCACGGCCGCCGGCATCCTGGTCTCGACGCGGGGCGCCCAGGGCGGCTACGAGCTGGCGCGCGACGCCTCGCGGATCAGCTTGGCGGATATCGTCAATGCCCTGGAGGGGCCCATCAGCCTGGTGGACTGCGCCGGCGAAGATCCGACCTGCCGCTATACGGAGCAGTGCCCCACGCACGAGCCCATCCAGAACGTGCACCGGCGCTTCCAGGAGTTCATGACCGCCTACACGCTGGACGAGGTCATCGGGACGCGAGGTCAGGGGCCTTTTCAATTTCAGTTGGGGTGACGCAGCGATGAAGACACCGATCTACATGGACAACCATGCCACCACCCGCGTGGACCCGCGGGTGCTGGAGACCATGCTGCCCTATTTCTCCGAGAAGTTCGGCAACGCCGCGAGCCGCAACCACACCTTCGGCTGGGAGGCCGAGGAGGGCGTGGAGAAGGCCCGCGAGCAGGTCGCCGGCCTGGTGGGGGCGGAGGCCAAGGAGATCATCTTCACCAGCGGCGCCACGGAATCGGACAACCTGGCGCTTACGGGCGTGGCGGAGTTCTACCGCGAGAAGGGCGACCACATCATTACCTGCGTCACCGAGCACAAGGCAATCCTGGACACCGCGCACATGTTGGAGAGCCGCGGCTTCAAGGTAACCTTCCTGCCCGTGGACAAGCAGGGGATGATCGACCTGGATCGGCTCCGCGACAGCATCACGGACAAGACGATCCTGGTCAGCCTGATGGCGGCCAACAACGAGATCGGCACGCTGCACCCCCTGGCCGAGATCGGCAAGATCACCCGCGAGAAGGGCGTGCTGTTCCACACCGATGCCACCCAGGGCGTGGGCCACATGGACATCGACGTGGACGCCATGAACATCGACCTGGCCTCGTTCACGGCCCACAAGATCTACGGCCCCAAGGGCATCGGCGCGCTTTACGTGCGGCGCCGCAAGCCCCGTGTGCGCTTGAGTCCGCTTATCTACGGCGGCGGCCACGAGCGCGGCATGCGCTCCGGCACGCTGAACGTGCCGGGCATCGTAGGCTTCGGCGCAGCGGCCAAGCTGATGCTGGACGAGGGCGTGGCGGAGAAGGAGCACCTGCTGGCCCTGCGCACCCGGCTGCAGGAGGGCATCACGCGCGAGATGGAGCACGTGCACCTGAACGGCCACCCCACCCAGCGCCATCCGGGCAATGTGAACCTCAGCTTCGCCTTCGTGGAGGGCGAGAGCCTGCTGATGGGCATCAACGAGATCGCGGTCTCCTCCGGCTCCGCCTGCACTTCGGCCAGCCTGGAGCCCTCCTACGTGCTGCGGGCCCTGGGCGTGGGCGATGACCTGGCCCACTCCTCCATCCGCTTCGGCGTCGGCCGCTTCAACACGGAGGCCGAGGTGGACTACGTGATCCGCCGCGTCGTGGAGGTCGTCTCGCGCCTGCGCGAGATGTCGCCCCTGTGGGAGATGGCCCAGGAAGGCGTGGACGTGAGCACCGTCAACTGGAACGTGCACTAGCGGGTCCCCCCTCCAAGGGGCCGGCCTGGACGGAACGACAACGAACTGAATGAGATCGGACAGATCGGTTAACCGTCGGAACCAGGAGATTCATTCATGGCGTACAGCGAAAAGGTCATCGACCATTACAGCAAGCCCCGCAACGTGGGCAGCTTCACCAAGGAAGAGGACGGCGTGGGCACGGGCATCGTGGGCGCGCCGGAGTGCGGCGACGTGATGAAGCTGCAGATCAAGGTGGAAGGCGACCGCATCGTGGATGCGCGCTTCAAGACCTTCGGCTGCGGCAGCGCCATCGCCAGTTCGTCCCTGGCCACCGAGTGGGTGAAGGGCAAGACGCTGGACGAGGCCCTCACGATCAAGAACACGCAGATCGTGGAGGAGCTTTCCCTGCCCCCGGTGAAGATCCACTGCTCGGTGCTGGCCGAGGACGCCATCAAGTCCGCCATCGCCGACTACAAGAAGAAGTCCGGGCAGGCCGAATAGCTGCGCGGCACCCATCCGTCGTCGGCCGCGCCGGCCCGGTGATCAGCCGGGCCGCTCGGATGCCGCAGGTCCGTGCTCGGCCGCGGGCCGAAGTCGCACGGTGCCGGGGCCGCCCAGGCATCGCTTGCCCCCAATCCACTTCCCCGCACCCATGACCGCGCAGGCAGATTACTTCGAGCTGTTCAGCCTTCCGTGGCGCTACGAGATCGACCGGTCGGCCCTGGAGGCCGCTTACGAGCGGCTGACCCTGGCGCATCACCCGGACTTTGTCGCCACCGCGCCGGAGGCGGAACGCCAGGAGGCCGAGCGGCTTTCCGCCGCCGTGAACGAGGGCTATCGCACGCTGAGCCGCGACGCAGAGCGGGCCGCGTACCTGCTGGGCCTGCTGGCGGGCGGGCGCGAGCTGAACACCACCGCGCTGCCGCCGGGCTTTCTGCAGAAGATGTTCGGGCTGCAGGAGGAGGTGGAGGAGTTGGGCGAGGTATCCGACGGCGGGGGCGATGGCCGCCGCGCGGAACTGCGTGCCGAAGCCGAGGCGGAGCTGGAGACGATCCAGGCCGAGCGGGCGCGGCTCTTCACCCAGGCGGGCACGGAGCCGGGACAGGCCGCGCTGGAGCCGCTGCAGGCGATCCAGTCCAACCTGAACTGCGAGCGCTACCTGCGGCGCCTGCTGGATCGGCTGGACGGCCAGCGCACCGACGACGACTGAGCTGCGGCCGGGCGGCAGGCCCCTCCCCGCGGAGGAAGGCTGCGGGCGCGCCCGCCGCGTGCGAAACGAAGCCATTGGCAACCGGAATTCAGCGAGAGTCATGGAGAACGCGAGCAAGGAACGCATTATCGGGATCGACCTGGGCACCACCAACTCGCTGGCCGCCACCGTGTTCGAGCACGGGCCGGAGGCCATCCGCGAGGAGGGGCACGGCGCGATCGTCCCCTCCGTGCTGCTGCGCCAGGACGGCGGCTGGATCGTGGGCGACGAGGCCCGCGAGGCCCGCACCGAGGCTCCGGAGCGCGTGG
>DATFMP010000031.1:0-44700 GCA_035266845.1 bacterium
GGAAGCGGCGGAAGGCCGCTTCCTCCTCGCGCAGATTGCGCGCCATGAACGTGTGCATGGGAAAGCCGTCGCGAGCCAGCGCGATGGCATCGCGGGTGACGTCCTCGAAGCGGAGCGAACCGAAGCGCCGCAGGGCCGTGATCCAGGCGTCCGGCGCGGCGGGCACCACGGTGCGCAGCACCCCGGGTGGAATCTCGCCGCCGCAACGTTCGCGGAACAGGGACACGGACGCCAGCCGTGGCCAGCAGCCCAGCCCGGCGATACTCTGCGGCTGCTGCGCACCGGCCATGGACACAAGGATGGGTGCCACGCCACCGAAGTTCACCAGATCCGATTGCAGCACGGCCAGGCAGATGCCCGCCGCCACACCCGCGTCCACCGCATTGCCGCCCTGCTCCAGGACGCGCAGGGCCGCCAGGGTGGCCGCGTGGTGGCCGGAGGCGACCATGGCCTGGGTGCCGCGCACGGTCGGCCGACGCGCCACGGTGGTTCGTTCGCTGCCCATCGCTGCTCCTCCTCCCTTGGGGTCTGACCCGACGCTAGCAGGACGCCACCCACGACGCCACGAGGCAGGATCTCCTCAGCCCGGCTGCACGGTGACCCGCGTTCCGCCCGACGCCGCCGGCTCCGTTCCGATACGCACGGGCAAGAAGGCCTCGATCACGCGCGCATTGGTGAGCAGGTGCGGCGTGGCCCGCGGCGTCAGGAAGGCGGAGGGCCCGGGCGCCAGGGCCAGCGGCAGCAGGAGCTGATCGGCCGCGTGCTCGTCCACGGGACAGTGCGTGGCAAGATGCGCGGCGAAGGCCTGCGCAGCCTCGCGACCCACCACCTCGGCACGCTTGCCTCGCTCGCCCAGGCCCGTCACGCACACGAGGCAATCCGAACCCTCGGCCAGCAGGGCGATGGCAGTGCCGGGCGAGCGCGCCTCCAAGGCACCGACGGCGATGGGGCAGGCGATGCCGGCGGCCTCCAGCACCTCCAGGGCGCCTGCGCGCTGGCGCTCGGCCACCTCCGCCCGCAGGCCGGCCTGCTGCGACCACCCCCGGCAGCGTGGCCGCTCACTGGGCTCGACCCAATGCACGGGACGGGGCCGGCTGCCGCCGTGCAGGTTCACGTGCAGTTCACCGCCGCCCGGTGGATAGAAGCCGGCGCGCTCCAGGCGCACGCTCAGCTCCAGCCCCAGCCGGCGCAGATTGGGCACCCAGCAGTGGGCCAGGTACTCGAAGCTGGGAGACCACGGCACATGTGTGCCGCCGCCCAGCACGAGGGAGGAGGAGCCGTCCGCCAGGCACAGCGGCAGGTAGAGCGCGTGCAGCAGCAGCGATGTGGCCCCGGCCGTGCCGATCTCGAAGCGATAGCTGCCGGGCCGCACGGAGCCAGGCACGAATGCCAGCGCGGTGGTGCCCACGGCAGCTTCCGTGACGCGCCCCCCACAGATGGCCGCGGCGGCGCGCACACCCTCGGCATGCTGCCGAGCCAAGCCCGGCTGCCGCCGGTTGGCGCGGATGGAGTGGATGCGAAAGGGGCAACCCGTGACGATAGAGAGGGCCAGCGCGGTACGCAGCACCTGGCCCCCGCCTTCGCCCAGCGCGCCGTCGATCTCCACCGCATCCGGCATCGCACCTCCCTGCAGGGCCAGCCGCCGCCGCGCTACTTTCTACGTTGGGAGAACTTATCGGCGCCCTGGCGGAACTTCCCGCCCGTCACCAGCAGAGCGTTGAGCTGGGAAGCCATGGTGAGGGCGTCGTCCAGCGGCATGGCGCCGACGGCGCGGTGGGTCTCCTTGGTCAGCCGCACGGCCAGGGCGTCCAGCTCCACCAAGCGCCCGACGAAGTCCTTCGCCGCCTCGTCCAGGGCCTCCGCATCGGCCACGAGACGGTTGAGCAGTCCCATCGCGTGCAGCGTGCGGGCGGGCACGATGTCCTGGCTCAGTAGCAACTCCAGCGCCTGCCGCGGCCCGCAAAGCCGCGTAAGGATGGCCGTGTTCACCGCCGCGGGAAAGCCGGCGCGCATCTCCAGCGCTCCGAAGCGGGCGGTCTCGTCCGCCAACACGAAGTCGCAACCCATCGCCAGCGTGAAGCCCCCGGCTACGGCATAGCCCCGCACCACGGCCACGGAGGGCTTGGAGAGCCGGTGCAGGCCGCGGTAGATCGCACTGTAGGTCGCGCTGTCGTCCACGATGGCGCCCAGCTCGCTCTGGGCCGCGGTCTGGCCGAGGTCGCGCCCGGCGCAGAAGTGATCGCCCTCGCCTTTGAGCACGAGGCAGCGGCAGGCGCTGTCGGCCTCCGCGGCCGCGATGCCCTCGCCAAGGGCGCGGATCATCTCGACGGTCAGGGCATTGCGCTGGGCGGGCCGGGCCAGCCACAGCGTCGTCACCGCGCCCACCTGTTCCGTGCGGATCATGAACTTACCGTCCGAAGAAGGGGGAGACGAGGGGGACTGACGCCCCATCACCAGTGTATCGGAAGCGCGGTGATTTTGCGTGCGGGGCGCCGGGGGTGAGCGCACCGGACCCGCGGCCCCACACGACGCAGTGAGGCCGGAGGCGCGGCCCGGCACCCCCTCAAGGCTTGAAGTGCTTGGGCGCGAAGGTGAGGAAGGTGCGGTCAGTGTCCTCAACGGTCTGGCACAGCGGGATGATCGAGACGGTGTTCACCCCGGCGTCGTAGAAGGCGCGCACCTGTGCCTGGCACTCTGCCTCCGTGCCCACCATGCCCACTTCGCTCACCACCTGGTCCGTGATGGCCGCGGCGGTGGCCGCACGGTCCCCGCGGGCGAAGCCATCGGCGAAGGCCTTGGCCTCGGCCTCGAAGCCGCAGGCGGCGAAGTACTTGTTGTAGACCGGCGCGGCGAAGTAGCGCGCGATGAAGCTCCGCACGTCATTGAGGCCCGCCGCACGGTCGTCCGTCACGACGCCGTTGAAGCGGCACACGATGTCCAGATCCGCCAGCGAGCGGCCCGCGCGCCTGGCACCGGCGGCGATGTGCTCCAGCATGCCGGGCAGGGCCCGCAGAGGCACGAGGTTCAGGATCACGCCGTCGGCCACCTCGCCGGCCAGCTCCAGCATGTTCGGGCGCAGCGCGGCCAGGTAGATCGGCACGGGCGTGGGGGGCAGGGGATTGAGCCGGAAGCCCTTCGAGCTCAGGGTCTGCCCCTGAAAATCCACCCGCTCGCCGGCCAGCATGGCCCGCAGCACCTGCACCGTCTCCCGCACGCGCGTGAGTGGCTTCACGAACGGGATGCCGTTCCAGCTCTCCATCATCGCCTTGCTGGACGAGCCCAGCCCCAGCACGAAGCGGCCGGGCGCCAGGTGCGCTAGGGTCATGGCGCTGGCGGCCAGCACGGCGGGCGTGTGGGTGTAGACGGGCACGATGCTCGTGGCGACGGTGATACGGCTCGTGGTGGCGGCCACGGCGCCGGACAGCGTGAGGGCGTGCATCTTGCCATCGCCATCGGGTACCCACACGCTGTCGAAGCCCTGCTCCTCGGCCCAGCGTGCGCGGTCGCTTCCGGTCTGTTCCGCGCGGGAGAGCAGCCCCACGCCGATGCGTCTAGTTCGGGTCATTGGCAAACCTGCTGGTGAAACCGAAGATGGGTGACGATGCGCCGGGCTAACGGCCCGGTGGCGGAAACTGCTCGCGCCAGACGTTGGCGATGTCGATGCGGCGGGCGAACCACACGCCGCCCTTGGCGCGGGCATAGGCAATGAAGTCGTCCAGGGCTTTGGCGCGGCCCGGGCGGCCGATGATGCGCATGTGCAGACCCACGGACATCATGCGCGGCTTCTCGGCGCCTTCCTCCCACAACACGTCCAGGGAGTCCTGCATGTACTGGCGGAAGTCCTGGCCCGTGGCAAAGGCAGCGTTGGCCCAGTACTTCATGTCGTTGGTTTCCAACGTGTACGGCAGCACCAACCAGGGCTTGCCCGCGGCCTCCGTCCAGTAGGGCAGATCGTCCGCGTAGCTGTCGGAATCGTAGAGGAAGCCGCCCTCCTCGGCCAGCAGGCGCCGGGTGTGGTCGCTGGGGGCATAGCGCGAGTACCAGCCCACCGGGCGGTGACCCGTCGTGCGCTGCAGGGAGGCCACGGCCTTGGCGATTTCGTCACGCTCCTCCGCCTCGGACTTGTGGAAGGGCTCCTCCCAGCGGTAGCCGTGGCAGCACACCTCGTGTCCGTGCTCGGCAATGGCGCGGGCGGCCGCGGGGTTGCGCTCCAGGGCCACGGCACAGCAGTAGTAGGTGGCCGGGATGCCGTGGCGCGAGAAGGTGCGCAGGACGCGCCAGAAGCCCGCCCGTGCGCCATACTCGTAGGCGGACTCGTTGCCGTAGTCGCGCACGCCGGGGGGCAAGGTCTTCGGATACTCCTTGTAGGGTTCCTGCTCCGCATCGCCGAAGGCGAAGGAGTGCTCCGATCCCTCCTCGTAGTTCACCACCAGCGAGACGGCCACGCGGGCATCGCCCGGCCACTTCACCTTGGGCGGGTGCTCCCCGTAGCCCACGAAATCGCGATCCATCGTCCACCCTCCGGTGACAGTGTTGCGTGCCGCAGCCCGCCTGCGGCCGCGGCCTCAGCCCTTGCGCACCAGGGCGGGCAGGCGCTGCGAGAGCAGTGCCTCCGCCTCGTCCACGATGCGCTGCACCACCTCGCCCGCAGGCGGCAGATCGCGGATCAGGCCGGCATCCTGCCCGATCAGCAGGTAGGCCTCCTGCACGTCGCCGGCCTTGCCAGCGGCCAGAATCTGCGCCGCCACGCGCGGCTGCTCGGCACGCAGGGCCCATTCGTGCCCGGCCCAGCGCGCCACCAGTGCGTTGCGCTGCGCGCGGGCCATGGCCCCGGGCCAGACCTGGGCCCGGGCAATGTCCGGGATCTCGGTGAGCACGGTGTCGTGTCCGTCGCTATCCAGCACGGCCTGCTTGAAGTTCGGGTGCAGGGGCGATTCCACCGTGGCCAGAAAGCGAGTGCCCAGCAGTGCCCCCTGGGCGCCCAGTGCCAGGGCCGCGGCCAACCCGCGCCCGTCGGCGATGCCGCCCGCCGCCATCACAGGCGTGGGCGCGACGGCGTCCACGATCATGGGCAGCAGGGCCATGGTGGCCATCCAGCCCACGTGGCCTCCGCCCTCGGTGCCCTGGGCCACGATCACGTCCGCGCCGGCCTCCTTGGCGCGCAGGGCTTCGGGCACGGTGCCCGCCATGTACATCACCGTGCTGCCGGCGGTGTGAGCCCGATCGAACAGCGCCCGCAGGTCCTGGTCGGCACGGGCCCAGGCAAAGGAGAGCACGGGCGGACGGGCCTGCAGGGCCGCATCAAAGGCCTCCTCGACCATGCGGAAGAGCAGGAAGTTGACGCCAAACGGTGCCTGAGTGACAGCGCCGATGGCGGCGATGTCCCGCGGAACCTGCTCGGTCGGGATGCTGGCCAGACCCAATGTACCCAGGCCGCCGGCATTGGAAACCGCCGCCACCAGCGGCACGGAGGTGCTGCCCGCCATGCCGCCCAGGGCAAGGGGGTGGCGGATGCCGAGCAGGTCGCAGACGGGTGTGTGGATCATGGTTCGGTTGCGATGGGTGTCGAGGTCCAGCGCAGGCTCAAGTGGGCCGCGCCGCGCCCTCCAGGTCTTTGATGGTCACCAGCAGGCGCTTGCCCTGCTCTTCGTCCGCGAAGCGGCAGTGCAGCCGGTAGCGCGCAGGCAGGTGCCGCGCGGTGGACTGCTCCTGCCGACAGGCCAGCACTTCCACATCCGCGGTGGCCAAGTCGCCCAGGTGAATGGTCACCTTGCGGCCGGGCTCCACCGCCTCATCGGCATAAAACGCCATGCCGGAGATGGAGATGTCGATGGCGAACACCCACGGGTCCAATTCGGTGGGCAGGTCGCCCGGCTTCACGCGAATGCGCGGGTGCCGGCGGCGTTCCTGACCAGCAGGCTCCTCCAGCAGATCGCCTGTGCGGCGGCTGTCTGCCAGGATGCGCTGATACTCGGCTTCCAGGCTGGGCTCAGCCATCGTGCTCTCTCCCGGCTCCGCGGTGGGGCAGGCCGTCGGGGTCGCTCGTGGCAACCCCCGGCCATTCGTGTCCCTTGCATACCGCGAGCGGGCTGCCGGGGCAAATAGCCTTGCTGGCGCGCGGTGGCGGCAGAACAGTGCTGGCCCGGACCGCTACGCCACACGGTCACGGCCCAATTGGCTTCGTTTCGCAATTTCACTGCGCGAGGCGCCAAACCGCCACCACAGCGGGCTGGCGGCCATCAACCAGATTACCGCGCCGACCGCCCCGGCGCAGCGGGCCGATGCGGACAAATGCGCCCCGCGACCGGAGACGCTACTTGTGCTCCGGCACGCAGATTCCCCGCTGCACCTCGAATGGTCCGACAGCGGAGTGGGAAAATCCCACTTGGTGCCAAGCTGCGCCTAGTGGATTTCTTCGGCCTCGCCGATAGCGGCCTTGAGCTGGTCCACCGTAAAGCCCACGCTCTGGGCGGTCTTGATGATGACCGCCTCGCGGCGGCTGAGCAGGTCCACGGCCTTGGGAATCTCGCGCGCGGCCTCAGCGGGAATGACCACGGCGCCATGGCGGTCGGCGTGAATCAGGTCGCCCGAGCGCACCGTCATGCCGGCCACGTTGACGTCCACCCCGAAGTCCACCAAGTGCACCCAGCCGTGGGAGGGGCCCACGCAGCCCGCCAGCATCTGGAAGCCTTCCGCGGCCGCATCCAGATCGCGCACGGAGCCGTTGGTGATGCAGCCCAGGCAGCCCAGCGCCTTGTGGATGTTCGTTTGCACCTCGCCCCAATAGGCCCCGAAGCCCGGGGAGGGGTCGAGATCCTGCAGCACCATGATGCGCGGCCCTGGACCACCCACCACGTAGTCGAAGTAGGCGAAGCGCTGCGCCTTGGCCTCCGCGGCGGGCTTGGGGTTGGGGTGCATGGCACGGATGGTGCCCGTGCGCGCATAGCCCACGATCGGCTGCAGGCCCGGGTAGGCGCAGACCAGTGGCGTCGTCGTGAAGCCATAACCACGGCGCTGCGGCGTCACGATCTCCAGCGCATTGCAGATGGTGGGGGTGTCCCAGGCCCGCAGGGCCTGCAGCTCGGCGTCGCTCAGGGGGGCAGTGGTCATCGCTCGGCTCTCCTCTCGGCAGGCCGGGGGCCGGCCAGTGTTGCCAGTCAGGTGGCGGCTTCGTATAAGGGGGTGCGGTCGCTTGGTGCCGGGAGGTCGGCGCCAGATCGGCCTCCCCACGCGGCTGTGGCAGCGGGCCGTTGGGAGGTGCCGCCCGGTGTGGGCCTTCCAGCCGGGTCCGTCCGTAGACACCATGCGCACGCCCGGCTCATGGTGTAAGCCGCACGGCCGCTAAGTGCAAGCTGCCCCGCGCCTCACGGCGTGCCGGCCGTGCATTCCACCCGATCGCGATCCGGCCCTCATCGGCCGGGCCAGCCAGGTAGACCCGATGCCCATCAAATCCGCCACCGACGCTCCGTTCCGCCTGCAACGCTCCAGCCTGTTCGTCCCGGCCACCACGCCCCGCTTCTTCGAGAAGGCTGCAAACAGCGCGGCGGATGGCATCATCCTCGACCTGGAGGACGCCGTCTCGCCGGACAAGAAGGAGGATGCGCGCGCCGCGGCCATCCAAGCCCTCAACGGGGTGGAATGGGGCAGCCGCAACATGGCCGTCCGCATCAACGGACTGGAGACACCGCTGACCTACAAGGACGTGGTGGGCCTGGTGGAAAACTGCCCGCGCCTGGACCTGATCGTACTGCCCATGGTCAACACGCCCAACGACGTGTACTACGTCTCCACCATGATCGAGCAGATCGAGCGCGGCCTGGGGCGGGCCCGCCGCGTGGGCATCGAGGGCATCATCGAAACGCCGCTGGGGATGGAGAACGTCTCCGGCATCGCCGCTGCCGGCGGGCGCCTGGAGGCCCTCAGCTTCGGCGCGGGGGACTACGCCGTGGGCATGAAGATGCGCAACCGCAAGATCGGCTCGGCGGACCCCAACTACGCCATCGTCGTGCCCGGGGCGGAGGGTCGGCCCGCCGAACGGCACCTGGCCGACCAGTGGCACTTCGCCATGGCCCGGCTCGCCAACGCCTGCCGCGCCCATGGTCTGCGCCCCCGCGACAGCGCCTATGCGGACTTCAAGGACCTGGAGGGCTACCGGGCCTCCTGCCTGCGGGCCGCCTCGCTGGGCTTCGAGGGCAAGAGCTGCATTCACCCCAGCCAGATCGACGTGGCCAACGAGGTGTTCTCCCCCTCTCCACAGGAGGTGACCTGGGCCCGCGGGCTGCTGGCGGCCATGCAGCGCGGTATGGAAGCCGGCAAGGGCGCCGTGCAGATGGGCGGCGAGATGGTAGACCTCGCCAATATCAAGCTGGCCGAGAACATCCTGGCCAAGGCCGATCACATCGCGGCCAAGCAGTAAGGGCGTGGAGGTCCATCACCATACGCGAGCCAGTGCGGAGTGCACACGCCGCGCATGGTGGCGGGCAGCAGGTACTGCACGCGGCGCCTTGCGCCGAACATCAGATTTCTCGCTGCGCTCGAAATGACAGCGTCCCGGTCCCCTCGAGCGAATACGAGGGGTCTGGTATTCACGCCACTGCGCTTGTGGTTGTAACATCCGCGTGATCCGCGGCTACCGACGTTCGCATTTCCCTGGAGCCTTCATGACAAGCACGAGCCAACCCGCCGGCCAGATCGCCAACGGCGCGCCCGCCCCCCTGGAGGGCATCCGCGTGCTGGATATCGCCACGTTCATCGCCGGGCCGTTCGCCGCCGGCTCCCTGGGCGAGTTCGGGGCGGAGGTGATCAAGATCGAAAAGCCAGGCATCGGAGATTCCTTGCGCGAGCTGGGCACGCGCAGCCCGGCGGGCGACACGTACAACTGGCTCAACGAATCCCGCAACAAGAAGTGCATCACGCTGGACCTGCGCCAGCCCAAGGGCGCCGAGCTGTTCAAGCGCCTCGTGGCGGAATCCGACGTGCTGGTGGAGAACTTTCGCACGGGCACGCTGGACAAGTGGGGGCTGGGCTACGAGACGCT
Organism: bacterium; assembly: GCA_035266845.1. Taxonomy (GTDB): domain Bacteria; phylum SAR324; class SAR324; order SAR324; family JACQKK01; genus DATFMP01. The sequence goes on from DATFMP010000031.1 coordinate 9,038, forward strand.
GCGGGCCATCAATCCGCGCTTGGTGATGGTGCGCATCACGGGCTATGGGCAGACCGGGCCCAAGCGCGAGCAGCCCGGCTTCGCCCGCATCGCGCACGCGTTTTGCGGGCTGTCCTACCTCACTGGCGAGCCGGGCGGCCAGCCGCTGATGCCGGGCTCCACCACCCTGGCGGACTACCTGACGGGCATCTACGGCGCCTATGGCGTGATGCTGGCCCTGCGCGCGCGGGAGCAGACCGGCGAGGGGCAGGTGATCGACATCGGCCTCTACGAGCCCATGTTTCGCTTCCTGGACGAGATCGCTCCGGTGTACGCGGCCACGGGCCGGGTGCGGGAGCGCATGGGCGCGGATACCTACAACTCGGTGCCCCACAGCCACTACCCCACCAAGGACGGCCAATGGGTGGCCATCGCCTGCACCAACGACAAGATGTTCGCCCGCTTCTGCGAGATCATCGGCCAACCGGAGCTGGCCCACGCGGACCGCTTCGGCCGCAAGCCCGCGCGCCTGGAGCATCGGGACGAGATGAACCGCGTCGTCTCGGACTGGACCAGCACCCTGACGCGCGAGGAAGTGGTGGCCCGCTGCGCCGAGGGCGGGGTACCCTGCGGCCCCATCAACTCCATTGCGGACATCTTCGCGGACGAGCAGTTCGCGGCCCGAGGCGACCTGATGCACGTGCAGGATGCCCGCGCGGGCGAGGTGGTGGTGCCGGCGCCCATGCCCTTCCTCTCCGCCACGCCGGGCAAGCTGAAGCACCTGGGCGAGGCCATGGGCGCGCACAATGAGGACGTCTACCGCGGGCTGCTGGGCCTCTCGGCCGATGAGATGAGCAAGCTACAGTCCGAGGGCGTCATCTAGCCACCCACCCGGCACTCACCTCCTCGCGAAGGCGCACCATGACCACCCGCAAACTTGATGCCGAGTTCATCCTGACCCTGGCCGAGGCCGTGCAGGAGGTGACCCTGCCGCCGGAGCAGGCCGAGCGCATGGCCGCCCTGCAGGCGCGCTTCAATGGGGCCGTGCTGGCCCAGCGCGGCCGCGTGCCGCTGGAGGCCGAGCCGGCGGACTTCGTGCGGCTGCTGAAGCACTACCGCGACGAGGCCCCATGAGCGCCGCCGAGCCGACGCACTGGAGCCTGGTGGAGGTGGCCGATGCCATCGCCGCCCGGCGCATCTCCTCCGAGGAAGTGGTGCAGGCCTGCTTGGCGCGCATCGAGCGCACGCAGCCCACACTGAACAGCTTTCTGGGCGTGGAGGCGGAGGAGGCCCTGGCCGCCGCCCGCGCCGCCGATGCGGAGCTCTCCCGCAGTGGCCCGCGCGGCCCCCTGCACGGCGTGCCCCTGGCGCACAAGGACATGTTCTACCGCGCCGGCAAGCTCTGCACCTGTGGCTCGCTGATCCGCCGCGATTGGCGGCCGGACGTAACCTGCACGCTGCTGGAGCGGCTGGACGCCGCCGGGGCCGTCACGCTGGGGCGGCTCAACATGAACGAGTTCGCCACCGGCCCCCACGGTCTGAATCAGCACACCGGGCACTGCCACAACCCCTGGAATCCGCAGCACATCACGGGCGGCTCGTCGTCGGGCTCCGGCGCGGCCGTGGCGGGGCGGCAGGTCTATGGGGCGCTGGGCTCGGACACGGGGGGCTCCGTGCGGCTGCCGGCTGCCTTCTGTGGCGTAGTGGGCATCAAGCCCACCTACGGGCGCGTGAGCCGCTATGGCATGCTGCCGCTGTCGTTCTCCACCGACCAGGCGGGGCCGCTGGCGCGCACGGTGCGCGATGCCGCGCGCCTGCTGAAGGTGATCGCCGGGCACGACCCGCGCGATCCCACCTCCAGCCGCGAGCCCGTGCCGGACTACGAGGCGGCCCTGGGCCGGCCCATCCGGGGCATGCGCATCGGCCTGCCCACCAGCTACTACACGGACGGCCTCAGCGAACCCACCGGCGCCGCGCTGGAAGCGGCGCAGGCCGTGTTCCAGCGCCTGGGCGCCGAGCTGCACGCAGTGGACCTGCCCGATCACGACCTGCTCTATCCCCTGGGCACCATCATCACGCGCACGGAGGCTGCGACGGCGCACGCCACTTGGCTGCACGAGCGGCCGCAGGACTACTCGCCGCAGGTACGGGCGCGCATCTCCATCGGCATGTTCGTGCCCGCCACGCGCTACCTGGACGCACTGAACCTGCGCGGCGCCGTGCTGCAAAGAGTGATGGAGCAGGTCTACTCGCAGGTGGACGTGCTGCTGGTGCCGGGCACGTCGTTCCCTGCTCCGCCCATCGCGGACGTGGACGTGGGAGACAGCCCCGGCTACCTGGAGCTGCTGGCCGCCATTACGCGCTGCACGCAGCCGGCCAACTACCTGGGCCTGCCGGCCCTGGCGCTGCCCATGGGCTTTGCGGAGAGCGGACTGCCGCTCTCCATGCAGCTCATCGGACGGCCCTTTGGCGAAGCGCGCCTACTGCAACTGGGCGATGCCTATCAGCGCGAAACGGACTGGCATACGCGAGCCCCGACGCTGTAAGCTGCACCGGTTGATTGAGGAGCGCGGAGCATGAGGCTGGTTGCGGTGAGCGTGGGCCTCCCCCGGGAGGTGCGGGACGAGAAGCGTGGGGTCGTGCGCACGGGCATCTGGAAGGTGCCGGTGGAAGGCCCCGTGCGCGTGGGTCGCGTGAACCTGGCCGGAGACGGGCAGGCAGACCTCGTCAACCACGGCGGTGAGCACAAGGCGGTCTACGCCTACCCGATCGAGCACTACCCGCGATGGCGTCGGGAGCTGGGCCGCGACGATCTGGCGCCAGGGGGCTTCGGCGAGAATCTGACGACGGAGGGGCTGCTGGAAAGCGCGGTGGGCATCGGGGATCGCTTCCGCATCGGCAGTGCTGTGCTGGAGGCCAGCCAGCCCCGCACGCCGTGCTTCAAGCTGGGCCTGCGCCTGGGCGATCCGGGCATCGTCAAGCGCTTCCTGGCCAGCGGACGCTGCGGCATCTATTTCCGCGTGGTGGAGGAGGGCGAGCTGACCGCCGAAGCCGCCATCGAGCGCATCGCATACGGCGCGGGTGGCATGACGGTGGCCGAAGTGAACTGGCTGATGCACTGGGCCCCCAACGACCGCGCCGGCGCAGCCCGCGCCGCGGCACTGGAGGCGTTGGCGCCGGACTGGCGGGCGGAGTTCGCCGCCCGGGTGGGGCCTCCGCCGGCCGATGCCGCGCCGCTGCGGGGCGCCGCAAAGTGAGAACTTGGCTCTGCGCCGTCGTAGCGCCCGCCCTGCCGCCACGTTGCCCCTCCTACCCTCATCGCACGCAGAGGAATGCGCCATGTCCATGAATGCCAAGTCCGTGGGGCCGAACCGCTACCGCGCGACCCACGGGCGTTACTTCGAGGACTTCCAGGTGGGCGACGTCTATGAGCATCGGCCGGGCCGCACCATCGGCGAGGCGGACAACACCTGGTTCACGCTGCTCACCATGAACCAGCACCCCCTGCACTTCGATGCGGAGTATGCCGCCAAGAGCCAATTCGGACGGCCGCTGGTGAACAGCACCTTCACGCTCTCGCTGGTGACCGGCATGAGCGTGAGTGACGTTTCCCAGAAGGCCGTGGCAAACCTGGGCTGGACGGACATCCGCCTGCCGGCTCCAGTGTTCGTGGGCGATACGCTCTACGCGGAGTCGGAGGTGCTGGCCAAACGCGAATCCAAGAGCCATGCGGACTCGGGCATCGTCACGGTGCGCACTACCGGCAAGAAGGCGGACGGCACCGTGGTGATCAGCTTCGAGCGCACGATCCTCGTGCCCAAACAGGGGCATGGGGCGGACGACCGCGCCAACTACTGACGCCGCCCCAGCAGGCGGCCAACGGGAGCGACAATGACGCAGTACCAGGTGATCGTCGTGGGAGGAGGCATCAGCGGACTCAGCCTCGCCCATTATTGCCGGGCGCAAGGCCGCGCCACCTGCCTGCTGGAGCGCGAGGAGCGCGTCGGCGGCGCGCTGCACAGCGCGCGCTTCGGCAAGGACTTCTGGCTGGAGTTGGGCGCGCACACCGGCTACAACTCCTACAGCCGACTGCTCAACATCGTGGAGGTGCTGGGGCTGGCGAGCCGTCTCACCCATCGCGAGACGGCGCGATGGATGCTCTGGCGCGGCGGCCACGTGCAGTCCGTGCTGTCGCGGCTCAACTGGCTGGAGTTGGCCGTATCCATGCCGCGCATGTTCACGGCGATCCGCACTGGCAAGAGCGTCGAGGCCTACTACAGCCGCGTGCTGGGCAAGCGGAACTTCGAGCAGGTGGTGCGGCCCATGCTTAGCGCCGTGGTTTCACAGGATGCCGCAACCATCCCGGCCGAACTGCTGTTCAAGAAGCGCCCCCGCCGCAAGGAGCATCCCCGCAGCTTCGCCTTCTGGGGCGGCCTGCAGAGCATCCCCGAGGCCATCGCCGACCAGCGCCAGCTCACCGTGCTGCGAGGCGTGGGGGCCGAGCGCATCGTCCGCGACAACACGACCTGGCGCGTGACCACCAGCGATGGTCAGACCCTCGAAGCGCCCGCGCTGGCCATCGCCACGGGACCGGACGTGGGCGCCAGGCTGCTGGCGGAGGCCGCGCCGGACGTGGCCACCCTGCTGGGCCGCATCGGCATGGCCACCCTGGAGACCGAGGGCGTGGTGGTGCGTTCGGCGCGCACGCACCTGCCCCGGCTGGCCGGGCTGGTGGGCGTGGAAGCGCCCTTCTGGAGCGTGGTCGCGCGTGATCCGGTGCGCCACCGGGATTACCGTGGCTTCGCCTTCCACTTCCGCCCCGGCACGCCACCCGAGGAGCGCACCGCGCGCATCTGCGCCGTGCTCGGCATTCAGCCGCAGTCCATCGAGGAACGCGTCTCCGTCACGCGCAGCCTTCCCGCCCCGGATCACACCCACGCGGAGGTGATCCGCCACCTGTACGAGCGCCTGGCGGACGTGCGGCTGCTGGTCACAGGCAACTACTTCGGCGGTCTGGCCATCGAGGACTGCGTAGCCCGCTCGGCCGCCGAGGTGGAGCGCCTGCTGTCCCTGGATTAGCGCCCGCCTTGCATCGGATGGCCGTCCCCCTTCGAGACGCCTGCTGCGCAGGCTCCTTAGGAAGGCGGTCCGCGCTTACCGGGAGCGCCGATCCGCACGATTGACGCGTCGCCCCGGCCGGGCCGGTGCGATGACGCCAGTCGCCACGGCCCTGCCGGCGCCGGCCCTCGCAAATTGACATCTCCCCGGGGCTTGCAGGAAGATCGGGTCCGACCGCGTCCCACGCGTGGACGCGCCCCGAACGCCGTCCCCCGCCCGCCCCGTATCCCGAGGAGCCACCATGAAGCCGGCCACCGTGACCCCGCTCAATCCGCCAGAGGCAGGCGGCGCAGCCCCCGCCGAGCATACCGGCACCGATGCTGCGTCCATCGCCCAGGTACTGGCCGCCTTTGCCCATGACCTGGGCTACGAGGACATTCCCGCGGCCGTGCGCGAGCGCGCCAAGCACCTGATGCTGGATGCCATGGGCATTGCCCTGGCCTCGACACGCTGGGACTTCGCGCACAAGAGCCTCACGGCGGTGCAGGGGCTGGCCGGCGCCGTCGGGGGCGAGTGCACGGTGCTGGGCCTGCCGGCGCGGCTGCCCCTGCGCGATGCCGTGATGCTCAACGGCATCCTGGTGCACGGGCTGGACTACGACGACACCCACGTGCCCGGCGTGATCCACGCCACTGCGAGCACGTTTCCCACCGCACTGGGGGTGGCGGAGCACCTGGGCCTGAGCGGCCGCGCGGCGCTGACGGCCTACGTGGTCGGCATCGAGACGGGCGCGCGGCTGGGCGCCGTGGCCAAGGGCGCCTTCCACCAGATCGGCTTCCACCCCACCGGGCTGATCGGCGCCTATGCCTGCGCCCTGCTGGCGGGGCGGCTGATGGGTGCCACCCCGGCGCAACTCCACATGGCGCAAGGTATTACGCTTTCCACCGGGGCCGGATCGCTGGAGTTCCTGGAGGATGGCGCGTGGACCAAGCGCCTGCACCCAGGCTGGGCCGGCGTGGCCGGCATCACGGGAGCGGCCCTGGCCCGCCAGGGCTTCGTGGGGCCCCAGCGCCCCTACGAGGGCCGCTTCGGCCTGTTCCCCAGCCATCTGGGGCCGCTGGCCGAGGGCTGCGACTACACCCTGGCCACCGCGGGGCTGGGCGAAAGCTGGGAACTGGAGCAGGTGGCCGTCAAGCCCTTCCCGGCGTGCCACTTCGCCCACGGCTGCGCGGACGCGGCCATCGCCATCGCCCGCGAGAACAAGCTGCGCCCGGAGGACATCGCCGGCGTGCGGGCGCTGGTGCCGCGCGAGGTCATCAAGACCATCTGCGAGCCCATCGCCAACAAGCTGCGCCCCGTCAGCGACTACGATGCCAAATTCTCCCTGCCCTTCGTGGTGGCGGCCAGCCTGGCCCGCGGGCGCTTCGGCCTGGCGGAACTGGAGGACGAGACCCTGCACGACGAGACCATCCTGGCGCTGGCCGCGAAGGTGCACTACGAGGCCGACCCCGCTTCCCCCTTCCCCCGCGCCTACTCGGGCGAGGTGATCGTCACCACCCGCGACGGGCGGGAGCTGAAGCACCGCGAACACGTGAACCGCGGCGCCGCGGAGCGCCCCCTAAGCAATGACGAGATCGTCGCCAAGTACCTGGACAACGCCCAGCGGGCGGTCTCGCGCGAGCGCGCCGAGCGCATCCGCGATGCCCTGCTGGGCCTGGACGCCGCGCCGGACGTGCGCAGCGTCACGACCGTGCTGGGCGGCTGACGCCGCCCGATTCCCCTTTGCCTTGCGGACCCATTCGCCATGTCTTCCACCGCCCCGGCCCACGACTCTTCCGACGATGCCCTGATCCTGGCGTCCATCGACCGCTTCCTGGAGCGCGAGGTGGCGCCCCACGCCATGCAGTTGGAGCACGACGACGTCTACCCCGAGGACATCGTGGCGGGGATGAAGGAGCTGGGGCTGTTCGGCGCCACCATCGCGCCGGAATACGGCGGCCTGGGCCTGTCTTCGGTCACCTACGCGCGCATCATCGAGCGCATGTCGCGCGTGTGGATGTCCATCACAGGCATCTTCAACTCGCACCTGATCATGGCGGCGGCCGTGCAGCGCTTCGGCACGGACGCGCAGAAGGCCAGCTACCTGCCGCGCTTTGCCAGCGGCGAGCTGCGCGGCGGCCTGGCCCTCACGGAGCCGGACTGCGGCACCGACCTGCAGGCGGTCCGCACCGCCGCCGTGCGCGAGCGCGACCACTACGTCATCAACGGCACCAAGACCTGGATCTCCAACGGCATCCACGGCCAGTGCTTCGCCCTGCTGGTGAAGACCGACCCCGCCGCGGAACCCCGCCACAAGGGTATGAGCCTCTTCCTGGCGGAGAAAGGCCCGGGCTTCGAGGTCTCGCGCAAGCTGGAGAAGCTGGGCTACAAGGGCATCGACAGCGCGGAGCTGGTGTTCAATGACTACGCCTGTCCGGCGGACAACCTCATCGGCGGCGAGGAGGGCCACGGCCTTCAGCACGCCCTGGGCGGCCTGGAACTGGGCCGCATCAACGTGGCGGCCCGCGGCGTGGGCATCGCGCGCGCGGCGCTGGACGCCTCCGTGCGCTATGCCCAGGTGCGCAAGACCTTCGGCAAGCCCATCTGCCAGCACCAGGCGATCCAGCTCAAGCTGGCGGACATGGCCACGCGCACGGACGCCGCCTGGCTGCTGGTAGAGCGCGCCGCCCAGGCCTACGACCGTGGCGAGCGCTGTGACCTGGAGGCCGGCATGGCCAAGCTCTTCGCCTCCGAGGCGGCCATCGAGAACTCGCTGGAGGCCATGCGCATCCATGGCGCCTACGGCTACTCCAAGGAGTTCCCCATCGAGCGCATGTACCGCGACGCACCCCTGCTGGCCATCGGCGAGGGCACCAACGAGCTGCAGCGCATCATCATCGCCCGCCAGCTCATCGAGCGGAATCCGGCGGGGTAGCCGAGTCCATGCTCCCCCTCGCGCACCTGCGCATCATCGCCGTGGAGCAGTACGGCGCCGGGCCCTTCGGCACGACGTACCTGGCCGACCTGGGCGCGGAGGTAATCAAGATCGAAAACCCGCGCGAGGGCGGCGAGTTGGGCCGGCGTGTGGGGCCGTACTACTTCGGCCCGGGGGATAGCCACTTCTACCAGTCGTCCAACCGCAACAAGCGCAGCCTGACGCTGGACCTCAAGGCGGAGTCGGGGCAGGCCGTGCTGCGCGATCTGGTGCGGGGCGCCCACGGGGTGCTGGACAACCTGCGCGGCGATCAGCCGGCCAAGCTGGGGCTCACCTACGATGCGCTGAAGCACGTCAACCCGGCCATCGTCTGCGCGCACCTGTCCGCCTATGGACGCGAGGGGCCGCGGGCGGACTGGCCCGGCTTCGATTACCTGATGCAGGCCGAGGCGGGCTACCTCTCACTCACCGGCGAACCGGAGGGCCCGCCCGCGCGCTGCGGCGTGTCCATCGTGGACTTCATGACGGGCCTTACCGCAGCCTACGCCCTGCTGGCGGGCATCCACGGCGCGCGGGAGACGGGCGCCGGCCGCGACGTGGACGTGAGCCTGTTCGACGTGGCGCTCTACAACCTCAACTACGTGGCGACGTGGTACCTCAACGAGGGTCACGTGCAGGGCCGGGTGCCGCGCAGCGGGCATCCCTCCCTGGTGCCCAGTCAGCTCTTCCGGACGGCCGACGGCTGGATCTTCATCATGTGCAACAAGGAGAAGTTCTGGCCCGCGCTGTGCGAGGCCGTGGAGCGCCCGGAGTGGGCGGACGACCCCGCCTTCGCCACCTTCGCCGCGCGCCTGGAACACCGTGAGCGGGTGAGCGCCATGCTGGACGAAGTGCTGCGCACGCGGCCCACGGCCGAGTGGCTGGCGCGCTTCGCCGGCGCCGTGCCCGCCGCGCCGGTGAACGACGTGGCGGCGGCGCTGGAGAGTCCGCTGGTGCGGGACGAGGGCCGCCTGCTGGAGGTGCCGCACCCGGCCCGTGGGACGATCCGCATGCTAGCCAACCCGGTGAAGGTGCCGGGAGAGGCCCCGCCCGCACGCCCGGCCCCCGCGCTGGGTGCGGATACGGACGACATCCTGCACTCGCTGGGCTACGATGAGGCCCGCATCGCCGCCCTGCGCAAGGCCGGCACGATCTGACGCGATCCACTCCTCGAAAGGAGTCCCGATGGCCAAGGCAGCGACAGCGCCGCAACTGCTCCCCACCACCGTGATCGGCAGCCACGCGCTGCCCGCCTGGGTCTGGCTGGCACGCGAGGCCCTGGCCGCCGGCCGTATGGGCCAGATCGATGTGGAGGAGACCCTGGAGGACGCCACCCGCATTGCCATCCAGGATCAGTTGGAGGCCGGGGTGGACATCATCAGCGACGGCGAGATGCGTCGCGTGAACTTCATCATCGGCTTCTACAACCGGCTGAAGGGCATCGAGGCCATGGAGGCACCGCGCCGCCTGGGCGCCCCGCACTGGGACACGGAGCAGCCCTTCCTCGTGCGCGAGCCGCTCACCTGCCCGGAGGGGTTGGGGGTGGTGCAGGACTTCAAGCTGGCGCGTCAGCTCACCCGCGTGCCCATGAAGGCCACCTGCCCCGGACCCATCACACTCTCCACCCCACTGCGCCGGGGGGACGTCTACCCGAGCCAGGAGGCGATGGTGGAGGCCCTCGTGCCCATCGTGAACCACGAGCTGAAGGCGCTGGAGGAGGCGGGCGCGGACTTCATCCAGATCGACGAGCCCAACTTTGCCATGCGGCGGGGCGATGCCAAGCCCTGGATCGCCGTGTTCAACGAGGCGGTCAAGGGCATCAAGGCCAAGATCGCCCTTCACATCTGCTTCGGCAACCTGAACAACAAGCCCTTCGCCGCCCCGCGCACCTACCGCCACCTGTTCCCGCACATCCTGGAAGCCAACGCGCAGCAGATCGTGCTGGAGTTCGCCAACCGCGAGATGGGCGAGGCGGAGCTGTGCGCCGATCTGGCGCAGATCAAGGAGGTCGGCTTCGGCGTGGTGGACGTGAAGGCCTTCCGCATCGAGTCCCCCGACGACGTGGCCGGACGCATCCGGCAGGCGCTACAGTACGTGCCGGCCGAGAAGCTGGTCATCAACCCGGACTGCGGCTTCTGGGATACCCCGCGCTGGGTCTGCCGCGGCAAGCTCAAGGCCATGGTGGAGGGCACGCGCATTGTCCGCCACGAATTGGCAGACTCGGCCTGAGCGGCGCCCTGCGCGGCTCCTGGGGCTGCAAGCTCCCTGCCGCGCCCATTTTCGGGTGGCGAGGCGTCGCGATTCCCGCTATGCAAGGAGAAAGCGCGCGCGGGGAAAGCGCGCCGTCCCAGCCCCGTTCCCACGTGTCTCCATGGCCGACGATATCCGCCTGGAGGTGGCGGAACGCATCGCCACCCTCACCCTCAACCGGCCGCAGGTGCTCAACGCCCTGACGCCCGCCGTGATGACGCAACTGCGCGAGGCAATCGCCCACGCGGAGGCCGACCCGGACGTGCGCGCGCTGGTGTTCACGGGCGCCGGCCGCGGGTTCTCCTCCGGCGGTGACCGCAAGTTCCTGGCGGAAGTGACCGGGATGCGGCCCTTCGAGATCAAGCAGACCGTCTACAGCCACTTCGCGGCGGGCATCAAGGCGGTCAAGCTGTGCAGCAAGCCCACCATCGCCGCCGTGAACGGCGCGGCCGTGGGCGCGGGCTGCGAGCTGGCGGTGGCCTGCGATTTCCGCATCGCCTCGGAGCGCGCCGTGTTCATGGAGAACTGGGTGCAACTGGGCATCATCGCGCCCCTGGGCGGGATGTTCCTGCTGCCCCGCATCGTGGGGCTGGGCGCGGCCACGGAAATGCTGATGCTGGGCAAGCGCGTGGATGCCGCGGAGGCCCTGCGCATCGGGCTGGTGCGCGAGGTGGTGCCGGAGGAGCGCTTGCTGCCCGCCGCCCGTAATCTGGCCGGGCAGCTCGCCGAGCTGCCGCCGCTGGCCCTGGCCGCCTGCAAGGAGGGCCTGCGGCGCGGGATGGAATCGACGCTGGCCGCCGAGTGGGAGCACAACATCTACGCGCAGGCCATGCTGCTCGACTCCCGGGACTTCGCCGAGGCTGTCGCGGCGGTACAGGAGCAGCGCAAGCCGCACTTCGAGGGCCAATGAGCGCCGGGCGTCCGCGCACCGGCCGGGTAGGGGCCAACTCCACTCCCGCGGGTGACCTCAAGGAGCGCTTGACACGACTGGACTGGGCCGCGTTGCACCGCAGCCTGGAGCAATGGGGTTATGCACACACGGAGCCTGTGCTGAGCCCTTCCGAGTGCACCGGACTGGTATCGATGTTCCGGGAGGACGCGCACTTCCGAAGCCGCATCAGCATGGAGCGCTACCGCTTCGGTGTGGGAGACTACGCCTACTTCGCCGATCCCCTGCCACCGCTGGTGCGCGACCTTCGCACACACGCCTATCCCCACCTGGTGCCCGTCGCCAATCGCTGGATGGAGGTGCTGGGCGAGACCCATCGCTATCCCGCCAGCCTGGGTGGCTTCCTTAAGCGCTGCCACGAAGCCGGCCAGACGCGGCCCACGCCGCTCCTGCTGCGCTACACGCAGGACGGCTACAACTGCCTGCACCAGGACCTGTACGGCCCGCTGGTCTTCCCGTTGCAGCTCACGGTGTTCCTCAGCCGGCCGGGCGTGGACTACGACGGCGGGGCCTTCCTGCTGGTGGAACAGCATCCGCGCCAGCAGTCCCGCGGCGAGGTGGTCGTCCCCGGCCAGGGCGAGATGCTCATCTTCCCTTCCGACGCGCGCCCGGTGAAGGGCACGCGGGGCTGGTACCGCGCCCACACGCGCCACGGCGTGAGCCGCATCACAGGTGGCGACCGCTACACCCTCGGCATCATCTTCCACGACGCGGAGTAGCGCCCCGCCGGGCAGACGGGGCCGGGACACTCCAGGAGGCGCCGGCATTCTGCGGCTGGCACGGTGCGCGGCGCGCCTGCGCCCTCGCTACGGCGCCTGCTCCGCGCGGCGGGGCAGCGGCGCCGGATCGCGATTGAGCCGCCGCCCGATGGCCACCGCAGGCAGGGCCAGCACCACGCCGGCGAGGTTGGTCTGCCAGCCCGGCTCGGCCAGCAGCAGGCCGCCTGCCAGCAGCAGGGCCCGCGCGATCCACCCCGCGGGGGTGGGTCCCAACGTGCCAATCCCGAGCAAATAGCCCTGCATGGATGCGGCGATGAGCAGCACGCCCACGATGGCCGTGCCCGTCACGCTGAGCACCTGCAGCCACGGCCCGTGGAAGATCATCGCCGGGTTGAGCACGAAGAAGAAGGGCAGGAAGTAGATGATGCTCCCCAGCCGCATGGCCTCCAGCCCCGTGCGCATGGGATTGGCGCGGGCCAGGCTGGCCGCCGCGAACACGCCCAGCGCCACGGGCGGCGTGATGTAGGAGAGCATGCCCCAGTACATGATGAACAGGTGCACGGCCAGGGGGTCCATCCCCAGCTTGACGAGCCCCGGTGCCAGCACGATGGCCAGGAAGATATAGGCCGCCGTTACCGTCATGCCCATGCCCAGGATGAAGCTGGTGACGGCGCCCATCAGCAACAGCAGCAGGGGATTGCCCCCCGCGAGCCGCACCAGGCTGCCGGAGAACGTGCCCACCATGCCCGTTACCACCAGCCCACCGATGATGAGCCCCACCGCGGCCAGGATCGCGATCAACTCGGAGAGCAGGTGCCCGTTGGACTCGATGAACTCCAGCACCTTGCGCCGGTCGAAGCGCGTGTCCTTGCGGAACTGCGTCAGGACCAGCAGCGCCGCGGTGGCATAGTAGGGGGCCAACGCCTCGCGCCGCAGGTAGACCAGCAGCCAGATCAGCAGGCCGAAGGCGAACAGGTACTGCCAGCCCTCCTTCAGCGTCTGCCCCAGGCGCGGCAACTCCTCGCGCGGCATCCCGGCGATGCCCTCCCGCGCGGCATAGGCATCGATCTGGAAGAACAGCCCCAGGTAGTACAGAAATGCCGGAATGACCGCGGCGATGGCCACCGTCACATACGGGATGTTGAGGAACGAGGCCATCACGAACGCGGTGGCCCCCATGATGGGCGGCATGAGCACCCCGCCCGTGGAGGCGCAGGCCTCGATGCCCGCCGCATAGCGCGCGGGATAGCCCGTGCGCCGCATGGCGGGGATCGTCATGGCTCCCGTCGTGAGCACGTTGGTGATTACGCTGCCGCTGAGCGAGCCGAACAGACCCGAGGCCAGGATGGCCACCTTGGCCGGCCCGCCCCGCACGTGGCCCAGCAGCGCGAACGCGGTGTTGATGAAGAAGCGGCCGCCGCCGGTGGCCTGCAGCGCGACGCCGAAGACGATGAAGCCGATGATGAGCGAGCCGAATACCTGCATCGGAATGCCCAGCACGCTCTCCGTGCTTAGCACGTGGTAGCGCGCGGTGTCGGCCAGCGACTCGCCCAGCCCCGCGAACGGGCCCGGCATCTTGTCCGCATAGGTGGGGTACAGCGAGAGCACCACGATCAGCACGAAGATCACCCACCCACCCGTGCGCCGCACACCCTCCAGGATCAGCGCCCACAGCACGTAGGAGAGCCACATGGCCTGGGTCGGCGCGAGGAACTCCCACGCCTGCTCCACCGCGTGCAGTGCGTGCCACGCAAAGTACGCGCACACGCCCAGCGTGACGAGAAACATCGCTACGTCATACCAGGGCACGCCATCCCGGCGGGCCGTGGCGCCCGCCGGGAACAGCACGAAGACCTGCGAGAGGAACAGGCCGATCAGCAGGTACAGGAAGCGGTTGGAGAGGATCACCACCCCCGTGTACACCTGCAGATTGAAGACCTGATAGAGCGAGAGGCCCATCCCGCCCACCGTCAGAGTCAGCAGCACGACCCGCCAGAAGCGGTCGGGCTGCCGCATCCGCGCAGGCGCTGCAACCGGGGCCTCCAGCAGCGTTATTCCTCCCATATCGGTTCGAAGCCCGCGGCACGCAGGGCAGCGGCGCGGCGCTTCATCCAGAAGGCCCGGAAGTCCTCACCCCCGCTCTTGAGCTTGAGCGTTTCCACCCAGGCTCTGTGCAGCACGTCCTGGCGCTTCAGAAGCTGGTCGTTGTGCCGCTGGAACTCGTCATTCCAGACGCCGCGCTCCTTGAAGTAGCGCACCGCTGCGGCATCGTAGGGAATCGCCCAGTCGAACACCTGCCGGTCCAGTGCCCAGCCTATGGCACCCGGGTGTGCGCCCTTGTACTGGTCGTACAGGTCGATCACCTGCTTGGTCATCCAGTACACGAGGTCGTCGTCCACCACGGGATAGGTGACGAGGATCGGATAGCCGTAGCTGGCGCCATGCTGCGGGTGCTCGCGCGAGAGGCCCGCACCCGCGATGGCCAGGTGCGGCGCGAAGTACGGCGCGACCTTGTGCAGGCGCTCCCAGCCGGCCTTGTCCGCCTTGGGCGTCTCGGGCCAGTAGATGCCCCGCGGCGAGGATTCCAGGGCATAGACCAGCCCGGAGTCCGTGGACGCGATGGCCGCATCCGCGACGCCGTCCACCAGCCCCTGGATGGATTCCTTGAAGCCCGGGAACTCGACCTTCTTCACGTCGTCCCAGGTCACGCCACCAAAGGCCATGAACGCGGTCATGTTGTTGTTCAGCGCTGGCGCACCGTGCACCCACGCCACGCGCTTGCCCTTCAGGTCGGCCATGGTGCGGATGCCCGCGTCCTTGGCCGTGCAGGCGTTGCCCGTGTTGGTATCCGCCCAGGACATCAGCAGCAGCCGCAGTGGCTGCGGCCCCCAACTCGGATCGGCGAAGTCCAGCACGCCCTCCTGCGCCAGGTAGCTGCCCGAGCCGGTGGCCGAGAACTGGATGCGGCCCTGGCGCAGCGGCGCCAGCCGGGCGATGTCGTTGCCCGCCGGCACCACGCGCAGCGTCACGCCGGTGGCCTTGGCCACGGCATCGCCGATAGCGGCGGATTGGATGTAGCCGGTCGAGCCCACATTGTAGGCGGACCAGGCGATGGTCTTGGGAATATCGGCGGCCAGCGCGGGGCTGCCCGGCACGCTGGCCAGCGCCAGGGCGCCGACGGCGAGCCCCAGCCCGAAGGCCGTGTAGCGACGAATTGCACGAAACATGGGACCTCCCGCTCTCCGCAGTGCGGTTGGTATGGATGCGCCTGCTCGGCGCCGACCCGAAGGCCGGTGCGGACGGCATTGCGACGATGACTGAACGACTAGCTTAGATGGGTTCCTCCCCTACACTCGTACCTAGCACGAGCGCCAGGGCACTGACAATCGGCGTTGCAGCAACGCAAGGGAGGGCGGGGATTGCGTTGGTATGTGAGGCAGGCCCTGCGGCCCCGGCCGGCGCCCGGAGTGGGGCCGGTCGAGGGTACGTCTCGGCTCAGACGATGTTGCGCGCGTGCAGGTCGCTGATAGCGTCCGCCTCCAGGCCCAGCTCGCCCAGCACCGCGTCGGTGTCCTGTCCGCGCTCCGGCGTGGCCGTGCGCAGGGGCGTGTTGGTGCGGCTGAGCGTGAAGGGCTGGCCGACCAGCTTTACTTCGCCCAGGGCGGGCGATTGCACCGACTGTGCGATGCCCAGGTGCTGCACCTGCGGATCGGCGAAGACCTGGTCGATGCTGTAGATGGGCCCGCACGGCACGCCAGCCTCGTTCAGCAGCCCGATCAGTTCCTCGCTGCCGTAATCGGCTGTCTTCACGTTGATGGCCTCGTTCAGCACGTCGCGGTTCTTGGAGCGCGAGGCGCCGTCCACGTAGCGCGGATCGGCCAGCAGATCGTCCGCCTTGAGTGCCTTGCAGAAGCGCTCCCAGATGACGTTGCCCGCCACGGCGATGTTGATGTGGCCGTCCTTGGTGCGGAACACACCCGTGGGGATGCTGGTAGGGTGGTTGTTGCCCGCCTGGGGCGCCACCTCGTGACCCACCAGCCAACGCGCGGCCTGGAAGTCCAGCATGAAGATCTGCGCCTGCAACAGCGAGGTGCGCACCCACTGGCCCTCGCCGGAGGCCTCGCGCTCCAGCAGCGCCGTGAGGATACCCATGGCGCAGAAGAGCCCCGCGCAGAGATCCGCCACGGGAATGCCCACGCGCACGGGCCCCTGGCCCGGCAGCCCGGTGATGGACATCAGCCCGCCCATGCCCTGGGCAATCTGGTCGAATCCAGGGCGGGTGTGGTAGGGCCCGTCCTCGCCAAAGCCCGAGATGCTGCCGTATACGATGCGCGGATTGACCTTGCGCAGGGACTCGTAGTCCACGCCCAGACGGTACTTCACGTCCGGGCGGTAGTTCTCCACCACCACGTCCGCCTTCTCCACCAGCCGCTTGAACAGCGCCAGGCCCTCGGGGTCCTTGAGGTTCAGCGTGATCGCGCGTTTGTTGCGGTGCAGGTTCTGGAAGTCCGGCCCATGGCGCGGCCCACCCAGGCCGCCCTCGGCATCCAAAGCCTCGGGCATCTCGATCTTGACCACGTCCGCCCCCCAGTCCGCGAGCTGACGCACGCAGGTGGGGCCCGCGCGCACGCGGGTCAGGTCCAGCACGCGAAATCGGGAGAGCGGCAGCGATCCGTTGGCTTGCGTCATGGCTTCAGGTCCTCGTCAGACTGGGAATGCCGATGGTGATTCGTACTCCATACAACACTTCGGGCGACGGTGGGGGCCCAATCGGCGTACCGCCATGCACCGACGGTTGTGGTGCGGCCCGTCAGAGCTTGGGCCGCACCTCCTGGGCGAAGCGCTCCAGGGTGTCCAGGGCCACGGGCAGCTTTTCGGGGATGAAGTCGAACAGGAAGTGCTCGGCCCCGGCGTCCCGGTAGCGGCGCACGCCGTCCACGATGTCCTGCGGCCGGCCCTCGGTCAACATCTGGCCTTCGCCGGGCGGACCGTCCTGGAACACCATGGGCAGCTTCACGGCCAGCTTCACCGCACCCGGGGGCCGGCCGGCCTCCTCCACGAAGTGCGCCAGTTGCGGTTTCGCCTCCTCCAGGTATTCCGGCGTGGGCCGCACCGGATGCCAGGCCTCCGCGAAGCGGGCCGCGCGGCGCAGCGTGGCCTTGCTGTGTCCCGCCACCCAGATCGGCGGATGCGGCCGCTGCACCGGCTTGGGCAGGAAGCGCCCGTCGCGCACCTGGTAGAACTTGCCCTCGTAGGTGACCGGCTCCTGCGTCCACAGGGCCTGCATCAGCGCCAGGGCGTCGTCCGTACGGGCGCCGCGGGTGTGGAAGTCCTGGCCCAGCACCTCGAACTCCTCTTCGAACCAGCCCACGCCGATGCCGAAGGTGAAACGGCCGCCGGTGAGCTGGTCCACCTCGGCCACCTGCTTGGCGATCTCGAAGGGATTGTGCATGGGCAGCACGGTGATGCTGGTGCCGAACCGCAGACGCTGGGTCTGCCCGGCCAGGTAGCTGCACACGGAGAGCGGCTCCCAGTAGCCCTCGTTCCAGTGCTCCGCGTACTTGCGGCCGGGGATGCCCACGTAGCCTGACTTCACCTGGGGCGGCAGCACGATGTGCGAGCTGCAGAACAGGGCGTCGATCCCCAGGGCCTCTGCGCGCTGCGCGATCTGCAGGAAGGCGTCGGGCCGGGCATCGGCGCCGCGCATGATCAGGGAGAATCCGTAGGTCATCGGCTCGTCGCGGTATCGGGTGTGGTGGCGGGCGGCTTCTCCGCGCTTGCGTCCGGGCCGCCCGTGAGGCAGCCATCGCGGTAGTGATACTCGATGCGCAGGCGCTGCACGGCTCCGTCCTCGTCGCGGATCGGGGTGCGGCCGCGGGTTTCCAGCAGCCGGTGCGGTGGCCTGGATTCAAACACGAACCGCACGGGATCAACAACCTGCCGCACGAGCAGACTGTCCGAATCCATGCGGATCACGACCCGGCCCGGCCCGCCGGCCGGAGATTCCGCCTCGTGTAGCAAATGGAAGGCGTAGCGATCCGTGCGCGAGGGCACCAGCAGCGATACGTCGAGCCGTTGGCCGGCCATCAGAGCGTCCCAGTGGCGTAGCATGTACAGCGGCAGGGTCGCGGCAAACTGTGCATGCGGCGTCAGCGGCAGCGTATCGGACTCGATGGAGGCACTCGCCTGCGCCCGCACGCGGAGCACGACGCGGTCGCCCTCCTTGTGCAGCCATTCCGCGTGTCCGGTCAGCGGCAGGTGCATCTCGTAGTCGACGGGTGTCAGGTCCGCTGCGCGATAGCGGGTCACCGCGCGCAGCACCGTGCGGCTCTCCGCATCCGTGAAGCGATCCTCCATGCGCTGCACGTGGCCCTCCAATTGCTGCACGTGCAAGCCCCGGTAGCGCAATTGATTGCTGCCCAGCGCGTAGGCCCGCAAGTCTACCCGCAGGATGCGGCAGTGCACCAGTGCCGGCTGGGCGGCTCTGGCCGGGCCGCCCCCGCTCCCGGCCCCCACGGACGCCAGCGCGAATAGGACGGCGATGGCCGTTCGCAAGGGCATGGGGCTCCGGCGTTGGGTACGGCGATGAAGGTGGAGCCGGAATGGCCCGGCCCGGTGGGCGGTGGCGCCGCTAAGGCTGGCCGGCATCGTACACGATGCGCAGGTCCTGGTCGTCCCCGGCGTCCGTCTTGATGGAAACGCGCCCGCGGAATTCCAGCACTCGGTGCGGCGGCTGTGCCTGCAGCACGAAGTAGAGCGGATCCACCAGCCGGCGCACCAGCCACGAGTCGGGATCCATGCGCAGCACCACCGTGCCGGGCCGCTGCAGCGCCGGAGTATCGTCCCGCTGGATGCGGAAGCCGTAGCTGTCCCGCCGGCTCGGCACCAGCAGCCGGAAGCGCACCACCTCGCCCGCCGTCAGGCGCGCAAGGTCGCGCTCGATGAGCGGCTCCACCGTGGCCGTGAACATCTGCCCGGGGCGCCGCGGCAGGGTATCGCTCTTCGACGCGCTATGGGCATCCGCCCGGTAGCTGAGGCGCAACGCGTCACCCTCGCGCACCAGAGACTCCGCCTCGCCGGAGCGCTCGTCGTCCAGGTGCCAACTGATCGGCGCCAGGCTGGCCGCCTCGTACACGGCCTCCGTGCGCTGGATGGGCTTTCCGGAAGGCAACGAGAACACGGTGGTCACCGTAACCCGGCCCGCCGCGCTGCGGATGGTGCGCAGTCCGCGGTAGAGCACCGTATCGCCCTGCGCCGGGTAGAACGTCATGCGCACGTTGCTCTGGGCGGGAGCCGGTGCCGGAGCACCCTGCGCCCCTGCCACGCCCGGAATCAGCAGGCCAGCCAGGAGCGCCAGCCAACACGCAGCCCGCATCGCACACGGTGCTCGCAGCAGCAAGGACATGTGCCGAGGAGTGTCGCGGCGAGTTCGGGTCGGGTGTGCGTGCATGGGTGCCGGCGCCGCTCAGTAGTAGTGGCGCTGCGGCCCGTGCTCGAAGAACACCGTATTGGCCGGGCAGGGAATGCCGATGCCGCGGAAGCTGGCGTCCGTGGCAGGGATGTAGGCCAGCAGCGTACCTTCGGCGGTCTCCTGGATCGCCTGCACCGTGCCACCCGCTTCGATCCCGCACACGTCCAGGAACGCGATGCGGTAGCCGAAGCTCTCCAGGCCGTCCGGATTCACCGCCTCCACCCAGTGCACGGAGTCTTCCACCACCTGCGCGGCACCGCGTCGCGGCGCGCTCAGCGCGGCTTGCACCTCCGCCGCCAATTGCCCCTCGTAGGCCTCGCGCTCGGCGAAGCGGCCGTCGAAGCCGTCCAACTCCGCTTTCGGCAGCAGGAACACCGCGCCATCGGGACACAGCGTGCCGGCCGCCGGCGCTTCCGGCGGGGCCGTGTATTCCACCAACGTGTCCCGGCTCAGGCTCGCATACCAACTGTAGTGGCTGGTGATCTCGCGCACGCTGCCGCGGTAGCGCATCAGGCAGCGGTCGTAGAAGCCCAGCTTCACGTCGCTGGTGCGGATGCCATCCGGGTTGAGCACCACCGCCCACTCGAAACCCGGCACGCGATACTCCGCGCCGTAGGTGCGCGCGGCCGGGTTATCTCCCTCCTCGGTGCCGTAAAGCACCTTCCAGCCGCTCATGGGCACATACACCAGCACGGCCGCCAGCAGCAGCGGCACCCAGCGCCACAGCCTGTTCATAATGCCCCTCCCCTGAGGTGAGCGCGGCCACCGCCGGTCGGTGCGACTGCACCGGTCCCGGGCACCCGGCTCCGGCAATATGCGCGCTGGGGGCGATTCTACGCCTCGCCCCTTGCCCGCGCCAGTCCCCGGCGGGCTACCTTCGGCCCGGGATCGCGGGGATGACCGCCGCAGCCTGCTGCTCGGCGAAGAAGTCGCGGAAGCGGAAGCGCTGCTCGGCCACCAGGTCCTGGTACGAGCCGAAGCGCCCCTGCGGGTCCGTCACCTGCTCCAGGGCGTCCTGCGGGTCCTGCGCGGGATCGGCGAAGCTGCGCAGGATGCGGTAGTCCGTCGCCCGCTCGGCGGGCTCGCGCCCCATCTCGCGCGCCAGCCGGCGGAACACCGCCGGCTTGACGAGCTGCCCGTGCTGAGCGCCCGCGGCGGTGGAGATGCTCTCGTTGATGAGCGTGCCGCCCAGGTCGTTCGCACCGGCCATCAGGCCCACCTGCGCCAGCTTCTGGCCCTCCTTCACCCACGATACCTGCACGTTGGGAATCCAGCCGTGCAGCATGATGCGCGCGATCGCGTACATCTTCATGGTCTCGATGCCGCTGGGCCCCTCGCGCAGCCCCGGGGGGCGGCGTTTGGCGAACATGGGGGCCTCCTCGAAGATGAAGCCCAGCGGCACGAACTCGGTGATGCCGCCGGTCTCCTGCTGGATGCGCCGCAGCAGCGCCAGGTGCTCCGCCTTGTGCCGCGCCGTCTCCACGTGGCCGTACATCATGGTGGAGGTGGTGGGGATGCCCAGCCGGTGCGCGGTCTGCACCAGGTGCACCCACTGCTCCGTGTTGATGCGGCCCGGGGAGATCACGTCGCGCACGGAGTCGTCCAGGATCTCCGCCGAGGTGCCCGGCAGGCTGCCCAGCCCGGCGTCCTGCAGCGCGCGCAGGTAGTCCTCCACGCTCGCGCCGGCCAGCTCACTACCGTAGAGCACCTCCTCGGGCGAGCAGCCGTGGATGTGCAGTTCCGGCAGGGCTTCCTTCACGGCGCGTACGAGCTTGACGTAGTACCAGCCGTCCAGTCCCGGGGCCAGCCCGGCCTGCATGCACACCTCCGTGGCGCCAAGCTCCACCGCCTCCCGCGCGCGGCGCAGCACCTCCTCCACAGGCAGGAAGTACCCCTCCCCGGCGCGGTGCCCGCGGCTGAAGGCGCAGAAGCCGCAGCGCTTCACACAGACGTTGGTGAAGTTGATGTTGCGGTTCACGACGTAGGTTACGCGGTCGCCCACGGCTTGCCGCCGCAGGTGATCCGCCACGGCCACGAGCGGCAGCAGCTCCGGCCCGCTGGCCTCGAACAGGCGCGTACCCTCCTCCACGCCGATCTCCTGGCCCGCCAGCGCGCGCGCCAGGATGGGCGCGACCTCCGGGCCCGCCACGGCGACATCCGGCGCAGGCTGCTGCGGGGTGACAACCACCGGCGCGGCACCGTCGCCGGACAGCGCAAAGTCGGCGTAAAGCGGCTCGCTCATGGGACTCCACGGTGAGGTGGATGACAGGATGGCGCGGTTCACGGTAATCTACTCCCTGCACGGGGCGTTGGCAAACCTGCGCCCGCAACGCACCCGCTGGCGCGGCTCTGCGGGCTGCGACCCATGGCCGGCCCGCGCGCAACCCCGCCCGGCGGCTTTCCGCCCTCCAATCGCAGCGCCGATTCCCACGACCATGGACAACGCCCTGCCCTTCTTCGAGACCCCGCTGGCCTACCGCCGGCGCCCCACGCGCGTGGTCGCCGTGGGCGACGTGGGCGTGGGCGGCTCGGAGCCGATCCGCGTGCAATCCATGCTCACCTGCAACACATGGGACGTGGAGCGCGTGCTGCCGGAGTTGCGCGGGCTGGTAGAGGCCGGCTGCGAGATCGTGCGCCTCACCGTGCCCACCCGGCGCGACCTGGAGGCGCTGCCCGAGATTCGGCGCCGCATGGCCGCCGAAGGCCTGCGCGTGCCTCTGGTGGCGGACATCCACTTCAATCCCCGCCTGGCGCTGGGCGCGGCGGCGCACGTGGAGAAGGTGCGCATCAATCCCGGCAACTACGTGGACCAGAAGCGCTTCGCCACGCGCGAGTACACGGACGCGGAGTATGCGGACGAGCTGGCGCGCGTGGAGGAGGCGCTGCTGCCGCTTATCGCGGAGCTGCGCAAGCACGGGCGCTCCCTGCGCATCGGGGTGAACCACGGCTCGCTCTCCGACCGCGTGATGAACCGCTACGGGGACACGCCGCTGGGGATGGTGGAGTGCGCCATGGAATACCTGCGCATCCTGGCGCGGCACGGCTATCACGACACCATCGTCTCCATGAAGTCCTCCAACCCGCTGGTGGTGATCCAGGCCTACCGCCTGCTGACGCTGGCCATGGATCGTGAGGGCATGGATTATCCCCTGCACCTGGGCGTCACCGAGGCCGGGGACGGCCCGGACGGCCGCCTCAAGTCCGCCATCGGCATCGGGGCGCTGCTGTGCGACGGGCTGGGCGATACGGTGCGCGTCTCGCTGACGGAACCAGCGGCCAACGAGATTCCGGCCGCCCGCGAGCTGGTGGCCGCCGTGAACGCCATCCGCCAGGGGACCGCCTGGCCCGAAGCCGTGTTCCGCGCCCCCATCGACTTCGCGCGGCGCCCCACGCGGCGCGTGCCGCTGGGCACGGAGCGGGCCCTGGGCGATGTGGGCGGCGACGTGCGCGTGGCCTTCCTGGCCTTGCGGCCCGAGGGCTACGTGCTGCGCATGGGCGCTGATGCCGCGGAGAGTCCCTTCGATGCGGAACTGTTGCCGCCCATGGTCAACGGCGGCGCGGACGGCGACCCGCTGCGACTCGTGACGCCGGAACAAGCGCTCGCGGCCGACAACGCGGGCACACGCGCGCCGCTAATCGTGCTGGATGCCGCGGACGTGGACGGGCCGCGCCTGGCCCCACTGCTGGGCGAGGGCCGGGCGCTGTCGCGCGGGGCGCTGCTGCTGGTGCGGGGGCCGCACCCGCTCTATGCGGTGCGACGGTTGGTGCAGCGGCTCGATGCCGAGGGCCTCGACTGGCCGGTGGGCGTGCTGGTGCCGGAGGACGCGCGCGGCATGCCGCCCCTGGGCGTGGCGGCGGAGATCGGCTCGCTGGCCGCGGACGGCCTGCTGGACGCCATCGTGGCGCCCGGCAACGACCCCGCCGCGCCGATCACCGAGTACTGCAAGACGCTGCTGCAGGCCGCGAGGCTGCGCACCTACAAGACCGAGTACATCTCCTGCCCCTCCTGCGGCCGCACGCTCTTCGACCTGGAGGAGACTACGGCGCGCATCAAGACGCGCACCAGCCACCTCAAGGGCGTCAAAATCGGCATCATGGGCTGCATCGTGAACGGCCCCGGCGAGATGGCCGATGCGGACTTCGGCTACGTGGGCGGTGCCCCGGGAAAGGTGAACCTCTACAAGGGGCAGGACTGCCTGGTGCGCGGCGTGCCCACCGCCCAGGCCGTGGAGCGCCTGATCGACCTCATCAAGCAGCACGGCGCCTGGGTGGAGCCGTAAGGCAACGACAGCCGAGCGGCCCGGTGCATCGCGGGAGGGAACGCCCCACGAGCAGCGGGGCGGGGCGTTGCTACGCGCTTTTGGTCTCGGGCGAGGCGGCATTGGTGCCGCTGATGAGGCTCTGCAGCACGGCGTCGGCATCGTAGTCGCGGAAATGCAGCACCTCCATCTCGGCAAAGCGCTCCTCCAGCCAGCCGTCGAGCAGCCCCACCTTCTGCATGCTGGGCACGACCTGCGAGAACAGGATCTGCCGGAAGTCCTTCACCTCGTCGCTCTGGCGGAAGGTTTCGCGCACCGTCTCCGGGTTGAGCCCCATGCGCTCGTAGGCCTCCGCGCTCACAAGGCGCCCGCGCATCAGCACGCAGGATTCGTACACGAACTGCTGGCGCTCCAGACGGTCCTGCTCCGGCATGTCGGTGTAGTGGTCGCGCAGGGAAATCACACCGAAGGCCACGTGCCGCGCCTCGTCCTGCAGCACGCGGCGGATGAGCTGCTGCAGCAGCGGCTCGCGCGTGCGGTTGAGCAGGCTCATGAACGCCGCGATAGCCAACCCCTCCACGATGAGCTGCATGCCCAGGAACTTGAAGTCCCAGCGGCTCTCGATGGTGATGGCCTGCATCAGGTTGAACAGGTTCTGCGTGCACGGGTAGAGGTTGTCCAGCTTCTCCTCCACGTAGCGGCTGAACACCTCCACGTGTCGCGCCTCGTCGAACACCTGCGAGGCCGCGTACAGCTTGGAATCCACCGTCGGCACGGCGGTAACGAGCTGCGAGGCGGCGCTGAGGGCGCCCTGCTCCCCGTGCACGAAGTTGGAGATCAGGTTGCTGTTGTATTCCACGTTCAGCCGCCGCTGCTCGCGCTTGCCCAGCCGCTGATACCAGTCCGCCTTGGCCCAGGCCGGGTCCAGCTCGAACAGGTCCGCCTCCAGGTCCACGTCCGTGTCCCACGGCAGGTCCGCGGCGCTCCACTGGGCGCTCTTGGCCCGCTCGTAGAGCTGGCGCATTTGCGGGTGCTGGATGCCGTAATCCCAGGTATAGGTGTCCGTCTCGGCGGAGTCGAAGGTCTGGTCGGCCGTGACGACGCCGCCCAGGCGCACCTGGCTGCCGCTGCGCTTCAGGATGCCGCCGATAGTCGGATACAGCGCGTCCACGTCGATGGTCATGGCTTCCTCGTTGCGCGTGCGGGCGATAGCGATTGAAACGGGATAGGCGCCGGCCGCCGCGGGCCCCCAAATGCCCCGGCAGCGCGTGTGCGCGCCAGCCGATAGTCTCCCATGGCGCCAAGCCGTTGGCAATGCGGCCGGCACCGCCGACGGGGCCTGTGGCGCCTTTGCGTTCTGGAGCCGCATTCGCTACAACAGCCGCGTTGTGCGCGGAATGACGGCGCCGCGGGCGCGCAAGGGTGCGCGCCGTGACCCGCCTCGTCCGCCGCCCCAGGGAGACCCGCCGCCATGGCCCACGTCGTCGCCGATGCGATCCGCTCCTCGCTGGAGCGCTCGTCCTGGATCCGCAAGATGTTCGAGGAGGGGGCGCAACTCAAGGCCCAGTACGGCGCCGAGAACGTGTATGACTTTTCGCTGGGCAACCCGATCCTGGAGCCCCCGCCGGAGGTGCAGGAGGCCTTGCGCGACCTGCTGACCAACCCGGCGCCGGGTCTGCACCGCTATATCCCCAACGCCGGGCTGCCCGAGGTGCGGGCCTACGTGGCCGCCGAGCTGGCCCAGGCCACGGGCCTGCCCTACGAGGCGCGCCACATCGTGCTCACCTGCGGCGCGGCCGGCGCGGTGAACATTGCCCTCAAGGCCCTGCTCAATCCCGGCGACGAGGTGGTGACGTTCACGCCGTATTTCGTGGAGTACGACTTCTACGCCGCCAACCACGGCGGCAGGCTGGTGCGCGCGGAGACGGACGCGGACTTCCAGATCGACCTGGAGGCCCTGGACCGCGTGGTGACGGAACGCACACGCGTGCTGTTCATCAACTCGCCCAACAATCCCACGGGGGTGATCTATCCCGAGGCCAGCCTGCGGGCCCTGGCGGATTACCTGAACACTGCGGCCAAGCGCTTCGGACGGCCGATCTTCCTGATGGCCGACGAGCCCTACCGCAAGCTGGTGTTCGACGGCAACACGGTGCCCTGGCTGCCCCCGCTCTATGACCATACGCTGGTCATCACGTCATATTCGAAGGACCTGGGGCTGGCCGGCGAGCGCATCGGCTATGTGGCCGTGCACCCCCATGCGGTGGAAGCCGGGCCGCTGATGGATGCGCTGGTACTTGCCAACCGCATTCTGGGCTTCGTGAACGCCCCGGCGCTGATCCAGCGCGTGCTGCCGCTGGTGGGCGGGGCTACGGTGGACGTGGCCTACTACCAACGCATGCGCGACCGCATGCTGGCGCCCCTGCGGGAGATGGGCTACGAGGTCGTCACGCCCGGCGGCGCATTCTACCTGTTCCCCAAGTCCCCCATCGCCGACGACGTCGCATTCGTCCGTGCCGCCCAGGCCGAGCGCCTGCTGCTGGTGCCCGGCAGCGGGTTCGGGCGCGCGGGCTACTTCCGCATCTCGCTGGCCGTTACGGAAGACGTGATCGAGCGATCCCTGCCCGTCTTCGAGAAGGTGCTCAAGCAGGTGCGGGGGTAGGGGGGCACAGATTCGGGCAGCGACATCGTAAGCGCATTGACATATGTTGAGTACAGCATCTGTGGCTTGACCGAATCTCCCGTCAAAAAGCCCAGCAAGAGGCCTTCATGCAACAGCTCAAGGTAATCGTGGAAAAGCACCCGGACGGTTATGTGGCATATCCGCTTGGGCTGAAGGGCGTTGTCGTGGGGCAGGGCGATACTTACGAGGAAGCGCTGGCGGACGTGAAATCCGCCATCCGGTTCCACGTCGAGTCCTTCGGCGCGAAGATGTTCGAGTCGGATTCGCCGGTGCTGGAAGCCTTCGTCGCCGAAACCGGTGTTGCGCTGTAGATGGCGCGATTCCCGGTCGATGCACCCCGCGCACGGGTGATTCGCGCACTTGAGCGGCTTGGATTCCAGTTGGTGCGCGAGGGCGCTCACCTGTCGTTCGTGCGCGACAATCCCGACGGGACGCGCACGCCTCTCACGCTACCCGGGCATCCGCGCATCAAGGGCTCCACGCTGCGTACGATCTGCACGCAAGCCGGTATCGCCCGCGAGGACTTCCTCGCAGCATTCGACTCCAATTGAAGCGCCCTTCGGCTATACAGGGTAGGACTCAGCCGCTGTAATACACCCCGCCGTTCATGTGCACGGTCTGGCCGGTCATGAACTCCGTGCGGGCACAGAGCACGATGGCGTCCGCCACCTCCTCCGCCGTGCCCTGCCGGCCCAGCGGCACGAGCTTCTTGCGCGCCTCGTTGTCCCGCTTCTCGCCCGTGTGGATGAGCATGGGGGCCACCGCGTTGCAGGTCACGCCCTCTTTGACCAGCCGCGAGGCGTAGGCGCGGGTGAGCCCCTCCACGCCCGCCTTGGCCGCCGAGTAGTGCAGCCCCATGATGCCGCCGGTGCGCGCCGCGCCGGAGGAGACGTTCACGATGCGGCCCCAGCGCTGCTGGCGCATGTGGGGCAGGCAGGCCCGCGTCACCAGGAACACGGAGGTCAGGTTCACGGCCATCACCCGCTCCCAGTCCTCCAGGGTGATGGCATCCAGCTCCTGCGGCTTGGGCCCGCCCGCGTTGTTGATCAGCACATCCACCGGGCCCAGGGCCTTCTGCACGGCGGCCACCATGGCGTCCACCTGCGCCGGCACGGAGACGTCCGCCTGCACCACGGCCGCGCGGCGGCCCAAAGTCTCCACCTGGCTGCGGGTCTCCTCGGCCCCGGCGGCGTCCTGGTGATAGCCCAGCGCGACGTCCGCGCCCTCCCGGGCCAGCGCCAGCGCCGTGGCGCGGCCGATGCCGATGCTGGCGCCGGTGACGAGGGCCACCTTGCCTTGAAATGCGGTGCGGGGGTCGCTCATGCGCGGGCTCCTGGGTCGCTTGAGGGTTGCTCGGACAGTCCGGGTGTGGGTGCGGCCGGTTCGCTAGCGGTAGTACAGGCCGCCATTGAGGTGAACGGTCTGGCCGGTCATGAACTCCGTGCCGGCGCACACGACGATGGCCTCTGCGCACTCCTCGCTGGTGCCCATACGGCCCATGGGGATACGCAGGGCGCTGGCCTCGGGGTCGCGGGTCATGTCCGTGTGGATCAACGCGGGCGCCACCACGTTGCAGGTGATGCCCTCCCGCACCAAGCGCGAGGCGTAGGCGCGCGTCATGCCGTCCATCGCCGCCTTGGTGGCCGTGTAGTGGATGCCCACCGACCCGCCGGTCTGCGCAGCGCCGGAGGAGACGTTGACGATGCGGCCCCAGCGCTGCCGGCGCATGTGTGGCAGGCAGGCCTGTGTGACCAGCCAGGCAGAGGTGAGGTTGACCGCCAGCGTGCGCTCCCAGTCCTCCACGGTCAGGTCGTCCAGGCCCCGGTAGTGCGCCTGCCCGGCATTGTTCACGAGGATGTCCACCGGCCCCAGCGCGCGGGTCACCTCGGCCACCAGGGCCTCCACCTGCGGCGGCTCGGAGACATCCGCCTGCACGACAGCGGCGCGACGCCCGAGCGCGGCCACCTGGGCCCGCACGGCCTCGGCGCTGGCGGCGTCCGCCCGGTAGTTGATGGCCACGTCCGCCCCATGGCGAGCCAGGGCCACGGCGGCGACCGCGCCGATGCCGCGGCTGCCGCCGGTGACCAGTGCGATGCGTCCGGTGAAGTCGATCATGGAGGGATTAGACGTCGCCGTTGCCACAGAATCAAGCGGCATCTGCGCACGGCCAGCCATCCGTGGCTCGATCTCCCACGCGGGTCGGCCGTGGGGAAGGCGTAGCGGCGGACGGCACTCCCCGGTATCGCGCTCAAGCGGCCTGCTGCACGGCCCGGCGCCGGACGGAAGGCGACCGCTACTCGCCCAGCCGCAGCACCGCCATGAAGGCTTCCTGGGGCACTTCGACGCTGCCTACCTGTTTCATGCGCTTCTTGCCCTCTTTCTGCTTTTCGAGCAGCTTGCGCTTGCGGGTGATGTCCCCGCCGTAGCACTTGGCGGTAACGTTCTTGCGCAGCGCGCTCACGGTCTCGCGGGCGACGACCTTGTTGCCGATGGCGGCCTGGATGGCCACTTCGAAGAGTTGGCGAGGGATGTGCTTGCGGAGCTTGGAAACCAGCTCGCGGCCGCGCTGGGAAGCCTTTTCGCGCGGGACGATCATGGAGAGCGCGTCCACCGGCTCGCCATTGAGCAGGATGTCCAACTTCACCATGTCGCCGGGCCGGAAGCCGATGGGCTCGTAATCGAACGAGCCGTAGCCCTTGGTGGCGGACTTCAGCTTGTCGTAGAAGTCCACGATGATCTCATTGAGCGGGAACTCGTATTCCAGCATCACGCGGCGCCCGCCCGGGTACTGCATGCCCACCTGCACGCCACGCCGCTCCTGGGCGATCTGCATGATGGCGCCGATGAATTCCTGCGGCACGAGCACCGTGCCCTTGATGTACGGCTCGGCGATGTGGTCCACACGGGTGGGGTCGGGCAGCTTGTTGGGATTGTCCACCTGCAGCACGTCGCCGTTGTTCAGGTGCACCTCGTACACCACCGTGGGCGCGGTGGTGATCAGGTCGATCCCCATTTCCCGCTCCAGCCGCTCCTGCACGATCTCCATGTGCAGCAGGCCCAGGAACTTGCAGCGGAAGCCATAGCCCAGGGCCATGGACGTCTCCGGCTCGAACTGCAGCGCCGCATCGTTCAGCGACAGCTTTTCCAGGGCCGTTTTGAGGTGCTCGAACTCCTCGCCGTTGGCGGGGTAGAGCCCGCTGAAGACCATCGGCTTGAGCCGCGTGTAGCCGGGCAGCGGCGTAGCGGTGGGACGATCGCGGTGCGTGACCGTGTCCCCCACGCGGGCATGCTGGATGTCCTTGATGGCCGCCGAGAGAAAGCCCACCTCGCCCGCGGAGAGGCTGTCCACCTCCCGCTTGGCGGGCGTGAACTTGCCCAGCGTGGCCACCTCGAAGGTGCGCCCGGTGGCCATGAAGCGGATCGCATCACCCACGCGCACCGTACCGTTCATGATGCGCAGGTTCACCACCACGCCCAGGTAGCTGTCGAACCAAGCGTCGTACACCAGCGCCTGCAGGGGCGCTTCCAGATCACCCTTGGGAGGCGGGACGCGACGCACCACCTGCTCCAGGATCTCGTCGATGCCGATGCCCACCTTGGCGCTGGCCCGCACGGCGTCGTGCGCGTCCAGGCCGATCACCTGCTCGATCTCCTCCACCACGCGCTCGGGCTCGGCGCTGGGCAGGTCGATCTTGTTCAGCACGGGCACGATCTCCAGGTCCTGATCCAGCGCCATGTAGACGTTGGCCAGGGTTTGGGCCTCCACACCCTGGGAGGCATCCACGACGAGGATCGCGCCCTCGCACGCGGCCAGCGAGCGCGAGACTTCGTAGGTGAAGTCCACGTGGCCGGGCGTGTCGATGAGGTTGAGCAGGTAGTTTTGCCCATCGCGCGCCTTGTAGTTCAGGCACACGCTCTGGGCCTTGATGGTGATGCCGCGCTCGCGCTCAAGCTCCAGCGTGTCGAGCACCTGGTCGTCCATTTCCCGCTTGCTCAGGCCGCCTGTGATCTCGATCAGGCGGTCTGCCAGGGTGGACTTCCCGTGGTCGATGTGAGCGATGATGGAGAAGTTTCGGATGCGTTCGCGAGGAAACAAGGGCCGTCCTGACTCCGGGCTGCGGGGGAAAACGCGGTTGCCTGCGACCGCACTCCCATGCGATTCTGATAGCTTATCAGCTTCCACCGAACCGGGGAAGGGCCGGTCGGCACGCCCGACCGCCCGCGGGGCGCCTCACGGCGCCAGCCACCCGGATCCTGCCGCCCAGCACCGGCCGCCATGCGACCCCGCTACTGCTGCTTCTACCTGCACCAGCGCCTCCACTTGGGCTGGCAGCGGGCGGAGTCGGGCGGGTATGTACAGCTCGTGCTGCCCGATGGCGAGGTGGTGCGCCAGCAAACCGCCAACATGCTCTACTGCTGGACAGGCGCTCCCGCCGCGGACGATTCCGCCGCAGTGGCGCAGTTGGACGACTTCGAGCGGCAATTCGACGCACAGGGCCCCCGTGTGGATGCGCTGTACGCGGACATGCCCCCCGGCGAGCCTGTGCCCTTCGAGCGGTTGGCTCAGCGTACACTGGAGCCGGAGGAGAACGGCTGGGCGCGCGGTCTGCTGTTTGCCGCGCTGCTGGCCGACAAGCAGCGCTTCCGCTTCAGCGCCGGGGCCTTCACCGCCCGCAGCGCCGAGGAGGTGGCCGAGCGCATCGAGCGTGATCAGCGCCGCGCAACAGAGGAGGCCTGGGTGGCCAAGGTCGCACGCTGGCGCAAGATGCTGGAGGCCGGCGAATGGGCGGACGACAGTGCCGACGGGCGCGAGTTCCTGGCGCAGCTGCAATCCCTGCTGGCCCTGGAGCGCCGCTCGCCCCACTGGGCTCTGATCTCCCGGCCGCTCGGCCTGCACAACCTGCACATCCTGGATATCGCCCAGCGGCTGAAGAGCTGGCTGGAGATCGCACACGCCTGGCCGGACTGGCCGGCGATCTGGCTGCAGTGGGCCGAGGTTCCGCCAGTCTTCGCTCCGGCGCTACAGGTCGCCGCGCAGCCGCTCGCCCAGGCGCCCCTGAGGCGCGACAAGCGGCGCGACTATACGGCCGCGGAGGCCTACACCATCGACAGCGAAGGCACGCAGGACTACGACGACGGGTTTTCGATCCTCGAGGCGGACGACGAGGGCCTCACCATCGCCATGCACATCGCCGAGCCCGACCCCGCCCTGGAGCCCGGACACCCGCTCTTCGACGAGGCCGTGCGCCGCATGGCCTCGGTGTACACGCTGGAAGGCATCTTCCCCATGCTCCCCGAGAGCCTCAGCACCGGCCGCTTCTCGCTGGTGGCCGGGGCCGATCGCGAGGCCGTCACCTTCGTGCTGCGCATCGAGGAAGCCGGTGCGCACCTGCTGGAGGTGCAGCGCAGCCTGGTGCGCGTCACCCGCAACCTGGACTACGGCGCCGGGCAGACCCTGCTCGATGAACAGCCGGATACGTGGGGGCACCTGGCACTCCTCTGCGCAGGACTGGCAGACATCCGCGCCGCCCAGGGCGCCGTGATCATGGAGCGGCGCGAGGTCGTGCTGGACATCTCCGACCCCCGCCACATCCGCTTGTCTCAGGTTGTGCGCAGCGGGCCCGTCTATCAGTTGGTGGAGGAACTGGCGATCCTGCACAACCGCGAGGCCGGCCGTTACTGCCGCGACCACCGGCTGCCCGGCATCTACCGCGTGCAGCCGCCCCCGCGCCGCAGCGTGGATGGCGACGGCAGCGAAATGCACATGGCCGCCCGCTTCTCCACGCGCGGCGGCGGCCACGCAGGGCTCGCCTGCGACCGCTACATCCAGACCACCTCGCCCATCCGGCGCCTGCCCGATCTGGTGATGCAGCGGCAGATTGCCCTCCACGCCACCGAGGGGCGCACCTCGTTCGCGGAGCGCTCCCTGCTGGAGGAATGGGCCGAGCGTGCGGATTCCCGCTTGGCCACCTACGACGAGGTCACTCGGCGCATCGCCGGCGACTGGAAGCGGCGCTACCTGCTGCAGCACCCCAAGCGCATCTACGAGGGGGTGGCCCGCCGCCCGCGGGACGACATGCACGGCCGGGTGTGGCTGGAACCGCTGCACCTGCTGGCTCAGGCCGTGCTACCCACCGGTGTGCGCGATGGCGAGCCCGTGCGCGTGCGGGTCGAATCCGTGGATCGCGATCACCAGGCCGTCTGGGTCACCTGCGTGGAGTGACGCGGCGGCGGGCGAGGACTCCACACTCAGTCCCCCTCACCCAGCAGCTTCTGCACCCCCTGCTGCAATTGCTGCCAGCTCTGCCGCAGGTGTGGCTCGGCGGCTTCCCAGGCCTGACCCGTGTGCTCGCGGGCCTGCTCCAGCAGGCGCTGGGTCTCCGCACGCAATTCCTCCAGGTGCTCGCGCTGGTCATCCAAGGATTGGCGCGCCTGATCGCTCAGGGTATCCGCCTGCGCCTGTAGGCGCTGCAGATCGTCCTGCAGCCGCTGCACCTGCTGCTCGAGTTGTGCGATGAACGCCCCCCGGTCGCCGGCAGCCGCGCTCTGGCCCGGAGCGCCGGCGCCGTATGCGTACCACGCCAGTCCGACCACCAGCGCGATCGCCAGCAGCGTGACCAGCCAGCCCAGCACGCGGGGCGAGCCGCGGCGGATGCGCAGGCGAACGGGCTCCGGCATACGGATACGGGTCGCCATGGAAAGCCTCCCTGCGGGTTCGTGACGATACCCCAGTCTACCATCTCCCAGCGGGCGCGCGCAGGGTGAGCGCGCACTCAGGCGTGTGCGCCCAACCTTGCCACGCCCCCGGCGCGCATTGACAGTGGCTTCGGGCTGCCCATAGGCTTGCGCATCGGCCGGATCCAGCCGGCACCCAGGCTCCCAGTTCCAACGCGAGGACGCGCCATGAAAGTCGCCAGGGCCATTGCGGAGATGCTGAAGCGGGAAGGCGTGGAGTTCATCGTGGGCTACCCGGTGAACGCCATCATCGAGGCCTGCGCGGAGGCGGACATCCGCACCGTCATCGTGCGCCAGGAGCGCACGGGGCTGCACATGGTGGACGCGGTAAGCCGCACCACCTGCGGCGACCGCATTGGCGTGTTCGCCATGCAGCACGGTCCGGGCACGGAGAACGCCTTTGGCGGCGTGGCTCAGGCCTATGGCGACTCGGTGCCCATCGTGGTGCTGCCCGGCGGCTATCCGCGCAACAAGACCAACGTGGACCCCAACTTCAGCGCGCTGCTGAACTTCCAGCACGTCACCAAGTGGTGCGAGCAGGTGACCCTGCCCGAGGCCGCGCCGGATGCGATCCGCCGCGCCTTCACGCAGGTGCGCAACGGCCGACCGCGCCCGGCGCTGGTGGAGTTCCCCATCGACGTGCTGGGGGCGGAGTTCCCCGGCGAGCTGACCTACCGTCCGGCCCCCCGCACGCGCAGCGCGCCGGACCCCGCCGCGGTGAAGGAGGCCGCCAAAGTGCTGCTGAGTGCCAAGCGCCCGCTGCTCTATGCAGGCCAGGGTGTGCACTACGCTCGCGCCTGGAAGCAGCTGCGCGAGTTGGCCGAGCTTCTGGAGGCCCCAGTCACCACCAGCCTGCAGGGCAAAAGCGCCTTCCCGGAGAACCATCCGCTCTCGCTGGGCTCCGGCGGGCGCTCGTACTCCGGGCAACTTGGCCACTTCCTCAAGAATGCGGACGTGATCTTCGGCATCGGCTGCAGCTTTACGATCACCAACTACGCGCTGACCATGCCCAAGGGGCCCACCTACATCCAGGCCACGCTGGACCCGCTCGACCTCAACAAGGAGGTTGAGATCGACCACGCGCTGATCGGTGACGCGGGCCTGACGCTGGATGCCTTGCTGGCCGAGCTGCGGACGACCCTGAAGCAGCCGCGCGGCCGCCTGGCCGAGGTGACCGAGGAGATCGCGGCGAGGAAGGCAGCATGGCTGGCCGAGTGGAATCCCAAGCTGACCTCCAACGACACACCGCTTTCGCCCTACCGCGTGATCTGGGACCTGCTGCACACGGTAGATCGGGACAACACGATCATCACCCACGACGCGGGCAGCCCGCGCGACCAACTCTCGCCCTTCTGGGAGACCACGGCGCCCATGACCTACATCGGCTGGGGCAAGACCACCCAGCTCGGCTACGGCCTGGGGCTGGCCATGGGGGCCAAGCTGGCACACCCGGACAAGCTCTGCATCAACGTGTGGGGCGATGCGGCGATCGGCTTCACAGGCATGGACTTCGAGACGGCCGCCCGCGAGCGCATTCCGATCCTCTCCATCCTGCTGAATAACTACTCGATGGCCATCGAGCTGAAGGTGATGCCCGTGGCCACGGAAAAGTACCGCTCCACGGACATCTCCGGCAACTACGCCGAGTTCGCCAAAGCCCTGGGCTGCTATGGCGAGCGCGTCACCGAGCCGAGCGAGATCGTGCCGGCTATCCGGCGTGGCATCGAGCAGACCCAGGCCGGCAATCCCGTGCTGCTGGAGTTCATCACGGGCAAGGAGACCGCCATCTCCCAGCCGAAGTAACCCCGCACTCCGCGGGGGCGAGCGCGATGCTCCCGCCATCCGCGGCAAGCCTCGCACACCCGGCGTGACCCCCGCGCCGGGTTCGTGTATTAAGGATGAGTGTCGCACTTCCAGCGCAGCGCCGGCCATCTCGCCCTGCTGCGCGGCGGGGCGCCGTGGGCCGGTCCGCCATTTCCCTGGGGCTTGCGAGCGATGGACCTTCTGCACCGAGTCAAATCGCTGTTGGGCGCAGCCCCGGCTGCCGCGGTGGACCTCGCCGCCGTCCCCACGGATCAGCTCCAGGCCAGCCTGGCCGCCGGGCTGGAGCTGCAGAGCGCCGTGGAGAGCTTGGCCGGTGAGGGCCGCACGCCCGTCGACGTGGTCATGAACGGCAACGCGTTCACCAAGTGGCAGATGTACCCGTGGCAGGGAGGCATCCTCGATCAACGCAGCAACAGCCAGTACTTCTACCACTCCCACGAGGGCTACCAGGGCGAGCACGGGCATTTCCACACGTTCATCTACCACCAGCGCAAGCTGGTGCACCTGGTGGCGCTGGGCATGGATGAGCGCGGGCGCATCAATCAACTCTACACCTTCAACCGCTGGGCGCCGGGCGACCACTACTTCCCGGCCGACACGCTCAAGACGTTCCTGCCGCGCTTCCACATCGGCGCCCACAACGATCTGGACGCGCGCCTGCATCGGTTCGTGACCCAGGCGCTGGTGCTGTTCCGGGCGGAGATCGAGCACCTCTTGGATGAG
>DATFMP010000032.1:0-2023 GCA_035266845.1 bacterium
CGGGGATCGCTCATGGGGCCGCGGGGGCTTGCGCGCTGCCCGTGCGGCCGGTGCACCAGCCGCGCCACAGCTCGCGCAGGGCGGCCTCCACGGCGCGGGCATAGCCGGGGCCATCGCAGAGGGGCGAGGCCTCCAGCTCCGCCCGCAGGCCGGCGCGGATGGCGGCCAGCCGGGCCAGGTCGGCGGCCAGGGCCGCGGCCGTGCGCACGTAGCCGTCGGCATCCTCGGCGGCCCACTCCGGATGGCCGGCGTGGGTGACCAGCGTGGCGCAGATGCGGCTGCGGCCCTCGGTGCCCCACAGAGCCACCACGGGCACACCCATCCACAGGGCGTCCAGGGTGGTGGTGACCCCGTTGTTGGGCACGGTATCCAGGTGAATGTCCACGCGGGCGAAGTCCGCCAGGTAGGTGGGCTTGTCCGAGCCCCCGCCGAAGCGCAGGCGCTCCGCGCCGATGCCGTGCCCGGCGAAGGCCGCGGCCAGCCGCGCGCAGGTGCCCGCGTCCGCCAGGTGCGGCGCGCGCAGGTACAGCCGCGAGCCGGGCACCGCGGCCAGCACCGCGGCGAACAGCGCGAGGGTGCGCGGGGTGAGCTTGGACGCGTTGTTGAAGCTGCCGAAGGTCACGCTGCCATCGGCATCCTCCGCCAGGGCCGGCGGCGGGGCCACGGGCACGGCGAAGCGCGGGGGCGGGTAGTGCAGCAGGTGCCCGGGCGGCATCGGCCACAGGCGCTCCACGTAGTCCCCCTGCACGGCGGGAGGGGTCATCAGCGCATCGCCCAGGAAGGCATCGAATTCCGGCAGGCCCCGCGTGGCCAGGTAGCCGATCTTGCCCACCTGCAGCGGCACGGGTTTGCGGGCGTGCAGCGTCAGGCGGTGGGCGAACTGAAAGCCGGTGGGATCGAGCAGGGCATCCACGCGGTCCGCGCGCAGGCGCTCGGCCACGGCGGCGTCGCTCCAGCCGTGGATGCGCACCCAGCCGTCGGCGCCCGCGTGCAACTCGCGCGTCATGAAGTCCGGGCGCGGCGGCTCCGCGTAGCAGGTGATGCGCAGGCGCGCGCGGTCGTGATGGTGCAGCAGCGCCAGCAGGAACTGCCCGTCCGGGTGCGCGCGCAGGTCCGGCGAGACGATGCCCAGGTGCAGCGTGCGCTCCGGGTCGGGAGCGTTGGGCCAGTCGGTGTAGCGCGGCAGGTGCGCCGCGTGCACCCGCGCCCACGCCTCCGACTCCGCCCGCAGGACGCCGGGCGGGTCGTCGTCCATGTAGTGCAGGCAGTAGATCAGCGACGTGTGGGTGGCCGCATCGCGGGGCGCCAGCTCCAGGGTGCGGCGGAAGGCGGCCACGGCGGCATCGTGTTCGGCGCGCAGCACCAGTGTGTTCGCACGCACGGCCTGGATGCGCGCGGACTCCGGCGCGGCGGCCTCGGCGCGGGCCAGGTGCGCCAGCGCGGCATCGGAATCGTGGCACCCGCGGGCCAGCAGCGCGAGGCCCAGCCAGGGCTCCGGCGTGTCCGGGGCCAGCTCCGCGGCGCGGCGGTAGGCGGACTTGGCATCGTCCGCGCGACCCTGGGCCGCCAGCGCATCGCCCAGCACCACGTGCAGCGTGGCGGCGGGCGGCCCGGCGGCCTCTGCCTCGGTTCCCAGCATAGGCCGCAGGACGGCCTCCGCGCGAGCGGGCTGACCCGCCTGGAGCCAGCCCAACGCGCGGGCGAGCGCCGCCTCGCGGGCCTGCCCCTGCGCGGCCAGCAGCGCGGCAAGGTTCAGGCGGTAGCGCGGCTTGGAGGGGTCCAGGGCGATGGCGCGGCGCACCAGCTCCAGCGCTTCGGCGGCCCGGCCCTGCTGGTGGCGCACCAGCCCCAGGTGGTGCAGGGCCTCCGGGTGCTCCGGCGCCCGGGCCAGCACCGCGGCGTAGCAGCCCTCCGCCTCCGGCAGGCGACCCGCCCGGTGGTGGGCGTAGCCCTGCTCCAGCAGCGCGGGCACGCCCTGCGCGGCGGCGGGCGCGCTGGGCGCGGGCGAAGCGGCGGAACCGGT
>DATFMP010000033.1:0-127220 GCA_035266845.1 bacterium
AGCCAATGCCTCAGGGTCCGCTGGCGAGACGGGCTGCTCGGCGTACTCCAGCCCCAGCGGCGCCCAGCGCTTCAACAAGGCCAGCGCCTCCTCGCGGCTCCAGGCCCCGTTGGCATCAATGCGCAGCCGCACGCCCGGGCCCACGGCCTCGCGTACCGCCTGTAGACGGGCTTCGTCCGCAGCGGCACTGCCCACGCCCACCTTGAGCTTGAGCGTGCGGAAGCCCTGGGCTACGGCATCGCGAGCGGCAGCGGCAGCGGCGGAGGCTTCGGTGGCACCCAGGGTGGCGTTGACCGCGACCTGCAACGGTGCGGCGGGGTGCAGCCAGCGGGCCAGCGTCAATCCCGCGCGCTGCGAGGCCAGATCCAGCAGGGCGCTTTCCAGCGCGTGCACCGCCGTTGGGGACGTGATGGGAGCGGGCAACAGCCCGAAGGCGGGTGCGGGCAATGCGGGGCGGGGCTCCAACTCCATGGCGCAGCCCGGCAACTCCTCCTCCCAACGGCGCAACTGTGCCTCGCAGGCGCTCAGAGTCTCACCGCCGAAGTCCGGCAGGGGGGCCGCTTCGCCCACGCTCCAGGCGCCGCGGTCGTCTTGCAGGCGCACCAGGAAGCCCCGGCGCTCCTCTAGCCGGCCACCGGCCGTGGCGAAGGGCTGCGCGAACGGCAGCGCGTAAGGCTCCCAGCGAAACGAGACGATGCGCAGGGTGTCCGCGCTCACGCCATCAGCTTCTGCAGCCGATTGAAGTTGACCCGCTTCATGACGGGGGCTGTTGCCTCCACGTTGGGGAGGATGATGTCGTGCTCGGGCAAGGGATGCGTGAGCTGGTTGAGCAACAGCAGCTTCTTCACCGCTTCGCCCGGCAGCTTGTTGGCGGGCTTATTGGGCGCCGCGAAGGGCAGGTTGAAGAGCAGCCGCAGCGAAATCGCATTGAGCCCCATGTCGAGCAGGTCCTGCACCTTTGCCTTCACGGGCCCCAACGCCAGCCGTTGGTCCAGGATCCCCGGCAGTTCCATGGAGAGCTCGGTCTTGCGGGCCAGAATCTGCTGCTGATAGCTCTGCAATTCCTCTTCGGAAACCTGCAGCTCTTCCGGCTGCAGTGGAATCTTCTG
Source organism: bacterium (assembly GCA_035266845.1). Classification (GTDB taxonomy): domain Bacteria; phylum SAR324; class SAR324; order SAR324; family JACQKK01; genus DATFMP01. The sequence continues at coordinate 1,110 of DATFMP010000033.1, forward strand.
GGCCACGGCGCTGCGCAGCATCATCTTTTCCGTGGGCGCCAGATCGCCAAAAATCGAGAACAGGTTCTTGTACAGCAGCGGCATGCTCTCGCCGTACCCTTCCTGCACGTGGTGCACGAGGTAGGCAACCAGGCCGCTGCGGAGCGCGCGGTCGGCATCAAGCCGTCGCGCCAACGCATACAGGGCCGCCGCATTCTTGCCCTGGTTCTTCTCGCGATCGGTCTTGGCGGCCAGTTCCAGTTGCTCCACGCGGGCCAACTGCTGTTCGCGGCGCTTGGCGATGGCCTGCTCCATCTGGGCCAACTGTTCCTGACCCTGGGCCTCCAACACCTCCAGTTCCTTCTGGATGGTGTCGACCATGTTCATCTGTTCCTGAGAGCGGAACTTGCCCATGGCGAGGCGCTTGTTGCGCTTGGCCTCATCCAGCGCCTTCTTCTTCTGGGCGATCTGCAGGCGGCCCAGCTTCTCCTGCTCATCGGCAAAGTCGCGCAGGTCCTTGGCCGCGCGCACCTTGCCTTCCATGGCCGCTTGGGTGTCCTCCACCAGTGTATTGAGCACCTCCAGCAGCAGGGCTTGCCCGCGCGTACTCTCCAGATGTCCGAGCACCTCGCGCTTCAGGTACGCCGCCCAGACCTGCGCCTGCCGCTCACCGAACTCGTGGTGGCGCGAGTAGGCGTGCATCTCGATCAGGCGGTGGTTGTAGTTGATGCGCCGTACCTCCCGGCCTTTCTCCTGGATCGTCTCCACGGGCGGCAGGGCCTCGCGCGCCTTGTAGTACTCCAGAAACTCCTTGCGCAGGCGGATCTTGTCGCGTTCCGTGGCGAACGACGTCTGGAAGCGCAGATGCAGTTCCACCACCTTGGCCAGCAGCGGGTGGAATATCTGCGAGAGTTGGTGCAGCGCGCGGATGTTCGTGGTGGCTCCCAGCAGCACCAGGTAGTAGCGCACCACGAAGTGCTCCAGTCCGCTGTAGAGCAGGCTCTGGAAGTAAAGGTCCTGCAGCAGCTCCTCATCGCTGATCTGGAACAGCTCGTCGATGGCGTTCTTCTGCCCGGCCTCCGGGCGACGCGCCACGCGTCCGAACTTGAAGAGCTGCAGGGAGTTGCTCAACAGTTCCACTTCCGTGCGCAGGCTGCCCAGCTTGCCTTGCACCGTTGACAGGTCCGCGTCCGGCTCCAGGCCGGTGAGGAAATAGCCCAGCCGCGCCGGATCCCAGTTGTACGGATCGCAGAAGTACGCGATGACCTTGAAATAGAGCTTCTTGATCAGGCCGTCGGAGTAGAAGTCGAGCCCCTTGCCCTTGTCCCGCACCGGTCGGGCGAGGTTGAAGAACTTCAGCGGCATCCAGCCCAGGATGACCGCATCCTGCTGCTCCGTCAGCGGGGGCGGATCGGTGCGGTCGCCCTCCTGCTTGCCCGGCCAGCCCTCCGGGGCCGTACCCGAGTTGTGCACAGCGTCGATAACGCCGTTGTACGCGGTGCCCAGCGAGCCGTTGAGGGTTTTGGAGACGAGATTGAGCGCGGAGCGGGTGGCCTCCATCTGCTCTTCCAGGCTGGCATCGCTGAAGAGCTTGAAGCCTCCCTTCTTGGCCGTGCGGATCTTGTTGTACCACTCGTAGCGCTTGCCGAGCCAGCCGTACGCCTCCTTGTTCAGGTGCGCGATGAGGCGCGCCTCCCGCTCCAGGAGCGGCGGTGGGCCTTCAACGGCTTGCTTTTGACCGAACATGGTGCCCTCTTCACCGGTTCGCCTGCGTCCCGCCCGGCCTGTCTATGCAGCAGGCCGCCCCCTACCGTACAAGAAGCGTACCACCGGATTATCATAAAAACAATCTATTTATTCCGGCTACATAGTCGCACCGCACAGCATGGCCCGGGCTGCTCCCACCCCCAACTCCTTAAACGCTCCGCGCGGCAATAAGTCCCTCATCCGTAACATAAATTTCGGTCGCAGTGTGCCGGACGCCGCCGGAATGCGACGGCGTGCGCGTCACTCCCGCGCCATCTCCACCAGCCGCCCCACCGTGGCCCAGTTGCGGGTGGTGGCGCTGGTGGCCAGCACGCGCTCGAGCGCGGTGTTGGACAGCTTGGTGCGGCCATATCCGTCAGGACAATGGAGATACACTTCCCTGCCCACGCCGTGGCACCGGTCCTTGCCCACGGGCAGGGCGCGCAAGGATTCCCATGCCGATGGGGCCGGCTGCCGCGCAAGAAACGTTATGTGCAGCTTCGCAGGCTCCACCCCGCTTTCGCCCAGAAACGGATTGGCCACCATGATCTGCGTCAACTCCGGCGCCGTGCGGACGAGAACGGTGACGGGGAGGCCCACCGAATCGCGGAGGCCTTCTTCGATGCGGTGGCTCAGGTCTTCCGTGTGCAATGCGCCAAACACGACATTGCCGCTTTGTACGTACGTGCGCACGTCGTGAAAGCCGAGGCGCTCGAAGATGCCACGCAGTGCCTCCATCTTGACGGAATTCCGCCCGCCGACGTTGATGCCGCGCAGCAGCGCAATGCAGGTCGTCATGTATCCCCCCAGGGCCCCGGGCCGGGAGCAGCTCCGCCAGTATCGCTGCTATTCCGAAGGCTTGCGGGTTTGGGTTGGCTTGCGCTCCCCGCCGAAGCGCGTGAGCACGTCGTCCAATGCTGCTTGGGGCTCGGTGCGGGCAGGTGTCGCTCGCGCACCCGCTTTGCCGCCGAGTTCGCGCCGGCCCCCGCGTTGGCCGCGCTCACTGCGCTTGCCCCGCTCGCCGCCCGAGCCGGAGGCGGGCTTGCCGCGCGGCGCTCCAGCGGCGGAGAGGTCGGGGTTGCTCTTCATGGACAGCGCGATGCGGCGCAACTCCGGATCCACGGAAAGCACCGTGACGCGCACCCCCAGTCCCGCGTGCACCACCTCGCCCGGGGTCTGCACGAAGCGATCGGCAAGCTGGGAGATGTGCACCAGTCCATCCTGGTGCACGCCGATATCCACGAAGGCACCAAAGTGGGTGACGTTGGTGACCACGCCCTGCAACTGCATGCCCGGCCGCAGGTCGCTCAATTCGGTCACCTGTTCGTTGAACTGCACGGCGTCCACCGGCTCGCGGGGGTCGCGGCCCGGCTTGCGCAGTTCCACCAGGATGTCCTGCAGCGTCGGCAGGCCGATCTCCTCCGTGACGTAGCGCTGGGCATCAATGCTGGCCACAAGGGTTTCGTTGCGCACCAGTTCGGCCAGCGGCACGCTCAGGTCGGCCGCCATGCGCTCCACGATGGGATAGCGCTCCGGGTGCACCGCAGAGGCATCCAGCGGATTGGCCGCACCCGGAATGCGCAGGAAGCCCGCGCACTGCTGGAAGGCCTTGGGCCCCAGCTTCGGCACGCGCTGCAGTTCCTCCCGCGATGCGAAGGGTCCGCGCGCGTCGCGATACACGGCGATCTCCTTGGCCTGGGCCGCCCCCAGTCCCGAGACGTAGCGCAGCAGCGCCCAGGAGGCGGTGTTCAGATTCACGCCCACGCGGTTCACGCAAAACTCGACCGTGTCGTCCAGCGCCTGGCGCAGCCGGGTCTGGTTCACATCGTGCTGGTACTGCCCCACGCCGATGGACTTGGGGTCGATCTTCACCAGCTCGGAGAGGGGGTCCTGCCAACGCCGGGCGATGGAGATAGCGCCGCGAATGGTGAGGTCCAGATCGGGGAACTCCTCGCGTGCCAAGTCGGACGCGGAGTAGACGGAGGCGCCAGCCTCGTTGACCAGCAGCGCCTGGGCCCGCAGCCCGCTCGTCTTGAGGCACTGGCGCACGAAGGCCAGCAGCTCGCGGGCGGCGGTGCCATTGCCCACGGCCACCACCTCCACGCCGTGGCGGCGCATGGCACCCTCCAGCACCTGGGCGGATTGTCCGGCCTGGTTCTGCGGCGGCAGGGGGTAGATCGTGCCGTGCTCCAGCAGCCGTCCCGTTCCATCCACCACGGCCCACTTGGAGCCCGTGCGCAGGCCGGGGTCGAGTCCCAGCACGATGCGTTGCCCGCCGGGCGGCTGCAGCAGCAGGTTGCGCAGGTTCTCCGCGAAGATGGCGATGGAGGCCTCGTCCGCGGCCTCCTTGAGCTGCACACGCAGTTCCACCTCGATGGACGGGGAGATCAGGCGCCGATAGGCATCCTCCAGCGCCAGCCGCCACTGGTCACGCAGGCGGCCGGTCGTGCCCTCGCACCAGGTGCGCTCCAGGTGGGCGAGGATCTCCTCCTCCGGTGCGGCCACGGCCACGCGCAGCACCTTCTCGCTCTCCCCGCGCCGCAGGGCCAGGTAGCGATGGGCAGGGATGCTCGTGAGCGGCTCATCGAAGGCGTAGTAGTCGCTGAACTTGGTCTTGCGCTCGGCGAACGCGGGTAGGGGTGTGGCCCCGATGCGGCCTTTGCGCCAGGTGACGTCACGAATCCAGGCACGACTCCCGGCGTGCTCGGCGGCATCCTCGGCCAGGATATCGCGGCAGCCCGCCCATACCTCCTCCACCGTGATCTCGCCTTCGTAGCCCGCGATGAACGCGGCCACGGCGGCGTCCGCCTGCGCGTCCGCCAAGCGCTCCAGGAACAGGGCCCGGGCGACGGGCTCCAGGCCCTTTTCGCGCGCGATCGTGGCCCGCGTGCGGCGCTTGGGACGATAGGGGAGGTAGAGATCCTCCAGCACCTGCTTGGTGGTGGCGGCCAGCACGGCTGTCCGCAGCTCGGGCGTCAGCTTGCCTTGGGCCTCGATGCTCTCCAGGATGGTGCCGCGGCGCTCCTCCAACTCGGCAAGGTACTGGGACCGGTCGCGCAAGGTGCGCAGCACAACCTCGTCCATGCTGCCCGTCTGCTCCTTGCGGTAGCGGGCGATGAACGGGATGGTGTTGGCGTCGTCCAGCAGCCGCAGGGCGCTGGCCACATGGCCCGCCTGCAGATTCAACTCCCCAGACAGTGTCGCGATCAGATCGGTCATTCCGGCTCCCTGCACGGTTCAGCGGCATGCCTGCCACCATCTGCTCAAGATAGACCCCGTCCGTTACCCTTGCCAAGGCAAAGGGTGTCTTGCTGCGCAATTCGTTGCGGCGCAGAAAGGTTTGAAAAACCAAGAAAAAGCCGGTACGGATAGTACAAACTCGCGGCGTGCATCCGCCAAAGAGGTTGCTCTGAAAAACGGACTTTTCAGAAACCGGCGCCGCCCGGCGTTGGGTCCTGCCAGGGAGGGACACGGGACCTGGAATTCCTGCCAATTTTCCGGCTCTCCAAGCGCCTTCCGCAGGCCTGGGATTACACTGTCTCCACCGCCGAGACGCCGCACGGGCGTTGAGGCTCTGGATCGATAGGGGGTCCTATGGATATCGGAAGTATCATCGGGCTGGTCGTGGCGTCCGTCCTCATCGTGCTGGGGATGGGCTCCTACGTGACGGCGTTCATCGATTTCCCGTCCATGCTGATCGTGCTGGGGGGCACGCTGGGCGCCATCCTGGTGTTCTTCCCGCTGGAGAACCTGCTGGGGCTGGGCGGGATCGTCAAGCACGTCTTCTTTCCGCGCAACCAGTCCACCACGAGCCTGATCGCGACCATTATCGATTTCGCCGGCCGGGCCCGGCGCGAGGGCATCCTCAGCCTGCAAAACGTCGCCAACGAATCGGACGACGAGTTCCTCGTCAAGGGCATCAACCTGGTGGTGGACGGCATCGAGGAACACGTGATCGAGCAGATCCTCTCCAACGAGATCGAGTTCATCGAGGAGCGACACAAGAGCGGATCTGACATGCTGGCCTCGATGGGGGCTTTGGCACCGGCCTTCGGAATGATCGGCACGCTGATCGGACTGGTGATCATGCTGCAGAACCTGCAGGACACCGCCGCCATCGGCCCGGCCATGGCCGTCGCCTTGATCACCACGTTTTATGGCGCCCTACTGGCCAACCTGGTGTTCATTCCCTTCTCCGGCAAGCTCAAGACGCGCAGCCAGCAGGAGTTGCTGCTGCGCCGGCTCACCCTGGAGGGCATCCTGGCCATTGGCGCGGGCAACAACCCACGGGTGGTGGAACAGAAGCTGAACGCCTTCCTGGCGCCACGCCAACGCGCCAGCCTTACCGGCTGATGGGGGAGGGTCGTCCATGGCTCAGCGCAGACCCAAGTCCGAGGAACCGGAACGCGACCCCGCACGCGTCCTGTTCCTGTCGCTGAACATGATCCTGCTTGCATTCTTCATCCTGCTGGTGGCGCTTTCGCAGGTGAACCGCTCAAAGCAGGCCGAGTTGGCGATCCAGGTGCGCAAGGCCTTCCAGAGCTTTGGGGGGGGCTATCTCAGCCTGGGGCCCTTCCTGGAGCAGCGGGGCGTGAGCCGGAAGCGCAGCGCGCTGGAATCCACGCAGGCGGTGGAGCGCTTCCTGGGCGAGCTGTCGCTGTTTATTGAGCAGAACCAGCAGGCGAAGGAACTCTCGTACGAGATCACCGGGCAGGGCTTCACGGTGCAGATTCCCGACGCCTTCCTGTTCCGGGAGGGCACGGACGAGTTGCTGCCGGTCGACAAGCCCCTGCTGCACAGCGTGATCGACCTGATCCGGCGCACCACCAACCCGGTGCGCATCGAGGGCCACACAGACGACCGCGACGTGCGCAGCAACCGCATCCTGGACAACTGGGAGCTTTCGGCTGCGCGGGCGATGGCGGTTTTCCGCTACATCTCGCGGGTGGGCAACCTGCCGGCAGACCGCTTTTCCGTGGTGGGCTACGGCGATACACGCCCCATCGCCAGCAACCTGACCGCCGCCGGCCGCGCGAAGAACCGGCGCGTGACCATCACGCTGGTGGGCCGGCTGCGGCCTGTGGGCGAGCACCGGTGAGGCCATGAGCGAAGCGCACGACGCCACAGCGGGCGGTCAGGAACACCGTCCGCCGTCCAGCGCACCGCCGCCGGAGCCGCCCCAGCGCAGGCGCGGTAGCGGGGGGACGTCGTTCGATCCGGAAGCGTGGATGGTCACGTTTTCCGACCTGCTCAATCTGTTGATGACGTTCTTCGTGCTCATCTTCGCCACCCAGGATCCCGTGCCGGCAGCCAAGCTGCAGCAGGCCTTCGGGCAGAGCGTGGGGGTGTTCGGGCTGTTCCGCACCAGCTTCCTGGAACAGATCGTGGCGGTGCCGCAGCGGGACCTCTCGCAGGATCTGGTGCGGGTATTTCTGAACGAAATTGGTGCGAACGATATCGAGGTGGAGCAGGATCCGCGCGGGCTGGTGATCACGCTGCCCACCGACACGACGTTCGCGCCGGGCAGCGCAACCCTGAACGAGCGAGCGCGCAAGCGGATCGACCAGTTGGCCGTGTTCCTGGCGGCAACACGGCATCGCATTCGTGTCGAAGGATATTCGGACAATCGGGAGCGCGCCTCGCCGCCGTACCCCAGCACCTGGGAACTTTCACTGGCGCGCGCCCATCGGGTCTTGCTGCGGCTGATCGCCCATGGCATCCATGCGAATCGGCTGTCGCTGATCGGCTATGGACCGGCGCATCCACGCTTCGACAACCGGACGGCGCAGGGGCGTGCGCGCAACCGGCGCGTGGACATCGTGATCCTGAACAGGTTTGGCGCGGCAGTGCAGCCCTAGCCACGCCCAGGCGGATTGCCGGAGCGAGGGCGCGAATCGTCGGGGATGAGACATGGCGGAAGTCAATGAGGTCAATATTCGGAGAGGAGGCACCATGGCTGAAGGCGAAGGCGGCGGCTTGGGCCGCCTGATCAAGATCATCTTCATACTGGTGCTGCTCGCCCTGTTGGCGGCCGGCGGCTTCGCGGCCTATCTCTTCCTCAGCACCGGCAAGGACAAGGCTGCCGGGGGCGTGGCCGCGACTCGCGATGAGGGTGGCTCAATCAAAAATCCGCACTACCTGGAGTTGGGCGACTTCGTCGTCAACCTATCCGATGGTCGGCGCTACCTGAAGACCAACCTGCAGTTGCTCATCAGCGACGAGAAAGCCATGGCCTACCTGCAGGTGCGGCTGGCCGAGGTGAAGGATCTGGTCATCTCGGAACTGCAGACCTGGGACTCCGAACAGTTGCGCGACCCGCGCAACCGCGAGTTGCTAAAGAACCGGTTGCTGACGAAGATCGAATCGCTCCTGCCCAGCGCCAAGGAAGGAGGCTGGGAGGATCCCAAACCGATCAAGAAGGTGCTGATAACGGAGTTCTATCTCCAATAGGCGATTGCATTGATTTTGCATGGAAATTGCCTATGGCCCGCGCAGAAGGCAACGCGCGCGGGCACCGGGAGCGCGCGCTGCGCCCCCTCCCGCGACCATTAGAGGTGCCATGGCTGACGATCTGGATTTCGAATCGTTCGACAAGCTGGACGACCTCGACTGGGGCGATCTGGAGAAGGACGTCAAGGAAGGCGCCAAGGAGGGTGGGCCCGGCGCGGCGCCCGCGCCGGCACGCGCCGCCGGCAATGAGGCCACCATCAGCGCGGGTGGCGCCCACATCGATATCAACTACCTGCTGGACGTGGGGCTGCAGATATCGGTGGAGGTGGGCCGCCGCCTGTACTACATCAGCGATATCCTCTCCTGGGACCCGGGCAGCATCATCGAGCTGGACCGCGTCATCGGCGAGCCGCTGAACCTCCTGATCAACGGGAAGCCCGTGGCCAAAGGCGAGGTGGTCGTCGCAAACGACAAGTTCGCGCTGCGGATCACGGAAATTCTCGATCCTCACGATCGCATGCTCATGCTCCAGAGCTGACAGGTCTCCATGAAGCGCTTTGCCACCCTGCTCGTGCTGCTGTTCGCCGCCGCCCTGGTGCTGGATGCGCCCGGGGCCCAAGCCCAGCGCTTTCCTCGCGAACTGGAGAACGTGAAGGTGTTCGGCAAGGGCGAGACGATCAAGTTCGTGTTTTCCCAGGCCTACGAGGGTACGCCGATCGCGGATTTCCGGCCGGGCTCCTTCTCGCTGGACTTCAGCAGCACGGGCAGCTCCAAGCCGGTGCGGACGCTGCGGCCCGTGGAGGAGAGCATGTACAAGGAGATCAAGGTGGTGGAGAACCGATACTCCACCACGGTGACCTTCCGGCTCCGGGATCCCAAGCTCAACCTGCGGGACAAGCTGGCCTTCACGCCGGACAAGAACGTGCTCACGGTGGCCGTGAACGCACCCGCGCCCAAACGGGTGACCTCGCCCGAGGGCCAGGCGACCGAGGAGCTGCTCCGCGAGATGGAAACGCGCATCGCGGGCAATGGCGACGCCACGGCCGCCACGCCGGCCAAGGCCGCGCCGGGCAGCGCGCTGACGCTGGGCGATCTGGGAGGCAATCAGTTCTTCTATTCGCTGCTGACCATGGTGATCGCGCTGGTGATCATCGTGGGCGGGCTCTACGGAGTGCTGTTCCTCTACAACCGATTCCTGGCCAAGCGCCTGCGGCGCTTCACCGGCTCGCACGCGGTGCGGCAGGTGGCGTCGTTTCACATCGGGCCGCGGCAGCGTATCGTGGTGCTGGAGATCAACGACGAGATCATCGCCTGCGGGGTGACCCCCTCCCAGATCACCTACCTGACGCATCTGGGCGGCAAGGGCCCTATTGGGCGCAAATCGGGCACCGGCGAAGGCGGATTGCCGGGCACGGAGCCCGACCCTGGCATCAAAGCTCTGGCGGCATTGTCGCCCGACGTTCCGCCTGCACCAACGGATCCGGTGCATCAGTTCGCGGAAGTGCTCAAACAGAAAGTGCGGTCCCTCAAACGCATCAACTAGGTCAATGAGCACTCGCCTCCTGCGGAAGACCGGCTGGATGCTGGTGCTTCTGCTCCCGCTGACCCTCCAGGCACACGCCCAGACTCCGATCCCGGGCGTGAACATCTCCATTGGGCGCGCCAATAGCCCACAGGAGGTGGCCACCTCGCTGCAGATCCTGATCATCCTCACGGTGCTGACGCTGGCACCGGCGATCTTGATCATGACCACGTCGTTCACGCGCATCATCATCGTGTTGGCGTTTCTGCGGCAGGCCCTGGGCACCAACCAGTCGCCGCCCACCCAGGTGCTGGTGGGCCTCGCGCTGTTCCTCACGTTCTTCGTGATGCAGCCGGTCTGGTCGGACATCAACACCAACGCGGTCAAGCCCTACCTGGACAATCGGCTCAACCAGACCCAGGCGTTGGAGCGGGCCTCCGTGCCGCTGAAGGACTTCATGCAGAAGTTCGTGCGGGAGAAGGACCTGGCGCTGTTCATGAACATCGCCAAGGTGCCGCGTCCCCGCACGATCCAGGACGTACCCATCTATGTGCTCATTCCGGCGTTCATCACCAGCGAGCTGAAGACCGCTTTCGAGATCGGCTTTCTGCTCTACATTCCTTTTTTGGTGGTGGACCTTGTGGTATCTTCGGTGTTGATGGCGATGGGGATGATGATGCTGCCGCCGATCATGATTTCCCTGCCCCTCAAGCTGATGTTGTTCGTCCTGGTGGATGGCTGGAACCTCATCATTGGCTCTCTGGTGCAAAGCTTCTACGTGCGATAAGGCACTGCCATGACACCGGAATTCGTCATCACTGTGGGCCGCGAGGCCATGACCACCGCGTTCTTCGTCGCGGCGCCTCCGCTGATTGCCGCGCTGGTGGTGGGCTTGGTCGTCTCCATCTTCCAGGCCGTCACGCAGATCCAGGAAATGACGCTGGCCATCATCCCCAAGATGGTGGCCGTGTTGATCGCGCTGATGATCTCATTTCCGTGGCTGCTCGAGGTGATGACCACCTACACCACCAACGTCTTCAAGCTCGTTCCGACGGTCGTGCGCTGAGTCCGACGGCTGCGCGCAGCCGACGGAGCGCATCGTACCTGGAACCCCTGTACCCGATCGCCCCGGGAGCCCTGCCGGGCCCCTTCTGACGAGGAATCCTCGTGTCCGACCCCTTGCAGCACGAGCCCATGGCCGAGCCCACGCCGTCGCCGGCGCCCATGACGCCGTTGGCACCCGAGACGCCGGTCGGGAGTTGGAGCGACAACCTGGATCTGCTCAAGTCGCTGTTTCTGGCGTTGGTCTTCACGGCCTTGTTTTACGAGGTGTTCCCCATGCCCTTCATGGACGAAGGGCGCCTCAAGTCCATGCTCAGCAACGACAACTGGGTGACCCCGGTTATCCTGGGCATGACCGTGTGGTCGCTGATCCTGATCGCGTTCAAGGCGGTTCACTTCCGGGCTGAACGCCGCGTGTGGCAGGCGCTGCGGCACCCCAGCGTGGAGCCGCTGCTCAGCCACACCATCTATGCGCGCGACGTGGATAAGGTGGCGCTGGCCCTGCGCGATGCGCTGCGGGGGCTGCGCATCAAGCACTTCGCCACGTCGCTGGTGTATCGCCGCGTGATGCGCGTGCTGGCCTTTGTGCGCAATGCCACCAAGAAGGACGGGCTGGACGCGCTGCTGGACTACCAGGCGGACATTGACCTGCAGAAGATGGAAAGCAGCTACACGGTGCTGCAGGTGTTCATCTGGGCCATCCCCATCCTGGGCTTCATCGGCACCGTGCTGGGCATCGGCTACTCCGTGAACGAGTTCTCGCAATTCATCCAGACGGCCACCGGTGGCGGGGAGTTCACGGGGCAGATGCGCGCGGCCCTGGGCGGCGTCACCAGCGGCCTGGCCGTGGCCTTCAACACCACCTACATCGGTCTGGTGTTCGTGATGCCCGTGATGCTGCTCACCTCGCTCCTGCACAAGAGCGAGGAGGAGTTCCTGCTGAACATCGAGGAATATTGCCTGCAGGAGCTGCTGCCGCACATCCACGTCAAGCCGGGCGAGGAGGTGCTGGCCGAGGGCTACGAGGACCACCTGCACCGCATCATGCGGCTCTCCGAGACCTGGCTGGGGCAGTTCGAGCCCCTCGTGCAGCGGCTCTCCCGGCAGGCCGAGATGATGAGCCACCAGCTTACGGGCATCCAGCCGCTGGTGAAAGAGTTCACCGATCGTCTCCTGCTCCGCGGCCGCGGCACTCCGTCCGAGCCGCTTGCCCAGGGCGGCGGCGCGGCCGAGCCCCCCGATCGCGACGAGGATCCGCCCCGCACGACCTGAGTCGTAAGCCGGGGCAGGGGCCATCATGCGCAACCGCACACCCATTTCCATTTTTCCATTCCTGAGCGTGCTGCTGAGCACGTTGGGGGTATTGTCGTTCCTCGCCGTGACGTTCGTGATGTTCACCCGAACCTCCGCCAAGGCGCCCCGGCCTGAGCAGCCGGTGGAGGTGCAGTGGGTCGGTGCCCCGCCCCACGTGCGCCCGATCCTGGTGGAGTGCCGGCAGGATGCCGTGGTGGTACACAGCGGGCCGGGTGGCAAGACCCGCCGCTTCGACCTCGCCTCGCTGCAGCGCGAGCAGGATCTGGTGCGCGGAATGGTGCAGGAGGCATACGGGGAACTGGGCCCCGTGCCCAGCCGCACCCAGCTCTGGTTCTACATGAAGAGCGCCATCCAGAACGAGCGGCGGCTGGTGGGCTCCTTCACGCGGGCCATGCACGATGTGGAGATCGACGACCTATCCGGCCAGAGCAAGCGCGAGCAGGTGGAGCGCTATCCGATCCTGCTGGTGTACCCGGACGGTATCACCACTTACGATGTGGCCTCGTACCTGGTCGAGACCACAACGCGCCTCTCCGTGGGGCTGGAGCCCATGCTGAAGGGCTGGAAGCTGCCCTACCAGAAGGAGGCGTCGTGAGCCGCCATGCGCCGACGCGTTGAGCCGACCCAGCCGTTGAATCTGGATTCCCTCGTGGACATCGTGTCCAACAACGTGGGCATCCTGATCATTCTCGCCGCCTTCATGGCTCTGTTCGCGCTGATCAACCCGCGCACTCAGGCCCCCAGCAGCGGCCAGCCCAAGGAAGCAGCGCCCAAGAAGATCCTGGTGCCCTGGTCTCACCCCACCAACAAGCACCAGATCTTCTTCATCGTCGAGCACGACCGCATCCAGTACTTCGACATGCGCGAGTTTTTCGTGAGCCTCGCGCAGCGGGACCCGGACGTGCGGCCCACGCCGCTCACGGTGGAGCAAAAGGGGCTGCGCATCCGCTTCTTCCCGGTGACCAATCAGGTGTACTGCCTGCGCTTCGAGCCCAAGCCCGGGCAGGGAGAGAACTGGCTACAGGCCCAGCGGCCGGGGTCGGCGTGGCAGCGGGTGCTGCACCGCTATCCGGCGGAGCGCTACGTCTATTTCTTCTGGGTCACCGGTGATAGCTTTGAACTGTTCCGCCAGCTTCGCAAGGACCTCTGGGATCAGCAGTACGAAGTAGGCTGGAAGCCCACCGCTAAAGACCAGCCCCTGGAGGTCTGCAATGGCTTCGAAGGCTCCACCACGTTCGAGCCCCAATAGGCGCCCCAGGGCGCGCGTCTACGGAACGCTGCAGCGATGAGCGAACACGATCCGCGCAACACGCCCCGGCCGGACGATTCCGATCCGACGCCGCGCGATCCCGCCGAGATCGCGGTGCGCCGGGAGCTGAGCCGCCACGCCCTGCTGCACTATCAGCGCGGCAACCGCTTCTACGACAGCGCCGCGTGGGACCGCGCCCTGCACGAATGGCGCAGCGCCTCGCGCATGTGGGCGCTGGCGCGGGTAACCGGGCGCCTGGTGGCGCGGCGCCTGATGCACCTGCGGGCGGCCCTGGCGCTGCTGCTCACGGTGGCTGTGGTCTATGCGGCCGTCTTCACGTTCTTTCCGCGCGCTCCGTTCGAGCTGTTCCTGCTCAGCGGCGGGGGCACCTTCGACACCCGCTCCTGGTGGGAGCGCTTTCTGGACAACGGCCGTCCTCAGCCGGGCGATACGCACAAGATGGGCATGCGGGAGTGGTGGGAGCACTTCCGGCGTAGCCTGGAGGGCGGAGATGGCGGGCAGGTGGCGGGTCGCGGCGAGGGCCGCCCGGGTATCGATAGACACTGGGAGGAACTGCTGCGCCGCTACGGGCGCTGGGGGCCGTTCTTCAACTACGAGCTGGACTACAACGTCATCGCTGGCTACGGGCTCAGCCGCATGGGCGACTACAGCCGCGCCGTGGACGTGTTCCAGCGGGGCATCGAGCATACCAGCGAGCCCGCCAAGCTGGCCGACCTGTACCAGGGCTTGGCCAATGCGCACTACTACCAGGGCTATCGGCTGCAGCCGGATGGGCTTGCCAAATACGACCTGTACTATGTGCGCAAGTCCACCGAAGCCTACGAGAAGTCCGTGCACTACCAGCCGCGCCCGGTCTCCTACGGCAACCTGGGCTGGATGTATTTCCTGCTGGGAGACTACGCGCGCTCGGAACGGTACAGCCGGCGGGCGCTGCAGATGGATGCGAGCCTGGAATACGTGCGGCTGAACCTGGGCCTGACCTACCTGATGCAGAACCAGATCTACGATGCCTTCGACGTCTACCGCAGTGTGATCCGCCGCAATCCGTCCAGCGACGTGTTCGCGGGAGGCATCAACGACCTGCGCGAGGTGGTGCGGGATCACCCGGGCCGCAAGCCCTATGCCTACCTGATGATCGGCATGCTGGCGCTCAAGGAGGGCGACTACACCCAGGCCCGCGATGCGCTCTCCCGTTTCAACGCCAGCCCGCTCGTGAGCCAGACGTGGCGCGATCTGGCGCGGCGGCTGCTGCGGGATATGGACGCCTCGGAGGTGGAACGGTGAACCTGGAGCTGATCACCATCGCGATCAGTCCGGCCGTGGCCCTGGTGTGGTTCTTCTATGCGCGTCAAGCCTATCGGCCCGAGAGCAAGGGGCTCGTCACGGCCCTGTTCCTGCTGGGCTTCGTCGCCGGGATGATCGCCCTGGTGCTCAACCACCTGGTGGAGCGCTACACGAGCCTGTGGGCCGGTGCGCCCGACGTTTCGCATCGGCTGCTGTTCTGGGTGCTCGGCATCGGACTCAACGAGGAGTTCGCCAAGATGCTGATGCTCCTGCTGGTGCTCTATCCCCGGCGGGACTTCAACACGCCCTACCAGGGTCTGCTGGGTGGGGCCACCGTGGCGCTGGGCTTCGCGGCGGTGGAGAACCTGTTCTACCTGGAGCGCTACGGCACGGCCACGCTGCTGTTCCGCTCCGCGCTGACGGTGCCGGCCCACGCCTGCTTCACCGCCCCGCTGGGCGTGGCCATGGCCTTCTCCCGCCGGGCGGAGAGTCTCGTGGGCAAGTACGCCTGGCTGCTGGTAGGGCTGGCGTTCGCCGTAGTGGCGCACGGCCTGTACGACATCTGGCTCTCGCTGGATTCTGTCTGGCTCAATCGCATCGCCTACCTGCACGTGTTACTGATCGGCCTGTTCGTGCTCTGGCTGATGCGGCTGCGCCGCGAGCCTCTGCCCGCCACGCCGCGGAGTCCGCTGCCATGATCACCCTGGCGGAAGCCGCGCAGGCCACGGGAGGGGAGTGGCTCGCGCAACCCCTTCCGCCGGAGACCCCCCTGCAGGGCGGCGCCTTCGATACCCGCGCGCTGGATGGCGCCGGCATCTTCTTCGCCCTCAGCGGCGAGCACAGCGATGGTCACGCCTACCTACCTCGGCTCGCGGGCAGCAGCGTGCGTCTGGCTGTGGTGGCGCGACCCGCGGACGCCGGCGACTACGGGGGCGCCCTGCTGCGCGTGGCCGATCCGTTGGCGGCGCTGGCCGCCATGGCGCACTTCCTGGTGGAAAAGTACCACCCCACCGTGGTGGCCATCACCGGCAGCTATGGCAAGACCACGGCCAAGGAGGTGATCGCCCACGTGCTGGCGGGGCAGCAGCGTGTGCTGAAGAGCCCGGGCTCGCTCAACAACGAGATCGGCGTGCCCGTCACGCTGCTGGGGCTGGACGGCAGCCAGGATACCGTGGTGCTGGAGTACTCCGCCCGCAAGCCGGGGGACATCGACTACCTGAGCCGCATCGCCCCGCCGGACGTGGCCGTGCTACTGGCTGTGGGCCAGGCCCACATCGGCGTGTTCGGCTCCCAGGAGGCGATCTTCCGCGCCAAGGGCGAGATCTTCCACCACCTGCGGCCGGGCGGCACGGCCATTGTGGGCGCGGCCCAGCCCCGCCTGCGCGAGATGGCTGCACCGCACCGCGTGCTCAGCTTCGGGGCCGAGGCGGGCGACTTCCACGCCGAGGACATCGCCTTCGACGCGGAGGGCCACCAGTGCTTCACGGCCGTGCGCGGCAGCGGCCCGGACGCCGTGCGGCTCCCACTGCGCGCCGGGATGCCCGGGCCCCACGGCTGCGAGCCCGTGCTGGCGGCCTGGGCGGTGGCGCACACGCTGGGCCTGTCGGATCGGCTCGTGACCGAGCGCGGCGGCGTGGCCCCGGGCCAGAAG
Organism: bacterium; assembly: GCA_035266845.1. GTDB lineage: Bacteria > SAR324 > SAR324 > SAR324 > JACQKK01 > DATFMP01. Next base: position 17,388 of record DATFMP010000033.1, read on the forward strand.
GGCCGCCTGCGGGTGGTGCCGGCCCAGGGTGGCGCCACGCTCATCGACGACTGCTACAACGCCAGCCCGGAGACGGTCGCCAACCTCATCGGCACGTTGAACGCCCGCCCCGAAGGCGATAAGGTGCTGGTGTTGGGGCCCCTGGCCGAGCTGGAAGAGGGCCTGCGCGATTCCGCGCGGGCCATCGCGGAGCGGTTGCGTCCGCCCCTGGCCCGCTGCCTCGTCTACGATCCCCGCGGCAGCCTGCTGGCCGAACATCTGCAGGCCGGCGCGCAGGGGGTGGACGTGGTGCACGTGGCCAGCCAGCCGGCACTGATGGCGGCACTGCGAGAGCTGGATGCTCCCGGCCGCATCATCGGCATCAAGGGCGCGCGCTCGGCGCACATGGAACGCTTCATCCTGGCCCTGCAGGGCGTTCCGGTGGGCTGTCAGCGCCATCCCTGTTCCCTGCTGAAGTACTGCACGGATTGCGAACTTCTGGGCGGGACATGATCAAGCCATTCCAGTTCCTCTATCGCAAGCTGCTCGAACACGACGATCAGGGCTACGACCTGATCCTGCTGGGATCCATGGCGCTGCTCGTGCTGGGCGGGCTGATGATGATCTACAGTGCCAGCTCGCCGGTTTCCGACCGGCTGCACGGGAGCAGCCTGTACCTGCTGCGTCACCACTTGGTGCATCTGGGACTGGGGCTGGTGGGCCTGTGGGTGGCCATGCGCATCCCCTACCAGCGCTGGCAGCAGTGGGCGCCCTATCTGCTCGTGGGCGTGTTCGCTCTGCTAATCGTCGTGTTGATTCCGGGCATCGGCTACCAGGTGGGCGGGGCTCGGCGCTGGCTGCGACTGGGAGCGCTGAACTTCCAGCCCACCGAGCTGCTCAAGCTGGTGATGATCGTCTATGTGGCGTCGTACCTGAACCGCAAGCCGGGGATGGTGGCGCAGTTCTTCCGGGGCGTGCTGCCCAACTTCGCCGTGATGGGCGTGTTCCTGGCCCTTGTGATCCTGCAGCCGGACTTCGGCACCGTAGTGCTGATCGCCATGACCCTGCTGCTGATGATCTTCGTGGGCGGCGCCAAGCCGGGGCACATTCTGGCCAGCCTGGCCGGCTTCGGAGTGATCGGCGCGTGGCTGGTGGCCAGCCAGAGCTACCGCCTGCGCCGCATCTTCGCCTTTCTGGATCCCTGGGGCGATCCGCTCAACACCGGCTTCCAAATCGTGCAGTCGTACCTTGCTTTCGGCAACGGCGGCGTGTTCGGGGTCGGCCTGGGCGATAGCCGCCAGAAGCTGTTCTTCCTGCCCGATGCCCACACGGACTTCATCTTCTCCATCGTGGGCGAGGAGCTGGGCCTGATCGGCGTGTTGGCGGCAATGGTGCTCTTCGCCATCTTCCTGTGGCGGGGCTACCGCATCTGCCTGACGACCGAGGACGACTTCGGGCGTTACCTGGCCTACGGCATCACCACGCTGTTCACCCTGCAGATCCTGCTGAACCTGGCCGTCGTGATGGGCATGATGCCCACCAAGGGCCTGCCGCTGCCCTTCATCAGCTACGGCGGCAGTTCCCTGCTGGGCACGCTCTTCATGACCGGCGTGCTGCTCAACATCGGGCGCAGACCCAAGCGCTGGGCCGCAACCGATGCGCCCGGCCTTGCCGGCGCGGCGGCGCGGCGCTGAGCCCCATGGCCGCCCAGGCGCCGCAACGGGGCTCCCAGCGCTTCCTCATCGCGGGAGGCGGCACGGGCGGGCATCTCTTCCCCGGGCTGGCCATAGCTGAGGCCCTGCAGCGCCTGGCGCCGGGCAGCGAGGTACGCTTCGCCGGCAGCTCGTACGGCATCGAGCACCGCGCCGTGCCGGAGCGCGGCTATCGGCTGTACCGCATCGCCGTGCGGGGTCTCTACGGCGTGCCGCTGCCCAAGCGGCTGCTGCGCCTGGCGATGCTGCCCTGGGCCTTCGTGCAGTGCCTCGCGGTATTGCTCAGTTACCGGCCGCACCTGGTGATCGGAGTGGGAGGCTATGCCTCCGGCCCCATCCTGGCCACGGCCCTGCTGCTGCGGCGCCGCTGCGTGATCCAGGAGCAGAACGCCTGGCCGGGCCTCACCAACCGGTTGCTGGGCCGGCACGTGACCGCGGCCTTCACGGCCGTGGAGGATCGCGAGGGCTTCTTCCGCCGCGCCATCGTCACCGGTACGCCCGTGCGGGCGGCCATCGCCGCCCTGCGCACGGAGCCGCCCACGGAGCGGCCCCTGCCGCTGCTGTTCGTCTTCGGCGGCAGCCAGGGCGCGCGGGCCATCAATCGTGCCATGACCGAAGCCTTGCCCACCCTGGAGGCCTGGAGCGCCCAGCGTCACCCGCTGCGGATCGTGCACCAGACGGGGCGCGCGGACCTGGAGAGCGTGCGCGCGGCCTACCTGAAGACCGCGCTCCAGGCCGAGGTGCTGCCGTTCATCGACGACATGGCGGACGTGTACCGCCGCGCCCGACTGGTGGTGAGCCGCGCCGGGGCCAGCGCCGTGAACGAGATCGTGGCGGCGCGCAGGGCAGCCGTGTTCATCCCCATCCCGGGCACCAGCGGCGATCACCAGCGCCGCAACGCCCTGCGCGTGGCGGAGGCCGGCGCCGCCGTCATGCTGGAGCAGGCCGAGCTGACCGGTGAGCGCCTCGCTGCCACGCTGACCGCCCTGCTGGAGGATGCAACCCGCCTGGACGTCATGGAGGCCGCCACGGACGCCCTCTTCCAGGGCGATGCCGCCGGCCGCATCGCCGAGCACTGCCTGGAGTTCGCAGAATAGTTTTGCCCGCGTATCAGACTGTGAGGTGTCATGGCTATTCTCAAGCTGGAAGGCCTGCGTTTGGCAGGCTACCGGAGCTTCTCAACTGTTGAACGGCGAAGATGCTCCTCACCTACACGGCGCCGGCCTGCAGCATGGCCTCCAGCCGCGGCCGCAGACGGGCCCTGATGCCCGGCGCCCGGTAGCACGCCACCAGCCCGGCATCGCCCAGATCGGCACGCATGATGTCGGCTCGCCCCACGCTGAGGTGTCGCGGCCCGGCCAGCCGCGCCCGCAGCGCGCACACGGCCCACGGCAGCGGCGAAAGCTCCCACGCCACCACGGGCGCCTCCGGATAGCGCTGCGCCAGCCGCAGGGCCAGGCCGCCCCAATCCGCGCCCAACTCGTGCGTTGTGCCCCGCACGGTCATCGGCAGCGCCGCCAGCAGTGCCCGCCGCGCGGCTACCACTTCGTACGCAGGCCCAGCACCACGCCCTCGGGCATCACGCTGAGGCTGAACGAGGTGCGCCGCGTGTGGGCGTAGTAGCCCACCGCCGTGCCCAGCGCGAAGCCCACCAGCACGTCGGACTGCCAGTGGCCCCAGGTCTTCATGCGGGCCTCGGCATCGTAGAGCGGCAGGGCCTCCAGGCCCCACACCCAGGGATGGTCGCCGCCGTACTCCAGCACGAAGGGCGTCACGATGGCGCTCACCGCCGTCACTTCCCCGCTGGGGAAGCTCTGGTTGCGGTGCCCGGTGAAGAAGCGGTTGGGGTCGTTGGTCTGGATGGGACGCTCGCGCGTGAACGTCATCTTGAGCGCCGTGGAGGCAACTCCACCCAGCACCGCCGCATCGATGGAGCGCCAGAAGGTCTGCCCCAGCCGGGTCTGGCCGCCCTCCCACAGCCCCCCGGCCAAGTCGCCCACCAGCATCAGTTCCAGCAGCCGGAGCTGATCCGTGCGGCTCCAGATGCCGTGGTCGTCGTAGCGCAGGCGATGGTCGATGCCCAGCGGGCCGCCCGCCGCCAACGCCTGCGTGGCCGCCAGCACCAGCCACGCCACACAGAACAGCCGGCGCCAGAAGCGTGCTTGCATGAGTCGCGTTCCCGAATCCCCGCCCCGGGTCTCAAGCCTGTAAGACCCCGGTCACGCGATTCGGTTCGAATGCGATCGCTGTTTGGTACCGTGCCAAGAAGGAGCAGCGGCTCAGAGGGTGGCGACGACGCGAACGACGCCGGGATCGCCGGGGATGTTGCGCTGCTGGAAGCCGAAGGCGGTGCAGAGCTTGAGCATGATCTTGTTCTCGCGCAGCACGTCCCCGTGGATCTCGTGTAGTCCGCGCCAGCGGGCGTAGTCCATCATGCGCCGCATCAGCGCTGGCCCCAGGCCCAGCCCGGTCAGGTCGTGATGGATGATGATGGCGTACTCGCCGCGCTCGTTGTCCGGGTCGGAGATGATGCTCACCACGCCATAAATTCGCGTGCGGCCGGGGATGCCCGGCTCGGTGAGCACCAGTGCCATCTCGCGGTCGTAGTCGATCTGCGTGAAGCGCGCCGCGGTGACGTGCGTCAGCGTGCGAATGGGCACGAAGAAGCGCAGGCGGATCTCCTCGGGATCGAGCGTGGCGAAGGTCGCCTGCAGGGAGGGCTCGTCCTCCGGGCGGATCGGGCGCAGCAGCAGCGGCCGCCCGTCCCCCAGCACGATCGTCTCCTCCAGCTCCTTGGGATAGGGCCGGATGGCCAGCCGCTCCGCCCCCAGCCGCTCGGCGCGGGCCACCCCGATGCGCGCATCCAGCGCCATCACGCCGTAGGCATCGGCCAGCAGCGGATTGATGTCCAACTCCTGCACCTCCGGCAGGTCGATCATCAGTTGCGAAACCTTGAGAAGCGTCATGGCGACGGCGTCCAGGTGCACCGCAGGGTGGTCGCGGAAGCCCCGGAGCTGCCGGAAGATGCGCGTGCGCGAGATCACCTCGTGGGCCAGGCGCATGTTCAGCGGGGGCAGGCCCAGGGCCTTGTCGTCGATCACCTCCACCGCCGTGCCCCCGTGGCCGAACAGGATCACCGGGCCGAACTGCGGGTCTTCCGTGGCCCCCACCAGCAGCTCGTAGGCTCCGGGCCGCCGCACCATGGGCTGCACGGCAAAGCCCTCCAGGCGCGCCTCGGGATACGCCACCCCGATGTCCGCCGCCATGGCCTCAGCGGCACGCTGCACGGCGGCCGGCCCGGCCAGGTCCAGCACCACGCCGCCCACGTCGCTCTTGTGCAGCAGGTCGGGCGAGACGATCTTCAGCGCTACCAGGCCGCCCAGTTCCGCCGCAATGCTCGCCGCCAGCTCCGGCGTGGGGGCCGTGCGCGTGGCCACCGTGGGAACGCCGTAGGCTCCCAGCACCTCCTTGGCCTCCGGCTCGGTGAGCCACCGCCGCTGCTCCTCCAGCACGCGGGCGATCAGGCGCTGCGCCCGCTCCACGTCCGGGGAGAAGTCCTCGGGCACGGAGGCCGGCGTCTCCATCAGCAGTTCCTGACCACGCCGGTAATTGACCAAGTACATGAAGGCCCGCACCGCCTGCTCGGGCGAATCGTACGTGGGGATGCTGTGCGCGATGAATGTGCGCCGGGCCTCCTCTGCAGAGCCGTCGCCGACCCAGCTCGTCAGCAGGTGCGTGCACCTGCGGGCCTCCGCACTCTCTACCAGGGCGTGCGCGGCCTCCGTGCCGGAGGCGACGGCGGTGGGGCAGTGCAGAGCCAGCACGGCATCTGTGCCCGGGTCCTCCAGAATGGCCTCCAGCGCGCCAGCGTAGCGGGGCCCGGTCGCATCGCCGATGACGTCTACCGGGTTGCCGTGGGACCATGCGGGCGGCAGCACGCCGTCCAGCCGCTGCAGCGTCGCCTCGCTCAGCTCGGCGAGTCGCCCACCCTCCTCGATCAGGGCGTCCGTCGCCAGCACGCCGATGCCCCCGCCGTTGGTGAGGATCGTCAGGCGATCGCCCTTGGGGCGGCAGGTCATGGCCAGCGTCTCCACCGCGGCAAAGAGCTCGGTGAGGCTATGCACGCGCAACATGCCCGCCCGGCGGAACACCGCGTCGTACACCGCATCCACGCCCGCCAGCGCACCGGTGTGCGACGAGACCGCGCGCGCGCCCTCCGCGAAGCGCCCGCCCTTGACCACCACCACGGGCTTGCTGCGGGAAGCGGCCCGCGCAGCGGAGAGGAACTTGCGCGCGCTGGTGACGCCCTCGATGTACAGCAGGATGGCGTGTGTGTCGGCGTCGTTGGCGAGGTAGTCCAGCATATCGCCGAAGTCCACGTCCACCATGTCCCCCAGGGAGACCAGGCGCGAGAATCCGATGCCGCGCTCGTGGGCCCAATCCAGCATGGAGGTGACGATGGCGCCGGACTGCGTGACGAACGCCACCCGGCCCGGCTGTGGGGCCACGTGCGCAAAGCTGGCGTTCACGCCGGAGCTGGGGGACATTACGCCCAGGCAGTTGGGCCCCACCACGCGCAGCAGCGCCGGCCGCGCCGCATCCAGCACGGCCTGCTGCAGGCCAGGCCCGCGCTCGTCGCGCATCTCGCCGAAGCCTGCGGAGATGACGATGGCGGCGCGCGTGCCCCGCCCGGCCAGCTCGGCCACCAAGCCGGGCACGGTCTCCGTGGGCGTGGCGATGACGGCGAGGTCCGGCGCGATGGGCAGGCTGGCCACGTCCGGATAGGCGATCACGCTCTCCACCGTGTCGTGGCGCGGATTGACGGGCATCACCGGCCCATCGAAGCCGCCTGCCAGCAGGTTGTGCGCCAGCACGGCGCCCACGGTGGACGGCTTCCGGCTGGCGCCGATCAGCGCGATGGAGCGCGGATGAAAGAGGGCTTCCAGGTTGCGGATGGTCATTACCGGACTCCGCGCGGAGGCGGGCACCATACGGCGCGCCGGCGGTAGCCGGACCGCCGATGGCTCTAGTATGATGATACTAGGCGCGTGACGGGAGGGAAACACTCGCAACGGGCGCCCGGGAGGTACTGCCGGGGCGCGCAGGTGCCATGAGCGCAGCGGTGATCCGCAAGCAGCGCAGCAGCGACGCGCCGCCCCCCAATCTGTCCGACTACGAAAAGGTCTGCCGCCGCTTTACCTGGGAGGCCGCGCGCGCCGAGCTGGCGGGGCTGCCGGGCGGTGCCGGGCTGAACATGGCCCACGAGGCGGTCACCCGGCACATCGCCGAGGGCCACGGTGACCGCATCGCGCTGGAGTGGGTGGACGCCGTGGGCGCGGTGCACCCCACCACCTACGCGCAGCTTGAGGCCCTCAGCAACCGCTTCGCCAACGCGCTGGCCGCCCTAGGTGAGCCGCCGGGCACGCGCGTGTTCTCGCTGCTGGGGCGCATACCCGCACTGTATGCCACCGCCCTGGGCACCCTGAAGGCGCGCTCGGTGTACGCCCCGCTCTTCGCCGCGTTCGGGCCGGAGCCGGTGCGGGCCCGCCTGAACAAGGGCGAGGGCCGCGTGCTGGTGACGACCCTGCCGCTGTACCAGCGCCGCATCGCCGCCCAGCGCGATGCGCTGCCGGGCCTGCGCCACGTGCTGCTGGCGGATGTGGCGGCGGATGCCACCGTTCCGCCCGGCACGGCCTCCCTGGCCTCCTTGCTGGAGCGCGTGCCGGATACCTACCGCATCGGGCCCACGGAGCCGGAGACCCCGGCGCTGCTGCACTTCACCAGCGGCACCACGGGTATGCCCAAGGCCGCCGTACTCGTGCACGATGCCATCGTCACCCAGCGCGTCACGGCCCGCCTGGCGCTCGACCTGCACGCAGGCGAGCGCTACTGGTGTACGGCCGACCCGGGCTGGGTCACGGGCAGCGTGTACGGCATCCTGGCGCCGCTCGCCCTGGGGGCCACCGTGGTGGTGGATGCCGCCGAGTTCGACGCGGAGCGCTGGTACCGCATCCTGGCGGAGCGCGACGTAGCCGTGTGGTACACGGCGCCCACCGCCGTGCGCCTGCTGATGAAGCTCGGCACCGCACTGGCGCGCCAGCACCGTTATCCCGCCCTGCGCTTTCTGGCCAGCGTGGGCGAGCCGCTCAATCCGGAGGCGGTCTGCTGGGGGGAGGAGGCCTTCGGGCTGCCCTTCCACGACAACTGGTGGCAGACGGAAACGGGCGCCATTATGATCGCGAACTTCGCGGCGATGGACATCCGTCCCGGCTCCATGGGGCGGCCCGTACCGGGCATCGCCGCGGAGGTGCTGGCCTCCGGCGAGGGCCCCCCGCGGCCCGTGGCGGTGGAAACCCTGGGCGAGCTGGCCCTGCGTACGCCGTGGCCCTCGCTGTTCCGGGGCTACCTGGGCGAGGAGGCGCGCTACCGCAAGCGCTTCCAGGACGGCTGGTATCGCACGGGCGACCTGGTGCGACGCGACGCGGACGGCTACTACTGGTTCGTGGGCCGGGCGGACGACGTTATCAAGTCCGCTGGGCACCTCATCGGGCCGTTCGAGGTGGAGCGAGCCCTGACCAGCCACCCCGCCGTCGTGGAGGCCGGCGCCATCGGCAAGCCCGACCCGGTGAGCGGCGAGGTGGTCAAGGCGTTCGTGCTGCTGCGGGATGGCTACGAGCCCAACGAGGCGTTGCGGCGCGAGCTGCTGGCCCACGCCCGCACGCGCCTGGGCGTTGCCGTGGCGCCCAAGGAGATCGAGTTCCGCACCACCCTGCCGCGAACGCGCTCCGGCAAGATCATGCGCCGGCTGCTCAAGGCCCAGGAGCTGGGTCTGCCGGAGGGCGATATCTCCACCCTGGAGACGGCTCCTGGCTCTGACCGTCCCTGAACCCCACCCCCACGGCGAGGCTGCTGCCCACCAACAGGCCCCCATGAATGACAACGCGCTCTCCAGCGAGGTGCTCCAGGCACTCTCCGAGGTGGCTCCGGAAGCGGACACGTCTGCGCTCGATCCGGAGATCAACTTCCGCGACCAAGTGGAGATCGACTCGGTGGACTTCCTGAACTTCGTCGTCGCGCTGGAGCGACGCCTGGGCATGAAGATCCCGGAAACGGACTATCCCAAGCTATCCAGCCTGGGCGGCTGCCTGCGCTATCTCACCGCCCGCCCTAGCTCAGCGCACTCGCAATAGAACCGGCATCCGCTCTGCAGACTCCATACAATCGGCAAGCAGGCGCGGCGAAGCGCGTCGGCAGCTTCCACCGGGACACGTTCATCATCCAGCGCGCCGCCGGTAGCCCCCTGGCGAGCGCGACCGGGCATTTGCTGGAGAATCCGCGACCCGCGCGACTGGCCGGCAGGGCCGCGCCGGCCGATCGCACTTGGATTACACGACGCGCTGATGGCCTATTTCGATTCCGTCCTGAACACGCGCATGATCCTAGCGGCCGCGGAGGACGCCCATCTGGACGGGCGGGCGCTGCTTGACGGGGCCGGCATCGACCCTGCGTTGATCGAGGACCCCTTCGCCGTGCTGCCCGCATCCCGGCAGTTCGCATTGTTGGAGGCGGCCGTGCACGGCTCCGGCGAGCCCGCCTTCGGGCTGCGCATGTCTAGCCTCTGGAATCGCCCCGGCGCCATGGATGTGGTGGGCTATCGCATCGCGGCCGCGGATACATTCCGGGGGCTACTGGAGGCAGGCTACGGTGCCCTGAGCCGCCTCTCCAACCTGCAGGACATCCGGGTGGAGACGCGGGGCGACGTGAGCCGGATCGTACTCCGGCCCGCCCGCATGGACTGGCCGCTATTGAACGTGCTGTTTGATTTCTACATGGCCAACGCGGTGCATCAGACCCAGCTGTTCGTCTCGCCCGAGTTCGGCACCGACTTCGCCCCTCTGGAAACGCTCTTCATGCAGCGGGCACCGGCCGACCCCGCTCCTTATGCCGAATTCTTCCGGTCACCCCTGCGCTTCGATCAGCCCTGGGGTGCAGTGGTGTTCGAGAGCCGCTGGCTCGATGTCCCGTCGCGACTGGCAGACCCGGAGCTGTCTCAGGCCATCGACGGCGTGATGGCCCAGCGTGTGCCGAAGCCGGTGCCATCTGCGCCGCTCGCCGCACGCGCGCGGAGCGCCCTGGCGGACCTGCTGCGCGACAATACTCCTACCCTGGCGGCGCTCGCCGCACAGCTTCACCTGCGGCCCCGCACGCTGCAACACCAGTTGAAGTGTGAGGAGCTTACCTACAGCCAGCTCGTGGACGACGCGCGCCGGGAACTGGCGCTGGAGCTGCTGCAGGCGGGCGAGGAAAGCCTGGACGAGATCGCCTGGCGGGCCGGCTTCCAGTCGCAGAGCCCGTTCTTCCGCGCCTTCCGCCGCTGGACCGGCATGACCCCGGCCGCCTACCGCCGGGAGCTCCGCCAACGCTAGGGCCCCGCGCCCGCCCGCTGGGCCCCTCGCTGCGCCCATTGGCAGCCAGTTGGCCGACCGTGCCGCATGGCGGCGCACCGCCTCCCTCGCAGCGCATTTCGTGGGGCGTACCGCAGGGCGGCGCATTCCTCCGCGTCTTGCTGCGAGCCGCCTCGCGGCTCCAGGCTCAGCAGCTTTCGCGCCGCTCCAGCGGTGCGAGCGCGCCCTTGACGCGGACCACACCCGATATGCCGATCCGTGAGGGCATGATATAAGTTGTACGGGGGGCTGCTCAACCAGGCCGACGCCCAATGTATCGCCATGTGCCGTTGGACGAGCCTCCGCTGCCGGAGCTCGATTGCAGCACCTGCCCCGCCCTGTCCATGTCCGAGTGGCGGGTGCTCACGCCCGCACAGGTCAAGCAGCTTAGCCAGGCGAAGGAGGTGCGCCGCTACCGCCGCGGCGACTCCATGTACCGGCAGGGAGACCCCTGTAAGAGCGTCTACTGCATCCACTCCGGTACGGTCGCCATCCGGCGCACCGACCATCACGGCAACGCGGTGCTGCTGGAGCTGAAGCAGGCCGGCGACGTGATGGGCTATCGCGCCTGCTTCTCCCGCACGGAGCGCCACAACACGGCCACCGCATCGGACGAGGTGATCGCCTGCGCGCTGCCGGGCCCCGCGATGTTCGCGCTGATCAACGACAACCCGATGCTGGGACACGCGTTCCTGGCGCGGCTGGCCCACGAGCTGGCCCGCGCGCACGATGCCATCCTCACCCACACCCAACTTCCCGTGCGGGCCCGCATGGCGCGACTGCTGATGCGCTTCGTGGAGCGGCGCTCGCTGCCCCGGTCCAGCACCGAAGTGCAGATCCACCTGCCGGTCTCGCGGCACGACCTGGCGGAGTTGCTGGCCGCCCGGCCCGAGACCATCGCCCGCACCATCGCGGCCCTGGAGCGCGACGGCGTGGCCACCTTTTCCGGGCGCATGGCCACCATCGCCAACGTCTCGCAGTTGCGGGACGAGATGGACTGCGGCTGACCGGCGCAGCATCCACGCATCCTCCCACCCGGCCCACATCTCCGCGGGCTGGGCTATCCCTCCGGTGGGGCGGCGCTATGACTTGCGTCAAAGACGCTCCTTCGCGCCACGGACTACGCTTAAAGCGGGGGCTGTGCGGCCTCTGCGGGTGGGGACCCAGGCATGGCGCGGAGCCAAAGGCAGGACGGATTGCCGACTGGACGAGAGACCCATCCCATGACCACGATGGAACGGGACGCGATGCCCACACCCTGGGTCGCGGCGGAATCGGCATCGCACACGGAGGACCCGCTGCTGGGGTGCCTGCTGCTCCTGCTGCGCATGGAGGGGCTGCCCCAGTCCGCCGACGCGCTGCGCGCGGGCCTGCCGCTGGTCGACAATCGCTTCACGCCCACGCTGCTGATCCGCGCGGCCCAGCGCGCCGGACTGTCGGCGCGCATCCTGCGCCGGCCCCTGCGCCGCATCTCCAACCTCGTGCTGCCCGCGGTGCTGCTGCTCCACGATGAGCAGGCCTGCGTGCTGAAGGCGATCGATCCCGACCGCAACGTGATGCAGGTGCTGCAACCGGAGGCCGGCGGCGGCGCCCACGAGGTGGCGCTGGACGACCTGCAGGCGAGCTACACCGGCTACGCCATCTTCGCACGGCGCCGGGCCCAGTTCGATGCACGCGCGGAGACCGACGGCTTGGCGCGGCCCCGGCACTGGTTCTGGGGCACGCTGTGGCGCTCGTGGCGCATCTATCGCGACGTGCTGGTGGCCTCGTTCCTGGTCAACATGTTCGCACTGGCCAGCCCGTTGTTCATCATGAACGTGTACGACCGCGTGGTGCCCAACAACGCGGTGGAGACCCTGTGGGTGCTGGGCATCGGTGTGGCGGCCGTGTACGCGTTCGACCTGCTGATGCGGGGCCTGCGCGTGTGGTTCATCGAGATGGCGGGGCGCAAGGCCGATATGGCGCTCTCGGCGATGATCTACGAGCGCGTGCTGGGTCTGCGCATGGCGGCCCGCCCGGCCTCCGTGGGCGCCTTCGCCAACAACCTGGGAGAGTTCGAGAGCCTGCGCAGCTTCATCACCTCGGCCACCATGTCCACGTTCGTGGACCTGCCCTTCGTGATCATGTTCCTGGTGGTGATCTGGATCATCGCCGGCCCATTGGTGTGGGTGCCGCTGCTGGCGATCCCAGTGATCGTGGGCTACGGGCTGCTGGTGCGTGTGCCGTTGCGCCACGCCGTGGAGCAGGTGCAGCGTGGCGCCTCCATCCGCAGCGCGACCCTGGTCGAGAGCCTGGTGGGAGCGGAGAGCATCAAGGCCCTGGGCGCCGAAAGCCCCATGCAGCGCCACCTGGAGGAGGCCACGGCGCACATCGCCAAGTGGAGCGTGCGCTCGCGCCTGCTCTCCGCGTCTGCCGTCACGCTCGCCGTGTTCCTGCAGCAGCTCGCGCTGGTGGGCACGGTCATCTACGGCGTGTACCGCATCAGCGACGGCCTGCTTTCCATGGGTGGGCTCATCGCCGGCGTGATCCTGACCGGTCGCGCCATCGCCCCCATGGCGCAGGTGGCCAACCTTGCAGCCCACTTCCACCAGGCCCAGGGCTCGCTGCGCACACTGAACCACATCATGACGCTGCCCACGGAGCGGGAAAGCGGGCGATCCTATGTGTCCCACCCCGTGATGGCGGGGCGCATCGAGCTGGACGCCGTCAACTTCACGTTCCCCGGCGCGGCGCGGCCCTCCATTCTCGGGGCCAGCGCGCGCATCGAGCCAGGCGAGCACGTGGGAATCCTGGGCCGCACCGGCTCCGGCAAGACCACCTTGCTCAAGCTGATGCTGCAGCTCTACGAGCCGGCCCAGGGCAACATCCGAATCGATGGCATCGAGGCTCGCCAGCTCGACCCCGCCGAGCTGCACCGCAACATCGGCTACGTGCCGCAGGACGTGGTGCTCTTCTTCGGCACGCTGCGGGACAACATCACCTTCGGCACGCCGCTGGTGGAGGACGAACAGTTGCTGCGTGCCGCACGGCTGGCGGGCGTCAACCAGATCGCCGACCAGCACCCGCTCGCCTACGACCTGCCCATCGGCGAACGCGGTGCGGGCCTCTCCGGCGGGCAGCGCCAGAGCGTGGCCATAGCCCGCGCCTTGCTGTTGGATCCGCCCGTGCTGATGATGGACGAGCCCACCGCGGGCATGGACGGCCAAACGGAGCGCGTGCTCAAGGCCAGCCTCGCCTCCGCCATGGAGGGCCATACGCTGATCATCGCCACGCACCGCACCGCGCTGCTGGATCTGGTGCAGCGGCTGATCGTGCTGGAGCAGGGTCGCATCATCGCGGACGGGCCCAAGGATCAAGTACTGGAGAACCTCCGGCTGGGCCGGATCAACGTTGCGGGCACCTAGCCGGCGGTCACGGCGCGGCATGACGGCAGGGGTTGGATCGGGGAGCAGAAGCGGCCGGGAGGAACGATGGACAGGCAAACCGTGCGCTACGACGACGGTATTGTGCGCGGGTTCTACCTCGCCGCGGTGGGCTGGGCCGGCGCGGCCACCCTGGCCACCGCGGTGTGGGCGCTCCTGCGCGGGCTGGGCGGGCTGGAGCTGGCTGCCCCGGCTGCGGCGGCTGCACGGGCGGCGGGGATTCTCGTGCTGTACTTCGGCGCCCTGGCTGGCGGCGCCTTCATGGGCGGCTACTATTCCCTGCAGCGGCTGTTGCGCGTGCGCCTGTGGAGCAGCCACTTGGCCCGCGCGCACCTGTGGGCCTGGCAGGCCGCACTGGCGGGCTCCGTGCTGACCCTGCTGCTGCGCCCGGACGTGCTGCGCGGCAACGGCAGCCTGCCCTGGGCCATCGTGCTGGCCTTCGCTGTGGCGGGCACCCCGTTGGCGATCAATGTGCTGGCCACGCTGCACCGGCGCCGCAGGGACGGCGTGCACATCAGCGTGTACTTTGGGCTGCTGGCGCTGGCCATGGGCCTGCTGCCCGTGGGCCTCTCCGTGTTGGGCGTGGTGCTAGCGCCCTACCGCGACGTGCACCTGCTGTTTCCGCTCTATGAGGCGGTGCAGCGCTACTCCTGGGGCGATGTGGCTTGGCCCTGGGCCCTGGCTGCGGTGCTGCTGGGCCTCTCGTATGACTTCATCCCCCGTGCGCGTGGCGCGCCCCTGGTGAGCGAGGTGCTGCCGGTGGCGCACCTGTGGGGCCTGCTGCTGCTGTTCGGCTTGGGCTGGGCAGGCGTGTTCCTCGGACATGCGCTTGCGACGCCTTTGGCCTGGGGTGCGATTGTCCTCATCGCACTGAGCCTGCTGCTGGTGTGGGCCGGCGGTCTTAGCGTGCTGCGCTCCGCCGGGCCGCTTGGCGGCCTCTGGCGCGATGAACCTGCGCTGGGCTTCATCGTGCTGGGCTGGGCTTGGTATGCCGTGGCTCTGCTGGCCGGGCCACCCTTGGAGGTGCACTCCATGGTGCATGGCCTCACGCCGCCCGTCGGGCTGCCCTCCCTGCTGCCGGTAGAGGCCTGGGGCTGGGCCGCACTGCTGGTGGCTGGAATGGTGCACTGGGTGGGGCCACGCCTGTGGGAAGGGCCGTGGGCACCCCGGCGTTGGGTGCAGGGCCAGCTCACCCTTGCCGGCCTTGCGCTCGCGCTTTATGTACTGGCCCGCACCCTGAGCGCCCTGCGCTGGGGGCTGATGGGCTCGGTGCCCGGCACCGGGCATACGATGCTGCTGCTGCCCGTGTTGCAGGCGGACGGGTGGGAGACCCTGGCGGTGGTGCTGCGCACGGGCGCCGGCCTGCTGACGCTGGGCGCCGTGGCCATGCTCATCACGCAGGTGATGCGCGGCCTGTCGGTGTGCCGGCCGCAGCCCGATGAGGAGGAGGCCCCCGAACGCACCGGACTGCGCGCCGAGATCGGGCGCCTCGTCGGGGCCGACCTGGACTTCGTGGCGGATGCGCGGGCTGCGCTGCTCTACGACGCCCCCCGCGGCGCCCGGCTGATCCTGTGGGTCACGGTGGCGTGCATCGCGGCGGGCCTGGGCTGGGCCGCCTGGGCGCAGGTGGACGAAGTCACGCGTGGCGTGGGCCGCGTGGTGCCCTCGCGCCAGGTGCAGGTGGTGCAGAACCTGGAGGGCGGCATTATCTCGGAGATTCTGGTCAGGGAGGGCGACGTCGTCCAGGAAGGCCAAGTGCTGCTTCGCTTCGATGAAACCCTGCTGGCCTCGTCGTACCGCGAGGCGCGCATGCACTACCTGGAGCACGAAGCCCAGGCGGCCCGCCTGCGCGCCGAGGCGGACGACGCGCCGTTCGTCACCCCCCGCGAGCTGCTGCGCGAGGCGCCCGATCTGGTGCGGCGGGAGCGCGAATTGCTCGGAACGCGCCGGCAGCAGCTCACGGTGAAGCTGGGCATCCTGCAGCAGCAGGTGGTGCAGCGCAAGCAGGAGCTGGCGGAGTTGCACGCGCAGCGCGCCCACCTGCAGCGCAGCTATGACATGCTTTCGCGCGAGGTGGAGATGACGCGGCCCCTCGTCGCATCCGGCGCGGCGTCCGAGGTGGAACTGCTGCGCCTGGAGCGCCAGGCCAACGACCTGAGCGGCGAGCTGGAGAGCACCAAAATCAAGATCCCGTGGGCCCAGTCGCGCTACCAGGAGGCCGAGCGCCGGGTGCGTGAGGCCGAGTTGGAGTTCCGCAACGAGGCCCGCGCCGCCCTGAATGAGGCCCAGGCCGAGCAATCCAAGCTGTCCGAATCCACCACGGCGCTGGAAGACCGGGTACAGCGCACCGAGGTGCGATCGCCAGTGGCTGGCACGGTGAAGCAGGTGTTCGTGAGCACCGTGGGCGCCGTGATGCAGCCGGGCAAGGACCTGGTGGAGATCGTGCCCCTGCGCGATACGCTGCTGGTCGAGGCCCGCATACGGCCCAGCGACATTGGCTTTCTCAGCCCCAAGCAGCCCGCCATCGTGAAGTTCACCGCCTATGACTACGCGGTCTATGGCGGGCTGAAGGGCTACATTGAGAACATCAGCGCGGACAGCATCCGCGACGAGAGTGGCGAAAGCTACTACGTCGTGCGCGTCCGCACCGAGGAGACCCACCTGGGGCCAGCCAACGATCCCCTGCCCATCATTCCAGGCATGCTGGCCACGGTAGATATCCTCACTGGCAAGAAGACCGTGCTGGCCTACCTGCTCAAGCCCCTGCTGCGCGCCCGGGCCACCGCCCTGCGCGAGCGCTGATCCCCGGTCCGGAGCCCTTGCGAACCGCTGCGGGACCTTCGCGTCCGCAGCCGCGAGTTCCGCTCCAGGCAAGGAGTAGAGCGGATTTGACCTCGGTCATAGTCGCTCCTTCGCTCCGACAAATAGAATGATAGACAGACGGGGCCTGAAGAAGCCCGAAAGGCGCCCCTGAGCGGCCCTGAGCGGCGCAGTTCCGGCCCACCGGTCTCGTGCGGTGCCAAGGAGGCACAGGTGGCGGGCCAAGCAAAAGCAGACAGCAGCTCAGGGGCGTTCACCGTACGTGGAATCATCCGATCCGGATGCGCCCGGCTCTCTGGGCGAGCGAACGCAGGAGGACACCATGGCACTGTGGACATCAAAGGAATTGCTGTTTGCCGCCAAGGCGATGCCTGTGGGCGTGGTGACAGCCGTGGCGGGCGTCGCGGTGGTCAAGAACCCGGACGGCATTCAGCGCCTGCTGGAGCTGGGGCAACAGCTCTTTTCCAACGATCAGGTGCAGACGGAAGACGGCGCATCGGTCGTCATTACCCTGAATACCGGAGGCGAGGTGACCGTGGAGCCGGGCGCGCAGGTTGTGCTCGGTGCGGACGGCGCCCTCACCCCCGCAGCGGAAGTCGCCCCGCTCGGCGAGCCCGATGCGGCACCGACCGGAGGCGAGGGCGGTGATGCTGAGGGCGCCGGTGGCTCGAGTGGGCCCGGCATCGTCGGCAGTGAGGGTGGCCATTCCGCTCCGCTCGAAGGGCCACCCGATGCCGGTGAGGAGGAGGGCCACGCGCCGCTGGGGCCCGTCCCTGGCGGCAGCGAGGTTCCACTACCCGCGTTTGGCGGGGGCGGCCATGTGATCGCCGAGTCGACGTCGCCGGGCGTGATCGGTGAGGGTGCGCTGGACGACCTGCCCACGCTGACGATTGCCTCCGTGAGTATCATGGAGCCCCCAGGCAACCCCAATCCCGGCAGTGGCGGAAGTGGGGGCAGCGGCGGTGGCAGCGGCCACGAGGGCGAGGCGGGAGCCGGCGAGGAAGGCGGCCATGAAGCCGGCGCCGGTGGCGGTGAAGAAGCCGCCGCGGGTGGTGGTGACACCGGCGGAGAAGCCGGTGGCCACGAAGGCGGTACGGGCGGAGGCGGGGGTGGCATGGGTGGCGGTGGAGGTGGGGGCCACGGCGGCGGTGCTTATGAGTGCCTCGCGACGGCGTCGTTCACCGTACAGCTCAGCCACGCCTACGACCACGACGTGATGGTGGACTTCCGCACAGCGGACGGCACGGCCATCTCCGGCGGCGAGGGCGTGGGCCAGAACGACTATGGCCACACCGAAGGCACGCTGGTGATCCACGCCGGAGAGACCTCCGGCACTATCTACG
Source organism: bacterium (assembly GCA_035266845.1). Lineage (GTDB taxonomy): Bacteria > SAR324 > SAR324 > SAR324 > JACQKK01 > DATFMP01. The sequence goes on from DATFMP010000033.1 coordinate 35,108, forward strand.
TGGACATCTTCGCCGACTGCAAGGTGGAAGGTGACGAGTACTTCGTTGTCGAGCTGAGCAACCCGCGCAACGCCCACATCGGGCAGGGCACAGCCGTTGGTGTGATCCAGGACGAGGACATCATCCGCGTCGGTGGAAATGGCGGTGAAGGTGGCCACGGTGGCGGGGGCAGCGGTGAGGAAGGCGGCCACGAGGAGGGCGATGGCTGTGGGGGGCACGAGGGCGGCACTGCCGGCGGTGGTGAGGAGGGCGGCCACGAAGGAGGCATGGGCGGCGGCGAGGAAGGCGGCTCCGGCGGCGGCCACGAGTCCGGCACCACGGGCGCCGAACTGGCCTTTGCGGCGTTGGCCACCGGCGAGGATGCTCCGCCGGATGCCGGGGGCCTGCCGGACGGAGGCCCGGATGCTCCCGCCGGGGAGCCCATCGATGTGCCGCCGGCCGGTGAAGCCGGCACGGAAACTCCGACGGCCATCGATCTCGCCGTGGTGGACACGGGGCCCACCGCCGAGGACGGCGGAACACCCACGGAATCCAGCGCGGTGCCGGCCATCGATGTGGGCAACGGCGAGGTGCTCAACATCACCGACGTGCTGGACGGCTTTGAGCCGGGTGCGTCGTTGGACTACTTCGTCCAGGTGCAGGATGCAGGTGACGGCGTGTGCCAGCTCTTCGTCAATCCCGCAGGGACTGCGGACGGTGGAGACTTTCAGTTGCTGGCCACCCTGCACGGGCTCAACACGACGCCCAGCGTGGACGATCTGGTCGATTCCGGCACGCTCGTGGTGACCGGCAGCTAGCCGGCCACGGACCGGCGCTGCGGACGCACCACACCGCGGCGCCGGAACGCTCCCCAGCACGGGGGGCTCCCAGTTCATTCCAACGGATCCAAGGAGGACGTCATGCTGCCCATTGCGCGGGCCGCCATGGTCGTGGGTCTGTTCATCGGCATCGCATTGGTTGGGGCCTTCGCCTCGAACAGCCAGGCGCTTTCACTGGACGACGCAGTCAAACAGGCCCTGAAGAACAACCCGGAGCTTCTCGTCGAAACGAGCAGCCAGGAAGCACAGGTGGAGGCCTTGAACCGCGCCCACGCCGGCTACTACCCGCGCATCGACGTGCAGGCGGCGGTGGGCCCGGAGAGCAGCGACAACCCCACCACCCGCGCCCTGGGGACCCCGGGCACGGTGGACCTGACGCGGCGCGAGGCGGCGCTCACGATCCAGCAGAACCTCTTCGATGGCTTTGCCACGGAAGCGGAGGTGGCACTGCGCACGGCGCAACTGGATTGGGCCACCAATCGCATCCAGGGCACGGCGGAGAACATCGCCCTGCGCACGGCGCGCGTCTACCTGAACCTCCTGCGCACCGATGCGCTGGTCTCGCTGAGCCTCGACCTCGAATCCACGCACCTGCGCATCCAGCAGCAGGTGCGGCAGCGCTCGCAGTCGGGCGTGATGGGCACGGCCGATCTGGACCAGGTGGCTGCACGGCTGGCGCTCGTGCAGGCCAATCTGATCGCCGACCGGCGGCTGCGCCAGGATGCGGCCATAAACTACGAACGGCTGGTGGGTGAACCTCCGGGTGGCGACCTGCAGGTGCCGCAGCTCAAGGCGGATGCGCTGCCGGCCACGCTGGAGCAGGCGCTGGAGATCACCCGCCGCAGCCACCCCACGCTGGCCTCAGCCAACGCGTCCATCTCCGCCAGCCGCGCCGAGTACCACGGCGCCGCGCAGCCGTACTATCCGCGCATCGACCTGGTGCTGCAAGGCACCTGGGGCAAGGACCTGGACGGGTTGGAAGGCCTGAACCGCGACACCTCCCTGTTGCTGCGGCTGAACTACAACCTGTTCAACGGCGGGGCAGACATCGCTCGCCGCAACCAGGCGGCCGCTCAGATCGGCGAGGCGACCCACGCTCGCTCGCGAGTGGAGCGCCAGATCGTAGAGAACCTGCGCCTGGCCTGGACGCTGCACCAGACAGCCGATGCCCGCCTGGCGGCGCTGCGACAGTCCGTGGCGGCCAGCAGCCGCACCCGCGATGCCTACGGGCAGCAGTTCGGCGTGGGCAAGCGCTCACTCCTGGATCTGCTGGACAGCGAGAATGAAGTGTACCAGGCGCGACGTGCCGAGGTGAACGGCGTGTTCGAGCAGCGTGTGGCGGCCTTCGAGGTGCTGGAGGGCATGGGCAAGCTCCTGCCTGCGATGGAGATCACTTATCCGTAGGCGCTCCCATCGCCCCCGCGTCCCACGGCCTCGGCTTCGTCGGCCTGGTCAGCCGCACGGGCGCGGGGGCTCACCCTCGGCCAGCACTGCACCCACCGGGTTGGCATCCCACCAATCCTCACCGCGGCGTCACCGGGCTGCAGCGCCATCTGGGGCAGTCGCCCGGTGTCTTTGCCCCGCAATCATCGAAGCGCTTCCTCTTCGACGAGGTTCCCGTGAGTCCGCTGTGCGCACTGGGCAGGATCGCCACCGCCGGGTGCATGCTGGCCGTCAGTGCGCTGTCACCCGGGCTGGGGCGGGCCGCCTCCACGGCCGCACTGACCCTACCACCACTGCGCGTACAGCTCGATTCCGCCCTGGAGCGGGCCCGCAACGAGCCGGTGTACGTGCAGGTGGGCACCTTTCGTCTGTATCCGGAATTGGTGCTGACGGAGTTGTATGACGACAACGTGTTCACCACGCCCCGCAATCGGCAGGACGACACCACAACGATTGTCACCGCCTCCGGCTCGCTGCGGTCCAACTGGCGCGAGCACCGGCTGCGAACGGATGTCGGCCTGGAGATCGGCCGCCACGCGGAGTTCACAGACGACAGCTATCATGACTACTGGCTGGAGTTGGAGGGACGCTTCGACCTTTCGCGCACGGCCAGTGTCTTCGCCGGCATCGGGCACCGGCGCGAGCACGAGGAGCGCGGCTCCCCAAACGACGTGGCAGGCATCGAGCCGACGGTGTATCACGACGCCCACGCCAACCTGGGCGTGCAAGGTCGCTCCAGTCGCTGGTCCGGCCGGCTCAGCCTCGCCCAGGAGCAGCTTGCCTTCGAGGACGTGCACGCGCTGGACATCTCCACCGGCATCCCCGGCGGCCCCACAGGCCGCGACCTGGTGGCCATCAGCAATGACGACCGCGACCGCGAGACCTCCACGCTGGGAGGCCGCCTGGGCTATTTCCTCTCACCCCGGCTGGAGGCCTTCTGGCGCACGGACCTGAACACACGCGCCTATCGGCTTATGCCGGACGCCGACGGCTTCTACCGCAATTCCAAAGGCTACACCACGGATCTGGGGCTGGCGTGGCAACCCGGCAAGGCGTTCGAGGGCCAGCTTTACGCGGGCCAGTTGCGGCAGAATTACGACGATGCCCGGCTGGTGGACGTGCACACCGCGGACTACGGCGGCACGCTGGCGTGGCGCATCACGCGCGCCACCCGTCTCTCGGCCTATCTGGAGCGCTCGGTGCAGGAGACGATCATCCCAGAAGCCTCCAGCTACCTGGCCAGCGCCACGGGCGTCCGCTTCGAGCAGCGCAGCGACGGCGACCTGGTGCTGCGCATCTGGGCGGGCATGACGCGCAGCGACTTCCAGGGCATCGCAAGGTCGGACGACACCTACGACGCGGGCGCGGAGTACCGCTATGCGGTGGGACGCCATCTCTTTCTCGGCGTGGCCTACGACCACCTGCGCAACAGCTCCACGGAGCCCGTCGCCTCCTTCCAGCGCAACCAGGTCTTCCTCAAAATCGGGCGGCGCTAGCCACCCTCCACCAGCCGGCGTTTACCGGCCCTCGACGAGGGATAGGGGGTAGGGGTATCGGCCGAACAGGCGCCGCCGCACGGCAATTCGCCGATCCGTGGGTGCGCATGGCCGTTTCTGACGAATTCATGACCCCGCCCTCCCCGCAAATCCGCTCCCGTTGCGGATTTGCGCGAACGTGAATTTTGACCTGCATCAAAGCCAGCAGCCGCACGCACATGGGACCATTTAGACAAGCGGAAGGGCGGGCGAGTCGACTCAATGAAACGACGGGCCCGGGGACGCACAAGTCATCCAATCACAGCGGAGGAACCGGCCATGGATGCGAAACGAATTGCGGGCTTGAGAGCGCACCTGATTGCGCTCTTTGTGGCCTTGGCGCTGATCGTGATTCCGTTCGCCGTGCCTTCGTTCAGCGGTGGCGCATCGGACGGCTGGAGCAAGGCGCAGGCCGAAACGCAGGAAACCGGCGGACGCCAATACAAAGGCGGTGCCGGCAAGGGTGGTAGTGGCGAGGTCACCAAGGGCAAGGGCGGCAGCCAGGGCTCGAGCGGTCATCTCTCCACGGGCGGCGCACCGGGCGATATCGGCGCAGCCGCAGAGGAAGGCGACGAGGGCGACGGCCCGGAAGATTCGGACCGGCCGGCCTGGGCAGGCCCGGGTCGTGACGGCAAGCCGGGCAGCGGTTCGCACGGCAAGCCGGGCGCCGCGGGCAGCAATCGTGGCGACATCTATGGCGACCTGTGGGTGATCCTGCGGGATGCCAACGGTGTGCCGATTCTGACGCCCGAAGGCTGGGTGCAGCCCATTGATGCGGAAGGCAACCTGATTCCGCTGGACGAGGAGGGTGCACCGCTGGATGAAACGCTGACGGTCGAAGTCACCTTCAGCCGCCTGAGCGTGGGTCGCTCGCCGCAGAAGGTGCTGGATCGGCAGCTCACCGAGGTCATCGACCTGCTGAACGCCGCTTCGGCGGTGACGTTGGACGCGGCAGGCCGGTTGTCGATCACGGTGGATGGGGTCACGTCGACCATCGACTCGCCGCTGGCGAACCTGGCGCTGTATACGACGCTGATGAACACGGGCTCGCTGCCCGGCCTCACCGCGTCGGATGAGGTGCTGGGTGCGTTGACGAGCCTGAAGGACGGGACGCTGACCGTGGAAGACCTTAAGATCGCAGCATCCTTCCTGGCGGCGGCGGCCGACAAGACGACGGGCGTGACGGTGGACACGGTGGTCTACATGAACACCATTCTGGACCTCAACGGCACGATCGTGCTGCCGACCGGTGACAAGTATGTGGACTACTCCACGTTCACCTACGACCGCGAGGCCGCCTACAGCAGCACCATGGTAACGGTGCTGGTGCAGAACCCCGACGGTAGCTGGACGCCCACCACGGTGAGCCTGTACGAGGCGGTGTTCGACAGCACCCCGTACGTCTCGTCCGATGGTGGGGTGGATGGATTCGCGGCGGCTGTGGACGACTCCCGGGCCGTGATCGAGTTCATCCATGAGTACGAAGTTCCGACCTCGACCCAATGACGGGTCGCTGGGTGTAGCAGGCCGCGCGAGCCGCCCAGGGCAGGGCCCCCGCGCGGTTCATCCAGGCGGAGCGGTAGGAAGACGCTCCGGGAATGGCGCAAGGACCGCGCATTCCATCAACGAGAGGAGGTCAGTCATGTTCAGATGGATCTGGCTTCCCGTGCTGGTCGCCGGGCTGCTGTTCGCAGCCATGCCCGCCCAGGCGCGGGAGCCATACGACGAGGCGGTGGCACCACTGGCTGATACGCAGCAGTGGCTCATCGCACAGGACCAGGACCGCGATCGGGATCGCCTGCGCGACCGCGACCGCATTCATGTGGACGACCTGATGACCGAGCAGGAGCAGCTCCGCTACAGAGAGCGGCTCCGCGCAGCCCAGACCGATGAGGAACGGGCGCAGATCCGCACGCAATACATGGAGCAACTGCGTGCCCGGGCGGCTGCCCGCGGCATCACGCTGCCCTCCGAGGTTGCGCCGGATCTGGACAGAGACCGGGATCGGGATCGTGACCGCGATCGCGACTATGACCGGGACCGGGATCGGCTCCGGGATCGCGACCGCATCCACACTCCGGGTAGCGCGCGCGGCTGATGGCCATGCAACGTGACGCAATCCGGGCTTGCAGGGAGGCGCTGACGGACACCCCCGGCGATCGGCAACCGCCGGAGTGCCGCGGCGCCTCTTCGCCTGTCGTGCGGGCCGGGCGTCATCCACGCCCGGCAGCATGGCCCGCTGCGGCAGGCTTGGCAGAGGAGGAGCAACCATGTGGCGCCACTGGCGATGGGCGTGGAGGCTGATCCTGCTGCTGGCGTTCGCCGCCGCGCAGGGTGGCGTGGCACGGGCGCAGACGTTCTTTCCCGAGCGGGAGGCCACCTGGCCCGGCTCCCTGCTCTCCGTGACCATCTCCGACTTCAGCAGCAGCACCGATTCCACCACCACCGCAGGCACGGACAACACCAAGATCGAGGATGACCTGTGGCAGACCAAGGCCGCCCTGCAGCGGGGCTGGTTCGGCCTGGGCGGCGTGACCGAGCAGCGCTCCTTCACCGAGCGCTCCGGTAGCCTCACCGTCAGCAACGACCGCGAGCTCGGCGGCGGTTATCTCAGCGGCAATCTCACGGGCCTGCTGACGGAGACCGATCAGCTCTGGCTCGTGCTCAGCGCCGCCAAGCGCACGGACACCTATCGCTTCGACACGTTCACGCAGGACGTGGCAGACCGCATGCCCCTGCAGGTGGGCTTGGCCTACCGCGTGGGCGTGCTGCTGCTGGGCTACGGCCGCGGCACCGGGCAGCTCAGCGTGACCGGCCGCGACCCCGGCACGCTCAACCTCGCGCAGGATCTGGACGTGCCGCAATCCACCGCGCTGGTGGGTTTGCTGCTGGGCGATCCGGGCGCCTATGGCCTGGACCTCACGCTGCAGCGGCGCAGCCTGAAAGCGACCGTGGGCACGCAGATCTCCCTGGACGAGGCCTGGGAGGAGGAACTGCGCACGCTGCTGGGCCTGGGCCGCTTCTCCCTCGAATACACGCTGGTGCGCAGCCGCCGCGTGCTGCTGCCGCTCAGCGACAAGTCCAGCCGCGAGCGCCGCGTCTCCCTGGGCCTGCGGCTGACGCCCAGCTTCTCCCTGGCCGCCTCCCAGCGCTGGGGCCGCGACACGCTGAGCTTCCCGCTGCAGGGCACACCGGCCACGGATGCCTTCGAGCGCACCGACACCACCTTCACGTTCCTGTTCACGTTCTGACGCCGCACCGGTGGCGCGGGCGTCCCCGCCCGCGTACGACGCACCCGGTTGGCTTCGTTTCGCACTCCTGTCCCGACCCGGCCGCCCCCTGCCAATCAGCCACGCCACCCGCCCGGCTGCGATTGGCTCCGTTTCGCAATTTTCTCCGCGCGGGCCGCAGAGCCCCGCCAGTCGCGGCGTTGCGGCCCCACCAGCATAGCGTAGAAGGACGGCGGGCGCAGCGGACAAAGGCAGACGAATGTGGACATGCACGGTGTCAGCGTGGCGCCACCGGCAGGCTCTGGGACACGCTGCCCGGTGGCTTCAGCCGTGGACGGGGATGCGCTCCAGTTCGTCCCGCAGGCGCGGCTCGGCTTGCCACAGGTCGTAAGCCTGTTGCATGCGCAGCCACAGCGCGGGTCCGTTGCCGCAGAACCGGCCCAGGCGCAGGGCCATTTCCACGGTGACGGGCTGGTGGCCCGCCATGATCCGGTGCAGGCTCTGCCGAGAGATTCCCAACTGGCGCGCCGCCTCGCTGACGGAGATGCCCAGCGCGGGCAGCACGTCCTCACGCAGCACCTCGCCCGGGTGCACTGGCGGCATGCGGTGCGACCTGTCGACGACGGTTTCGCGCGGCTGGGTCATGGGAGCCGTTCTCGATGGTATTGTTCCAGGTCTACGCGCCAAGCATCGCCGTCGATCCATTCGAAGGTGATGCACCAGCGGCCATTGACGTGGATGGTGTGACGTCGTGGCCTTCCGCGCAGTCCGTGAAAATTGAAGCCGGGGATATTCAACTCCTCCAGCCGTTCCGCCAAGTGCAGCACGCCAAGGCGGCGGCGGATTCGATCCACCAGGTCCGGCCGCAGTCGGCTGGGGTCGTCCTCGATGAACAACCGCGCCAAGCCACGGTGGCGGAAGCTCCCGATCATGCCCGCAGTGTAACACGAGTCGAGACAGTGTCAAACATCATGTTACAGGTCCTTCCTGTCGGTATATGGCCACCCCGGCTGCTCGCCCGTGAAGGACTGCCCGCCCCCGCCCTTGGCGGCCGAGCGGTCCGCCGCCGTGCGCACGTCCGGCACCAGCGGCTTCGGCCGCACCTGGCCGCCCGTCAAGCCAGTCGGCAACGCAACCACGCGTAGGGCTTTGGGCAGCGAAGGAACCCGGCGGTCTGCCCACCGGGAACCCGTGCGCCTATCCAGCGGGGCAGACCCGTCAGCGCTCGGGTGTATAGCAACGCTAAGCTATCGAGCACCGCACAAGCACGCAACGAGAACGTCAGGCTTTCCAGCCACCCACCAACACCAACCCCACAGCCCTTCACACGCCCGAGAGCCGCTGCCATGGCGCCCGCAAAGGTGTCGCGACGATCGCAAAAACACGCCCCGCTCCCCCCGGATTGTCCTCCGTCAATCGGCCCGGTTGACCTATGTCACAAGACCGGTTGACCCAAATCAATCCGTTTCCGCCCGACCGGATCGATAGTCAACCCTAGGGACACTCATATCCCCCCGCTGTGTACAGCAAAGGTCGATGCTTGGCCGCTTGGCCGCGCGACTGCAACAACACCTTCGCTTCCGGGCCCGCCACGCATTCCCGTGCACAACGGGAAGCAGTCGCGTCGACGCCGTCGACGTCCCCACCTCCCTCCCAAGGGCCGGAGGAGCCGATCATGGAACCGAAACCGCTTACGATGTGGGAGCAGATGCAGTTGCAGGGCTACTCACGTCGCCACTTCGTCCAACTCTGCGGCTGGCTGGCCGCGGCCGCCGGCATCGAGTACAGCGCCTTGGGCAAGGTGGTGTATGCGCTGGAGACCAAGGCCCGTCCGCCGGTGGTCTGGTATCACTTCCAGGAGTGCACCTGCTGCAGCGAATCGTTCATCCGATCGTCGCACCCGCTGGTGGCGGACATCGTGCTGGACCGCATCTCGCTGGATTACTCGGAAACACTGCAGGCCGCCGCCGGCCACCAGGCCGAGGCCGCGCTGCACAACACGCTCACGAAGTACAAGGGCCAGTACCTGATGGTCGTGGAGGGCTCCGTGCCCACCGCCGCGGAGGGCGCCTACTGCTGCATCGCCGGGCGCTCCGCGATGGATATCGTGCAGGAGGGCGCGGAGGGCGCCAAGGCCATCATTGCCTGGGGAAGCTGCGCCTCCAACGGCTGCGTGCAGGCGGCCAGCCCCAACCCCACCTCCGCCACGCCGATGCACGAGCTTCTGCACGGCAAGCCGCTGATCAACGTGCCGGGCTGCCCGCCCATCGGCGAGGTGATGGCCGGCGTCATCGTGCACCTGCTGACCTTCGACCGGCTGCCGGAGCTGACGGACACGGGCCGGCCCAAAGCGTTCTACTCGCGGCGCGTACACGACACGTGCTACCGGCGCCCGAACTTCGACGCAGGGCTCTTCGCCGAATCCTTCGACGACGAGAACGCGCGGCGCGGCTACTGCCTGTACAAGCTGGGCTGCCGCGGCCCGGTCACGTACAACGCCTGCGGCGTGACCAAGTGGAACGAGGGCACCAGTTTCCCCATCCAGTCCGGCCACCCCTGCATCGGCTGCAGCGAGGCGGGCTTCTGGGACAACTCTCCGTTCTATCGCCAGCTCCCGTCCTTCCCCGGCTTCGGCATCGAATCCACGGCGGACCGGGTGGGCGCCATCGCGGCCATCGCCACGGGCGTGGGCGTGGGCATCCATGCGGTCGCGACGGGCGTCCGGGATGCGCGGACCCGCAAGGCGGACGAGGCGAACAAAGGAGGTGAGTGATGGCTACGCGCGTCGTTGTCGATCCCATCACCCGGATCGAAGGCCATCTGCGGATCGAGGCCGAGATCAAGGACGGCCGCATCGTGGATGCCTACAGCTCCGGCACGATGGTGCGGGGCCTGGAGATCATCCTGAAGGGGCGTGACCCGCGCGATGCGTGGGCCTTCACGGAGCGCGCCTGCGGTGTGTGCACCACGGTGCACGCGCTGGCCTCGGTGCGCACGGTGGAAAACGCCCTGGGCATCACCGTGCCGCCCAACGCGGAACTGGTGCGCAACCTGATGTTCGCCGCCCAGTACATGCAGGATCACGTGGTGCACTTCTACCACCTGCACGCGCTGGACTGGGTGGATGTGGTGAGCGCGCTGAAGGCCGATCCCAAGGGCACCTCGGAGATTGCCCGCAGCATCTCGCGCTGGCCCAAGAGCTCGCCCAAGTACTTCCAGGACGTGCAGAACCGCATCAAGGCCTTTGTGGCCAGCGGGCAGTTGGGCATCTTCGCCAATGCCTACTGGGGCCACAAGGCCTACAAACTGCCGCCGGAGGTGAACCTGCTGGGCGTGGCGCACTACCTGGAGGCGCTGGACTGGCAGCGGGAGATCGTGAAGGTGCACGCCATCTTCGGCGGCAAGAACCCACACCCCAACTACCTGGTGGGCGGCGTACCCTGCGCCATCAACACGGAGGAGGTGAACGCCATCAATATCGAGCGGCTGGCCGAGGTGGGCACGCTGCTCGATCAGGCGCAGACCTTCGTGGAGCAGGTGTACCTGCCGGACCTGCTGGCCGTCGCGTCCTTCTACAAGGACTGGGGCGCCATCGGCGGTGGGCTGGAGAACTACCTGGCCTATGGCGACCTGCCCACCAACGGCTACGGCGATCCCGGGCGGTTCAAGTTCCAGCGCGGCATCGTGCTGGGCCGCAACCTGAACGAGGTGGTGCCCATCGACGCCACGGACCCGGGGCAGATCCAGGAGTTCATCTCGCACTCCTGGTACGAGTACAGCGACGGCGACCAGGCCGGCAAGCACCCCTGGGTGGGCGAGACGAAGCTCAACTACACGGGGCCCAAGCCGCCCTACGAGCACCTGGAGGTGGAGCAGAAGTACAGTTGGCTCAAGACACCGCGCTGGAAGGGCCAGCCCATGGAGGTGGGCCCGCTGGCCCGCATGCTGGTTGCCTATGCCGCGGGCAACGCGGAGGTGCGCGAGGAGGTGGGCGCGGCGCTGAAGCAACTGCAGGTGCCCGTCGGTGCGCTGTTCTCCACGCTGGGCCGCACCGCGGCGCGGGGCCTGGAGACCCGCCTGGTGGCGCGCTGGGCCAAGGAGTTCTACGGCCAGTTGCTCACCAACATCAAGAACGGCGACAGCCGCACCTTCGACAACGCGCACTGGGATCCCTCCACCTGGCCCGCAGAGGCCAAGGGCGTGGGGCTCTCCGAGGCGCCGCGCGGGGCGCTGGCGCACTGGATCGTCATCAAGGACGGCAAGATCGACAACTATCAGCTCGTCGTCCCCAGCACCTGGAACGCCTCGCCGCGCGACCCCAAGGGGCAGCGCTCCGCGTACGAGGCCGCCCTGCTGGGCACGCCGGTGGCCAATCCGGAGCAACCGGTGGAGATCCTGCGCACGATCCACTCGTTCGATCCGTGCATTGCCTGCGCGGTGCACCTGTACGACGAATCGGGCAGCTATCGGCACCAGCTCGATGTCTTCTAGGAGGCCGGTATGGCGAGGCTATTCGAGGAGGTCTACGTCTACGAGGCCCCGGTGCGGGCGTTCCACTGGATCAACGTGCTGTGCGTCGTGACGCTGTTCGTTACGGGGCTCATCATCGGCAATCCACCCGTGTTCCTGGGGCACAACGAGGCGGCGTTCGGGTACTGGTTCGGCACGGTGCGCTTCATCCACTTCGCCACTGCGTATATCTTCGTGTGCAACATTGCGCTGCGGCTGTACTGGGCGTTCCGGGGCAACCGCTTCGCGCGCTGGTTCCGCTACCTCCCGCTGCGCCGGAGCCAGTGGGCGCAGGTGGGCGAGATGGCAAAGCGCTATCTGCTGCTCTCGGGGCGCGGACGAACGATCGTGGGTGCCAACGCCCTGGCCGGGTTGATCTACCTGCTGATGTTCCTGGTGGTGATCTTCATGGTCGTCTCCGGCTTCGGCCTGTACGCGGCGGGCAGCGATTCCTGGTTCCCGCGGCTGTTTGCCTGGATCGTGCCGCTGATGGGCAGCCCTGCCACGGTGCGGCTGTGGCACCACGTGGCGGCATGGATGTTCCCCGTGTTCGCGATTCTGCACGTGTACCTGGTGTACTTCAATGAGCGCACCGAGCACGGGGGAATCATCTCCACCATGGTCAGCGGGTGGCGCCGCGTGGAATCCCGATGAGGGCTCCACGGCGCAACCCGGCCACCGCGCCTGCGGAGGCCCGAGCGCCCGGCACGAGCGCGTCCCCCGTCTCAACGGCGGACGTGCTCGTGCTGGGCATCGGTAACCTGCTGCTGGGCGACGAGGGCGTGGGTGTCCACGTCGCACGGCGGCTGGAGCAGGCGCCGTTGCCTCCGGGCGTGGCGGTGCTGGATGGCGGCACCGGGGGGCTGCACCTGCTCTCGTGCCTGACGGAGCACCCGGCGCTGGTGGTGGTGGACGCCACGATCGACGGACGCCCCGCGGGCAGCGTCACGCGCCTGCGGCCGCGCTTCGCGAGTGACTATCCGCGCACGCTGGTAGCGCACGACATCGGGCTCAAGGACCTTGTGGACGCGGCGCAGGTGCTGGGTGCACAGCCGCGCATCGAGTTGGTCACGGTATCCATCGCGGACGGGTGCGGGATGTCGCTGGAGCTGTCGCCGCCCCTGGCGGCGGCGCTGCCCCGGGCCATCCAGGCCGTCCACGCTGCGCTGGACGATCTGCGGGCGGAGGCGGCCATCGCCTGACCCCCGGCGCGCGGAGGCCGCACTGAGGCAATGCAGCGGGAGGCACGACCGTGCATGAGTTGGCCCTGAGCCAAAGCATCGTGGAGCTGTTGGCGGAGTTGTCCGCCCGCGAAGGCATCCGCACGGTGACCCGGGTGGTGCTGGAGGTGGGGGAGGCTGCCGGCGTGGAGTGCGAGGCCCTGCGCTTCTGCTTCGACGCCGCGACCCGCGAGACCCTCGCCGAGGGCGCGGAGCTGTGCATCGAACGCAAGGCGGCCGTGGGCGAGTGCCTGCACTGTCACCGTGAGTTTCCCATGCCGGGCGGGCTGGCACCGTGTCCGCACTGCCGCAGTTGGGGCGCGCGGCTGGTCACCGGCCGCGAGCTGCGCGTGCAGGCCTTCGAGGGAGACTGACATGCGGCGCCCGGAACAGGAACGACGCATGCGCGGGCAATGGCGCCACAGCGGGCACGAAGTGTCGGTGCGCGTGCGGGCTGCCGCGGGGGTGCAGCGGGTGCGCCTGCGCGTGCAGGGCACGGTGCAGGGCGTGGGCTTCCGCCCGTTCGTGCACACGCTGGCCACGGCCTGCGGCCTGGGGGGCTTCGTGTACAACCATGCGCACGGCGTCGTGATCGAGCTGGAGGGCCTGCCGGCCGCACACGAGGCCTTCCTGGCGCGGTTCCACACCACGCTGCCCCCGCTGGCGCACATCGAATCGTTGCGGAGCGAGGCGCTGTCGCCACGGGGGCAGCGCACCTTCCACATCGAGGCCAGCCGAGGGGCGGTGCGCCGCTTCACGCTGATCTCGCCCGACACGGCCACCTGCCCGGAGTGTCTGGCCGAGTTGCGCACGCCCGGCAACCGCCGCTACCGACACCCGTTCATCAACTGCACGCACTGCGGCCCGCGCTTCACGCTGATCCAGGACATTCCCTACGACCGCCCCAACACCACCATGGCCGCGTTCGCCATGTGCCCGGACTGCGAGGCGGAGTATGGGGAGCCCACGGACCGGCGCTTCCATGCCGAGCCCACGGCGTGTCCGCGCTGCGGGCCGCAACTGCGCCTGCTCGATGCCGTCGGCCAGCCGCTGGCGGAGGAGCCCCTGGCGGGCGCGGTGGCGCGGCTGCGCGCGGGCGGCATCCTGGCCGTGAAGGGCCTCGGCGGCTACCACCTGGCCTGCGACGCACGCAACGCGAGCACTGTCGCCGAACTGCGGCGCCGCAAGCAGCGCGACGACAAGCCCTTCGCGCTGATGGTGGCCGACCTGGACGAGGCGCGGAGGCTCTGCCACGTGGAGGCGCAGGAGGCGGCCCTGCTCGCCGCGCCCGAGCGCCCCATCGTGCTGCTGCCGCGCCGCGCGGATGCGGACGTGGCGGAAGCGGTGGCGCCCGGCTTCCGGGAACTGGGACTGATGCTGCCTTACACGCCGCTGCACCACCTGCTGCTGGGCGATAGCGGCCTGGCGCTGGTGATGACCAGCGGCAACGGCAGCGACGAGCCCATCGCCCACCGCGACGAGGATGCCCTGCGGCGGCTGGGGCCGCTGGTGGATGCGTTCCTGCTGCACGACCGCGCCATCCACGTGCGCTGCGACGACTCCGTGCTGCGGCCGGGGCCGGCGGCGCCGCAACTGCTGCGGCGGTCGCGGGGTTACGTGCCGGAGCCGATCCGGCTGCGGCGGAGCGTCTCGCATCCGATCCTGGCCTGTGGCGGCGAACTGAAGAACACGTTTTGCCTGGTACGCGACCGCTTCGCATTCATGAGCCACCACATCGGCGACCTGGAGAACGAGGAGACCTACGCCGCATTCGTAAGCGGCGTGGAGCACTTCCAGCGCCTGTTCCAGATCGAGCCCTCGCTGATCGTGCACGACCTGCACCCGGACTACCTCTCCACCCGCTACGCGCAGGAGCACGCGGAAGGCCGGACGGTGGTGGGCGTGCAGCACCACCACGCGCACATCGCCAGCGCCATGGCGGACAACGACCTGGTGGGCCCGGTGATCGGCGTGGCCTTTGACGGCACGGGCTATGGCACCGACGGGCACCTGTGGGGCGGCGAGTTCCTCATCACCGACTACGGGAGCTACTACCGCGCGGCGCACTGGAGCTACTTCCCCCTGCCGGGCGGCGCACAGGCCATCCGCGAGCCCTGGCGCATCGCCCAGGTGCTGCTGGGGCAGGCCTTCGGGCCGGAGGCGTCCGCGCTGCTGCCGCGACTGCTCCCTGGCATCGCCACGGCGCAGACGCGCGTGGTGGAGCAGATGGTGGCGCGGGGTTTCAACGCGCCCCAGAGCAGCGGCGTGGGGCGGCTGTTCGACGCGGCGGCGGCGCTGCTGACCGGCCGCACCCGCGTGACCTACGAGGGGCAGGCTGCCATCGAGCTTGAGCAGCGAGCCGACCCCACGGTGACCGACGTGTTCCCGCTGGAGTTGGGCGTGCCGCCTGATGGCGCGGCGCCCTGGCAGCTTCCCAGTGCCGCCCTGCTGGGCGCCGTGGCGCGCGGGCTGCTGCGTGGCGATCCGCCAGCCGCGCTGGCGGCACGCTTCCACAACACGCTGGCGGAGGCCGTGGGCGATGTCTGCACGCGGCTGGCCGTACGCCACGGCCCGCACCCCGTCGTGCTGAGCGGGGGCGTGTTCCAGAACACCCTGCTGCTGCGCCGCACGCTGGTGGTGCTGAAGCGGCGGGGGCTGCAGGCATTCACGCACCGGCGCGTGCCCGCCAACGACGGGGGGCTCGCGCTCGGGCAAGCCATGATCGGAGAGGCGTTGCGATGTGTCTAGCCATTCCCGCCCGCGTCGTCACGCTGGACGGCGCCATGGCCACCGTGGAGGTGGCGGGCGTCACGCGAACCGCTTCCACGCACCTGCTGGACGGCGTGCGGGTAGGCGACTATCTGCTCATTCACGCGGGCTTCGCGCTCAGCCGGCTGGATGAGGCGGAGGCCCAGGAGACCCTGCGGCTGCTGGAGCAGATGGGCGAACTGGAAGTGGGCGCGCTCGGCTGAACGCACGACAGGGGAGAAGGCGCATGAAGTACATGGACGAATTCCGCGACCCCGCCCTGGCCCAGCGCCTGGTGCGGGAGATCCGTTCGCTGGTGCGCGCACCGGTGCGCATCATGGAGATCTGCGGCGGGCACACCGCGGTGATCTTCAAGTATGGCATCCACAAGATGGTGCCGCCGGAGATCGAGTACATCCACGGGCCCGGCTGCCCCGTGTGCGTCTCGCCGCGGGAAAAGGTGGACTTGGCTATCCAGCTCGCCTGGCAGGACGACGTGATCTTCACGACCTTCGCGGACATGATCCGCGTGCCCGGCTCGCGCTCTTCCCTGGCGCGCGAGCAGGCCCGGGGCGCGGACGTGCGCATGGTGTACTCCTCGCTGGATGCATTGGAGATCGCCCGGCGCAACCCGCACCGCCCCGTCGTGTTCTTCGCCATCGGCTTCGAGACCACCGCGCCCACCAACGCCATGGCGGTGCTGCTGGCGCGCGAGCAGGGGCTGACGAACTTCTCGATCGTCTCCAACCACGTCACGGTGCCCCCGGCCATCCGGGCCATCCTGGACGCGCCGGAAGTGCGGCTGGATGCCTTCATCGCGCCCGGCCACGTAAGTCTGGTGACCGGCAGCCGCATCTACCGCTTTATCGCGGAGGAATACGGCAAGCCGGTGGTCATCTCCGGCTTCGAGCCGTTGGACCTGCTGCAGGCCACGGCGATGGTGCTGCGCCAGCAGCGCGAGGGACGCGCCACGGTGGAAAACCAGTACCGGCGCGCCGTCTCCGAAATGGGCAACCTGAAGGCGCAGGCGGCCGTGGACACGGTGTTCGAAACGAGCGACATGACCTGGCGCGGGCTGGGCATGATTCCCGGTAGCGGGCTGAAGGTGCGCCCCGCCTTCGCGGCGCACGACGCGGAGCGGCGCTTCGCGCTGCAGCCGCCGGCACCCAGCCGCGACCCCAAGGCCTGCGAGTGCGGGGACATCCTGCGGGGCTTGAAGGCGCCCTGGGACTGCCGCGTGTTCGGCACGGCCTGCACGCCGGAGAAGCCGCTGGGGGCCTGCATGGTCTCCTCGGAGGGCGCCTGCGCCGCGTACTACCACTACGGCCGCCACTGGCCGGCCACGGGCTGAGGCACACCATGGAGCAACACAACCACCGGCCCGACGGCAAGGAGGTGCTGCTGGCCCACGGCAGCGGCGGGCGCAGCATGCACCAGCTCGTGGACGGGCTGATCGTGCCCGCACTGGCCAACCCCCTGCTGGACCGCATGGAAGACCAGGCCACGCTGGAGATCAACGGCCTGCGGCTGGGCTTCACGACGGACTCGTTCGTCGTGGACCCGATCTTCTTTCCCGGTGGCGACATCGGGGCGCTGGCGGTCAACGGCACGGTGAACGACCTGGCCATGGGCGGCGCACGGCCGCTCTACCTCAGCCTGTCCTTCATTCTGGAGGAGGGCCTGGCCCTGGCCGAATTGGAGCGCATCCTGGCCTCCATCCGCGCGGCGGCGGCCATCAGCGGCGTGCAGATCGTGACGGGCGACACCAAGGTGGTGCACCGCGGCAGTGCCGACAAGGTGTTCATCAACACCGCGGGCGTGGGCTTGATGACGGACGGAACGCGCATCAGCGCGGCGGGCGCGCAGGTGGGTGACCGCATTCTGCTCAGTGGCAGCCTGGGCGATCATGGCATGGCCATCATGTCCCGCCGCGAGGGCTTCGAGTTCGAGGCGGCGATCGAGAGCGATACGGCCGGGCTGTGGCCGCTGGTGGATGCCATGCTGGCTGCCGCGCCGGGCGCCGTCCACGCCATGCGCGATCCCACCCGGGGCGGGCTGGCGAGCTGCCTCAACGAGATCGCCCAGCGCTCCGGCGTCGGCATGCGGCTCCAGGAGGCCGCCATCCCCGTGCACGAGCCCGTGCGGGGCGCCTGCGAGATGCTGGGGCTGGACCCGCTGTACGTGGCCAACGAGGGCAAGCTGATGGCGGTCGTGCAGCCCGAGCACGCCGAGCGCGTGCTGGCGGCCGTCCGCACGCATCCGCTCGGCCGGGAGGCGCAGCTCGTGGGCACGGTGGTGGAGGACACACGGCATCTGGTGGTGATGGAAACGGCATTCGGCGGCAGCCGGATCGTGGACCTGTTGGCCGGCGATCCCCTGCCGCGCATCTGTTGACCGGGAGGTAGCCCGGCCGATCGGCCCCCACGGGCCAGCGACGGAGACGAGTCATGTGCGGCACCTGCGGATGCGGACAACCCGATACGGCGCACGGCCCTGCGCACAGCCACGATGAGGGGCATGCCCACGAACACGGGCACGGGCACGAGCACGAGCACGAGCACACACATGACCATCGGCACGAGCACACGCACAGTCATGACCACAGCCACGCGCACACGCACGAACAGGGCGACACCGAGGCGCGGCGGGTACAGGTGGAGCAGGACCTGCTGGCCAAGAACGACCACATCGCGTCCCACAACCGCGAATGGCTGGAAGGCGAGGGCATCCTGGCGCTGAACTTCGTCAGCTCGCCGGGAGCCGGCAAGACAACCCTGCTGGAGCGCACATTGGCCGAGCTGCGCGGGGAACTGCACTTCTGCGTGATCGAGGGCGATCAGCAGACCGACAACGATGCGCGGCGCATCGCGGCCACCGGGGCGCCGGTGATCCAGGTGAACACGGGCGCCATGTGCCACCTGGATGCGGACATGGTGCACGATGCGCTGCACCGGCTGACGCCCCCCGCCGGCGCCGTGCTGGCCATCGAGAACGTGGGCAACCTGGTGTGCCCGTCGCTGTTCGATCTGGGCGAAGCCTGCAAGGTGCTCATCTCCAGCGTGACCGAAGGCGAGGACAAGCCCATCAAGTATCCCTACATGTTCCGGGCGTCGCGGCTGGTGTTGCTGAACAAGCTGGACCTTGCGCCCCACACGGACTTCGACGTGGCGGCCTTCCGCGAGTATGCCCTGCGCGTCAATCCGGAGTTGGAGATCCTGGCGCTGTCCGCCCGCACGGGCGAGGGGCTGGGGGCTTGGTACGACTGGCTGCGCGCCCGCCGGGCGCTTCCGCAGCAGGCCGCCTGAGTCGCACCCGGTGCGTTCGCCGCGCGGCCCCGTTGGTGCGGCGCCATGGCGTGGCTCGCGGTGGGGCACCTGTTCTCACGCCCCCCAATACGCGCGTCTGGGGAAAGCTTGGTGCCGCGAGGCCAGCGGCGCGCGGGAGCGGAACGGCTAACCCCGGCGGTAGGGCAGCGCCAGGGCAGCAGGAGGGGCCGTGCGCCCCACAGCCCCAACCACCGCCAACAACGCCAACACGTAGGGCAAGAGCAGAAGCAGCGTGGTGGGCACCGTCACGCCCATGTCTGGCAGCTGGAATTGCAGAGCCGTGGCGGCTCCGAAGAGCAAGCAGGCCAGGAAGGTCTTGCCTGGGCGCCAAGCACCAAAGATCACAGCCGTAATGGCTAGGTAGCCCGCGCCATTGGTCATGTTTTCCGTAAACGTGTGGATATCCCCCAGGGATACAAACGCCCCGCCCAGCCCGGCCATACCTCCAGCGAACAGCACGGCCCCGTAGCGGATACGCCGAATGGCCACCCCCGCCTGATCTGCCGCCCGCGGCTCCTCTCCCACTGCCTTGATGGCCAGACCCCAGGCCGTCTGATCCAGGGCCAACCACGTGACCAGCAGCAGCCCCAATCCCAAGTAGACCAAGCCGGTCTGCTGAAACAGTGCAGTTCCCATCCAGGGCAAGTCGCCCAGCACCGGCACGTGCCACTTGCCGAAGCCGGGGATGGCGTCGCGCGAAAGGGCGCCAAACACCTCCCGATAGAGCAAGGTGGTGGCGCCCAGGGCCAGGATGTTGAAACCGATGCCCACCACCAGTTGGTTGGCGCCCACGCTAACGCTGAGCCACGCCTGCACCAGCGCCACGATCAAGGCCGCCAGCACCCCGATCAGGAGACCCAGCAGGGGGTCATTCGTACTCCAGGATCCCCAGGCGCCAAAGAAGGCGCCCGTGAGCATCATCCCCTCCAGGCTCAGGTTCAGCACGCCTGCGCGCTCGCTGACCAGTTCCCCGGTGGACGCGAACACCAACGGCATGGCCAGCCGCAGACTGGAGGCCACGAACAATGCCAAGTGTTCGGCAATCATGACGCACCTTCCTTGTGGGCTGCCAATTGGGAGGCCGCCGCGATTGTCACCACCAGCAGGCCCTCAATGATGAGCACCACCGCTGCCGGCACCCGTGCGGTGATTTCCATGGCGATACCCCCTGACCGGAGGAAGCCGAAGCACAGCGCGCCCAGCAATACCCCCAGCGGAGAGCCCCGGGCCAGCAGGCCCACCACCAGACCGTCAAAGCCAAATCCGGACGAAAAGCCGCTCTTCAGGCTGTACTGCTCGCCCTGGATCATCATGGCCCCCGCCAACCCACCGAGTGCCCCGGCAATCGCCATGGACAGAATTACCACCTTGCCATCGTCGATCCCCGCCCGGCGCGCGGCCACGGGGTTGTAGCCAACCGCCTTGAGTTGAAACCCGAATTTGGAGCGCGCCAGCACGATCCACCCCAGCACCAGGGCCGCCAGCGTGAGCGGCGCACCCAGGTGCATGGGCGAGCCGCTGGCGGCAAACAGCAATGGCAGCTTGGTGGCGTCCGGGATTTCCAGGGATTCCGGCAACGTGGCCGAAGAGGTCATCGGCTGACGCAGAAGCGCCTCGGACTGCACGGCGCCGTACACGAGGAGCAATCCGATGAAGGTAAGCAGCAGGGTGCTGATCACCTCGTTGGTACCGCGCTTGACCTTGAACCAGCCCGCTACAGCCCCCCATACGCCCCCCGCCAACGTACCCGACAACAACGGCACCAGCATGGCCAGCCCGGCAGGCAAGCCACTGATGCCGTGATTGAGCGCGGCCGCGGTGGCGAACATGCCGCCCACTGCGATCTGCCCCTCGCCGCCCACATTGACCAGATTGGCGCGGTTGGCCAGGATGTAGCCCAGCCCCACCAGCGCAAACACCACCGCACGGTTGATGGAGGAGCCGAAGGCGTAGGCCGAACCGAAGGTCCCGTCTCCAAAGGCACCGAGCGCATCCCAAATGGAGCCGCTGGTGAGGGCGACCAACGCGAGACCCGTGGCCACGGAGCCGGCGATTGCGACCAGCGTCCACAGCGAACGCCGATCGCGCAGGGGCCGGGCAAGGGCCGAGGATAGGCTTTTCATATTCCGTGTCCGGACATTAGGGCCCCGATGTGCTGCCGGTGCGCCGGTTCGGCGGGCGACTCACCCACGATCTTGCCGCGGAAGATCACTGCCACGCGGTGAGCGATGGCCATCAGTTCGTCCAGTTCCGACGAGATGAGCAGGATCCCCACGCCCCGCCGGGCCGCCTCGCGCAGGAAAACGGCGACCGCCTCTACCGCGCTCACGTCCAGCCCACGGGTGGGTTGCGCGGCCAACAGGAAGCGCAGAGGCCGCAGGTTCAGTTCCCGCGCCAGCACTGCCTTCTGCTGATTGCCGCCCGAAAGCGTGCGGAAGGGCACGTCCGGATCGGCCGCCCGCACGTCGAACTCCGCCATCAACTCCAGGGCGCGTCGGCGCATCTGGCGCCGACGCAGCAGCCCCAGGCGGGTATAATCCGACAAGGAGCCCAACAGCAGGTTTTCCGCCAAGCTCAGGGCGGGAATGCAGCCCACGGCGTGTCGGTCTTCCGGGATGATTCCCGCTCCGGCGGCGGTGATGAAGGCGGGCGACCGGCCCGTGATCTCCGTCCCCGCCACGAAGACGCGCCCGGCACTGGGCGGCGCGAGTCCGGCCAGAATCGCCCCCAGCTCGGACTGCCCGTTGCCCTCCACCCCGGCCAGGCCCACGATTTCCCCTGGCTGCACCAGCAGGGTCACCTCATCCAGGCGGCGCACACCCGTGTCGTCCACAAAGTCCAACCCATCCAGCATCAGGGCCGGTTCCTCTTGCGTCTCCGCAGGCAGGTGAGCATGGGCCGGTGCCGCGGGTGGCGCCTCGCTCTCGGGCGGCGGGGTCAGTCCCAATTCTTCCGCCAGCACCAGATCCAGAGACTTTAGCTCGCGGCCGATCATGGCCTGCACAAGCGCCGGAATCTCAATGTTGGGCTGACTGGCTTGTGCCGCTACCAGGCCTCCGCGCAGCACTGTGATGCGATCCGCGATCTTGCTGATCTCCGCCAGCTTGTGGGTGACCAGCACCACGCCAGCCCCCTGGCTCGCTACCCTGCGGCAGATGGCCAGCAGCGCATCGATCTCGTCGGGTGGCAGCACGGCGGTTGGCTCATCCAGCAATAGCAGCCGTGGCTCACGCATCAGGCACTTCACCACTTCCACGCGCTGCCGTTCCCCCACCGACAAGTCCTGCACACGACGGGAAACGTCCAGCTTCAACCCATACGCGCCGGACAGCTCCGCGATCCGCTCCGCGAACGCCTTGCGGTTCGGCACCCCGGTCACCTGCCCGAGCATCAGGTTCTCCAGCACGGTCATATTGCCGACGAGGCTGAAGTGCTGATGCACCATGGCCACGCCCGCTGCCAGGGCCGCCGCCGGGCTATCGGGGCTGTACGGCCCCGCGCCAAAGCGCATACCGCCCTGATCGGGTGCCAGCGTGCCGAAAATGATGTTGCACAGCGTGCTTTTGCCGGCGCCGTTTTCCCCCAGCAGGCAGTGCACCTCACCCGGGGCAATGCGCAAGGACACGTCGCGCAGCGCCTGCACCGGGCCAAAGCGCTTGGAGATGCCGTCCAGCACCAGAGGCGCCGAACCGGGTGTTGCCGCATCCCCGCCCAAGGGCGAGGATGCGGCTTCTGGGGGAGGAGATGTCATCACAACCGGCACCGGATCAACCCTCCAGCACCTTGATTTTGCCCGACAGCAGATCTTTCTCGATCTCCCGGATTTTGTGCTTCATCTTCGACGTCCCGTGGCAGAACACGAAATCCGAGGCTCGCGGCCCCATGGTCAATCCAAAGGGCTTGAACCCGGCCTTCCAGGTTCCGGCCACCATGTGGTCAATGGCGTATTCCACCTGAAAGCCCACGCCTGTGATGGAATAGGCCACGTAGAGCGGGTCCGTCCCGCAGCGGTCCGTGTAGCTGCCGATGATGTGCGTACCCTTTTCTCTTGCCGCCTGCTCCATGCCCCGCAGGCCAAGGTTCAGGATGTGGTAGTGAATGTCGGCACCCTGGGCAATCGCGGCCAGAGTCGCCTCCTTGGCCTTGGCGACGTCGTCAAAGTCGCCCGTATAGTTCTCGAAGTATTTGATGTTCTTGTTGATGTACTTGGCCCCCATGCCAAATTCCTTGCCCGTATTCACAATGGCAGGAATTTCCAGGCCGCCCACGTAGCTGACCACCCCGGTCTTGGAGAGCATCGCCGCTGCCGCACCGGCCACAAAGCCGATTTCCGCCTGGCGCACGTCATATTGGGCCAGGTTGGGGAACTGGTCACCGCGATTGCCACCCACGATTGAGAACTTGGTGCCTGGAAAGCGCTTCGACACTTTGATCATGGAAGCCTGGGTCTGCCCGCCGACGCCGATCACCAGGGCATTCTTGCTGGCCAGCAACGTCAGGGCTTGGTCCATGTCCGCGAACTTGACGTTCTCGATGTACGTGACCTTGATCTTGTCGCCGTACTTCTTCTCCGAGGCCACCATGCCGTCGTAGCCGGATTCCATCCATCCTTTGTCGGATTTGGAGCCGGGAATCAGCACACCGATCAAAATGGGGCCCGCCGCCTGGGCCGGGCGGCCGACGGTTCCAAAGAGCGCCAAACTGGCTGCCGTGGCTGCCGTGCTCTGCAAAAGCTTGCGTCGTGTGAGGTCCATGATTCCTATAAGGTAGGGGTTCCGCAGTAACCCAAAGCTGGGTCGCCTCCAGTGAATTGAATCGGACACCGCCTTGGCTGCAAGCCACATGCCCCCTGTCCGCCGGGTTCGCGAGCGGGTCCGGGGGCGCTAAATCAGCGGATTTCCGGCCAAACAGAGCCCCAATGGACAGCGTGGATCACTGCGGAAATGCGTAATTGTCCGGCGCCCCCAACATGAAAGTGCCTGAAAGTTGAGCACTCATTTTGGCGCCCCGCTGACGTATCAGGCGTTTAGCCGCTGGCACGCGGATTGCGACATGAACAGGGAACAGATGCCTTCACTATGGAGATGCGATTATGCCATCCGAATCGAAACCCGCTGCGCAGGCCAAACAGGGAGCATTTCATCGGCTGGGGTCGGGCCCGGGTTATGCGTGGCGCGTCAACGACGGCCACGTGGATATGTCTATGCCGGAGCCCGCCCCTGTGCCGCTCACCATTGCGGCGCAGCCGCAGACGGTCACAATGGACCTGCGGCGCACGGCCTTCATCGTGGTGGACATGCAGAACGACTTCTGCGCACCGGGCGGATGGGTGGATCACCTGGGTGCGGACTACACACCGGATCGTGCGCCGATTGAGCCCTTGCAGAAGGTGCTCGGCCCCCTGCGGGCCCGCGGCGTGAAGATCATCTGGGTCAACTGGGGCAACCGTCCGGACCTGCTGAACATGCCGCCGAACCAACTGCACCTGTACAAACCCAGCGGCGTGGGCATCGGCTTGGGGGAGCCCTTGCCGGGGAGCGGCGCGCACGTATTGGAGAAGGACAGTTGGGCCGCCGCCGTGGTGGACGAGCTCCAGCCGGATCCCGCGGACGTGCGGGTGGACAAGCACCGCATCAGCGGCTTCTGGGACACGCCCCTGGACAGCATCCTGCGCAACCTGGGCATCACGTCCATCCTGTTCAGCGGCGTGAACACGGACCAGTGTGTGCTGCACACGCTGACGGATGCGAACTTTCTGGGCTATGGCTGCGTGTTGGTCGAAGACTGCTGCGCCACCACCTCGCCAGAGTTCTGCACGGAGGCCACGGTCTGGAACGTGAAGAAGTGTTTCGGATTCGTCACGGATTCCCAGGCTATCCTGCAGGCGTTGGCTGAAAATCCGTAGCCCTGCGTCGGGCTGTCGCTCCTCGCGCAGGGGCCGACGTCCCTTGCCCTGGACACCGCGATTGGCCTCGGAGCCCCCATGCCGGAACCACCAAGCTCGGACCCAGATCTGACCGCCCCGGTGGAGGCGCTCGCGGTAGCGATGGAGCTGCACCTGCTGCCCGAGGAACGCCCCGGCGTGGCGCAAACCTTCGCGACCCTGCACGCCATCGCCCAGGCGTTGCTGCGGTTTCCGTTGCCGGACGAGATGGAGTCCGCCGAAGTGTTGCAGCCATGACGAAGCCTCCGGCGCACGCGGATGCCTGGGCCCTGGCGGAGGCCGTGCGCACGCAACAGGTGAGCGCGGAATCCGTGGTGCTGGCCTGCCTGGAGCGCATCGCGGCGGGCAACCAGCGGATCAATGCTTTTACCGCGACCCTGCCGGAGCGCGCACTGGCCAAGGCCCGGGCTCTGGATGCGCGCATCGCCGCCAAGGGCGATGCCGGGCCGCTGGCCGGGGTGCCCTTTGCCGTCAAGAACCTGTTCGACATCGCCGGGTTGACCACCCTGGCCGGCGCGAAAATCCGAGCCGAGCAGCCGCCTGCATCGCTGGATGCCACTGCCGTGGAGCGACTGGAGCACGCCGGAGCCATTTTGGTGGGCGCGCTGAACATGGACGAGTACGCCTACGGCTTCGTGACGGAAAACGAGCACTTCGGCGCCACGCGCAATCCCCACGACCCGGAGCGGCTGGCCGGGGGATCGTCGGGCGGATCGGCAGCGGCGGTGGCCGCGGGCCTGGTGCCCCTGGCGCTGGGCTCGGACACGGGTGGGTCGATCCGGGTGCCAGCCAGCCTGTGCGGGGTGTTCGGCTTCAAGCCCACCTACGGACGGCTCAGCCGCGCCGGCGCGTTCCTGTTTGCACACAGCATGGATCACATCGGGCCGCTGACCCGATCGGCCAGAGATGCGGCGGCCGCGTTCGACGCACTGCAGGGCTCCGACCCTCGCGACCCTTCGTGCACGTCCCGCCCCGCGGAACCCGCCATGCCGCAATTGACGCAGGACCTGCGCGGCCTGCGCATCGCGGTGGCGGACGGATACTTCCGGGAAGGCTGCACGCCCCAGGCGTTGGCCGCGACGGACCGCGTAGCCGTGGCGTTGGGCGCCACGACCCGCGTCGAACTCCCGGAGAGTGCCCTGGCCGCGGGCGCGGCGTTCGTGGTGATGAGCGCGGAGAGCGCCAACCTGCACCTGCCTGACCTGCGCCGGCGCCGGCAGGACTTCGACTCCGCCAATCGCGTGCCCTTGCTGACGGGGGCGCTGCTGCCGGCGGCATGGTACCTCCAGGCCCAGCGCTTCCGCCGCTGGTACCGGGATGCCGTTCGCGACGCACTGCGCGACGTGGACGTGCTGGTCGCACCCACGACGCCCTGCGCCGCACCCTTGATCGGGGAATCGCCAATCACGGTGGCGGGCGAGTCCCTAGTGCCCCGTCACCACCTGGGCCGATTCACCCAGCCACTGTCCTTCATCGGGCTGCCGGTGCTTTCCGTTCCCGTGCAGCAGCCGGACGGTCTGCCCCTGGGCGTCCAGCTCATCGCAGCTCCGCACCGGGATGCACTGGTGCTGCGGGTGGGCGCGTGGCTGCAGGCCCAGGGAGTGTGCCAGGCCCCGGTCGCCTAGCGCCGCGGAGCCAACCGGCCCGCGCCAGCCGGGCCAGCGGGCGTGCGGCCCGGCAGATGCAATGGCGTGCATTCGGAATGCTTCGGGAGGCGCTACTCCAGGCTGGCCAGATAGGCCCGCCATCCGCCGTACCTGGAGATGTCTTGCGCCTCGTGGGTGGCCTCGGCCTCGCAGAGGAAACCCAGCACCTGTCGCCCATCCTCCAGCCGCACCGTGCCGATGCCCAGGGGGGAGGGAATCCGGGCCATCAGACGGCCCAGGGCCTCCGTGGACAACTGCCAAAGTTCCCCCTCGATGGGCAAACCCTCGCGGGCGGAGACGCGCACCAGCCCCGGGCGGGGAGGCTCCCCGCCCGGCAGCCCGACCAGGCGGTACTCGGGCGCCGTGCGGCAGACCTCCCGGAACGTCGCCTTCAGCTCCGTCAATTGACCGTTGAGGGGCAGTCCCCGCATGTGTCCGCCGACGGCGAGGAGGTAGACCGGCTCGGATTGCGGAGCCGCAGGCAGGCGGCGTCGCAGGTCTTGCGGCAGCGCTGCTCCGGTTGCGCCCATGGGCAGCCCGGCGGCAGCCTGGAACGCCTCACCGGCGCTGAGCAAGAGCATCTCGTGCCAGGCCGGCGCAATCAGCGTGACGCCTTGGGGCAGCCCGTTGGAAAGCAAGCCGCTCGGGACGGCCAGGGCCGAGAGGTTCAGCAGGTTCACGAAGTTGGTGTAGTAGCCCAGGTTCGTGTTCAGTTGCACGGGGTCGCTATTGACCTGCTCGATGGTATAGATGGTGCCGGTGGTGGGCAGCAGCATCACGTCCATCCCATCCCAGGCCTGTTCCGTGACCCGGCGCAGCGACTCCAGGCGGTACAGCGCCTGATACACGTCCACGGCGGTGTATCTCTCCGCACCCTTGATGATCCCCCGCACTGTCGGGTCCAGGTCGTCCGGGTGCTCGACCAGGAAGGACGCCACCGCGACGTAGCGCTCGGCCACCCATGGCCCCCCGTACAGTAGGGCCGCGGTCTCGCGAAAGGGAGCATAGTCGAAAGGCACGACACGGCCTCCCAGTGCCTCGACCCGTTCCACGGCCTTGCGGAAGAGCGCCTGCGCCTCATGGTCGCCGAAGAAGGACAATTGCTCCGTGTCCGGCACGCCAACCCGCAGGGGGGCACCATCCGCCATCACGTTCGCCGGCAACGACCACCCGGCCGGGGGCTCGCGGGAATAGGCGTCCTGCGGATCAGGGCCGGCCATCACCCGCAGCACCTCCTCCGCGTCTGCTGCCGTGAGCGTGAATGCCGTGACGCAATCCAGGGTGCGGCAGGCCGGTACCACACCCTCCGTGCTGACCAGACCCGGTGTCGGCTTGATGCCCACCAGGTTGTTGAAGGCGGCCGGCACCCGCCCCGAGCCTGCCGTGTCCGTGCCCAGGGCAAAGCTGGCCTGGCCGGTCGCCACCGCCACTGCGGACCCCGAGGATGACCCGCCGGACACATACGCTGGATCGAAGGCGTTCTTGCAGGCGCCGAAAGGCGATCGGGTGCCCACCAGCCCGGTGGCAAACTGGTCCAGGTTGGTCTTGCCGACCGGGATTGCGCCCGCCGCCAACAACCGCTCCACCACGGTGGCGGAACGTTCCGGGATGTAGGCGAACGCCGGACAGCCCGCGGTCGTGGGCACTCCAGCCAGGTCAATGTTGTCCTTAATGGCAAAGGGGATGCCATACAGAGGGTGGCTGTCCAGCCCCAGGGCCTCGACCTCCCTGGCCCTGGTCAGGAGCGCCTCGCGGCTCATGCGGTAAATCCACACGTTCCGTTCGGGTTGGCGCTCCATTTCCTCCGACAGCCATTCCACCAGCCGTGTCGGCGTCATCGTGCCGGTCTGGTACAGCCGGCGCAGGGAGCGGATTTCCAGAGAGATCGTCGGCATGTACGCCTGTCAGGCTGTCGCATCTGTCGTGTGAGGGCCCCGAGGGGCACCTTGCTGCAACGGGTGTGCCGTAGACAAGAAGTGTTTTCCATCATATCAGCGGACTGCAAAGGACACGGGGCATGCTGCCGGAAGGATAATCATGTCTCGAAAACCAGCCGTGGCACGACGAGCGATGCTTGCCCATATGTGCGCAATGTACGCCACCGGTGTCGCATCGCCCATTGGACTGCACAAAATTTAGCCATCTCTGCCGGGCCAATGCCTAATTTTTGCGCAGAACACAGCTCAGGGGCACCGCAAGGAAACGATTGTCATGTCATATCAATGGTTTAATCTGATTCTTTGCTGGCTTGCACCTTGCAGTCGGAGAGGGGCGGTATGGAATCCTGCCGAGGACGCGGCGTGTGGAGATCGATGCATTCCACGCAACAAGGTATCCCCCGGAATCGAACCCTCCCTGGATAAGAAATGACCGAACGCTATATTGCCGCTGACCCATACCCGTGGCCGTACAGCGGCAAGTTGACCCGGGAAAACACGGCCTTCGTGGTGATCGACATGCAGACGGATTTTTGCGGAATCGGCGGTTATGTGGACCAGATGGGTTACGACCTTGCCAATACTCGCGCACCCATACAGCCCATCCGCAGGGTGCTGGAAGTGATGCGGTCGGGTGGGTACCACATCATTCACACGCGTGAGGGGCACCGGCCCGATCTTCTGGATCTGCCGGCGAACAAGCAATGGCGCTCCCGTCAGATCGGGGCGGGCATTGGCGACCCTGGCCCCTGTGGAAAGATCCTCGTCCGGGGCGAGCCCGGGTGGGAGATCATCCCCGAACTGGCCCCCATGGAGGGTGAGCCCGTGGTGGACAAGCCCGGCAAGGGCGCGTTCTTCGCCACCGATCTTGAATTGCTGCTGCGCCGCAATGGCATCGAGAACCTCATCCTTTCCGGCATCACCACAGACGTCTGTGTGCACACCACCATGCGCGAGGCCAATGACCGGGGCTTCGAATGCCTGCTGCTGGAGGATTGCTGCGGTGCCACCGACATGGGCAACCACTTGGCAGCCATCAAGATGGTCAAGATGCAGGGCGGCGTATTCGGAGCGGTGTCCGATTCCAAGACACTGGCCGAAGCCCTCGCCTGAACCCCGACGGGACAGTAGGCTTTGTTTGGAAGGCGTGGCTACGGATGGGGGCGTTGCCCCCATACCCTCAGCAGGGAGCGAGGCTCCCTGCACCCTGTTTGTGTGTCAACGCCCATTGGCATTGCTTTGCACCCGTATCGGGGGTGCGGGGGCCCTCGGCCCCCGCATCTGGTCTGTCCTGCTTTCTGGCGGCGGCAGCCACCCGAAAGCCCAATTCAAAACAGAGCTTAGCCGATGGGCACGATCGTCGCGGAACCCTATGCGTTCGAATTCCCCACCCGCGGGCTGGGCCTCGTCGTGATCGACATGCAGCGGGACTTCCTGGAGCCGGGAGGCTTTGGCGCTCTGCTGGGCAACGACGTGAGCTTGGTGCACGATGCCGTCCTGCCGACGCGGCGGCTGCTGGAGCACTTCCGTGAGGCTGGCATGCCGGTGTTCCATACGCAGGAAGCCCATCGGCCGGACCTGTCGGACTGTCCGCCCAGCAAGCGCCTGCGTGGCAGGCTGAGCGTGGGAATTGGAGACCCAGGTCCCATGGGGCGTGTGCTCGTCTCCGGGGAGCCGGGAAACCAGATTGTACCGGAGCTGACGCCACTCGAAGGAGAGGTGGTGATCGAAAAGCCCGGCAAGGGAGCCTTCTATGCGACCCCGTTCCAGCAACTCCTGCAAGAGGCTGGCGTGACCCATCTGATCGTCGCGGGGGTGACCACCGAGGTCTGCGTTCAGACCACCATGCGCGAAGCGAACGATCGGGGCTATGAGTGTCTGCTGGTGGAGGAGGCAACCGCCAGCTATTTTCCGGCGTTCAAGCAGGCCACCCTGGAAATGATCCGCGCTCAGGGCGGCATCGTTGGGTGGACCGCACGCCTGGACGACGTGCTCGCGGGTTTGGAGGCATAGCCATGACTGCAGAGGCCGACACCAGAGCTTTCGCGCTACTATCCTCGATGAAACTGAACGAGCCCCAGAGCTGGGAGAGCTTTCGGGAGGGTGTGGACATTTGCTGGATCTACCGAGCCCAGCCCCTCGGCTATCCCGCCAGCGCCCTGCTGCGCTACCATCCCGGCGCGTCGGTGCCGTTTCACTCGCACCCGGGCCACGAGTACATCCTCGTGCTCTCCGGCGCCCAGGAAGACCTGCAAGGCCGCTACGCCGCTGGTAGCTTCGTCGTGAACGCCCCGGGCACCAGCCACGCGGTAAAGAGCCCGGATGGGTGCGTGGTGCTCATCACCTGGGAGCAGCCTGTCCAGTTCGAGACCTAGCCTTGGGGAGGCACACGCGCTGCAGCACAACTGTGCTTCTCGCTGCAGCGGCCCCAATGGAACGTGGCCCCCGTCGAAGTTCGATGACCGCCCTTGGCATGCCCTTCTGACAAGGCCTCCAATTCGTTCATATTGAGAACCGGACCGGTTACGACCCGACGGCTCTCCTCCACGATTACTTTGTCGGCTTGGCCAGGGGTCCACCTTTCCTGTGCGGACTGGACACCCGAATGCCAATCTAAGAAAAATACTCATTACTCCGTCCCGCCTAACTGTCGTATAATCGCCCGTTGAGATTATTCTCAGGGTCCAGAGAGGGCCCTCCTCTGTCCGCGTCCTGCGTGGGCAGCAGCGAAGCGAGATCCGACATGACGCTCTCTGTCCCATCGGAAGGCCCGCTCCCACCGGGCTTTCCACCGTTGCATCTGGTCGGCACCGGCATTCTGCTCGCCGCTCCCGACGGCGGCGGGAGGTTCGTCGTACAGGCTCTGAACCATCGAGCGGCCGAACTGCTTCACATCGGCCCGGACGTAGCGGACACGCCGTTGCAGGAGGCGCTTCCGGGCGTGCTGGGCACCCGGCTGGTGGACGGGCTGCGAGCCTGCCGCACCGCGGGTCGTGAGCAGGAGTTGGAAGCGAAGATGGACGCGGGCGAATCCGTGCGTTGGCTGCGCTTCGTGCTAGCGCCGCAGCATGACGAGCAGGAACACCTGCAGCAGATCGTGGTCACGGTGAGCGATGTCACCCGCCAGAAGCAGGCGGAATCCCAGACGTTGGCATCCGAACTGCGCTTTCGAAACCTGGTCGAGGGGTCCATTCAGGGCGTGGTGGTGCTGCGGCAGGAACGCGCCGTGTTCTGCAACGCGGCCTTCACCGAAATCTTCGGCTTTGCCGGGCCCGTGGAGGTCTACCGGCTGCCCAGCCTGACCGCCCTGGTTCACGAGGATGACCTGCCGCAGATGCTGGACAACTTCGCGGAAGTCGAGGCCGGCAAGCAGCCCGCGCAACGCCGCGTGGTGCGGGCGGTGCGCCGGGATGGCGGGGCGATCTGGATCGAGACCTTCGCCAGTGTGGTGCTGTGGGATGATGCGCCGGCACTGCAAATCGCCCTGCATGACGTCACGGAGCGCGTGCGTGCGGAACTGGCACTGCAGGAGAGCGAGGCGCGCTACCGCACCCTGGTGGAAAGCTCACTGCAGGGAATCGTCGTGAGCGTGAGGGGCGAGCCAGTCTTCGCCAATCACGCAGCCGCGCAAATGGGAGGTTATGAGGACGGCGACGCGTTTCTTGCTTCCGCGCGTGGCGAGCAGTTCCCTCTGGTCAAGCCGGAAGAACGCGAACGGGTGCTGGCTCTCGCGCAGGACCTTATGTCAGGGACGTTGGATGTCGTCGAGACGGATGTCACGCTGCGCCGAATCGATGGTTCGACCGCGTTTACCCATGCGCAGGCTCGCCGCGTGCCCTGGCAGGGGGGCACCGCGATGATGACCACCCTCATCGATCTGACGGAGCGCCGCCGCGCCGAGGCAGCCCTGGAGGAGAGCGAAGCGCGCTACCGTACGCTTGTGGAGAGCGCCCCGATCGGCATCACCGTGCACGTGGATGGGCGGGGCGTGTTCTGCAACGAGGTCATGGCCCGCATGCTGGGGTATGAGAAACCTGAGGACTATGTGACTGCGGCTGCCCGGGAGGAGCCGTTGGGCCATGTGCCCGATGCCGCGCGCCAACTTGCGTTGGAGACCTTCCTGCGACTGCAGTCCGGGGAACTGGATGCGGATTGGAACGAGATCGAGCTGACGCGTCAGATTGGTGGGCCGGTGCCGGTGAGAACGAACGGGCGCCGCATCTTGTGGAATGGACGGCCGGCCGTGCTCACCGCCGTGCTCGACCTGACGGAACAGAAGCGACTGGAAGCGGAAGTGCGCGAAAGCCGCAATCTGCTCCAGTCCGTGTTCAATGCCTTGCCCCTGTGGGTGCTGGTGAAGGACCGTGACGAGCGATTCCTGATGGCCAACCGCCAGATGTTGGACGACTACGGCATCGATCCGGAAGCGCTGCCAGGGCTCTCCACGCACAATGCCCCGTGGCTGGAGGAGGCGAGCCGCGCCCGCATCATCGAGGCCGACCAGCGCACAATGGAAACGGGGGAGCGAGTGGAGGTGCCTGATGCGGACACCACCTTGCCGGATGGCCGCCGGTTGACGGTGCAAAGCATCCGGGTGCCGCTGCGGGCGGAAGACGGCAGCGTGACCGGACTGGTGCAGGTGGGCCAGGATGTGACGCGCTACAAGCAGGCCGAAGCCGCGCTGGCCGCCAGCGAGATGCGCTACCGCACCCTGGTCGAGTTGTCCCTGGAGGGCATCACCGTGCACCAGGGTGGGCGACCTGTGTTGGTCAACGACACGTACGTACGGCTGTTGGGTTACGCCGACGTGGATGCTTACCTGCGCGCCAACGCGGGCAAGGTGCTGCCCCATGTGGCGCCGGAATTCCGCGAGGAGGCGCTGCGCCGCTCGGAGGCCGTGGAGAGCGGAGAGATGAACCGGTATGCATGGGAGCGCCCCACCGTGCGGCTGGATGGCGAGCCGCGCGAGCTGTACGTCCAATCGCGACGCATCGATTGGGATGGAGCACCCGCCGTTCTGACGACCTTCCTCGACATCACGGAGCGCAAGCAGGCCGAAGCGACCCTGCGGGCCAGCGAGGAGCGCTATCGGTTGCTGGTCGAGGGCTCGGTGCAGGGGGTTGCTGTATTCTCGCTCCAGGACTTTCGCGCCCTGTTCGTGAACGACGCCATGCTGGCACTGGTTGGCGGGCAATCCGTGCAGGACTATCTCAGCTCCGTGCACATGCTCGACAACGTCCGCGAGCCTCACTTGAGCAAGTTGCGGGCAGAGCTTGAGCGCATGGCTACCGCCGAGATCGAACGCTTCGAGGACGAACTGCTGGCCTACCGGCGCGGACAGGAGCCCTATTGGTCAGCGTTCATGGCCCGCCGTGTCACGTGGGATGGCGAGCCGGCGGTGCAGATCACGGCCATGGATATCTCGGACCGCAAGCGCGCCGAGGAAGCTCTGAAGGACCGCCAAGCGGTGCTGACCAAGGAGAACGAATACTTCCGGCAGGATCTCAGCCGGCGGCGCGGCCGACAGGACCAAGCCATCATCGCCGAATCGCAGGCGATGCTGCGCGTGCTGCACGAGGCAGATCTGGTCGCGCGCTCGCGTGTGCCGGTGCTCATCGAGGGCGCCACCGGCACGGGCAAGGAGGTGGTGGCGGAATTCATCCACCGCCACAGTGACCGGGCGGCCCACCTGTTGTCCGTGGTTAATTGCGGCGCGCTCTCCGAGACGCTGATGGACGCCGAGTTGTTCGGCCACGAGCGGGGGGCCTTCACCGGCGCCACCGAGGCCCGCGCCGGGCTGATCGAGATCGCGGACGGCGGCACGCTGTTCCTGGACGAAATCGGAGACCTACCGCCCAGCGCCCAGGTGCGCCTGCTGCGGGTGCTGGAGCGAGGCGTGGTGCGCCGGGTCGGGTCTACCCGGGAGCGCAAGGTGGATGTGCGCGTGCTCGCGGCCACGCACAGGACGCTCAAGGAGCAGGTGCAGGCCGGCACATTCCGCGAGGATCTCTACCATCGCCTGCTGGTGATCCGCATCGAGGTGCCGCGTCTGCGTGAACGAATCGAGGATATCCTCCCGCTGGCCAACCGCTTCTGTGCGCTCGCCTGCCAGGAGGCCCATCTGGAGCCGATGGCGTTCAGCGAGGAAGCACGGCTGGCGCTGACCCGGCACGACTGGCCCGGCAACGTGCGCGAGCTTGCCCATACGGTGCAGCGCGCCGTGTTCGCCGCGCAGCTTGAAGGCGTGGCCGAACTGCGTCCCGAGCACTTCGATCTGCACCATGCGGGCCCGAGTGAGCTGCTGCTGCCCATCAAGGAGGTGACCCACCGCGCCGAGCAGCAGCACGTGCGCGCCGTGCTGCGTCACTTCGGCGGCAACCGCCGCCAGGCAGCGGAGACGTTGGGCATCAGCGAGCGACACCTGTATCGGCTGCTAGGCTGAGCCGCTCCCGCGTCCCGGACGCCGGTCACCAACACCTGAACATAGCCTGACATTTCTGTCAGGTTTGCAGGTGCGGGCGCCATACCCGTCATTCCCCCATCATTTCAATCCATTGCCAGCGGTTCAACGCTGTCGGGCCTGACATGGCTGACAGGTGTGACGCGGGATGGCCGAGGCCCGCGGCGAGATTCGATTATTACAGTCATCTGATATAATTGGTGAATTTCAGACTTTTGGCAGGGCTCCAGGAAAGGGCACACCCCTTGCGGAAGGGTGGAAATACGGCAGGCGCATCGGGCTGCGAAACCGATGGGCCACTCACACAACACACTGCCGTCGGGGGGGCCCACGCTCGGGCCATTGTGACCATCTGGAGGATAGACAATGAAGCGATGGAAGCTGACGGACGGCCAGAAGATGCTGCTGGCCTCGATCGTGGTGGCTGCCATGGGCCTGCTGGTGGTGGCGGCGGTGGGAACCGGTGAGTGGCGGCGGGAGGTGTCCGAGAGCGGACGCGCCGTTGCCGCCAGTACGTTCACACAGGTGACCGCGGCCAAGGAGCAGTTGCTACAGGCGCGGCGGCGCGAGAAGGACTTTCTGCTGCGCGCTGACGTCAAATATGTGGAGCAGGTGCGGACGCATACGGACAAGCTGTCGCATATCCTCGCCCAACTGCAAGGCGCCAGCCTGACCGCCGAGGAACTGCAAAGCGTCCGTGACATGCGGGCAGCCGCGGATGGGTACCGCCAGGCCTTCGACCATATGGCCGCTGCCAGCACGGATCTCGGGCTGACGGAGAACGACGGCTTGCAAGGCAAGCTGCGCACCGCCGTTCACGATATCGAGCGCGTCCTGAAGCCGCTGGGTAAGCCTCGGCTCCAGGTCTCGATGCTGATGATGCGGCGGCACGAGAAGGACTTCATCCTCCGGGGCAAGGACAAGTATGTGAAGGAGTTCAACGAGGAGGTGGATACCTTCCACTCCCTGATGAATTCCGCCGGTCTCTCGGCGGACGCCCGCCGAGAAGTGGCGGCGCAACTGAACACCTATCACGCAGCCTTCAACGCCTATGCAGACGAGGCCAAGCACCTCGCCGGCCAGAAGATCGACGTGAGCAAGGCCGCGGAGGCCATGGAGCCGCTCATGGACAAACTCCAGGCTGAGAGCGCCGCCCGGTACAACGCGCTAACCGCTGCCGACGCCCAGTTTCGCCATCGGATGCGGATCATCCTGGCCGGCGTGCTGCTGATTGCGCTGCTGGGCGGGCAGGTGCTGCTGTGGTGGCTCAACCGCAGCATCCGCCGCTCCATCGGAGAGGTCGTGGTGGCCCTGCAGAGCGCGTCATCCAGCCTGGGCTCCGCCTCCCAGCAGGTGTCCTCCTCCAGCCAGTCGCTGGCTTCGGGCGCTTCGGAGCAGGCGGCCAACCTGGAGGAGACCACCTCCACGCTGGAAGAGATTGCGGGCATGACGCGGCAGAATACCGAGCACACGCGCGAGGCGGACCGCCTCTCCGGCTCCGCGCTGGCGCAAGCCAATGACGGGGCGCATGCGGTGCAGCGGATGGTGACAACCATCACGGACATCAAGGGGGCTTCGGACGAGACCGCGAAGATCCTCCGCACCATCAACGAAATCGCCTTCCAGACCAACCTGCTCTCCCTCAATGCCGCGGTAGAGGCCGCGCGTGCCGGCGAGGCCGGCAAAGGCTTTGCCGTGGTGGCCGAGGAAGTGCGCAATCTGGCTCAGCGCAGTGCGGAAGCGGCGCGCACAACGGGTGAGCTGGTCGATGCCTCACAGGACAAGGCCGATGCTGGCGTCTCCGCAGCGGCGGAGGTGGAATCCGCGTTCGGCTCCATCAAGGAATCCATCCAACGCGTGAGCGAACTGATGGGGCGCATCACCACCGCCAGCGAAGGCCAGACTCAGGGGGTGGAGCAAGTCACCACGGCCGCGGCCCAGCTCAACCAGGTCACGCAGAGCAGCGCCGCCAACGCGGAGGAGACCGCGGCGGCGAGCCAGGAATTGGCCTCCCAGGCGGAAATGCTCGATGTAATCGTGCAGCGCTTGGCCGGGTTGAGCGGCACGGTGCGGGACAGCAGCACGGCACGACAGGTGAGCGCCCATGAAGGCACGCGCCACCTGGAACGGGCGGTGGCCCCGGCCAAGCGCCGGCTGACCGCTGTTCCCACGCGGCCGGCTGGCTCCAACGGCAATGGCAACGGCAACGGATCGCTGCGCCAGCGCATCGCCGAGGACTGGGAGCAGGGTGGTAGCAGCGCGCTGCCCTTCGCCCACGACCTGGGCGAATCCGACTTCACCGACATCGCGAACTGAGCGGGGTGTGGGGCCGGGTGCCGTGCGTGCCCGGCTCCACAGCCTATCCTGCCCGATCCCTTGAGGAGCGACACCATGGAAGCACTGTCCTACACCGCCGAGGAGGCCAGCGCCGTCGGCGCCCCCTGCACCGACAGAGACTTGATGCTGGCTGCTCAGCTGGGCCAGGCCGATGCATTCGAAGCCATCGTGAACCAGTACGAGCAGCGCGTGTTCCGCCAGTGCCGGCGCCGCGGGCTGAGCGAGGACGAGGCCGCGGACGTGACGCAGGAGGTGTTCATCAAGGCCTACCGCTCGCTGAATCGGTACCAGCACCAGAATGCATTCCGTACGTGGCTGTACCGCGTCACGGAAAACGCCTGCATCGACCATTGCCGCAAGCGCGCCCGCGACCACGCAGTCGTGCAGGCCGTCCCGACCAGCGAGGAGGGTGATACGCACGAGTTCCCTAGCCGGGAGCCGGACCCGCAAGCGGCCCTCGAAGCCGCCGAACTTCGCGGGCAGATCAACGCAGCCCTCGCGGCCCTCGCCCCGATCTTGCGCGATGCCTTCCTTCTGAAGGAGCAGGAGGGCCTGCGCTATGGGCAGATTGCCGAGCGTCTGGGCTGCACGCTGGGCACGGTCAAGTCGCGCATTTACCGGGCCCGGCAGGAACTGACGGCGCGGCTGACGCCCTTGTTGTAGGCGGCCACTAGCTGCGAGCGGGGCCCGGGTTGGCCTCGCTTGCCCCCTTGCTGTTCCCCGCACATCCGAACGGCCGACGATGAAACTGCTTGCCCCCTTCGCCCCCTGCGACTCCTTCGAGCCCGTGCCGCTGGAGTGCGACTCAACAGAACTCCCGCAGACCGCCACCTGCGGCGCCGTAAACCTGGAGGCCTGTTGCGCGATGTTTCGCGCCCACCCGGACGGCATGTATTGGCTGGAACCCGTCCTGGAGAGCGACCGGGTGGTGGACTTTCGATTGCTCGGGCTCAATCCTGCTGGCGCCACGCTGCTGCGCCTACCCGAACGACAGGTGGTGGGCCAACCACTCTCCAGCCTGCTAAAGGGCGGGAGGCCTCCGCAATGGCTGGAGGATATCCGCTCGGTGTGGGAGCGGGGTGGGCCGCACCGGCTGTGCCTGCCGCTGAAGGATGCCGCCGGTCTGCTCCCCACGCGCTGGTTCCAGCTGCACCTGCAGCGCATCGCCGATGCCCTGCTCGTGCTGGCGCGAGAGGAGACCGACCTCCGCCGCGCCCAGCGAGACCTGGCTCGCGCCGAGGAACGGCTGCGGCAGACGCAGAGCATCGCCCATGTGGGCAGCTGGAGCTACGATCTGCGCCGCGGGCGCGAGTGGTGGTCGGACGAGGCGTACCGCATCTGCGGGATCAACCCCGGCTCGTTTCGGCCCACCTACGAGGCCTACCTGCCGCTGGTGCACCCGGACGATCGGGCTGGATTCGATCAGGCCGTCAAGGAAGCCGAAGAGAAACGAGGTGCGTTCAGCCACGAGTACCGCATCGTGCGCCCGGATGGCTCTGAGCGAACGGTCCTCACCAGTGGCCAGGTTCTGCTGGATGAACGCGACGAACCGGCGGAGGTGGTAGGCACCGTGCAGGACGTGACGGAACTGCGCGTCAATGAGCAGCGCGCGCGCACCAGCGAGAACCTGCGCCGTCGAATCATCGACAACGCGCCGATCATCCTCTTCGATCTGGACGCAGAGGGCACGGTGCGCTTTGCCGAGGGCAGGGGGCTCGAAAGTCAGGACCTCACCCCCGCCCAGGTAATC
Source organism: bacterium (assembly GCA_035266845.1). GTDB lineage: Bacteria > SAR324 > SAR324 > SAR324 > JACQKK01 > DATFMP01. The sequence continues at coordinate 74,011 of DATFMP010000033.1, forward strand.
GGGCACTCGATCTTCGAACTGTATGCGGAGAGCCCGGACTTTCTCGCCAATATCCGGCGCGCCTTGGCGGGGGAGGCGCTGGTGGTGGCCAACGAGACCCGAGGGGGCGTATTCGAGCGTTGGCTGGAGCCCACATTTGATGAGCAGGGGAGCGTTACAGGCGTGGTTGGCGTTTCCCTGGATGTGACTGAGCGGCACCGGGCCGAGGCCGATTTGCGCGCCAGCCAAGCCCTGCTGCGGACGGTGGTGGACAGTGTGCCGCACATCATCTTCGTCAAGGATGTTGACGGCCGTTACGTGTTTGCAAACCGGGCCCTTGGCGAATTCCACGGACTGGATCCCACGGAGGCACTCGGACGCAATGCCGCTGCACTCCCCGGCTTTTCGCCGGCCACTGCCCAGCACATGGACGCGATGGACCGGCAAGTCCGGCAGACTGGCGAGGCCATGGATCGCTCCGAGGTGGAGCTGACGGATGCGTTGGGGCTGACTCATTGGCTCCGTGTGCAGAAGATTCCACTGCCCGGTCTCGACGGCGAGATCACCGGCGTGGTCGGAATCGGCGAGGACGTCACCGAGCGACGGCGCATCCAGCAGGAGCTGGAGCAGAGCCAGGCCCTGCTGCAGGCTATCTTCGATACGTTCCCGGCCCGCATCCTGGTCACCGGTACGGATGGCCGCCCCGTGCTGGTCAATCGCAGGCAAGCCGACGAGCTGGGCCTGTCGCCCGCCGAGGCCGTGGAGCAGGGTGTGGGGTGTCCACCCATGGTACCTGCCGACCGACGCCGAAAGAGGGAAGAACTGCACGCCGTGGTGGCGGAGGCACGCTCGTTCGACTATGAGCGTCAGCGGCAGGATGCCAAAGCAACGGAGATTTATGAGCGGGTGATTCGCGTCCCGCTATACGATGCCGCCGGAGCGATTTCCGGCGCTCTCAACGTTGCCCTGGACATCACGGCCCAGAAGGCCGCCGAAGCCCAACTTCGTCAGGCGCAGAAGATGGAAGCGGTGGGGCAACTCGCCGGGGGGGTGGCGCACGACTTCAACAACCTGCTCCAAGTGATCCAAGGCTATGGCCAGATTGCCAAGATGCGCACCGGTGACGACGCAAAGCTGCGTCACGCCCTGGAGCAGATCTCGGCCGCTGCGACTCGCGCCGGCGACCTGACTCGCAAGCTCCTCACGGTAAGCCGCCGGCAGGTACTGCGGCCACGCCAGATCGATCTCATTGCGCTGGTGGACGAGTTGATGCAGATGCTCGGACGGCTGCTCGGAGCACACATCGAGCTGCGACAGGAACTGGCACCGGCCCCCCTGCACGTTCATGCCGACCCAGGCATGGTGGAGCAGGTGCTCATGAATCTGTGCGTCAACGCTCGCGACGCAATGCCGGATGGCGGCGTGCTCACTCTGCGCACCGAGCCGGTAAACCTGGATGAGTCCCTGCGCCGGGCTCATAACCTGCCTAGCGCTGGACGCTACGTGCGGCTGACCGTTTCGGATACGGGTACGGGAATGTCCCCAGAGGTGTTGCAGCACGTCTTCGAGCCGTTCTACACGACGAAGCCGGAGGGCCAAGGCACCGGCCTTGGCCTGTCCACGGTGTACGGCATCGTGGGCCAACATGGGGGCTCGATCCATGTGGATAGCATACCGGGACATGGCACCACGTTTTCGGTGCTGCTGCCGGCCGCGGATGCCCAGGCCACACCGGTATCTGCGCAAAGCGACGTGGCGATACCACGGGGCAGCGAGACCGTGCTCGTGGTGGAGGACGAGGAACATGTACTCGGACTCCTGGTAGACCTGCTGCTATCGCAGGGCTATCGCGCCCTGACGGCTCGGGATGGAGAGGCCGCGCTGGAGACATTCCACGCCCATCGCGAGGAGATCGCCCTGGTCATACTGGACGTCGTGATGCCCAAGTTAGGCGGCCGCGAGGTGGCGAGCGCGCTGCGATCGGAAGGGGAACAGGTGCCTATCCTGCTCAGCACGGGCTTCACGGCCAGCCGGGTCGATGCCGAGTTCATCGGCCGGCAGAGCCTCTCGGTGCTCGAGAAGCCCTATTCGCCCTACGAGTTGTTTCGTGCCGTGCGGGATCTGCTCGATGGACCGCGGAGCTAGGCCCTCCACGTCGGCCTGTTGCAGGCTGCCGCCAGCCCCAGCACGTGTCGAGCCGCGGTGAGAGGCCATCCGTCGCGGTGCCCACGGATTGGCGCGCCTTATCCAGACGGCACCCCCCATGCCCTGACCTAGCTTGGCTCGGTGCTAACCGTGCAACCACGGCCGGACACGCCAGGAACAAACGGAAAAGGCCCGGCCGGATCGTGTGATCCACGCCGAGCCTTGTATCCAGCGGAGAGGGAGGGATTCGAACCCTCGGAGCCGGTTGCCCAGCTCAACAGATTAGCAATCTGCCACTTTCGGCCACTCAGTCACCTCTCCGAACGCTCCGTGCTGGCCCAAGGCCGTTCGTACGCACGACATCTTAGCACACCACCGCTGGACGGGCGCGGCCCCACCAGCCGCGCATGGAGCAGAGGGGGAGGGATTCGAACCCCCGGAACCCGTCAAGGTTCAGCGGTTTTCAAGACCGCCGGTTTCAACCACTCACCCACCCCTCCGGATCGAACGCACCGGCCGCGGCATTGCGCCCGCGGGGCCCGGGACAGCACCGCAGCTCAGCGTATGCGAGCGCCCCAGCGGCTGTCAATCGCACAGGCGCGTGAGCCGGGGCATTGGGCGCCGCGGCTACTCGAAGTAAAGGCGGCTCACCGATTCGGCCACGCACGCCGGCTTGCCCCCCCCTTCCAGTTCGATGGTGACCTCGCGCACCATCTGGATGCCGCCGGGCACCTCACCCACTTCCTTGAGCACGCTGTGGCTGCGGATGCGCGAACCGGCCGGCACCGGCGCGGGAAAGCGCACCTTGTTCAGTCCGTAGTTCACCGAAAGCTTCACGCCCGGGTAGCGCGGGGCGTCCTCGCCCACGGCTTTGGTCAGCATGGGCAGCAGCGAGAGCGTCAGGAAGCCGTGGGCGATGGGCCCCTTGAAGGGCGACTCGCGCTTGGCCCGCTCCACGTCCACGTGAATCCACTGGTGGTCGCCCGTGGCGTCGGCGAAGCGGTTGATGCGATCCTGATCCACGGTCAGCCAGTCGCTCACGTGCGTCTCCTGACCCAACTGTGCCTTCAGCTCGTTCAGCACGCTATCCTTGGACATCTCTCCTCCTCCGCGGGGGACTGGGGTGGGGGCGGCCTCAGGCGTGCAGCCGGCTGCGGCGCCCGGTGCGCACGCTCTTCTGGAAGGTCAGCGCATCCTTGAACTGCTGCAGCCCCGTCAGCTCCTCGCGCCGTAGCGCCAGCAGCACCAGCGAATCGAAGTACTCCATCAGCGAGGCCGGCATCTCCTGGTACAGCCCCAGCAGGGCCAGGGACTTGCGGCAGTGATCCCGCGGCGAGTCGCGCACGAGGCGCGCCACGTGCAGCAATTCGCCCAGTTGATCCGAGTTGAAGGAGTCCATCAGGTCCAGCAACTCGCGCACCGCCTCGTTGTGCTCCTCCAGCAGCACCACGGAGTTGAAGTAGCGCTTCATCTCCTCCGGTGCCTTCTCCCGATAGGCCGCAAGAATCAGCTCGCGGCTGTCGATGTCCAGCTTCTTGGCGTATTCCACCAACTGCGCATCCTTGGGGATGTGCCCACCCACCACCTTGTTGAACAGGTCGTAGGGCACTTTGATGCTGCGCGCACATTCCTTCACGTCCTTGTATCCGTTGCGCTCGATGGCCTCCCGAATCATGGTTGCAACGGATTTGAGCTGCGGTCGTTCCAGCTTTGCTTCGGATGACTTGACTGCCATGGGATCTCACTCGGAACCGAATTCAAGCGCCTTCGCGCAGGGCCACAGGCAAGGCAAACAAACTTTCAGCCGAAGAACTACAATTGAGTAAAGTTCGTGGGACAAACCTCCAACCCCCACCGCCGTCGGGTCGTGACACCGGCTTCGGCGATGAAGCCCGCGGGGGCGGCTGCGTCCCGCCCTCCAGGCCGGGAGCCGCGCAGCACCTGAGGCGCTGCCGTGCACACAGCGGGACGACAGGAGACGGTCGTGACCGGCCTCCGGGAGGACTCTGTTCCCCGTAAAGTCAACCCGGGCGCGGCCGGAGCGCGAGGCGTCCCCACCATTTCACGAGGTCGGCGCCAATTGCAACCGCAAAGTGCCGCCGATCAAAGCGGATGCATCCGCTGGCGGCCCCGCGCCAACCGCCGTCACCACGCTGCCGGGCCGCACCATCCTCCGGCCCTCTCATTCCATATCGGACGGGCGCTGGCAAGCACCCCGGCCTTAGTGGCGCGATTTGGTTCCGCGCCCGCCGCGGGCCGGACCGCAATTCACAGCCCCGCGTTCAATGGGGCAGGAAGCGTGCATGCACAGACCAATGACCGCGACGCCCCACCGGTGCCCGATTCGCCAGCGCGACGAAAAAGCGACGCTGCAGACGCACTCGCGACGCGCCGTGACAGCCGATTTCGTTGTCAGGTCGGCGGGAAATCAGTATATGTGGTAAATTGATGGCGTACGGTTCAGGCTCCGCCCTCATGGCGGCGCACCGTTCCAGATGTGAGGTGTGACTTGGCGCTTTGGGACCGGTTCATCCAGACGGGCAGCGAGAACGAGAGGCACGCCCAGGAGCTTTGGGATCGCGCCCAGAAGTACTTCGAGGGCAAGCTGTATAACCGCGCCCTCAAGGATCTCTCCGAGGCCATCACGCTCAATCCTGGCTTTGCGCGCGAAGCCATGGAACTCATGAACGTGTTCTCCGCCCAGGGCAGTGACGAGCAGGCCTTGAGCATCGGGCTGGCCCTGCTCAAGGTGGAGAACCAGAACCCCGAGCTGATGAACCGGCTGGCCAACATCCTGCGCAAGCTGGGGTCGTTCTCACGCGCCAAGAAGCTGTACACGATGGCCATCAAGCTGGCCCCGCAGTCCAAGGAATACAAATACAACCTCGCCGCCTGCTCCTTCGGCATTACGGCTGCCGATGCAGAGCTGATGCGTCAGACGCGCATGGTGGAGGCCTATTCGGAGCCGCGCCGGTACGGCTTCATGGGCACGCGGGTGGACTTCTATCCCATCCCCAACCAGGTGCTGGAAGACCCCAAGGCCGCGCGGGGACAGAAGAAGAAGGAAGAGGAGCCGGAGCAGCCCGCCGAAGCGGAGATGGACGAGGAGACCCGCGCCCAGATGGTCGAACTGATGGTGCGCCAGCTCAAGGAGGACATCAGTGCCTCCCAGGGCGCTTGGGAGGACGAGTACAACCTGGGCCTATTCTATGACTTGGTGGGCTATGGCGAGCTGGCCCTGCAGCACCTTTCCAAGGCTCACGAGATGGCCGCCGAGGAACACCCGGAACCGGGCAACAACCTGGGTGTGGCGGTGATGGTGCACAAGAATGACCAGGTCCAGGCTGAGACGATCTTGCTCAAGAACCTCTCCCGCCACAAGTTCGACCGCACCACCGTACTGAACCTGGCCGTGCTCTATCGCCAGCAGCCCGCCAAGGCCTTCCAGACCCTCAAGTACTACGTGTACCTGGGCGATCTGCTGGCCAAGTCCATGGGCGAGTTCAGCACGGACAAGGTGGAGCAGCATGCGCAGGAGCTCTTCCAGCGCCGCAAGTACCTGGAGGCCATCCCGATTTTCGAGAACATGGCCAGGGAGAAGCAGGAGGAGTACTGGTACGAAAAGCTGGCGGTCATGTTCTTCAATCAGAAGAAGGAAGACCTCTACCTCAAGGCCCTCAAAGACCTGCTGCGCATCGCCCCGGAAAACGACGACGCCGCCAAGAAGGTCTCCGCCGCCGCCCAGTCTTACGAGGATCAGGCCCGCGAGAAGATCGCCAAGGGCAACAAGCGCCACGCTATCCAGCTGCTGGAAAAGTCGGTCAAGATCGAGGAAAGTGCAGAGCGTTGGGTGGAACTGGCCCAACTCTACGAGGATGAGGGCGAAGAGATCCTGATGGACAACGCCATCCGCAAATGGAAGCAACTCAGCGGACAGGAAGCCGAGCAGGTACAGCCCGAGGAAGCCGCGGAAGGCGCAGCAGCAGGCGGGGCCACGACCTGACGTCCCTACCGTGTTGTCTGCCCCTGCGGTGCTCGGCTCTGACCGCGCTGACGCACGCCGCCCAGCCAACCGAAGCCTTCGTCCCGCCCGCAGAATCGCCCGTGGGGCTCGAAAGCCCCGGGTGTTCCCACGTGCCGCGCCTGCGGCAAGCTCTTCCCGCCATATTGCTCGTTCCGTTGCTGGCCGGTCTGCTCGCCGCCTGCACGCTGCTGGGCAGCGGCGCGCCCGAGCGCACAGCCGCCGGCGTCGTGCCGGACGTCGCGGGCCCGCCGCGCTGCACCGCACCCAAGCCCGGCGCGGACTTACGACCGTGTCGGCTGGTGGGGGCGCTGCTCGCAGGCGCCAACCTTACCCGTGCCAACCTGAGCGGCGTGGACCTGCAGGGCGCCGACCTCTCCGGCGCCAACCTGAGCGGGGCCCTGGCCGACCGCGCAAACTTCGACCAAGCGCGGCTCACCAACGCGAAGCTGCGCGGGGCACGCTTCGAGCGGGCCACCTTCCACGCCGCGCACCTGGACGGCGCCGACGCCACGCAGGGTCAGTTTTATCGCGCCGACTTTGCCGGGGCGGTGCTGGACCATGCCGTGCTCTCCCGTGCAAACCTGCTCCAGGCCGGCCTGGAGCGCGTGTCCCTGCGCAGCGCCGACCTCACGGAGGCCAACCTCTCGGGCGTGGAAGGTGAGGGCGCCGATCTCTCCGGCGCCAACCTCCGGCGGGCCTTCCTGGTGCGCGCGGTGTTTCCCCATGCCCGATTCCAGAGCGCCCGCCTGGAGCAGGCGAACCTCTCCCAGGCCTTCATGGACGGGGCGGACTTCGGCCGAGCCGACCTCCGGCATGCCTATCTCTACGAGACGTCGCTGTTCGGGGCGCGCTTCGACTACGCCAACCTGCAAGACGCCGTGCTGCTGCGGCCCAACGTGTGGAACGCCGTGCTGCACAGCGCGCTGGGTCTGCCGGCGTGGATCACCGAGAGCCTTGAGCAGGGCCGCTTCAATCCGGAGGCCGCGGCCAAGGCCGTGCGCGCGGGCCTGCGCGATCTGCAGGGCGCCTACCTGCACCGCCTCGATCTGCGCGGTGTGAACCTCACGGGTGCCAACTGCGACTACGCCGATCTCAGCGATGCGGACCTGCGCGATGCGGACCTCACCGGCGCCAGCTTCGTGCTGGCGCGGCTGGAATCCGCACAATTGCAGGGCGTGGTGCTGGAGCACACCAACCTGGCCGGCGCCCGGCTGGCAGGCGCGCACATGGACGACTTCTATCGCAAGGAATCCGAGTACTGGAACAGCGTGGGCCAGCCCCAGTGGGTAGCCGGCAGCGGCCCGCACGCACGCCCGGCCCCGGGAACCGAGGCTCCGGCAACCTCCCCCGGGGCCGCCGTGCCCAGCGGCGCCAAACCCAAGGCACCGCCCCCACCCGCTACCCCAGCGACTCCGCCCACCGCTCCCACGGCTCCGCCCGCGCTGTCGCCACTGCCCGCGCCGAAGACCCCGACGCCACCCGTCGCACCCGCACCGGCGGCTCCCGCGCCTGCTGCACCGACGCCACCCGCGGAAGCGCCGGTGCCGAATGCCCCGCCCGCCGCTCCGCCGGCCCAGCCACAGACAGCGCCGAGCCCCGCCCCCCAGGTGCCAGCGACCCCGCCACCGTCAGGCGCGTCACCCATTGGAACACCGCTGACTCCAACGGCACCCACGGCCCCGACGACACCCGTTCAGCAACGCTGAGCGGCGGCTACTCGGCCATCGCCGCGGTGGCCTGTTCGCCCATGGCGATCAACTCCTCCACCTTCGGGCGCGGGAAGCCCAGCAGCTTGCCGATGACCAGGAACTGCTCGCGCTCCTTGGGGGAGAAGTCGCGGTCCGCGATCGCGACCTCCATCAGGTCCAGCATCATCAGCGCGCGGTTCTTGAGCTTGTTCTCCCAGCCCGCGAAGGCCGTCAGGGTAGGCATGGTCTGGAAGGCGATGTACTTCTTGAGCGACTCCACCAACTGCGCGTTGCGCACGAAGGAGAGCGACTGCATCAGGCTTTTCGCCTCCCCCTGCGCGATGTTGCCGTCCGCCAGCACCATGGCCACCATCGCCACGGCAAACCATTCACGCTGGTGGTCGTTCATCGCCTCCACCGGCGTCCGGAAATTGTGAGCCATGCGCCTCCCCGCGGAGCGTGGGCATTGCGTCCCCACCCGCTTATAGCCGCGTTGCTGCCCAAATGACAAACGCCGGCGCGGCGAGTCGCACGACGAACCGGTGCGTAGCCGCCGGACGCAGGCGGCACGCGCCGCGCGGCGGCCCGCGGAGCCGCACCCTGGCAGCGGCCGGACCGGGCCGGCCGCGCGTGGTGTGGGTAGATCGGTCTTGGGCGCCTGGGGTCAGGCGAACAGCAGGTTGGAGAGCTTCTGGCGGAATGAGAGCAGCAGGGGCGAATCCGGCGGCAGCATATCGAACACCGCCAGCATGGCCTTGCGCCCCGCGTCGTCCTTGAACTTGCGGTCTGTCCGCACGATGTCCAGAAGGTCGGTCAGCGCCCGCTCGAACTGCCCCGTCAGGGCCGCCTGGCAGGCACCGGTGAACTTGGCGGCCACCTCGCCCTGCGCCGAGTCATCCGCCTCGGCAGCCTCGGTGAGGTAGATGCGGCCGTGCAGAATGGCGAGCAGCTTTTCCAGTTGCTGACGGTCGGTCAGTTTTTCCAGATCCACGGCGTTCACATTCGCCACGGCATCCTTGGCGCCATCCAGGTCGCCCTGGTCCATCAGGCAGTGCCCACGGCCGATCAGTGCTGCGGCGTTCTTGGGGTCCTGCGCCAGCACCGTATCGAAGATATGCATGGCCCCGGCATGGTCACCCTGTTGCCATAGCTGCAGGCCCGCCACGGCATCGTCCACCTGTTCGGAGGGCAGGTTGTGCTCCAGGAACCGCACCACCTCCGGCTCCGGGTAGGCACCCATGAACTCGTCCTGGATGCGCCCGTTGATGAACAGCTTGACCGCGGGGATGCTCTGGATGCGCAGCGCCTGGGCCAGCATGGGACTCTCGTCCACGTTCACCTTCACCAGCTCGAAGCGGCCTCCCCACTGTTTGGCGACCTTCTCCAGCACCGGGCCGATGACCTTGCAGGGGCCGCACCAGGGTGCCCAGAAGTCCACCAGCACCGGCACCTGGTTGGACCGCTCCAGCACCTTCGCCTCGAAATCCTGATCGCCGGCCTCGATGACGTTGCCTGTGCTCTCCGGCGTGACGTTGATTTCCATGCGTGCCTGCTTCGCTGCGCGACGGGCGCCGCTGGGGCGTCCGGGCGGGTTGTTCGGAGGGGGTGGACACTGCATTCATTGGAGCGTGTTCCTCCGCGCGATGTCAAGGCGGCCGCACACCCGGCGGCCGCGAAGCCTATCCATTGCCGCCAACGCTGCGCTCGTGTTAACCATTGCAATGGGACTCTCTAAATCGTCCACGCAGCAGAAGCCTGCCCAAGAAGCGCGACGAACCGCGGAATGATGGAAATAGAGGAATTCACCCGGCCAATCCGGTTCTCCAACGTCCCGGAGGATATGCTGGGATTCGACCTGGAGATGGCCAACTCCTTCCGCAATTCCCCGCCCGTCATCTGCATGATCGGCACCGAGCGCTACGATGCCGACCGCGGGGTGTGTGTGGCCACCATGGCCTCCGTCACGCGGCGCGACGAGGAGCCCGAACTGATCCGTTGGTTCCTGCAGCACTTGGCGCGCTTCGCAGATACCCACGAGCGGCCACGGCTGGTCACCTTCTCCGGCACGGACAACGACCTGCCCTGGGTGCGAGAGCGTGTGGAGCGCTTCGCCCTGCTGCCGCCGGAAAAGGATGCCTTCGCGCGCCTGGAGCACCTGGATCTGCGCGTCGCCTTTCACAAGCGCACGCAGAACAACCAGATCTCGCTGAAGAAGCTGGAAGAATTGTTCGGCATCGAACGCGACTCCACGCTGTCGTCCCGCAAGGTGAGCTACCTGCTCACCGACGTGCTGACCCAGAATGGACAGCGCTCCATCCCGGACCGCATTTTCCAGTACCTGGGCGAAGACGTGCACAACCTGCTGCGCATCCTCGACGACTGGGACGGGCAGTCCCTGGAAACCCACTTCCTCAGCGAGTACGAGTACCTGAACATGGTGGTGGGGCTCATCAAGCATAGCCGCAAGCTCTTCGCCTCGCCACCGGCCCGCCTCAGCGGGCGCCACACGACGCGATTGCACACCTTTTCCGAGGCCGCGCGGGAGGCGCTGGAGAACGCCATCGCATCGGAATCCTTCGAGGGCTTTGAGCTTCCGCCGCTGCCGGACCTGCAGGCCTCGCACCCGGAACTGGATCGGCTCCGCAAGCGCTACGAGCGCCTGATGACCATCGAGCTGTTCGACCGCAAGCAGGGCACCTATCGCCTGGGCCGCCAACTGGCCGGCCCCAAGGGCACGCTGGCCCTGGTGCGGCGCAACGGGCGCGTGCTGATGATCCGCCGCGCCGAACACATCCAGCGCGCGCCCGGCTTCTGGGGGCTGCCCGGTGGGGTGCTGGAGAAGGGAGAAAGCCCCGCAGGCGGAGCCGTGCGCGAGCTGCACGAGGAGTTGGGCCTGCAGGGCGAGGCTGTGCAGTTGCTGGGCACGCAGCCCAGCATGTCGCGCGCCTACGAGCTGTTCTGGGTGGAGGTGACCGTGGAGACGCCCGAGCCACTGCGGCCGCGCCCGGAGGAGGTGGCCGAAGCCCGCTGGGTCACGCCCGAGGAGTTCCTGGCCCTGGACCCGCTCATCCCCGGTGCCGTGGAGGGTTTCCGCCAGTTCCTGGGCCCGCAATGGGCCACCTCGGGCCGCCGCAACGGCCGCTGAGCCCACCCAGCAAGAACGCCCCACCCCGCGCATCCGCGCAGCACCGCCGCCATACCCATTTGTCCGCAGAGAGGCTGCCTACCGGCCGGCCGTCTGGCGACTTGCGTCCGTCGGGGACCTCAAGTGCCCGGCACGTAGCGCTGGAGGAACAACGTGAGGCCGAAGGCCGCCACAGCCGCCCAGGCCCAGGGCGAGCCCGGCTGGGCCTGCGCGATCAGTGCCGCGTCGAGCAGCGAGATGCCCGCGATCAGGCTCACCACGGCGCGGGGGATGCTGCGGCCCCGCCTGCGCAGCAGGTACGATAGCGCGTAGAGCACCCACGCCGCGAACATCGCCCACAGCAACGCCGGCACCACGCCCGCCCGCAGCAGCGGCAACGTGTACACGAATGGCGCGGCCAGGAACACCAGCGGCCACAGGTTGCGCACCTCGGCAAGGTTCTCCTGCTTGGCGGCGTAGGTGAGGCCAATCAGGTAGCCCAGCATCGCGGCGATGCCGCCCCACACGGCGGCGCCCAGCGGCCACGCCACGCCCGCCGCCGCGATGAAGTACACCAGCCCCCGCGTGAGCGCCATCACCAGTGGGCTGAGCGGATCGCGCTTGTGCCGCCAGTCGTAGTACACGATCACGCCCGCCAGCAGGCCGCCTCCCAGCAGCGCCGCGGGCCGCGGCGCCGCGCCGGCCGCCCAGGCGGGCAAAGCCAGTGCCAGACCGCCCAGCACCAACGCCAGGAAGCCCACCGCGTACACCTCCGTGGCCGCGATCTGGCCGGAGGGAATGGGCCGCTCCGGCCGGAAGGTGCGGTCGAACTCCACGTCGAAGGCATCGTTGAGCAGCATGCCGCCCGTGTAGAATAGCGTCAGGGCGAACATCAGCAGCACCAGCGGCAGCAGGCGCGGTGCCGCACCGGCAAGGATCAGCCCCGCCAGGCAGTTGCTCCACACCGTAGGCAGGTTGGAGACGCGCCCCAGGCGCAGGTACAGGGCCAGCCGGCCCGGCGCGACCGCGGAAGTGGGCTCGCTCACCGGCGCAATTGCTCCCGCACCCAGTCCAGTTCGCGCGAGATGGCCGCGGGCAGCTCCATGTCGCGATACTCAGCCGGCAGCACGTCCCAGGTGTACGTCTCCACCTCCAGGTAGGGACAGCGCGCGGGGTCGTCTCGCAGCAAGTGCAGCAGCTCGGCCAGGTGCGTCTGCGTGGTCTCGAAGTGCTGCATCTCCTCCAGGAACACAGGCACGTGGAAGTGCACGCGCCACTCCACCGGCTCCCCACGCTTCTCCGTGGCGGCCTGCGCCTCCGCTGCGAAGCCTTCGGGCAGGTCCGTGAAGCGAGTGAGACCCGCCGGGCTGCGCTCCACCACCTGGTGCAGGTAGGTGCTCTCGGCGAAGGGTGCCAGCAGGCTCCGTGCGCGCCCGTCCCCGCGCTGGAAGCGCAGCTTGAGGGCGGAGCTGATCTGCACCTTGCAGATCTTGATCTCCGCGGCATCCAGGGCTCGCAGGCTGGCCCCCATGTCCTCGAACTCCACCGCCATGTGGCACGCGTCGTAGCACACGCCCAGGTGTCGCCGCACCACCTTCCGCGCGTCGGCCACGTCCAACTCCAGCGCCTGCGCCAGACCCTCCAGCGCCGGCCCGGCAAACAGGTGCTCGCGGAAGAAGTCGATGGCCTCCGCGCACGTCTCGATGAAGCAGCAGGGCTCCGGCTCCAGCGCCAGCGTGATGGTCTTGCCCGTGCGCTCGCGCAGGCGATGCAGCGCCTCCACATGCCGCAGCAGCAGCACCGCCATGCGTTCCACGTCCGCGGGGTCGCCCACCTCGCCCTTGAAGGCACCGGGCACCGTACTGACGCTACCCTCCAGGCCCGGCCAATCCGGCAGCAGCGCGGCCAGCAGTTCCGCCAGGCGATTGGAGTAGGCCAGCCGCTCCTCGTCCTTCCAGTCCGGCAGGTACACCTCCTCCTTCACGCGCGCGCGGTGGAACACGCCGTAGGGGAAGCCGTTGATCGTGAACACGTAGAACCCTTCGCGAGCCAAAAACTCCTGGAACTCGGCCAGGGCCTCGGGGACTTCCAACTCCTCCGCCGCACGGGCGGAGAGCCGCAGCCCGATCCCGAAGGGGCCCTCGGCCCCCACGCGCTCGCGCACGGCGGGCAGGTACGTGCCCAGGTTGGCACGCACCTCCGCCCAGCTCTCTCCGGCGTGGATGTTGCTGCAGTAGGTGAGATGAAACGGCCCTTCCACTTGCATGCGTCCCCCTCCCCAGGGGTGTGTTGTCAGGCGCGGCGGTTGACCGCGGCCGCCGGCGGCGCGGCCGCGCCCGGTGCGCCTTGCGCCATGTGGCGGCTGTGCAGATCCTCGATGGAGGCCAGCAGTAGGGCCTCGTCCATCTCGTGCACCTCGAAGCCCATGCCGATCTCGCGGAGCAGCGTGATGTGCAGGCTACCGCCCAGATGCTCGCGAAATTCCTGCAAGCCCCGCAGCACGCTGTGCTCGCCGTCCGGCTCCCGGGCCGCCAGCTCATCCGCCCACAGGGGCAGGCCGATCGTCTCCAGCAGGGCGACCACGCGGTCGGCCGCCGCGGACTCCAGGTAGCCACGCTTGGCGGAATACAGCGTATCCAGCGCGATACCGATGGCCACGGCCTCCCCGTGGCGCAAGCGGTGGTGGCTCATCGCCTCCAGCTTGTGCGCGGCCCAGTGGCCGAAGTCCAGCGGTCGTGCGCTGCCCTGCTCAAAGGGATCGCCGGAGGTGGCAATGTGCGCCAGGTGGATTTCCGCCGAGCGCCGCACCAGATGCTCCAGCGGCTCCCGCTCGGCCCGCGCCAGACGCTCGGCGTTCGCCTCCAGGAAGGCGTAGAAGCCGGGGTCGCGGATCAGGGCCACCTTCACCGCCTCGGCCATGCCGGCGATCTTGTCGCGGTGCTCCAGCGTCTCCAGGAAGGCGCTGTCGTTCAGCACGGCGAATGGGGGCACGAAGGCGCCCACGTAGTTCTTCTTGCCGAACAGATTGATGCCGTTCTTCACGCCCACGCCGGAATCGTCCTGCGACAGCACGGTGGTGGGAATGCGCACCACGCGCACACTGCGGTGGGCGATGGCCGCGGCGAAGCAGGCCATGTCCAGCACAGCGCCTCCGCCGATCACGATCAGGTAGGAGTGCCGGTCGATGCCGTAGCGGCTGGTCAGCTCCACCAGGTCCAGCACGTGCTGCAGGTCGTTCTTGGCCGCCTCCCCGCCCGGCACCGGCACCGGATCGGCCACCAGCTCAAGTGTGGTGCCGTGGTGATGGAAGTAGGCGCCGATGGCTGCGCCCAAACCCGGGTGCGCGGCCGCCACGTTCTCGTCCACCACCACCAACGCACGGTGCCGCTTGTCCGGCTCGCGCCGCGCCAGAGTGTCCCGCAGCAGCGGATTGCGCACGTCGAACACGTCCCGTGTGAAGTGCACGGGAAAGTCGAACTGCACGTCGACGCGCTGGTGAATCGTGGACATGAACGCCATTCCGCAAGGATGTGACCGCGCGCGGGGAGCGCGCCAGAACCGAGCTGCTGACGAGGGGGACCCCCGACCCCGAACCCACCTTGGCACTATGAACGAATTGCGGCTTGCGCGGCAAGTATGGCGCGTTGGCAGTGACCGGCGAGGAGGGAGCCGGCCGCTGAGTGCGTGTCCACGCGGCCGGCCAGGCGGAAAGCAATGGGGGCACAGCGTCCGCCGGTGCGCCCCGACGCTGGGGGACGCACCGGCGGTGCCGCGGTGACACCGGCTGGTGTCACCTCCCCCCGTCGATGTTGTTCATGGCGCGGCCACCGATGGAATGGAAGGATGCGCGGTGGCCCTCCGTCGCCGGGACGAACACCAGCGGATCGTCCGCCATCACGGCCTTCACCGACACGGGCCGGATATGCGCCCGGAAGCGCTGGTTGAGCACACGGATGAAGGCGTTGGCGATGACGGCGTGGGCCGTGTTGGTGGGATGGATGCCGTCCAGGGTGAACACGCCGCCCAGGAAGTCCGTGGTCAGGTGCCGGCCGTCCACCCACAGGCCGAAGGTGTCCACGTAGTTCAGCAGGGCGTTTACATCCACCACGGGTGCATGGTGCGCAGTGGCCTCCTCGGCGATGATGGCGTTGAAAGCCGCGGTGGCCTCCTGCATGGCCACGATCTCATCGGCGCGCACCACCACGTCCAGCGCATAGGGGCCGTCCAGATCGTCCGGCAGGGGCACCAACCCCGCGCCCAGTGCCTCCCACGCCGTGGGCGTGACTTAGTCCCCAGGCTGCAGCCCCAGCGCTGCCATGGGCACACCGGAGATCGCCTGCACCATCTCTGCTGACGTGAGGTAGGGAAGCGTCGCGACGTCCGGGATGTTCGCCACCACCAGCGTGGCCCCCGTGGCGGCGAACCGGTCCATCAGCGCGTGGTAGGCCTACCGGAACGTGTCCTCGGCCGTGGTGAAGCGCCCATCGGCAAAGATGGCGGACCACAGCACGTCGTTGCTGCCCAGCCACACGAAGATTGCGGTGGGCTACAGCGCCTCGGCCCAGTCCACCTGGCTCATCGGCGTACCGTCCGCATTGCGCGCCGGGCCCAGCACCAGGTTGGACAGCCCCATGTAAATGGGCTCGTAGGGCCCGTGAAACGGCGAGCTGTCGTGGCGGTACAACGCGTCCTGCACGCGGGCGCCGGGCACGGAGAGGTTGAACGGCTGCACGGACGGATCGATGCGGGTGCCGTACAGCTCGGACTTGGGTTCGATCACGGGCGGCGGCCCCGGATCCACCAGCGTCAGCGCGGCCGGGAAGCCCGGCTCGGAGATCAGCGGCAGCGGCAACTCCACTCCCGCCTGCTGCGCCACGAGGCTCGCATAGCCGTGGATTTGCTGCGAGCCCAGCAAGGAGCTGTTCTGGTAACCGGCGGAGATGGAATCGCCCACCACCACCAGCCGCGACAGATCGATGCTGCGATGGCCGTGGGCGTGGGCCAGAGCCGGCAGCGCCAGCAGCAACGCCATCAGACCCAGGTAGGCGGCGCGGTGCGTCGCCGCGCGCGGGTTCCAGCGGATTGTCGGGGTGCGCATCATCCCCTCCTCCTTTGCGATCGTTAAAGGTGCGCCTCTGGTTGCAGGCGTCTTGAGAAGCCACGGGGGGCTCCGCATGGACGCATCCTGCGCGCCCTGCCCCTACAGCATGGTCACCGGCACCTTACGGATCGCTTACACGGAGGAAATTCGATGGGGAGCGGCGCACCGGCGCGGGCCGTCCAGCGCCCTGAGCACCTACGGCACGTAGGCCTTGCCGGCCAGCACCACCTTGTGGGCAATGCCCACGGCATCGAACAGCGCCTTGGAGGGCGCACTGCTGTGGTAGTCGTACTCCGCCACCACGGCCACGATGCCCGCCTGCAGGATCAGCTTGGCGCAGGACTGGCAGGGAAACAGCGTGCAGTAGAGCGTGCCGCCCTTGAGCGCGATGCCCTCGCGGGCGGCCCAGGCGATGGCGTTCTGCTCGGCGTGGATGGTGCGGATGCACGATTTCTTGCGCACCAAGTAGCGCCCCGGCTCCGGCTCGTAGAAAGCCTCACCCCCCGTGGGCGGCGTGTCCATGTCCACCCACGTCTCCTGGAACTCGTGGCCCACGTCGTCGCAGTGCGGCAAACCCTGGGGCGAGCCCACGTAACCCGAGGCCAGGATGCGGCTCTCCTTGAGGATCAGCGCGGAGCAGCGGCCCCGGTCACAGGTGGCGCGGGCCTGCGTGGCCCGCAGGATGTTCAGCGCCCACTCCTCCACGGTCGGTCGGGTCATGGTGCTCCGTCCCTCGTTCGCGTGCACTCCCTGGGGCCTGGACCCCGCGACCGCACCCCGGTCGCCTGCGGGACCTTGTGCACGGAACCGCGGCGATGCGCAATGCCCTCGTGGCCACCAGGCGTGATGGAACCCAGCCACCGGGGCTAGGTTCTGTTTTGAAAAGCATGATGGTGATGGGGGCGTTGCCCCCACACCAGGGAGCATGGCTCCCTGGACTCTCATTGCGGACAAGACCCCGCTGGGCTTCGTCAGGGACCGTATCGGGGGTGTGGGGGCCCTTGGCCCCCGCACGGTATGTCTTGTGGTTCTTATGCGGCTGAGCCGCTTAAGAACCCTTTTCCAAACACAGCCTAGTGCGGGAAGACGGGTGCGGCGGAAGGAGGGACGACAGGCGCACTCTCCTGTCGCTGGAACAGAGTGACCCTGCTGGTGGCCCGTCAGGGCATGACTCTGGGCTACAGAGGGGCCACCGCCCCCTGCCGGAGGGTAGGGGTGTGGAGGAGGGAGGCAGCGCCTTCCTCCTCCACAAATCCGAAGATTGGCGCTTGATCGCCTACTCGCTTTGCACGGCCCCGGCGAGGGCGAGCACACGCTCCTCGTCCTGGGCCAGCTCATCGGCGGTGCCATCGAAGACCACGCGGCCGTCGTTGAGCACGTACACGCGATCCGCCACACCCAGGCCCAGGCGCACGTTCTGCTCCACGAGCAGCACGGAGATGCCCTCCGCACGCATGGCCTTGACCACCTCGAACACCTCCTTGACGATGAGCGGGGCCAAGCCCTGGGAGGGCTCGTCCAGCAGCAGGAGGCGGGGATTGAGCAGCAGCGCGCGGGCGATGGCCAACATCTCCAACTCGCCCCCGGAGAGCTGTCGCCCCTGGTTGGTGCGACGCTCCGCCAAGCGCGGAAAGATGCCGTAAATGCGCTCGATGGTCCAAGGCCCGGGTCGGTTCTTGGGTACGCGCAGGTTCTCCTCCACCGTCAGGTTGGGGAAGATGCGGCGGCCCTCCGGCACGTACCCCACGCCTTCTCCGGCGATGCGGAAGGCGGGCCACTGCGTGACGGCCTTGCCGAAAAGCTGCACGTGGCCCTCGCGCGGCGGTGTGAGGCCCATCACGCTGCGCAGCGTGGTGGTTTTGCCCGCGCCGTTGCGGCCCAGGAGCGTAACGATTTCCCCTTCGCGCACGGTGAAGCCCACGCCGTGCAGGATGTGGCTCTTGCCGTAGTAGGTCTGCAGTTCTGCAACTTCCAGCGCGTTCATTCCTCTTTACCCAGGTAGGCGGCCTGCACGGCCTCGTTGCCGGCGATTTCGTCCGGGGTTCCACTGGCCAGTACAGCGCCTTGCGCCAGCACGGTGATGCGATCGGCGAGCCGGAACACCAGTGACATGTCGTGCTCAATCAGCACGATGGTCAGCTTCTCCGTGCGATGCAGCTGCTGCATCAGCTCGGTGGCGTCCTCGGTCTCCTGATCGCCCATGCCCGCCGTGGGCTCGTCCAGCAGCAGCAGGCGTGGCTGCAGCGATAGCGCCAAGCCGATCTCGACCGCTCGCTGGTCGCCGTGGGAAAGCTCGCCCACCAGGCGGTTCGCCTTGGTGGAGAGCCCCACGCGCTCGACGAGGCGGTGCACCTGCTCGCGCACGTTGGCCGCCTCCGCGCGGGAGAGCCAGGGCCGCAGGCGATAGCCCGCGGCTATCTCCGTGCTGATGCGCAGGTTCTCCTCCACCGTCAGTTCCGGAAAGATCTCCGTGATCTGGAAGGTGCGAGCGATGCCAGCCCGCACGCGACGGTACGGAGGCAACTGGTGGATGTCCACGTCCCCGAAACGGATCGTGCCCGCGGTGGGGGGCAGCAGCCCGCTGATGAGGTTGAACACGGTGGTCTTGCCCGCGCCGTTGGGCCCGATCACGGCGTGCAACTCGCCGGGCTCCACATGGAATGACACGTCGTTGACGGCCACCAGGCTACCGAAGTGCTTGCTGAGGTTGCTAACTTGGAGAAGGCTCATGCGCGGGCCCTCTTCAAGATCCCCAGCACGCCACGGGGGAAGAACAGCACCACCAGCACGAAGAACAGGCCGATGAAGGACATCCAGTTCTGCGTAAGGCTGGACAGGTAATCCTGCAGCACGACGAACATCGCCGCGCCCAGCAATGGCCCCCAGAACGAGCGCATCCCGCCCATCACCGCCATGATCACCAGGTCGCCCGAGAAGGACCAGTGCAGCACACGGGGATCGGCGAAATTGTTCAGCAGGGCATACATGGTGCCCGCCAGGCTGGCGAACAGACACGAGATGACCCAGGCAAGCAGGATGTGGCGCTCGATGGGCAGCCCCAGGAAGCGGGCCCGCTGCTCGTTCTCGCGGATGGAAAGTTGCACGCGCCCGAGCGGCGAGTTCAGCAGCACCGCCATGATGCCCACGGCCAGGGCGAAGAAGAGGAGCACGAAATAGTAGTAGGCCACCTCGCTGTGCAGCAGGTCGATCGTCCAGGGGCCCAGGTGCAGGGGCTGACGGGTGAAGTCACCCAGACCGTCGTCACCGCCCGTCACCGAGTTCCAGCGGAACGCGATGAAATAGAACACCTGACCGAAGGCGATCGTGACCATCGCGAAGTAGATGCCCCGCAGCCGCACGATCATGGGGCCGATCACGATGGCCGCCAGCGTGCCTGCCAGCGTTCCCACGAGCACTGCCTCCATCGTGCCCATGCCCAGATACTTGATGGCCATGCCCGCGCCATAGGCACCCAGGCCCACATACGCGGCATGCCCAAAGGAGAGCACGCCGGTATGGCCCAGCAGGTAGTTCAGGGCCATGGCCCCCAATCCCAGCACCAGCACACGCGTTCCCAGCGTGGTGTAGCCGCCCACCAGCGTAAGCCAGTAGGGCGCCAGCAGCAGGACGGCCCAAATGCCGGCCAAAGTCCAGATTCGCCTCACGTCAACCTCCCTTCTTCACCAAACAGGCCGCGGGGCCGGACCAGCAGCACCAAGCCCATCATGATATAAATGACCGCCTCGCTGGCCGAGGGGAAGAACACGGTGGTCACGCCAGAGGCCACGCCGATCAGCAGGCCGCCCACCAGGGTGCCCGGCAGGCTGCCCATGCCACCGATAATGATGGCGATGAAGCTGGGCATGATCAGCGCGTTGCCCATGGTGGGCTGCAGACCCAGCATGCCCGCCGCCAGCACGCCCGCCAGCCCCGCCAGGTAGATTCCCAGGCCGAAGTTCATCGAGCGCAGCGCCCGCACGTTGACACCCAGGGACGACACCGTCTCCAGGTCCTGCGTGCCCGCCCGGATGCGGATGCCGAGGCGCGTGCGGCTGAGCACCAGGAACAGTCCCCCCACCGCCAACACCACAATCACCATCATGAACACGCGGTAACCCGTGATGAAAAAGAACTGCGTGCTTAGCGGCCGGGCCAGCCAGGCCGGAATCACGAATGGCAGCCCCTGGGGGCCCCAGGTGAAGCGCGTGATGTCCTCGAACATGAACGCCAGCCCGAAGGTGAGCAGCAGGCTGTAGAGCGGGTCCTGCCCGTACAGGCGCCGGATCAGCACGCGCTCGATCACGATGCCCAGCGCGGCGGTGAGGATGGGCGCCAGCAAGAGTGCGCCCCAGAATCCCACGTACGGCAGCAGCGTGTAGGCGATGTAGGCGCCCAACGCCAGAAACCCGCCATGGGCGAAGTTGATGATCCCGCTCAGGTTCAGGATCAGTGACAGGCCCAGTGCCATCAGGGCATAGAACGCCCCGATGATCAGGCCATTGGTCACGTTGAACAGAATCAGCGTGGACATGCCGGTTCAGACCCCTTTTTGAGTTTGGATTCCATCGGTTATCGGTATGGGTGAAAGCGGGGCCCGCACAGCGGGCCCCCAGACGTCAGATTGCGTGCGTCGTGCAAGCCATCCCTGCAGCCCGCGGCGGCCCGGCGCCGGTTGGCGCGCGGGCTCCTCCCTCGCCGCGAGACCCAGCCCCCGTGCCGCGAAAGCAGCAGTGAGGGCCGGGCGCAGGAAGCTCGAACGCACGGAAGGAACGGCGACTAGGCCGGCCACTTCAGGACGCAGCCGGTTTCCGAAGCCGGAAGCGCGGCCTTGCTGCCATCCACCAGTTGCGTCACGTCGAACAGGTCTTCCCGGTCGTCGCCGCCGTGCTTCTTGGCATGACCAACGAACAGGGTCGGCATGAGCTGGTGGTCGCCCGCACGGTAGAACGGCTTGCCCGGCTGCAGCGCCACGTCCGAAGGCAGGTGGTAGCCCTGCAGGGCCTTCGCCAGCTTCACGGCGTTCAGCGTCTTCTCCTGATTCGCGATCAGGGCGAAGGTGTAGGCCGACGTGTAGCCGAACCACGTACGCGCCGTGGGCACCTTGCCCGTGCGCTTGCGGATTTCGGAGACGAACTTGGCCACGTGGTGGTTGTTCTTCTGCTTCCAATACCACTCGAACACCCAGGTGCCGATGCGCGCCTCGGGCGGCAGAGCTTCCAGGTTCTCGAGCTCCTGCTGGGCGCCAGCGATGTGCATCTGCTTGTCCAGCCCGAACTGCACGGCCTGCTTGAGGGTGTTCACGGCATCCTGACCGGCGGTGAGCACGATCAGCACGTCCGGCTTGGCGGCCTGGGCCTTGATCAGGTAGGCCGAGAAGTCCGAGGTGCCCAGCGGGGTCAGGTCTGCGCCGACTTCCGTACCGCCATACTTCTTGAGCTGGTATTCGAACCCGCTCTGCAGCGTATGGCCGAAGGCGTAGTCCGGCGTGATGAAATACCACTTCTTGCCGTACTTGTTGATGAGGGTCTTGCCCACCGAAGCGGTTTCCATGAACGTCGTGTTGCACACGCGGAACACGTTCCAGTGGCACTGCTTGCCGGTCACGGCATCGGTGTGACCGCCGGAGACGACGTGCAGCACGCCCTTCTCGCTGGACACCTGACCGAGCGCCAGAGCGATGGCGGAGTTCACGTCGCCGATCAGGAAGCTGACCTTGTCGCGGTCGATCAGCTTGCGCGCTTTCTGCACGCCCGTACCCACGTCATTGGCGGAGTCTTCCACCAGCAGTTCCACCTTGCGGCCCATGATGCCGCCGTGGGCATTGACGTGATCCACGGCCAGGTGCGCACCGATGACCTCATTCTTGGCCAGCGCCGCATAGGCGCCGGTGAGGGGATCGACCATGCCGATCTTGATCGGCACCTCGCCCCGGGCCTTGATGATGAATGGAGCCGAGATCACCTGCGTGGCGCCCAGCGCCAGCCCGGTCTTAAGCAGCGTGCGCCGGTTCATTTTGAATCCGTCGGACTTCGACTGTTGGTCACTCATGGAGTCTCCCTGTTGGGACTAGTTTGGACACACGAGCACGGACTGTTCAGCCCGTGGTTCGCTAGAGCCATAAGGGGTGCGAAACCTTCCCCCCGTTGGCCCAACCGCCTTGAGAACGCAGTTACCCCCGCAGCGCGCAGACGGCTTTCGCTCCTGCAGATGCTGCCCCATGCGTCCCCTTCCCTCCGGCTCTCCGCCACGGCCACGGAAGCCTTGGCGGATTGGGCCGAAACTCGCCCGAGCCTGCTCCCGCTTGCGGGCCCAGGGGCCCACGCGGGTAAAAGCTCGAGGCAATCCTGTTGGTCCGGCTCCCCGATGCCTCGGGAGGCCGCGCTGTAAATGATTTGTGTCGGGCAATGCTGCTCCCCGTGCCGACTCGATTGCTGCGATGCGTACCTGCACAGGGGGTGTTGGCCGTTGACTGTCAAGCGGACAACGCCCCAGGCCCTTCATCGTGTGCCGTACGGGCGCTTCTCCCCTCGGACTGGCCACGAATGGTCGGTGATTGAGAGCGGCCCACCGGGCAATCGGTTCAAGCGCGCAGAGCCCGGGACCGGCCAAATCACTTCCAATGTCGCAAAACGGCCCCACGCGGAGCCTCGCGCCGGTCACGGCACGGGGCGTTGCGGCTGGCACCGTGGCCCGTGCCGGCTCGGATGCAGCAACGCGTGAAATAAAATTCGTGCGGCCGGGGTATGATGGGTGGAGGCGGTGCGTCATTCCGGCACCGTCCGGAACTCACAATCGGAGGACCGGTACCATGATGGGTGGATATGGAGGCGGGTGGGGCGGCTGGGGATTCGGCATGGGGTTCGGCTGGATCGTACCCCTGGTGGTGATCGGGCTGGCGGTATGGGCGGTCATCGTCATCAGCCGCTCCCGCGGCGGGGGCGGCGGCGGGGGCGGTTCGTCCGACCCCGCGCTGGATATCCTCAAGGAGCGCTACGCCAAGGGCGAGTTGGACGACGAGACGTTCCAACGCATGCGCAAGGAGTTGGAGCAATGAAGGGACTGCTGCGCCGTATCTGGTACGGCTTCGTGGGCCTGTTTGGACTCAATGCCTGTCCCACTCCTCCGCCGGCGGCGCCCGAGACGCCCAGCCAGCGCCAGGCTCGCGAGCGACTGGAGCGGCGGCTGCGTGGCGACGCCCCGGCGCCCAAATCCTCGGCTCCCTCCCGGCAAGTCTGACGCGCGGCATGGCCTGCCATTGCGCGGCGCACGATGGCTCGCGCGAGCAGGCTCCTCGTGAGTGCGCTGCCCCAGCGCCCCTCTCCGTGCGTGGCTTGGGGTGCCGCTGTGGGCCGGTTGTGCAAGCGCCCACCATCCGCTATACGGTGCTCTCCTGGCCGGTCCGGATACGACCGGCCCGCGGTCCCCTCTGCCCCATCCCACTCGCGAAGCGGCATGGTGGCCGGCGCCGGCAATTCCCCTGCACCCAATTCCCCGAGGAAGCAATGAGCGAAGGACTGAGCGAGAAGGGCCTGCAACTGCGCAGGCAGATGTTCGGAGACGCGTTCGTGGACAAGCGCAGCGCGGAGGCAACGGACTTCTTCCGGCCGTTCCTGGAGATGGTCAACAACTTCGCCTTCGCGGACGTGTGGAACCGCCCCGTGCTGGACCACAAGACGCGCAGCATGCTGACCTTGGCCATGCTGATCGCCAATGGACGCACGCACGAGATGGGCCTGCATACCCGGGGCGCGGTCAACAACGGCGTCACCAAGGACGAGATTCGCGAGATCCTGCTGCACGCCGTTGTCTACTGCGGCTTCCCGGCCGTGCTGGAGTCCTACGCGGCCGTCACCGCGACCCTGAAGGACCTGGGGCTGGAGTAACCTGGTCGGCCGTTGGGCGGTACTCTCAGGCCCTACGCCTGCGGGGCCACGTCCAGCCGCACCGCGATGCCCTCCAGCTCTGGCCGGGGGGCCGAATAGCGCTGCATCACGAGCGGGTCGTGCCCAGGCACGATGTGCTGCGGCGAATCCCCCAGGCGCTGCAGCCGGCCCAGGCCCTCCAGCATGTCCCCCACGTGGAAGACCGTCACGAAGGGCAGGCCGCGCTCCAACTCCTCGTAGAAGTGGCAGGCGTCGGAGGCCAGCACGATCCAGCCACGCCGGGTCTTCACGCGCACGCTCATCATGCCGGGCGTATGCCCGCCGATGTGGTGCAGGCTGATGCCCGGCACCAGCGTCTCCTCGCCCTGGTGGAACACCACCTGGCCATCGAATACCCGCCGCACCATGCCGCACACGTGCTCCACCGCGAACGAGCGCCGGAAGGACGCGTGGAGCATGTGCCGCCCGGTGGTGAACGCCATCTCATGGTCATTCACGTGGAAGCGGGCGGCCGGGAAGTCCGCCAGATTGCCGGCGTGGTCGTAGTGCATGTGCGTCACGACCACGTCACGCACCGTGGCCGCGTCAATGCCCAGCAGCGCCAAGCCCTCGCGGGGCTCCCGCAGCAGGGTGCGGCCCCGCCGCTCGCCCTCCGCCCGGTCGAAGCCGGTGTCCACCACGATCGTGCGCTGGGCGTTCACGATGGCCCACACGAAGTAGTCGATCGGCATAGGGGCGTCGTGGTGATCCGCCAGGATCAAGGTCTCGGCCCGCAGGCGGTCCTGCTTGGTGCCGTATTTGACCGCGTATACCTCGTAGGTATCCGACTCGCTCATGGTCTCGTAGCTCCCTGGGCCGTGGATCCGCGGCTGGCCGCCGCCGGTGGCGCGTCGCCCGCATGCCCCCGGTTGGCGCGAGGGTAGGTATCGCCCGCACCCTCGCCTTCGTTCCGTCGGGTGTCAATCCGCGCGGCATCCTGCCATGGCCTGTCAGGTTCCATCGGCTCGGCCGTATGGACCCTGCTGGTGCTCCACCGAGCGCCCTGCTCCACCCGCCCGCCAGAGCCGGAGACACCGCCGGAAAAGGACGACAAGCCTCATTCAAGTATGATAAATCCCTCAATAGGAATTGGAGGGGACGCGAAGCCTCCCAGCGCTTATAGCCAAAAAGGGGGATACCAACCCGATCACACGGGTTGGCAAGCGGGCCATCCGGGGTGCCTGCAGACTCGCCTGCCCGCTGGGGGAGCCCCCCCAACAGGGGGACGGGACTCATGTCCGCTGCTGGATCATCGGAGGGTGATCGGCAAGCATATGCACTGCGAGTATTCACGCTGGGCCGTTTCGCCCTGGAGGTGAACAGCAAAGCTCTGCGGTTCAGCGGCAAGACGCAACGCAAACCACTGCAGCTGATCAAGGCACTCGTCGCGCTTGGCGGCGAGAGCGCACCGGTGGGGCCACTCACCGAGTCGCTCTGGCCCGATTCCGAAGGAGATCGGGCCTACCGCGCCTTCACGTCCACGCTCTTCCACCTGCGCAAGCTTGTGGGCCAGGGCCTGCTGCTCCTGCAGGACGGCCGGCTGAGCCTGGACGCGGACGCCTGCTGGGTGGACGCACGGGAGTTCACCCGCCTGCTTACCGAAGCGGAGCGCGCCGTCGCAGGTGGCCACGGGGCGGAGGCGTCGCCGCTGCTAGATCGTGCGCTGGAGCTGTACCGGGGTCCGTTCCTGGATGGCGAATTCGATCCGCCGGAGGTGCTGTCCGCCCGCGAGCGCCTGCACGGAATGTTCCTCCGGAACATCGAGCTACTTGGCCAGTACTTTCAGGACACGTAGCAATTCGCCCTGGCCACGCGGCTCTATCAGCGCGGCGTGGAAATCGACGGGTTGGCCGAGGAGATCTACCGTAGCCTGATGCGCTGCCTGGAGCGCCAGGGCCGTAGCGCGGAGGCGCTGGCGGTGTACCAGCGCTGCCGCAACGTGTTTCAGGCGCAACTGGGCATTGAGCCCTCGCCGGAGACCGAGGCCCTTCACCGCCACATCGCCGACGAGTCCCGCAAGCCCCGAGCGCCCGTGGAGACTGCTGAGGCTCCGGCTTTCCCGAACGGGCCGGCCCCTGCTGTCAGCGCCCCGCCCGAACCGATGCCGGAGTCGCAACTGCGGGCGAGTTCCGTGCCCGGTTCGGCGTCCGGCAACGATGCGGCACCGGCACCGCAGCCAGCAGAAGCCGCGGCGGAGGGCGAGCGCCGTCCTGCGACCATCGTGTTCATGGACCTGGTCGGGTACACCGAACTCACCGAACGGCTCGATCCGGAGGCCCTGGAGGAAGTGATCGGGCGCATGCGCGCCACGGCGTTTCAGCTGGTGAGCGCACAAGGTGGCATTGTCAACCAGTTCGTGGGCGACGAGGTGATGGCGCTCTTTGGTATCCCCAGCGCCCAGGAGGGGGACCCCCGCCGAGCCGTGCGCACCGCGCAGGACCTGCACGAGGCGATTGCCCACATCGGCGACGAGGTGCTGGAGACTATCGGCGCGCCGCTGCAACTGCACACGGGCGTGGCCACGGGGCGCATTCTGGCGCGACTGGAGGAGGGCCCCGGGGGCCGTTACGGCGTGACCGGGCCCGCCGTCACCACAGCTTCGCGGTTGGCCAGCCTTGCCAAGCCTGGCGAGATTTTGCTGGCTCCGGAGACCCATCAGCTCGTGGCGCCATTCTTTCGCACAGAGCCGCTGCAGCCGGTCGTGTTGCGGGGCAAGCAGGCCCCCCTGATGCCCTACCGCGTGGTGGGCCTCTCGCGCATGCGCAGCGGCTTCGAGGCTGCGCGGGCCCGCGGGCTCACGCCGTTCGTGGGACGCGAGGAAGACCTGATGCAGCTGCAGAAGGCCATCAGCCTGACCGCGCAAGGCAAGGGCCAGTTCGTCTCGGTGGCCGGCGATGCGGGCATGGGCAAGAGCCGTCTGCTGTTCGAGTTCCGGCACGGTTCAGAGTTGGACGCGTTCTCCGTGCTGCAAGGGAGTTGCCAGCCCCACGGCCGAAAAATTCCGTACCTGCCCTTCCTGAATGTGCTGCGCCAGGGTCTGCGCCTACGGGACAATGACCGCCCTGTGCGGCTGGTGGAAAAGATCCGGCGCAACGTGTCCGCCATCAATCCGGCGCTGGAGGCGTACATTCCACACTTCCTGCACCTGCTCTCGATTAAGGGCCCGGGCCACGAGTTGCCGGAGGCCCTCCAGGGTGAGGAACTCGGCCGCCAGTTGGAACAGGCCATGGCCGCCATCATCACCATGAACCTGCAGCACCGGCCCATGGTGATGATCATGGAAGACTGGCACTGGTGCGACGAAGCCTCGGATGGCCTGCTGCGCACGATGGCATCCGTCGTCGCCGAATACCCGCTGATGGTGGTGGCCAGCTACCGGCAGGACTACGCCGCGCACTGGGGCAACCTGGGCCACCACACCCCCATCGTGCTCAAGGCGCTGGCGTCGCCGCAGGCCGAACGCGTCGTGCGGGCCGTGGCGGGCACCTCGGAGGTACCGGTCGAACTGATGGAGCGCATCGTGGAGCGGGCGGAGGGCAACCCGTTCTTCATCGAGGAACTGTCCCGCGCCATGCTGGAGCAGGGCGCTTTGAGTCATCCACAGGACGCGCCGCGCACGGCGGAGGCAACCCGTGCGGAGGGCCTGCCGAATTCCGTGCAGGCCATCATCCGCGCGCGCACAGACCGGCCCGATCCCCGCACGCGCTCCGTGCTGAGGCCCGCCGCGGTGATCGGCGGGGAGTTCACGGGCACCGTGCTGGAGCGACTGGCACCACACGCCGACGAGCTTCCGCAGGCCCTGGAGGCCCTCAAACGGCTGGAGCTGATCCAGCAGACCCGCGCCATCCCCGAGGCCATCTACCCCTTCAACCACGCCATCACTCACGAGGTCGTCTACGAGGGTCTGCTGCTCCGGCAGCGGGCGCGGCTGCACGGACAGGTGGGTGAGACCATCGAGGCGCTCTACGCGGACCGCCTGGAGGTGCACTACGAGTCCCTGGCGTTCCACTACGGCAACAGCGCCAATCGCCAGAAAGCGCTGGAATACCTGGAACGTGCCGGGACAAGGCCGCCGGTGTCTATCCCCTGGTCGAGGCGCGCAAGCACTACCGCACCGCCATGGCCCTGCTGGACGAACTGGCGCCCGATCCCGACGTGCAGCGGCGTCGCTGCGACATTGCCGTAAAGTGGGGCCAGGTCTCCTTTTATTCGCCCTCGCGCGACCTGGTGAACGCGCTGGACACAGCGCTGCGGGATGCCGAGGAACTGGACGATGCGCAACGGCTCGCCAAGGTGACCTTCTGGGTGGGCATGTTCAACTATGCGCTGGGCAATCATCCCGCGGCCCTGGCCGACTTCCAGCGATGTCAGGAGATGAGCGAACTGGTAGGGCCGGAGCTCTTCGACCTCACGATCAACTACTTGGGGCGCGTGCACTTCTACCTGTCCGATTTCCCCCGCAGCATCGAGTATCTGCAGCGGGGCATCGCCCTGTTGGACGAAGTGCAGCGGCCGGCCGAGGCGGTGAACTCCATGGGCCTGCTGGTGATGAACTACGGCTTCATCGGTGCGTTCGACAAGGTGCCGGCACTGGCCAAACGCATCTTCCGCATGGCCTCGGCGGTGCGCAATCCCACCATTGAATCCACGGGTCACGTCTGCACAGGCCTGTCCGACCTGATGCAGGGAAACTGGGAAAAGGCCCTCGATGCGCTGGACAAAGCCCGGACCGTTTCACTGGCGCTGGGCAACCCCATCATGGAGGGCTTGGCCACGTGGGGTCAGGGTTTTGCGCTGACGATGCTGGACGACTCCGACGCTGGCGTGGCGCGCATGAACGAGGGCATCGCGATGATCCGATCCACCGAGTCCCATCTGGGCCTCTCCGCCTACCTTGGAGAGCAATCGGTGATCTACGTGCAACTTGGCCAGTGGCGAACGGCCCGGGATTTCGCCAATCAGACGCTGGAGATGAGCCAGGAGGGCGAGAAGCTGGGCGACGACTTGGCCTACTCCACGCTGGGCCGGGTGGCCATGCGACGCCCCCGCCCAGACTGGACCGAGGCACAGGCCCACATGGAGCGATCGCTGCGCATCTCGCGCGAGAAGGGCGCCCGCACGCTGCTTTGCCGCACGCTGTTCTTCTATGCCGAGTTGCTGCACGAGCAGGGCGAGGACGAGCGCGCCCGGGCCTGTCTCAAGGAAGCGCGGGAGCTGTTCGTCGACGTCGGAATGCAGTGGTGGCTGGAGCAGAGCGAGCCGCTCCACGCGGCCCTGGACGGCTGAGCTGGCTGGGCCCGGCCTCACCGTCGATTCAGACGCCCTGCCCCGCGTGCCGCGCGGCCAGATAGCCGAAGGCCATCGCGCTGCCAAGCTGCGAGCCCGCGCCCGGATACTCCCCGCCAAAAGCCGAGTGCATGTCGTTGCCGCAGGCATAGAGGCCCGGGATGGGCCGGCCTTCCGCATCCAGCACCTGGGCCGAGCCGTTGGTGAGCAGCCCCAGGCTGGTGCCTAGCGGCGTGGGCACCACCGCTACGGCGCAGAATGGCGGCCGCTCGATGGGCCCCAGGCAAGGGTTGGGCTGCACCGTCGGATCGCCGCTGGAACGGTCGTAGCTGTTGCTGCCCTTGCCGAAGTCCTCGTCCACGCCCGTCTGCGCGTAGCGGTTGTGCGTGCGCGCCGTCTCCGCCAACCCCGCCGGGTCCACGCCGATCTTGCGCGCCAAGTCCTCCAGTGTATCGGCGACGGTCAGGTAGCCGCTGGCGATGTAGTGCCGGAGGAAGGGCGTGCGCGGCCGGATCATGCCCAGCCCGTACTTCCACACGAAGCGCCGGTCGCACACCAGCATGGCGGGGATGCAAGGCGTACGGCGATTCTCGCGATACATGGCGCGCGTGAACTCGTGGTAAGAGACACCCTCGTCCACGAAGCGCCGCCCGGCCTGGTTCACGGCGATCAGGCCCGGCTTGGCGCGGTCCAGCACGATGTGCGGATACACAGCCGTGGAGCCGTCGGCCCGCTTGGCGATGGAACTGGGGAACCACAGGGCGTTGTCCTCGCCCATAGGCCCCAGCACGCCGCCTACCTGTTCGGCGAGCTGGATCGTCTCGCCCACGCAGCCCTCGAACGCCGCCGTGTATTGCGCGGTGGGCGAGGGCAGGTAGCGCTCGCGCAACTCCGGGCTGGCCGGGAAGCCTCCGCCCGCCATCACCACGCCCAGCCGGGCCCCGACGCGCACTTCGCGTCCTTCGCGGTGCACCATCAGGCCGCGCACCTGGCCGTCCTCGCGCAGCAGGCGCGTGGCGCCGCAACCCAGCCACACGGTGCCGCCCCGCTCCAGCAGGTTGCCGTAGAGCCGCGCTACCAGGGCGTTGCCCAGCACCAGCCGCGTGCCGCGCTTGTGGCGCAGGCGATCCCACGCGTAGCGCAGCACCAGCCGCGCGCCCAGCAGCAGCGAGTCCAGGTTCTTGCCCAACTTGAGCAGCCGCGCCACCTCGCTCCGGGTGACCATCATGCCCCGGAACAGCACCAGCTCCGGCAGCGGCCAGCCCACGTCGTCGAAGTGCCGGCCCAGCGTGCGGCCATCGAAGGCCACCGGCTCCAGCGGCCGCCAGCCCTGGCCCACGCCAGGCAGCTCCTGGCGGTAGTCCGGCTGAGCCGGGTATGGCTTGAAGCGGATGTCCGTGCGCGCCTCCAGGTACTCGACCATCTCCGGCCCCGCGGCCAGAAACGCATCGCGCAGCTCGGGGATAATGCGCTCGCCCGCCAGCGCATCCAGGTACTGGCGCGCGGCGGCCGCGTCGTCCGTCATGCCCTGGCGGCGCATGTACGGATTGTCGGGGATCCACACCGTGCCGGACGAACGCGCGCTGGTGCCACCCACGAAGCGGCTTTTCTCGATCACCAGCACGCGCCGGCCCTCGATCGCCGCCACCAGGGCCGCGGTCAATCCGCCCACGCCTGCACCCAGCACCACCAGGTCGAACTCCGCCGCCACAGCGGTGGCGCTGCCGGCACCGGCATTCTCCGGCTCACTCATCGGGATCTCCCTTGCGGAAGGATCGCGCACCGCGGCGCCACCCGGTGCCTGCCGGGCGACGGACGTCGCGGCTCGCGGGGCATGGGTCTACTTGTCGTCGGGCGGCGTGGTGATCACGAAGAACGTGAGGTCGCCGCAGCCCGTGTTGTAGATGGCATGCTCCACGCCGGGCGGGATGAAGATAAAGTCCCCGGGCTGGGCCACGCGGCGCTCGCCGTCCAGCTCCATCAGCCCCTCGCCCTCCAGCACGTGGTAGATCTGCTCCTGGATCTTGTGCGTGTGCGGCTCCACATGCGACATGGGCTGGTAGGTGGAGATGCGGAAGTCCACCCGCTCCGACCCCGCCGTCTCCGGGCGCACGAGCATCTTGGAGATCGCACCGGGGGAATGGCCGGGGGGATTCTCCCACAGCACTTCGGCGATGTTGCGCATCACGGCCTTGCGGCCGGCAGATGATGGGGCCATCGGGGTCTCCTCTCCTCAGGGAATCGTGACGTGGCGGCGCTACTGCCCGCGCAGGGCGCGCACGTAGTCCGCCAGCCCCCGCCGGATATCGTACCGGGGGGCATAGCCGAGCACCTCGCGGGCACGGGTGATGTCCAACGCGCCCTTCTTGACCGGGACGATGCCGCCCGGCAGCCGATACGGGCCGGCCCCCACACGCAGGTCCGCACCCGGTACCAGCTCCTTGACGATCTCGACGATCTCCGCCAGCGTGGGCGCCTCGCCGCTGCCGATATTGTAGGCATCGAACGGATGCGCGTCCTTGTCCAGCACCAGCAGGATGCCCTGCACCAGATCGTCCACGTGCGTGTGATCCACGGCGAACTCCGAGCCTCCCTCCAGGTGCAGCGGGCGGCCCGCCACGGCGGCATCCACGAAAATCTTGGGGATGCGCGGGCGGGGCAGCCCCGGGCCATACACCCAACTCGTGCGCACGTGCAGGCACTCGATGCCGTACAGTTCGCCGTAACTGCGGGCCAGCAACTCCACGGCCAGCTTGGAGATGCCGTAGGGCATGCTGGGCTGCTGCGGATGCGTCTCCGCCGCCTGCGGTACCAGGAAGGGCCCGTAGGTCTCCTCCGAGCTGATGTGCACCATGCGCTTGACGCCGAACAGGCGCATGCACTCCAGTAGATTGAGCGAGCCCTCCACATTTACCTGGAACGTGCGGAAGGGCGCCTCCACCGAGGCCGGTACGCCCACGATCGCCGCGCAATGAACGATGCCGTCCGGTCGCCCGGACTGGATCAGGGCTGCCATGCGCGCCCATTCGGTGACCTCGCCCATCTCGATGGACACCGCGGGGTGCGCCGCGGCCACCTGCCGCAGGCGCTCGCTCGCCGCCAAGTCCAGGGCAGTCACCTCGTCGCCGCGGGCGGCCAGCGCCTCCACCACCGCACTGCCCAGAAAGCCGGCGCCTCCGGTCACAAGCCATCGGGCCATCGGCCCACCTCTCTTGCAGGCGCCCCCCAGCAGACCACCGCCCGTGCGTGATGGGCGCGCGGCGGCCGGGCGCGCGGTGATTGCGGATTCAGGAGCGGTCGCCCGGCCCCCCGGAAACGAAGCGCTTGCCGAACGCGGGCTCCTTGTGCGGCGTGGGCGGCAGGGCCCAGGTGCCCGTGGCCGGTGGCCGGATGTTCGGGTCCACGTGCACGTCCAGTACCCAGGGCTTGTTCTGCTTGACCGCGTGCTCCAATGCCCCGCGGAAGTCCTCACCCTGCTTGATGGTCACCGCATCCACTCCATGGGCACGGGCCAGCGCCGCGAAGTCCGGATTGTAGGGCAACTCACCCTGGTAGAAGCCCGTGCCGATCTCCCGGCCGTCGAACAGGCCGTACTGGATGTCGCGGATGGCGCCCCAGGCAAAGTTGTTCCAGATCACCCACACTGCCGGGATGTTGTATTCCACCGCGGTGCACAGTACGTGGGGCGTCATCGTGAAGCCGCCGTCGCCCACGATGGCCACGCAGGGCCTCTCCGGCGCGGCCAGCTTGGCGCCCAGGATGCCGCTCACGCCGAAGCCCATGGCAGAGAAGCCCCAGGCGTTGAGCATCGTCTGCGGGCGCCGCGCCTTCCAGAACTGCATGAACCAGTTGTGGTGCACGCCGGAATCCAGGCTGATGATGGCATCGTCCGGCAGCACCGCCTGCACGTCCGCCACCACCCGCTCGGGCCGCAGCGGCGAGGAGTACACGTCGAAGTTGGGCAGCGTATAGGCATCCCACTCCTGGCGCCAGCCCGCGATGGCTTGGTGCCACGGCGCCAGCCGGCCGGCCTCCAGCGTCGGCTCGTGTTCCAGCGCGGCCAGCAGTTGCCGCAGAAACGTGCGCGCATCGGCCAGGATGCCCATCGTGGGCGAGTAGTTGCGGCCGATTTCCGCCGGGTCCACGTCCACCTGGATCAGGCGTGTGTGCGGGAAGTTCCAGGAGTAGCCGGGAATCCACGAGGACGACGAGCGGTCGTCGAAGCGCGCCCCGATGGCCAGCACCAGGTCCGCGTGCCGCCCCGCCTGATTGGCGGGATACGCACCGTTGCGGCCGATGAAGCCCAGGGACAGCGCATCCTCCATGTCCAGGCAGCCCATGCCGTTGGGGGAGCTGACCACCGGAATGCCCAGCCGCCGCGCGAACGCGGTCAGTTCCGCGCCGGCCTCCGCCAGGGTCACCCCGTGGCCGATGAACAGCACGGGCTGGCGCGCCTCGCGCAGCAGGCGCAGCACCTCCGCCACGTCCTCCGGCGCCGCACCGGGCCGCCGGTGTGTGGCCGGGAACTCCGGCGCCTCCAACTCGATGTCCGCCTCTTCCTGAAACACGTTGAAGGGCACGTCCAACTGCACCGGCCCGGGGCGGCCCGTCGTCATCAGCGTGGTCGCCTGGCGCAAGGCCAGCGGCAGCATGTCCACCCGCGTGGGCTGGAAGCTGCGCTTGACCACCGGCCGCACCACCGAAGGGAAGTCCGCCTGGTAGTGGCGATGGATCTCCTGGAACGGCCCTCGGTTGAACTGCTGCGTGGGCACGTTGGCCGTGATGGCCAGGAAGGCCGAGGAATCCGAGATGGCATTGGCCAGCGCCATCACCAGGTTCGCCGAGCCCGGCCCGCAGGAGGTGAGCGTGGCCACCGGCTCGTGCCGCACTCGATAATACGCGTCCGCCATGTGGCCCGCCGTCTGCTCGTGGCGCGGGGAGATCAGCTTGATGCGGTCCCGAGCGTCGTAAAGCGCATCGAGCATGCCGACGTTGCCGTGCCCGCAGAGGCCGAACACGTACGGGAACTTTTCCCGCACGAGGAATTCGGTGATCAGCTCTGCGCCTTTGTGGTGGGCCATGGGATGTTCGCTCCTCTGTGATGGGCTGCGGATGGAGCCCGGGCGGGCTCGTCAGCGCGCCCCGGCGGCCAGCATCGGGCTGCCCAGCATGCGCGAGATGGTGCGGGCGCACTCCTTCACCTTCGGTACCAGGATCAGCGCCCGCTCCGGCCCCAGGCGGATCGTCGGCGCCGAAATGCTCACGGCGGCGACCACGTGGCCGGTGTGATCCGTGATGGGCGCGGCGATGCAGCGCAGCCCCAGCTCCAGCTCTTCGTGATCGATGGCGTAGCCGGCCGCGCGCACCTCCTGCAGGTGCTGCTTTAGCCGCGCCGGCTCAACGATGGTATGCGGGGTGGCGGCCGTCAGCTCTGCCGTGCGCAGGTACTCGTCAATCTCCGGCTCGGGAAAGTACGCCAGCAGCACCTTGCCCAGCGAGCTGGCATGGGCCGGGCTGCGCTTGCCCACGGAGGCGTGCACCCGCACGTCGTGCCGCCCCTCCACCAACTGCACCGTCACCACCTCCGTGCCGAAAAGTATGCCCACGTGGGCCGTCTCCCCCGTCAGCTCCGCCAGTACCTGCAGCGGCGGCACGGCCTGCCAGCGCAGCGGCTCGTACCGCAGCGAGACCGCCCCCAGCGCGGCCAGGCGCGGTCCCAACGTGTAGGCGCCGGTGACCTCGTCGCGTATCAGGTAGCCGCACTCCTCGAACGTGTTCACGATGCGGAACACGCGCGACTTGCCCTGCCCCACCGCCTGAGTCAGCTCGCCCAGGCTCCACGCCTCCTGCTGCGCGAAGCGGTCCAGCACTTCCAGCGAGGCGCGCAGCGCAGCGATGGTGTAAGGGTTGCGTTCCCTGGCTGCCTTGAATGATCGGGCCATGCGGCCGCCTCCACGGAGCGCTGCGGATGGCTGCGAAGAAAATGAATCGCGTTTCAAAATCCACGCGACGGGTGCCGTGCCTCCCGACTCATAGGTCCCTTCCGCCCTGCTTGTCAATGACTGACGTCAATCCGCTCTGTACGCGCAGTCAGTGTCGGCACCCGCCGCATAGCACCCGCCGGTGGGCCAAAGTGAAACTACTTTGCATTTTTGAAACGGCTGGCTTAAGAGCTAAGAGCAGGCTGCCCCCGTTGGATGGCGCAGTGAGCCGGGGAGGTAGCGTAGCACCCGTCCCATCCGGTATCCTGCGGCCACCGATCAACCCGAATGCGACCCATGCTGAACCTCGATCAAGACTACGACGTAATGGTGGTGGGCGGGGGCAATGCCGGTCTCTGCGCCGCGATCACCGCGCGCGAGGCGGGCGCCCGCGTGCTGCTGGTGGAGCACGCGCCCCGGGCCATGCGCGGCGGCAACAGCCGGCACACGCGCAACCTGCGCGCCATGCACACGGAGCCCACCACCGTGCTCACCGAGGCGTACCCGGAGGCGGAGTACTGGGATGACCTGAATCGTGTCACGGGCGGCCAGACGGACGAAGAACTCGCCCGCATGACCATCCGCGAATCGTCCCGGCTCGCCCCCTGGATGGAGGCCCATGGTGTGCGCTTCCAGCCCTCGCTCAAGGGCACGCTCAACCTCTCGCGTACCAACGCGTTCTTCCTGGGCGGCGGCAAGGCGCTCGTCAACGCTTACTACCGCTCCGCCGAACAACTCGGTATCGACATCGTCTACGATACGGAGGCGCGCCATCTGCGCCTGCAGGAGGGCGCCATCCGCGAGGTGGAGCTGACCAGCCAGGGCTTCCCGGCCACCGTGCGGGCCAAGGCCGTGGTGGTCTCCTCCGGAGGCTTCCAGGCCAATATTGAATGGCTCAAGCAGTACTGGGGCGAGGCGGCGGAGAATTTCCGCATCCGCGGCACGCCGTATGCCCAGGGCCGCGTGCTGCGGGACCTGCTGGATCAGGGTGTGATGCCCGTGGGCGACCCCACCCAGTGCCACGCGGTGGCCATCGACGGGCGGGCCCCGCGCTTCGATGGCGGCATCGTGACGCGGCTGGACTGCGTGCCCTTCAGCATTGTGGTGGATCGCGACGGCCAGCGCTTCTACGACGAGGGCGAGGACGTCTGGCCCAAGCGTTACGCGATCTGGGGTCGGCTGGTGGCCCAGCGGCCGGGGCAGACCGCCTTTGCGATCATCGATGCGAAGTCCGAGCGGCTCTTCATGCCCTCGGTATTCCCGGCCATCCGCGCCGACACGATCGGCGAACTGGCGACGAAGTTCGGGCTGGAACTGGGGCCGTTGGAGGAGACGGTGCGGCGCTTCAACGCCGCCGTGCGGCCGGGGAACTTCGACAGCCAGAAGCTGGACGGCTGCGCCACCGAGGGTCTGGAGCCGCCAAAGACCAACTGGGCGCGCGCCATCGATACACCCCCGTTCATCGGCTATCCGCTGTGCCCGGGCATCACGTTCACCTACCTGGGCGTGAAGGTGAACGAGCGGGCACAGGTACTGCAGGAAGGCGGCGCGCCGGTCGCCAATCTGTTCGCTTCGGGAGAGATCATGGCGGGTAACATCCTCGGCAAGGGCTATCTCGCAGGATTCGGGATGACCCTGGGCACCGTGTTCGGACGCATCGCGGGACGGGAGGCGGCACGGCATGCGCTCAGCTGAGATCCGGGCCGATGCCCGGCGCGCCATGGAGGTCTGCAACGCGTGCCGCTACTGCGAGGGCTTCTGCGCCGTGTTCCCGGCCATGGAGCTGCGCCGCACCTTCAGCGACGGCGAGCTGGACTACCTGGCGAACCTCTGCCACAACTGCCGTGGCTGCTACTACGCCTGTCAGTATGCCCCGCCCCACGAGTTCGGCATCAACCTCCCCCGCACCTTCGCGGAGCTGCGCGGCGAGACCTACGCGGAGAACGTGTGGCCGCGACCGCTGGCCCGGCTCTTCGCTCGGAACGGGCTGGTCGTCTCCCTGGCTGCGGCGCTGGGCATCGCCCTGGTGCTGCTGCTGGCCATGGCGCTGCAGCCGGCCGATGTGCTCTATGGGGCACACCAGGGACCGGGCGCCTTCTATGCGGTGATTCCCTACGGCACCATGGTGGCCGTGGCCGGCGCCACCTTCGGCTTCGCCGTGCTGGCCATGGTGCTGGGCGTGGCGCGCTTCTGGCGCCGGGCAGGCGCGGGCGGGCTGCCGCGCGTGCGCCCGCTGGTGCGGGCCCTGGGCGACGTGCTGACCCTGCGCTACCTGGGCGGGGGCGGTGACGGCTGCAACGACCGGGACGAGGCCTTCTCGCAGAAGCGGCGCTGGCTGCACCAGAGCCTCTTCTACGGCTTCCTGCTTTGCCTCGCCTCCACCACGGTCGCGGCGGCCTATGACCATTTCCTCGGGCTGCCCGCGCCCTATCCGTTCTGGAGCTGGCCCGTGCTGCTGGGGACCGTGGGCGGTATCGGCATGGTGGTGGGCACCAGCGGGCTGTTCGGCCTCAAGCTGGTGGGCGATCGCGCGCCCGCGGCCCCGCGCCTGCTGGGCGCGGACGTGGCGCTGATCGTTCTGCTGGGCATGACCGCCGTCACGGGCCTGCTGCTGCTGGGCCTGCGCGCCACGGGGGCCATGGGCGTGCTGCTGGCCATCCACCTGGGGTTCGTGCTGGCGGTGTTCCTCACCATGCCCTACAGCAAGTTCGTGCACGGCGGCTTCCGCGTGGCGGCCCTGCTGCGCTACGCCATGGAGCGCGACACGTCCGGCGCGTAGGCTGTGCCCGGAAAAGCATTCCGGCCAGGGGGGCTTTGCCCCCACCCCCACCAGGGAGCGGGGCTCCCTGGACCCAGTTTGCGGGCGAGACCACGCCGGCGTTGATCGGGGTCCATGCTGGGGGTGCGGGAGCCATCGGCCCCCGCGCTGAGTTTCCTGTGGTCTTCAAGCGGACCAGCCGCTTGAAGATCCCCTGCCAGACAGACCCAAGCCAGCCCGCATCCCCGCAGGCTCTCCCCCACGACCTGGCTCCGTTCCCGCCCTGCCTTGCCTGCCTCCACTGCGGGGCGCCCGTCTTGCATCGACAATAACGCGACACCCGATTCCCGTAAATCCACTTAATCCAGGATTTCACCAGCAAAAGGCAACATCGTCTCCACAATCTGCGTTTAAGCTGCGGAGCACTGCATAGAAATGTGCCTTTTGCGACAATTGCTTCGAACTGACCTGCCAAGTCCCTTGGCCCGGCCTGCGTTCGCGTTTGCTTGAGAGACGGTAATGGCCCGCGCACTGAAGAAGCTGCTCCCGTTCGTCCTCGCCGCCTCATTGGTCGTCCTGTTCGTGGCCTGCAACGAGAAGGGCTCGTTGAACCAGGGACACAAGGCGGACAATTCGAGCAGCCCCCCGGCGACCCCGCCCAGCGCGATCACCATTGATGGACCCCCGACGCCCCTGGCGCGCGGACAGACCTTCCAGTTCCACGCCACGGCTCGCTATGGCATCAGCACCGCGGATGCCACCAATTCCGTGGATTGGAACAGCGACGATCCGTCGGTGATCATCAGCGCCACGGGCTTGGCCACCGCGACGGGGCTGGGCACGGCGCACGTCCGCGCCCAGATGAGCGGCGTGCTCTCGCCCGCTCAAACCGTCACGGTCGAGGCCCTGTCCGCGATCGCGGTGACCTCGTCCGTGGGATCCACGGCCATCGGGCTTGCCGAACCCTTCACGGCCACCGGCACGCTTACGCCCAGTGGGGCCACCGTAGACGTGACCGACGTGGTGACGTGGAGCACCGACAACGGACCTGTCGCCACAGTCGGCGCCGGCACCGGCATCGCGACGGGCGTTTCGCTCGGCAGCGCTACCATCACCGCCACGGCCCCCAACAACGGCGCTGTGTTCGGCTCGGCACCATTGACAGTCGAGGGCATCGCAAGCATCGCGGTCACGCCCAGCCCCGCGCAGCTCTCCCCTCCAGAGCTCATCCCCGGCCTGCCCCAGCCATTCAAGGCCACGGCCACGCTCAGCGGCGGTGGCACGGTGGATGCCACCCAGGGCGTGGCATGGTCCACGGACCAGCCCACCTACCTCTCGCTCAGCGCGGCGGGCGTGGCGACGGGTGTGAGCGAGTTGCAGGGCATCAATGTCATTGCCACCGATCCCAATCCGCCCAACAGCAGCGGCTCCGTTACCGTGAACGTGGAGCCGCTGAACTCGATCGCGGTCACGGTGAACGGCGGCGGGGCGGCAGACCTGCCCTCTACCGGCACGCTCCAGCTCCAGGCCATGGGCAGTTGGGGCCAAGCCAGCCCACACACGGTGGATATGACCACCGTCGCAGGCTGGACATCGTCCAACACCGCAGTGGCCACGGTGGATGCCGGCGGCAACGTCTCCGGCGTCGCGCCCGGCGTCGTCACCATCACGGCGAACGGACCCGCTGGCTCCGGCGTGAGCGGGGCACTCACCGTCACGGTCTCGCCGGTCACGTTTGTGAACTGGGTACTCAAACCCAGCGGCCAAGCCATCCAGACCGGCGCGTCCCTGCAGTACGTACTGATGGAGCAGTTCAGCGACGGCAGCTTCGTACCCTCGGCGAACCCAGTGACAGGCTGGAGCGTCACGAATGGCACCGGCAGCGCCACGATCGACGGCACGGGCCTGCTTACGGCTGTGAGTGCGGGCACCGCTACCGTCACGGTGGATTTCACGGACGACAACGGCAACGCCGCCTCGCGAAGCACAAGCGTCACGGTCGTATCCACAGATTCGACGCCGCCCTCAGTCTCCAGCGTCTCCCCCGTGGATACGGCCACGGAAGTCGCGCTCGACGCCGTCGTGACAGCCACGTTCAGCGAGCCCATCGCGCCGGCCACGCTGGACACCAGCACCTTCACGGTCAGCGACGGCGTGGGGCCCATCACGGGCACGGTCACCTACGATCCCGGCACGCTCACGGCTACCTTCACCCCATCGGCCCCGCTGCAGGAGAACACGACCTATACGGCGGATATCGCGGCGAGCGTAACGGACCTGGCCGGCAACGCGCTGGGCAGCGCCTACACCTGGGGCTTCACCAGCGTTGTGGACGGCACGCCGCCGACCGTCGTGAGCACCTCCCCCGCCGCCAACGCCACCAACGTGGCGGACAGCGCGGTGATCACGGCGACCTTCAGCGAGCCCATCGCCGCCGCCACGCTGACCGGCAACTTCACCGTCAGCGATGGCTCGGGCAACATC
The DNA here is from genome assembly GCA_035266845.1 of bacterium. Taxonomy (GTDB): domain Bacteria; phylum SAR324; class SAR324; order SAR324; family JACQKK01; genus DATFMP01. The sequence goes on from DATFMP010000033.1 coordinate 114,503, forward strand.
GCGGGCACCGTCACTTACGACGCGCCCACGCGCACGGCTACCTTCACGCCCGCCAGCCCACTTACGGGCAACACGGTCTATACGGCCAAGCTGAACACCAATGTGACGGACCAGGCGCCCACGCCCAACGCGCTGGCGGCGGCCAAGACTTGGTCGTTCGCGACCACGCCGGTGCCCGTCGCCATGACCATCGGGGGCCCGGCCAACGTGCTCGAGGGCCTGACCGCGGCGTTCTCCGTGGCCACGGTGACCTACTCGGACGGCACCACGGCGCCGCTTCCGGCCGTCACCTGGAGCGTCACCAATGGCTCCGGCACCGCCACGGTGAACGCCGGCACGGGCGTCGTGACCGGCGGCACGCCCGGCACGGTGACCGTCACGGCCACCCACGCGGCCACGGGCGTTACCGCGTCCGCGCAGCTCACCGTGGTCGCCAAGTCGCTCGTGTCGCTGATGGTGGGCGGGCCCGCCACGGTGGGCGAGGGCGGCACCGCAAGCTACTCCGTCGCCGGCGCGCTGTACGACAACGGCGATACGACACCGGTCCCCACTGTGACCTGGAGCGTGACCAACGGCACCGGTACCTCCACCATCGATGCCGCCGGCCTGCTCACGGCCGGCACGCCGGGCACCGTCACCGTCACGGCCACGGAGCCTGTCAGCGGCGTTGTCGGTTCGCGCTCCGTGACCGTGCAGCCCAAGACGCTTACAGCCATCACCATCACCGGGGATACCACCGTTCTCCAAGGCAACACCACCGCGGCCTATTCGGTCTCGGCCGTGACCTACAACAACGGCGACACGACGCCGGTACCCTCGGTGACCTGGGGCGTCACCAACGGCACCGGCACCGCCAGCATCAATGCCTCCGGCGTGGTCACGGGCGGCACGCCGGGCACGGTCACCGTCACGGCCACAGCGACGGACGGGAGCGGCGTCGTTTCCACCGGCATCACGCTGACCGTCACGGGCAAATCGGTCACAAGCCTTACCATCAGCGGCGATACCAGCGTGTACGCGGGCCACACCACCGCCGCATATACGGTGACCGGCGTTGCCTACGACAACGGGGACACGTCGCCCATTCCCACGGTGAACTGGAGCGTCACCAACGGCACGGGAAGCGCCACTATCAACTCCAGCACGGGCGTCGTCACCGGCGTCAGTGCCGGCACCGTGACCGTAAAGGCGACCGAGCCCTCCAGTGGCACGGTGTCCAACAGCGTCACGCTGACGGTGCAGGCCAATACCGTCACCAGCCTGACCATCAGCGGTGACTCCAGCGTTTACGAAGGTGCGAGCACGGCCGCCTACTCGGTCGCGGTCATCTACAACAGCGGTGACACGTCGCCCATCCTGCCCGTGACCTGGAGCGTCACCAACGGCACCGGCAGCGCCACCATCAACAGCAGCACGGGCGTGCTGACGGGCGTCAGCGCCGGGACGGTGACTGTCAAGGCAACCGAGCCGGTGAGCGGCACCGTCTCCAACGCCATCATCGTCAACGTCCTGACCACGCAGGTGAGTAGCCTCACCATCAGCGGCGCGACCAGTGTCTATGCAGGTCACACCACGGCGGCCTATACGGTCACGGCGGTGACCTACAACAGCGGTGCCACCTCGCCCATTCCCACGGTGACCTGGAGCGTCACCAACGGCACCGGCAGCGCCACGGTCAACGCATCCACGGGGGTGGTCACGGGCGTGAGCGCAGGCACGGTCAGCGTCACTGCCACGGCGACGGACGGTAGCGGCGTTGCCTCCAATGCCATTACGCTGACGGTCAACGCCAACCTGGTGACGAGCCTCACCATCAGCGGCGCCACCAGCGTGCCCACCGGGGTGAACACACCCGCGTACACCGTCACCGCGGTGACCTACAACAGCGGCGACACGTCACCGATCCCGAGCGTCACCTGGAGCGTCGCGCCAGGTACCGGCACCGCCACGGTCAATGCGTCCACCGGCGTGGTCACCGGCGGCAACCCGGGCACCGTGACCGTCACGGCGACCGAGCCTGTCAGCGGCAAGGTTTCCAACGGAATCACGCTCACCGTGCAGCCCAAGACGGTGACGAGCCTCACCATCAGCGGAGACACGACCGCCTACACGGGCCACAGCACCACGGCGTATGCCGTCTCGGCGGTCACCTACAACACGGGCGAAACGACGCCCACGCCGGCCGTCACCTGGAGCGTCACCAACGGTACCGGCAGCGCCACCATCAACTCGAGCACGGGGGTGGTTTCGGCTGTGTCGGCCGGCACCGTGAGCGTCACGGCCACGGCGACGGACGGAAGCGGCGTCGTTTCTAACGCCATCACGCTGACAATCGTCGCCAATCAGGTGGCGAGCCTCACGATCAGCGGCGATAGCAGCGTCTACGCGGGCGAGAACACGGCGGCCTATGCGGTCACCGGCGTCACCTACAATAGCGGCGACACGGCGCCCATCCCCACAGTTACGTGGAGCGTCAGCAACGGCACGGGCAGCGCCACCGTCAATGCGTCCACGGGCGTCGTCACGGGTGTCAGCGCGGGCTCGGTCACCGTCACGGCCACGGCGACGGACGGGAGCGGCACTGTCTCCAACGGCGTCACCCTGACGGTCAATGCCAACCCCGTGACCAGCCTCACCATCACCGGAGACACGACGGTGCTGGAGGGCAACAGCACGGCGCCGTACACGGTGTCCGCGGTCACGTACACCAGCGGGGCCACCTCACCCATCCCCACAGTCACGTGGAGCGTCACGCCCGGCACGGGCAGCGCAACGATTAACGCCTCCACCGGCGTCGTGACGGCAGTGAGCGCCGGTACCGTCACTGTGAAGGCAACGGAGCCGTCGTCCGGCGTCGTGAGCAACGCGATCACACTCACGATCGGCGTTCGGACCGTCACCAGCATGACGATCAGCGGTGACTCCAGCGTTTACGAAGGTTCGTCCACGACACCGTACACCGTCACTGCCGTGACCTATAGCGACGCCAGCACGTCGCCCATCCCGCCCGTGACCTGGAGCGTCACCAACGGCACAGGTGCCGCGACCGTCAACGCCTCCACCGGCGTCGTGACGGGCATCACGGCCGGCACGGTCACGGTCACGGCTACCAACGTCGCCTCCGGTGTGACGGCCTCGCTTGCGCTGACGGTGACCGCAAAGGTGCTGGTCTCGGTCGCCATCGACCAGGGCAGCATGGCGACCCCGTTGGGAGTGAATCCGGCATTTACGGCGACGGGCACCTACAACGACGCCAGTACCGCCGACGTAACGTACCTGGTGAACTGGGCCTCGGGCACGCCAAGCACCGCGACCATCGGGCTCAACAGCGGCCTCACCACCACCAAGTCCGTGGGCACCAGCAGCATCACCGCAACCGCGGTGGGTGGCGGCGCAGGCGGGGTGGATGTGGTCAGCCCGGCTGTCACGCTGACGGTGGACCCGGCACAACTGGCATCCATCATCGTCACGCCGAACCCTGTGATCAACGCGCTGCCGCTCGGCGTGGACCAGCAGTTCACGGCGACCGGCACCAACACGGACGGCACCTCCGCAGGGAACATCACCGCCAGCGTGAATTGGGCCTCGTCCAACCCGGCGGTGGCCACCATCAATGCCGCCGGGCTCGCCGCACCGGTGGCCCCGGGCACGACCGTCATCACGGCCACGGATCCGGTCACGGGTGTCGTGAGCGGCAACGTGAACCTGACCGTCGTATCCGCCACGTTGGGATCCATCGCGGTCACCCCCGATCCTCCGGCCAACCTGCCGGTGGGCAACACGCAGCAGTTCACGGCCACGGGCACGCTTACGGACGCCAGCTCGGCCGGCGACATCACCACCTCCGTGACGTGGAGCTCGTCCAACACGGCGGTCGCCACGGTCTCGGCCACGGGCCTCGTTACGGCGGTCAGCACGGGCACCGTCAATATCACCGCCACCTCCTACGGCAGCGGCGCGGGTGGCGCGGATGTCGTCAGTCCGGCTGTCTCGCTGACCGTGGACCCGGCGGTGCTGGTCTCGCTGACGGTCTCCGCGGCCGGCAACGCCACCACCGTTCCACAGGGCGGATCGGTGCAGCTTGGCGTCATCGGCACCAACTCCGACGGCACCACGACCGATGAGACCAACAACGTCACCTGGGTCTACGCCGGTACGGACATCAGCATCAATGCGAGTGGGCTGCTGACCGGCAACACGGTGAACCCGACCCCCACGGCCGTGGCAGCCACCCTGGGCGCGATCAGCAGCGATGCCTCCGGCGGCTCGATCAGCATGCAGGTGGTGGCCGGCTCGCTGGTCTCCATCGCCGTCAGCCCCTCCGCGGGCTCCGTGTTCGCGGGCCAGACGCTGCAGTTCACGGCCATCGGAACCTTCGCGGACGGCTCCACCGCGGATCTCTCACCCTCGGTGACGTGGAGCTCAGACGCCACAGGCGTGGCCACGGTGGATACCTCCGGTCTGGCCACGGCCGTCGCGGCGGGCACCGCCAACATCTCTGCGACCGACCCCATGACGGGCGTGAGCAGCACCCAGCCCGGGGGCACAACGGCCGTCATCACCGTGACGGCCTCGGCTGCCAACCAGGGCTCGGCCGGCAGTCCGCTGGCAATCACCCCGCCCTATACGGGTCAGGTCGCCGGCGGCAGCAGCTATTATGTGATCTCGGGGCTGATTCCCGGCAAGTACTACTCCATCGGCCAGACGACGCTGAACAATGACGTCTACCTGGAGTTGTATCCGACTGCCGCGTTCACGAGCGGCACGGCAACCTGCTACTCGCGGAACTATCAGAGTGCGACGGCCAATGAGAACTGCGTGACCACCGCGGATTCGAGCGGGAACATCTACGTCAAGATCATCAGCCTGAGCACGAATGCCACCTATGGCATCACGATCCACGGCCCGCTGACATCGCCCTACTGGGTGGAGACATTCCAGAACAGCTATTCCGGCACCGGAGGCAAGGCTGATACGGTGATGCAACTATACAGTGCGGGCGACACCACAAATGCGCTGTCCTACAACGATGACGTGTCGGGGACGAACCTGTTCTCGCACATGATCGTGGACCTCACGCCCGGCCAGACCTATTACATCAAGGTCACCTTTTACGGGTCGGACGATGGGGGTTATTCGGTTAAGGTGAACAACATCGGCTACATCGGAGGGGACTCCACCCCAAATCCGGCGCAGTCCGTCAACGAGCCCAACGACACACCGGGCACGGCCACTGTGATCTCGTTGAACACGCAGTCCGACAACGCGTTGCGAACATCTTCGGACACGGTGGACTGGTTCAAGATCACCATCCCATAGCCCGCACGTTCCAAGCCCGCACGGCGCCGACGCGCTGCCGTGCGGGCTCCCCTTCCAGTGCCCCAAGAATCCAAGCGCCACGCTGCCTTGCCCTGACCCTGACCCTGACCCAGGGCAGGCGTTGGCGGACGCGCATGCGCACGGCAATGCCCCGTCCGGCCATGACACCCTACCTGAGGGCGCCCGGCTTGGATTGGCGTAGCGGTCGCCCCGGCCGGGCGACTGCCGCGAATCGGCCTACTGAGGGGTGGAGGGCTGCGGAGCCGGCTCCTCTGTGGGGGCCGCCTCCTCGCTGGGGGGTGTGGTGGGCGGTGGCGCCGCTTCCTCGCTGGGCGCCACGCTCTCACTGGGCGAGGCGGTGGGTTCGGCCGGCGCGGCGGCATCGGGCTGGGCCGGCGTGTCCCCCTGGGGCGCAGCCTCCGCGCCGGGCTGGACTTCCGACCCGGGTTGCGCGGCAGGTTGGGCCGGCACAGCGATGCCCGGCGACACAGTCCCCGGGGCTGCGGCAGGTGCGACGCCCGGCGCGGGCGCAGCTTTGGCGCTTCCGGGCTGTCCGCCGGATGCCGGCACTGCGTCCTCGGGCGGGGCTTCCGGCACCTCGCCTTCGTGGTAGAGCAGACCCTTCAAACTCTTCCAGCGGTAGCCGACGTTTACGTGGATCCCGGTCAGATGGGAGGACCCATCCGGATACGACAGATTAGCGAGATCGATCTGACCGCTCACGAACAGGCCATCCACACGCTGCCATCCACCGCCGAAGTTCACGCCGATGCCCGAGCCCGTGGCACTTCCGCCGGAGCCGCCGGAGACAGCTTCCGAATAGACACCGAGTCCACCGCCGAAGAAGTAATTGTCTACCCGGTAACGCAGTTGCGCCCCATAGGCAGTGTGCATCGCATGGTCATAGACCAGTTGGCTGCTACTGGCGGACTCCGTGGCGAGGATCAGGAATGGATTGACGGACAGGTTCGGATCAAGGGCGATCTGGTAATTGACACCCAGGCTCAAGCCTGAGCCTTTGATCGAAAAGGAGTCGCCGCTGAACGTGCCGGACGAGATCGTGCCGCTGGAGGTATAGCTGGAGGGGCCGCCAAACACGCTCAGCCCATCGTCGGACGCGGCCGCTACGTGCGATACCAGAAGGAGCGCAACGAGTGCAGCGAACCCGCTGCCTCTGGAGATAAGCATGAGCTGGCCCTTGTCGTGGGATCATCCCTGGCCGGTAGTGCCATACCTGGCAAGGCTCCGGTGGCGGTCTGCCGCATTATAATGGCGTGCCAGGATTAATCAACCGGCAAGCACCCGCCAGTGTCGCAGGACCGCCCCTATCCAGCGCACCGGCGCTGCCCTCGGCACTCTGCCAACCAGCGACGGACCGTCGGAGCATCCCATTCACGCGCTCAGCGCGAGAGAAACGTCCCCTTGCGCACCTGCTCCGCGTAGGTGCTCACGGCGCCGCGGATCTGCTCGCCCGCGTCCGTCAGGCGCTGGGCGTGGCGCGGGGTGAATTCCGGGATCAACCCCACTAGGTCGTGCAGCACCTGCACCTGCCCATCGCAGTGCGGCCCGGCGCCGATGCCGATGGTGGGGATGGCGAGCGCCCCGGTCACCTCCTCCGCCAGCGCGTGCGGAATGTTCTCCAGCACCAGCATGCCCAGCCCCGCGGCTTCCAGCGCCTTGGCGTCGTCCAGCAGGCGGCGGGCCTCCGTGTCCGACTTGCCACGCTTGCCGAACCCGCCGAAAACGTTGATGGACTGCGGGGTCAGCCCCAGGTGGCCCACCACGGGCACGCCGGCGGCCACCAGAGCTCGCACGGCCGGCACCACAGCCTCGCCGCCCTCCAGCTTCACCGCCTGGGCGTGGCCCTCCTTGAGCAGCCGCCCCGCGGAGAGCAGGGCGAGCTCCACCGAGGGCTGGTAGCTCATGAACGGTAGGTCGCCCACCAGCAGCGCCTGCTCGGAGCCGCGGGCGACCATCCGCGTGTGGTATACCATCTCGTCCAGGGTCACCGGCACCGTGCTGTCCCGGCCCTGCACCACCATGCCCAGCGAATCGCCAACGAGGATTGCGTCCACCGACGCATCCACCAGCCGGGCCAGGGTGGCGTCGTAGGCCGTCACCATCACGATCGGCGTCTGGCCCTTCATGCGCTGCAATTCGGTTAACGTCCGACGCATCGTCTACCCTTCCATCCTTGAATGAGCCCCTGGCCGGGCCGCCTGCACGGCCGCGCACTGGGGCGGGTGCTCCGTGGGTTGTCGCGGGACGCCGCGGCGCGGCGCGCGACCCCCTTCCACCATACGCCACAATGGCGCACTCGTTGCGATCGCGGTAGGGAGAAAGTGCACAAGATGCGTGGGCGGTCACGGAGCGGGCCATTGCCAAGCCGCCCCCGAGGTTGTCTGATTGAGCCCGCACACCACCGCTATCCCATCCCGAGGAGCCCAACCATGGCAGACACCACCCAGACCGGCGTGAGCAACCGCCCCGAGGGAGACAACTCCGCATGGCTGGCTCAGCAGGTGGAGGAAGTGCTGGAGCCGCACCTGCCCATCTGCGATCCCCACCACCACCTGTGGGACTTCGAGACGCATCGCTACCTGCTGCCCGATCTTGTGGCGGACGTGACCAGCGGGCACAACGTACGCTCAACGGTTTTCATCGAGTGCACGGCAATGTACCGCGCGGATGCGCCGGAGGAATTGCGCCCCCTGGGCGAGACGGAGTTCGTCAACGGGGCCGCCGCGATGAGCGCCTCGGGCCGTTACGGCGCGGCACGCGCCTGTGCAGGCATCGTGGGCTTCGCGGACTTGGCTCTCGGCGCGCGCGTGGAGGCAGTGCTGGAAGCACACGTGGCGCGTGGCGGTGGGCGCTTCCGTGGCATCCGCCACATCAGCGCCTACGACGCAAGCGATGCTATCCGCGCCAGCCACACCAATCCGCCGCCCGAACTGCTGGGCGAGACCCGCTTCCGCGAGGGCTTCGCCCGGCTGCGGCCGCTCTGCCTCACCTTCGACGCGTGGCTGTACCATCCGCAGATCCCGGAGTTGACCTCACTGGCCCGGGCCTTTCCCGAGCAGCCGATCGTGCTGGACCACGTTGGGGGGCCACTCGGCATCGGCCCCTACGCAGGGAAGCACGATGAGATCTTCCCACACTGGCAGCAGTCCATCCGCGAGCTGGCAGGGTGCCCCAACGTCCACGTCAAGCTGGGCGGACTGGGCATGAAGATCAACGGGTTCGACTTCCACAAGCGTCCGAAGCCCCCAAGCTCGCAGGAACTGGCGGAGCTATGGCGACCGTACATGGAGACCTGCATCGAGGCGTTCACGCCCCAGCGCTGCATGTTCGAAAGCAACTTCCCGGTGGATAAGGTCTCGGGCAGCTACCGGGTGTATTGGAACGCCTTCAAGCGGCTGGCCTCCGGTGCCTCCGCGACCGAAAAGGCGGCGCTCTTCCACGACACGGCCGCCCACTTCTATCGCCTCGCATAGGACGCGGCCGGCACTCCTGCACGGCCGCCCCCGGGACCCCGCGCCCCGCACAGAGGAGACGCGACATGGCACGTCCCAAGGAAATCGCGCCCGGGCTGTATCACTGGACGGCGACGCATCCGGCGATCCACATCCACGTCAGCTCCTACTACCTGGCCCGCGAGCGCGTGCTGCTGGACCCGCTGCTGCCGGAGCGCGATGGGATGGCGTGGCTGGAGCAGCACGGGCCGCCGCAGCACATCATCCTCACCAACCGCCTGCACTCGCGGCACAGCGCGCGGCTGGTGGCCGCCTTCGGCTGCACGGTGTGGGGGCCTGCCGCCGGGCTCGATCACTTGGCGCCCGAGTTGAAGGCACGGCCGTATGCCGGTGGCGACGAGTTGCCGGGCGGCATCGCTGCCATTGCCATCGGCGTGCTCTGTCCGGATGAATCGGCGCTGCTGCTGCCCGGCGTGCGGGCGGCGGCCGTGGCGGATGGCGTCATCCGCGACGGCGATGGCCCACTGGCCTTCGTGCCGGACGGGCTGTTGGCGGATTCACGGAAGGATGCGCAAGCGGTCAAGCGGGGCCTGAAGGCGGCCTACCGCCGGCTCGCGGAGCAGGACTTCGACCACTTGCTGCTGGCGCACGGCAACCCGTGGCTGCACGACGGCCGGGCCGCCCTGCGCGCCTGGGCAGAGGAGGCTGACTAGCCGCAGGCCGGCATGATCGCTCAGGCCGAAGCCTTGGGCGTGGCGCCGTGGGTGGAGGGTGCCTGCGCGGCATCGCCCAGCAGGCCCTCGCGCAGGATGAACTGCACGACGTCCTCCAGGCCCTCGCCCGACTTGAGATTCGTGAACACGAAGGGCAACTCGCCCCGCATGCGGGCCGCATCGCGCGCCATCACCTCCAGCGACGCGCCCACCAGCGGCGCCAGATCGATCTTGTTGATGACCAGCAGATCCGAGCGGGTAATGCCTGGGCCGCCCTTGCGCGGAATCTTGTCGCCCGCCGCCACGTCGATCACGTAGATCGTCAGGTCGGACAGCTCCGGACTGAACGTGGCGCTGAGGTTGTCCCCCCCGCTCTCCACGATGATCAGCTCCAGCCCGGGGAAGCGCCGGTTCAGATCGTCCACGGCCGCCAAGTTAATCGAGGCATCCTCGCGGATCGCCGTGTGTGGGCAGCCGCCCGTTTCCACGCCCACAATGCGCTCGGTGGCCAGCGCCCCGCTGCGCATCAGGAACTCCGCATCCTCGCGGGTGTAGATGTCGTTCGTGACCACGCCGATGTCGATCTCGTCGCGCAGGCGCTTGCAGAGGCGGTCCACCAGCGCCGTCTTGCCGGAGCCGACCGGCCCCCCGATGCCCAGGCGCAGGGCGGGCCGGTACGGCGTGAGGGAGGGAGCGTTTGTGATCATGAGCGGAACAACCGTGAGTATTGGGTTTCGTGGCAGGCACTGGCGATGGCCAGACCGGGCAGCACCGCCCCGATCTCCTCGTCGCCCAGCGCGAGTCCTTGTGCGGCAGCCGCCGGAATGCGTGCAGCCACGCGGTAGAGCACCTGCTGGCCCTCTGTCTGCCCCAGCGGCACCAGCTTGACCGCCGCGTTGACCAAGTGCTCGCTGTATGTCCACAGGCAGCCCAGCGCGGTCTGGTGCAGGGGAATCGCCCAGTGCCGCGCCACGGCCGCCAGCGCCAGCACAAACGGACAACGCTCCGCCTGCGCCCAGTCCGCGGCGCCGGGCACGCCGAAGCCGGCGGCCAGCCGGGCCAGGGCCGCGCCCATGTGCAGGTCCTCCGCGAGCAGCTCCGCCGATTCGCGGCTGGCGCAGAGCCGATCGCTCCAGGCCGCGACGGCATCCGCGTCACCGCACTCCAGTGCGGCATACAGCCGAGCCAGCACGGGTACGTCCAGCCGGCTCCAGGCCTCCGCCTGCAGGCCGGCGATCCAGGCTTCCGCCTGCGACCCTGCGCGCACCCAGCCGGCCTCCACGGCCCACTCCAGGCCATGGGAGTAGGCAAAGGCACCCACGGGCAGCGCGGGACTGGTGAGCTGCAGCAGGCGCAGCAGCGCCAGCGGCGGCGTGCCCAGAGCCGCCGTCGCGGCGGCGGGATCGGTGGGCGCGGGGCGTTCAGTGGCCATGGCCGTGCGTATGGCTGTGGGCGTGCGCTCCGTGCGCTTGCCCCCCGTCACCCTGACCGGGCCCGTGGTCAAGGCTGCTGTCATGGCTGTACCCGTGGTCCCCATGGCCGTGCGAGTGACCCGCCGCATAGGCGCCGGGCTCCGGCTCGAAGGGTGCCTGCTCGTCCACCACCGCCAGCCCCAGCGCCCGCACCATGACGTCCAGTACGTGATCGTGCAGATAGCGCAGCCAACCAGGCCCCACCTGCAGCGCGACGTGCCGGTTGCCCAGGTGATAGCAGGCACGCGACAGCAGCAGCGAGTCGGGCGCCGTCGCGGTCGAGACACGTTCCGGCGCCGCCACCACGCGGATCACCGCGCCGTCCTCGGCCCGCAGCAGGTCGCCGCCGCGCAACACCTCCCCCCGCGACAGGTAGAGAGCCGCCTCTCGACCGTCGTCCAGTTGGGCCCGCAACCGGCTGCGGCAACGCAGATCGAAGGGCAAGGTGAGCTGCCCTTGCACGGTGGGCGCGTCCGCGATGCGTTGGGTGATGGTCAGCATGGTTCCGGTTCCCGTGCGGCGTGTGCCGCTAGAAGAGGAAGTAGCGTTGGGCCAGCGGCAGTACAGCCGCGGGCTCGCAGGTGAGCAGTTCACCATCGGCCCGCACCTGGTAGGTCTGCGGATCCACCTCGATGCGCGGACACAGATCGTTGCGGACCATGTCGCGCTTGCCGATGCTGCGCGTGCCCCGCACGGCCACAGTGCGCTTGCGCAGGCCCAGTGCCGCCGCCACGTCCGCCTCCAGGGCGGCCTGGGAGACGAACGTGAGGCTGGTCGCGGCCAGCGCACCACCGTACGCACCGAACATCGGACGATAGTGCACCGGTTGCGGCGTGGGGATCGAGGCGTTGGGGTCGCCCATGGGCGCCGCGACGATGAGCCCACCCTTGATCACCAGGAAGGGCTTGGCGCCGAAGAACGCCGGCCGCCACAGCACGATATCCGCCAACTTGCCCGGCTCCAGCGATCCCACCTCGTGATCCAGCCCGTGGGCGATGGCGGGGTTGATAGTGTACTTGGCGACGTAGCGCTTCACGCGCTCGTTGTCGCTGCGCTCCGCGTCACCGGGCAGGGGTCCGCGCTGCACGCGCATCTTGTGGGCCGTCTGCCACGTGCGGATGATCACCTCGCCCACGCGGCCCATGGCCTGGGAGTCCGAGGCGATCATGCTGAAGGCACCCAAGTCGTGCAGGATGTCCTCCGCGGCGATGGTCTCACGGCGGATGCGCGACTCGGCGAAGGCGACGTCCTCCGCGATGCTGGGGTCCAGGTGGTGACAGACCATCAGCATGTCCAGGTGCTCGTCCACCGTGTTGCGCGTGTAGGGCCGCGTGGGATTGGTGGAGGACGGCAGCACGTTGGCCTCTCCGCAGGCACGGATGATGTCCGGCGCGTGGCCGCCCCCGGCGCCTTCCGTGTGATAGGCGTGGATCGTGCGGCCCTTGAAGGCGGCCAGGGTGTTCTCCACGAAGCCCGACTCGTTGAGCGTGTCCGTGTGAATGGCCACCTGCACGTCGAAGCGGTCCGCGACCGAGAGGCAGTTGTCGATGGCCGCGGGCGTGGTGCCCCAGTCCTCGTGCAGCTTGAGGCCCATCGCCCCCGCCGCGACCTGCTCGATCAGCGCGTCGGGCAGGCTGGCGTTGCCCTTGCCCAGGAAGCCCAGGTTCATGGGCAGGCCGTCGGCGGCCTGCAGCATGCGGTGAATGTTCCATGGGCCGGGGGTGCAGGTGGTGGCGTTGGT
>DATFMP010000034.1:0-17129 GCA_035266845.1 bacterium
GTCGCAGCGCACGGCGCGGATGGCCTGCACCAGCTTGTCGCCGGTCAGCCCGGGCATCATCTGGTCCGTGATCACCAGGTCGAATGCGTCCGGATCGGCCTCGAAGGCGCGCAGGGCGGCCTTGCTGCTGGTGAAGCCATGGACGCGGTAGCCCAGCTCCCCCAGCACGTGCTCTGCAAGCTCCGTGACGGCCGGCTCGTCGTCCACGAACAGGATCGAGGCCTCGCCGTGCTGCGCGGGGTCGGCCGCGGCGGAGGTTTCGTCGGAGACCGGCGCGGCCACGACCGGCAGGTAGATCTCGAAGGTAGCGCCCTGCCCCAGAACGGAGCGCACGTCGATGACGCCCTTGTGCTGGGAGACCATGCCCAGCACCGTGGAGAGCCCCAGGCCGGTGCCCTGGCCCACGGGCTTGGTGGTGAAGAAGGGCTCGAAGATGTGCGCCAGGGTATCGGCATCCATGCCCTCGCCCGTGTCGGAGACGGACAGGCACACGTGCGGGCCGCTGGTGCCCCCGCCGGTGTAGCCGCGGAAGTCGCGCAGCTCCACCTCCCGCAGCGCCACCTTCAGCGTACCGCCCTCGGGCATGGCGTGGGCCGCGTTGACGCACAGGTTCATCAGCACCTGGTGCATCTGCACCGCGTCCGCGTGCACGTGCGGCACTTCCGGCGGAATGTCCTCCTCCACGCGCACCGTGGGCGGCAGCGTGGAGCGCAGGAAGCGTAGGCTCTCGCGCACCAGCGGCTGCAGCCGCATCACCTCGGGCTTGTTGTCCGAGCGCCGCGAGAAGGTGAGGATCTGCGCGACGATCTCCTTGGCCCGCAGGGCCGCATCGCGCACGATGGAGAGGTTGTGGTGGGAGCGCGAGCCGGGCTCCAGCGTCTGCATGGTCAGCTCGGTGAAACCGATGATGGGGAACAGGATGTTGTTGAAGTCGTGCGCGATGCCACCCGCCAGCGTGCCGATGGCCTCCATGCGCTGCATGCGCCGCACCTGCTCCTCCATCACGCGGCGCTCGGTGATGTCCTCAGATATGCCCACGATGCCGACGATCAACCCCTCCTCGTCGCGTAGCGGCACCTTGTGCACGTGCCGCACGCTGAGCCGGCCATCGGGCAGGGTGATGTCCTCATCCCGGTCGATGGCCGTGCCCTCGGCCAGGATGCGCTCGTTGTCCCCCCAGATCTCCGCGCGCTGCTCCGGCGTACCCAGCGGCACCTCGTCGTGGGGCATGCCGCCGAATTCGGCGGGCGCGCCGCCCGCGTCGCGGGCCAGGGCATGGTTGACCATGAGGAAGGCACCCGCGCTGTCTTTCACGAACAGCCAGCTCGGGATGGCATCGAACACGGCCTGAAGCAGGCGCCGGTCCGCCTGTTGCCTTTGCTCGGCCTCCACACGCTCCGTGATGTCCAGCGCCATCATGATCGCGCCGGCGGGTTGCCCGTCCGCATCGCGCAAGGGGGTGAGCCGCGTATCGAAAACGCGCCCGGCACGTTCCCAGGTCGTCTGCACATACTCGCCCTTCAGCACGCGGCGGCCATTCTCCTGCGCCGTGGGGCTTTGGGCCATCACGTTGAAGATGGAGCGACCGATGAACTGGGCGCCCTCCCAGCCCATGCCGGGGAGCCCGGCGCCCTCCAGCGCAGTGATGACGCCCTCGGCGTCGCAGGCGCACATCACGATGGGCAGTTGCGACACCAGCGAACGCAACCGTTCCTCGCTCTGTCGGAGCTGCTCTTCAGCGGCCCGTTGCCGCGTGATGTCCAGCGAGACGGAGATAAGCCCGGAAGTCTCGCCTTGCTCATCCCGCAGGGGCACCTTGATCACGTGCCGCACCTGCTTCGTGCCGTCCGGCAGTGTGTAGGGGAATGCCGGGTAGGTGAGCGGTTGGCCCGTGTCCCACACGATCTGGTCCGTCTCCGAGACGACCGCCCGCTCCGAGGCTTCCCGCGGACCAAACGCCTCGGGGGACGTGCCCAGAATCCGCTCCGGCGTTGTCCCAAACACATCGGCATAGGCCCGGTTCACCAGCACGTGGCGAGATTGGCGATCCTTGAGGATGATCCACAGCGGCACCGAATCCATCACCACCTGCAGCAGGCGGCGACTCTCCCGCAACTCGTACTCGGCACGCCGCTGAGCCGTCACGTCCGACGAGACCCCCACCAGGCCGATGATTTGCCCGGCCTCGTCGCGCAGCGGCGTCTTGATGAGGTGCCGCACCTGCTCGGAGCCATCGGGCAGCATTACGCGGTAGTCCTCCTGTTCCACAGTCGTGCCGTGCTCCAGCACCTCGCGGTCGATGGCGTCCACCTTGGCCAGCATGTCCGGATGCCGCGAGCCCAACTCGGCCGCGGTGAGCCCGTCCATCTGTTCGCTGCGCTTGTCATAAGCGCCGGCGAGCCCCCGATTGGCGAGCAGAAAGCGGCCCCGCGCGTCCTTGACCGCCACCCACAGCGGCAGCGCATCCAGTGCGGCACCCATGATGCGCCGGTAGGTGCGCAGCTCGTCCTCGGCGCGCTTGCGGTCACTGATGTCCGAGTAGGAGCAGTGTACGGCGGGACCGCCCTCCCACTCCACGCGTTGGGCCGCCACCTGCAGCCAGAGCGTGGTGCCATCCTTGCGCCGCGCCTGCATCTCGTAGATGGGCGGCTCCGGCTCGCCCCGCAGCCGACGAAGGCAGCGCTCTTGCTGGACCTCGCGAGCAGAGGGCTCCAGCAGGGGCGCCACAGAGGGCAGCGCCAGCAACTCTTCGGGCGAGTCGTACCCGAACAAGCGCGCGGCGGCGGTGTTGCAGTACAGCACCCGATCGGTGTGGATCAGCTTGGCCTGCGGCGTGTCCTCCAGCAGCGACCGCAGCCGGGCCTCCCCCGCTTCCAACTCGGCAACGCGCCGGCGGAGCCGTTGCACCTCCTCCTGCAGTTGCTGTTGGCGTGGGATTTCCGTCATGCGGTGCTTCGGTCCGCGCTGGGTGTAAGGGAAAGCGAGGAACATCATTGGGCACAGCGGAGAGCACAGCCCCGCCGGATGCGAGGATGCCTCCACCTGCCCTCAGTATGTAACGAATTCAGCCCCCGATTGTGCCCTCGTACCGCAAGCGCACCCAACCCGCAACTCGGCCTCTCGTCGCCAACCGTACGCTCTGCTAGCATGATTTCGGGCTCGCCGCGTCGCTCCCGGCGTACGGGCCCCGCCTGCCCACCCCGGTCCGGAGCGCTCATGCTCATTGCCCAGCTTACCGATCCGCACGTCACGCTGCCCGGCGTGCTGGCCCACGGATTCGTAGACACCACCGCCGCCCTGCGGCGCGCCGTGGCGCACCTGCGGGGGCTCGCCCCGCAGCCGGACATCGTGCTGCTGACCGGGGACCTGGTGGACAGTGTGGAGCCGGCGGGCTACCGGCTGCTGCGCGAGGTGCTGGCACCGCTGCCCATGCCGGTCTTCGCCATCCCCGGCAACCACGACGACCGGGAGCTGCTGCGCGCGGCCTTCGGGGAGGATGGCTACCTGCCCGCCCACGGCGAGTTCCTGCACTACGTGGTGGAGGACTTCCCCCTGCGGCTGATCGGGCTGGACACGCACACCCCCGGCGAGGTGGGCGGCAGCCTCTGCGAAACCCGGCTGACTTGGCTGGCCGAGCAACTGGAAGAAGCGGAAGACCATCCCACGCTGCTCTTCATGCACCACCCGCCCTTCCACACCGGGCTGCCCCTGGACCGCTACGGCTTCCCCGGCGCGGAGTCGCTCGGGGTACTGGTGGAGCGCCACCGGCAGGTACGCCGCATCGTCTGTGGGCACATACACCGCCCCGTGCAGACGCTCTGGCACGGCGTACTGGCCAGCACCTGCCCCGCCACCGCCTTCCAGATCGCGCTGGAGCTGGACGCCGCGCCGCGCTCCCACATCGCGATGGAGCCCCCTGCGCTGCAGCTCCACGCCTGGCACCCGGAGACGGGCATCGTCTCCCACACCAGCCCCATCGGGGACTACCCTGTGCGCGACATCCCCCGCACGGCGCACTGAGCGCCGCCGGACGGCCTTCCTTGCCTGGAAGTTCGGGTCAGGCCCGGCCGTGGACCGGTCGACGACGGAGGCCTGTTGTCATTCCGAGCGAAGCGAGAAATCTCGTCTTGCCGACAACAGAGAGAGTCCTCGGCCCCAACTGCGGGCCTCGGAATGACACCGCGTGCTGCCATCGCGCACGATGACACCCGCAGATAGACGACAGTGCCGCGCCTCGGGACGCGTCTCGCCGGCGCACTAAGAGCACCCTACCCGTCCCACTTCCAGTCGCGGATCTCCGGCATGTCCTCGCCGTGCTGCCGGATGTAGTTCTTGTGCTCCAGCAGGCGGTCGCGCATGGCCTGGCGGATATAGGCGGACTTGTGCTCCAGCTTCGGCACGCGGTCCACGACGTCTTCCACCAGGTGGAAGCGATCCAGGTCGTTCATGACCACCATGTCGAACGGCGTGGTGGTGGTGCCCTCCTCCTTGTACCCCCGCACGTGCAGGTTGCCGTGGTTGTGGCGCCGGTAGGTGAGCCGGTGGATAAGCCACGGATAGCCGTGGTAGGCGAACACGATGGGCTTGTCCGCCGTGAACAGGCTGTCGAACTCACGATCCGGCAGACCGTGCGGGTGCTCGCTCTGCGGCTGCAGCTTCATCAGGTCCACCACGTTGACGAAGCGCATCTTCAGCTCCGGCGCATGCTGGCGCAGCAGGGAGACGGCGGCCAGCGCCTCCAGGGTGGGGACGTCGCCCGCACAGGCAATGACCACGTCCGGCTCGGTGCCCTTGTCGTTGCTGGCCCACTCCCAGATGCCGATGCCTGCGGCACAGTGCTTGTCCGCTGCGTCCATGTCCAGATACTGCAGGGCGGGCTGCTTGCCGGCCACGATCACGTTCACGTAGTTGCGGCTGCGCAGGCAGTGGTCCGTCTCGCAGAGCAGGGTGTTGGCATCGGGCGGCAGGTACACGCGGATTACGTCCGCCTTCTTGTTCACCACGTGGTCGATGAAGCCCGGATCCTGGTGGGAGAACCCGTTATGGTCCTGCCGCCACACGTGCGAGGTGAGCAGGTAGTTCAGCGAGGCCAGCGGCGCGCGCCACGGGATGTGGTCGCGGGTCACCTTGAGCCACTTGGCGTGCTGGTTGAACATGGAGTCCACGATGTGGATGAAGGCCTCGTAGCACGAGAACCAGCCGTGCCGGCCCGTCAGCAGGTAGCCCTCCAGCCAGCCCTGGCAGGTGGTCTCACTGAGGATCTCCATCACGCGGCCATCCGGCGCCAAGTGGTCGTCCTCCGGCAGACGCTCGGCCATCCAGGTGCGCGAGGTCACGTCCAGCACGGCGCCCAGGCGGTTGGACGCCGTCTCGTCCGGCCCGAACAGGCGGAAGTTGTGCTGGTCATCGTTGAGCTTCATCGTCCGGCTCAGGAAGTCGCCCATCACGCGCGTGGACTCCGCCACCACCGTGCCCGGCTTGGGCACCTTCACGGCGAACTCGCGGAAGTCCGGCAGGCGCAGCTCGCGCAGTAGCGTGCCGCCGTTGGTGTGTGGGTTGGCACTCATGCGACGTGTGCCCTCGGGCGCCAGGGCGGCCAGCTCGGGCTTCAGGCGTCCCTGTTTGTCGAACAGTTCCTCGGGCTTGTAGCTCTTCATCCACTTCTCGAGCACCTTCACGTGCTCGGGCTTGCCGGCCATGTTGGAGAGCGGCACCTGGTGCGAGCGCCAGCTTCCTTCGGTCTTCAGGCCGTCCACCTGCTTGGGTCCCGTCCAGCCCTTGGGGGTCTTGAGGACGATCATGGGCCAGCGCGGACGCTTTACGTCCTTGCCGTCGGCGCGGGCCGTGGCCTGGATGTCGCGGATCTCGGCGACCACGCTGTCCAGCGTTGCGGCGAGCTGCTGGTGCACCGATTCGGGCTCGTCGCCCTCCACCCAGTAGGGGTGGTAGCCATAGCCCACGAACAGGCTCTCCAGCTCCTCCCGCGGGATGCGCGCCAGCACGGTGGGGTTGGCGATCTTGTAGCCGTTCAGGTGCAGGATGGGCAGCACGGCGCCGTCCCGCGCGGGGTTGAGGAACTTGTTGGAGTGCCACGAGGTGGCCAGCGGCCCCGTCTCCGCCTCGCCATCGCCCACCACGCAGGCCACGATGAGGTCCGGATTGTCGAAGGCCGCCCCGAAGGCGTGCGTGAGGGCATAGCCCAGCTCACCGCCTTCGTGGATGGAGCCGGGCGTTTCCGGCGCCACGTGGCTGGGAATGCCGCCGGGAAACGAGAACTGCTTGAACAGCTTCTGCATGCCTTCGGCATCCTGGCTGATGTTCTGATACACCTCGCTGTAGGTGCCCTCCAGGTAGGCATTGGCCACCAGCCCGGGCCCACCGTGACCCGGCCCGGTGATGTAGATCATGTCCAGGTCGTGCTGCTTGATGATGCGGTTCAGATGTACGTAGAGCAGGTTCAGCCCGGGCGTGGTGCCCCAGTGGCCCAGCAGCCGGGGCTTGATGTGCTCCAGCGAGAGCGGTTCGTGCAGCAGGGCGTTGGCCAGCAGGTAGATCTGGCCCACGGAGAGGTAGTTGGCGGCACGCCAGTAGGCGTGCATCGCATTCAGTTCGGACTTGGAGAGCGCCGCGGCCATCGCAGCCTCCTTGGCGCCGGAGCGCCGTTGGTCGGTGGATTCAGCCCACGCAGCGGGCCGTATCCCAGGCGATGATGCGCTCCTCATCGCTGGGGATCACGAAGGCCTCGATGGGCGCGCCGTCCGCGCTGATGCGCTCGGCCGAGCCCCCGCGCGCGGCCTCGTTGCGCGCGGCGTCCAGTTGCAGGCCGCACCACCCCAGCGGCGCGCAGATGCGATCGCGCACCACGGGCAGATGCTCACCTACCCCCCCGGTGAACAGCACGGCATCCGCCCCTTCCAACGCAGCTAAGTAAGCCCCGATGTATTTACGGATGCGATAGCAGAACAGTTCCACGGCCAGCCGCGACGGTGCGTGGCCGGCCTCGGCGGCCAGCAGCTCGCGCAGGTCGGCGCTGGTGCCCGAGACGCCCTTGAGCCCGCTGCCCTCGTTGAGCAGATGCTCCACGGCCTCGGGGGTCAGGCCCGCCGCCCGGGTCAGGTGCAGCGGTACGGCGGGGTCCAGGTCGCCGCAGCGGGTGCCCATCAGCAGCCCCTCCAGCGGCGTGAAGCCCATGGAAGTATCCACCGAGTGCCCGTCGCGCACGGCCGTGGCGGAGCAGCCGCTGCCCAGGTGCAGCACGATCGCCCGCGCGCCCGGCACGGCGCCCGGCAGCTGGCCGTACTGCTCCAGCACGGAGCGGCACGAGGTGCCGTGGAAGCCGAAGCGCCGGATGCCGTGGCGCGCCGCCAGCTCCAGCGGCAGGCCATAGCTGCGGGCCACCTCCGGCAGGTCGTGATGAAAGGCCGTATCGAACACGGCCACCTGGGGCACATCGGTGCCCAGCGCGGCCTGCACCGCCTCCACCCCGGCCAGGGAGGGCCGGTTGTGCAGCGGCGCCAGCTCTTCCAGCGCGTGCAGCTCGCGCCGCACGGCCTCGTCGATGACCACGGGCCGGAACAGCCGCTCGCCCCCGTGCACGAAGCGGTGACCCACCGCGGCGATGCCCCGCTGGCCGTCCCCGCCGGTGGCCAGCCCGGTGCGCTCCAGCCAATCCAGCGCCAGGCGCACCGCCGCGGCATAGTCCGGCACGTCCCCCCGCGAGCGCTCCGGCTCGCCCTGGGCCGCGCGCAGGGTCACCTCGGCGCGGCCCCCAATGCCCTGCACCAGCCCCCCGGCCAGCAGGCGACCCGCACCCGAATGCTCGGCCCCCGCCGGCACTTGGCGCAGCTGGAATTTGAGGGAGGAACTGCCGCAGTTGATGACCAGCACGTTCATGGGCGGCCAGGGGTGCTGCGGGGAATGGATGGGAGGCATCGCCCCCCGGGGGGCGGATTACAGCCCCACGACGTCCTGCAGGGCGGGCAGCATGCGCTGCACGCAGGCCCGGCCCTCCGCGATCGCTTCGGCGGCGCGGTCGAACTCCAGCAGGCTGATGTGCGAGATGCGTGGCGCCAGCAGCACGTCCGGCGGATCGCCGGCCATGCGGCTGCGGGTGATGCGGTCCTGCATGATGTTCAGGGCCCCGGCCAGCACTTCCACCACGCCCGGCGCCTTGGTCTCCTGAGCCGCGGCCTGGCCCTCACGACCGCGCAGACTCGCACGCAGGCTGCGTCGTCGTCGTCCGCCCGCCGCCGCGGCGATGGCCGGCTCGATCTCCGGACCCAGCGGCGTGAGCGGCCCCACCTGAATGCCATTGCGGGTGTTGAAGCGCGCCATCCGGTCGGCATAGGGATTCACGCCGATGACGAGCTGCGCACCCAGCGCCCGGCACAGCGAGACGGGCACCGGATTGACCAGCCCGCCATCCACCAGCCAGCGCTCGCCCTGGTGCACGGGCCGGAACAGTCCCGGCACCGCGATGGACGCCTGCACCGCCTCGCGCAGCCGGCCCTCGCGCAGCCACACCTCGCGGCCCGTGGAAAGGTCCGTGGCCACCGCGGCGAAGGGCAGCGGCAGCGCGTCAATGTTCACGTCGGGGATGAACTCGGCGAGGAACTCCATCAGGCGCCCGCTCCGCACGAGGCCCTGCGCCGGCATGCGGAAGTCGATGTAGCGCAGGAAGCGGCGCCGGCGCAGGGTGCCGGCCCAGGCCTCCAGGGCCTCCAGGTGGCCGCCGACATAGGCCGCGCCCACCAGGGCGCCCATGGAGGATCCGCAGACAATGCGGGGCTCAATGCCCAGCTCGCCCAGCGCCTGTAGCACGCCGATGTGCGCCCAGCCGCGGGCAGAGCCGCTGCCCAGGGCTATGCCGATGATCGGGGAGTCTTTGGGGGGCCGGGAAGGCCTGCCCCGTCCGCTTGAAGTCATGGATTCCAGTGCTGCCGCCGGTGCCGATGCGCCTAGGTGTTCAGGCCCCCTCCCCGTTGTCTGAACCTCATTTTAGCACGGATCGCGCCGCTGGACAGGGCGGTGTGGCTCCACGCCGCGGCCGATGGAAAGGGAGGACCCGCGAACGCCGCGCCCTTCGAGACGCGCCTGTGGCGCTCCTCAGAAGCGCGGCGGCGATGGCCACGGGGAATCCAGTGCTGGCCGTAGTCAAGGCCGGCGCATTCTCGCCCGTAGAATGGGTGCAGGGAGCCCCGCTCCCTGACGGGGGTATGGGCGCAGAGCCCCCATGGCGGACTTACTTTTCAAACCCTAGTCCGCGCCCTCGGTGCTGACGGCGCGCTGGATGCCCTCGATGGTGCTCTCGTCCTCCAGCGTGGAGAGGTCACCCGTGTCGCGGCCCTCGGCCATGGCGGTGATGGCGCGCCGGATGACCTTGCCCGAGCGGGTCTTGGGCAGGGCCGAGACGACGTGCACCTCGCGCGGGCGGGCGATCGGGCCCACCTGGTCGTCCACCTGCTTCTTGATGGCGGCGTCCACCTCGGCCGCACTCATCTTCACGTCCGCCTTGAGCACGACGATAGCCACGATGGCCTGGCCTTTCAGCTCGTCCTTGACGCCCACGGCGGCGGCCTCGGCCACGGCCGGGTGGCCGCTGATGGCCTCCTCGATCTCCCGCGTGCCGAGGCGGTGCCCCGCCACGTTGATCACCTCGTCCGCCCGGCCCAGCACGAAGTAGTAGCCGTCCTCGTCGCGGATGGCGTAGTCCCCCGTGTAGTAGAGCAGGTCGGGGAAGTGGCTGAAGTACGACTGCTTGAAGCGCTCGTCATTGCCCCACACCGTGCTCAGCGCGCCGGGGGGCAGAGGCGGACGCGCCACCAGCACGCCGCGCTCGCCGGGAGGCATCACCTTGCCGCTGCCGTGCTCCACCACTGCCAGGTCCCACCCGTAGACGGGGAAGGTGGGCGAGCCGGGCTTGACGGGCTCCTGCTCGATGCCCACGCAGTTGGACAGGATCGGCCAGCCGGACTCCGTCTGCCAATAGTGGTCGATCACGGTGACGCCCAGGTTCTCGTACACCCAGTTGTACGAGGGCGCATCCAGCGGTTCGCCGGCCAGGAACAGCACGCGCAGCGAGCTCACGTCCGCCTCCTTGAGCCACTTGGAGTCCTGCCGGCGCAGGATGCGCACGGCCGTGGGCGCGGAGAACATCACGTTGACCTTGTGGTCGGCCACGATGCGCCACCAGATGCCCGGGTCGGGATTGATCGGCGTGCCCTCGTACACAATGGTCGTCATGCCGTAGAGCAGCGGCGCATAGACGATGTACGAGTGGCCCACCACCCAGCCGATATCCGAGGTGGCCCAGTAGGTCTCGCCCGGCTTGCAGCCGTAGATGTGCTTCATGGAGGCGTGCAGGGCCACCAGGTGCCCGCCCGTATCGCGCTGCACGCCCTTGGGCGCGCCCGTCGTGCCGGAGGTATAGAGCACGTAGCTGGGGTGCGTGCTCTCTACCCACACCGGGTCCACCGCGGCGCCGTCCTTGGCGGCCGCCAGCTTGGGCAGGTCCAGGTCGCGCCCCTCCACCCAGGTCAGGTCGGCATCCAGCCCCCGGTTGATCAGCAGCACCTTCTCCGGCGGGAACTGCGCGTCCGCGACGGCCCGATCGACCAGCGGCTTGTACTGCACCACCTTGCCGGCGCGCATGCCCGCATCCGCCGTGATCAGCACGCGGGGCTTGGCGTCGTCGATGCGCGCGGCCAGGTTGTGCGGTGCGAACCCGCCGAACACCACGGAGTGGATCGCCCCCAGGCGCGCGCAGGCCAGCATGGCCACCAGCGACTCGGCGATCATCGGCAGGTAGATGATGACGCGGTCGCCCTCGACGACGCCCACGTCCTGCAGCACCGCCGCGTAGCGGTTCACTTGCTCGTGCAGCTCGCGGTAGGTCAGCGTGCGGCTCTGCTTGACCTCGGTGGAGATCCACACGATGGCCTTCTGGTCGCCTCGCTCCGCCAGGTGCCGATCCACGCAGTTGTAGCAGGTGTTGGTGCGGCCCCCCACGAACCAGCGCGCGAAGGGCGGCTGGCTGTAGTCCAACACCTGATCCCACTTCTTCTCCCAGTGGATCTGCTCCGCCTGTTCGGCCCAGAAGGCTTCCCGATCCTGGATGGACCGGCGATAGAACGCATCGTAGCGTGCGGACATGACGGCTCCTCGAATGGTACGTGCCAACGGTCACGTCACGACGCCCCCACCGAGCGCCGAAGCGCGCCGTGAAGTCTCGCGGCATGAGATGCAGAAAGTCCGGAACGGCCCCAAGCGATGCCACACCCTACACCAGCCGGTACGCGGGGTCACGTCCGGCACAGGCAAAATCTGCCGGGCGGAATAGTCTCGAACAACAGACGCCCCAAGCGGGGGCCGTGGGCGCCCGCACCCCCGATACGCACTTGAACCGCACCGGACGGCGTTCACACGCAGACGGAGTCCAGGGGGCTTCGCTCCCTGGTGGGGGTATGGGGGCAACGCCCCCAACCGGAACTGCCGTTCCAGACACAGCCTAATCGTCCACCGGGTAGCTGCCCGGACGCGGGCGGAGGTTGTCCAGGTAGCGTTGATAGGCCGCGCCATTCAGTTCTCCCAGCAAGTCGTGCACGGCGCTGTCCGCGGTCACGCGCAGGCGCACCTCGCGCTTGGCGCGCTCGGCGGGGGCCAGCGGCTTGAGTTGGTCGTCGTCCAGGGTGGCGATCACCGTGTCCGTCCAGAGCGTGGTGCCATCCCGCGTGCTGACGAGCGAGGCCTCCAGGATCACGGGATCGAACCACTTGTTGAACAGGTACGATCCGCCGCCCCAGGTCAGCACCTCCTGGCCGATCTCTTCGCCGCCCACCAGCACGGCTGCACCCACGCTGCTGGTGGCACCGTAGACCACCGCGCCCTGCACGGTGCCCTCCACGATGCCCGAGCCGATCAGCCAGGCTGTCCACTTGCGGCTCAGCCCGCCATAGGCGGCCAGGTTCACCGCCAACACGGCGTCCGCGCCCGAGGCCTGCCCCAACCTCCGCGCCTCTGCGGCCGTGAGGGGTGGGTCCGGCGGGGTGCCGGGTAGCGCGGCTGCGCCGGACTCCACCGGGGGCGGGGCAGTGGGCATGACGCGGAACCAGGGGCTGGTCCCCAGGCCCTGCGCGAGGGTATCCGTGAGACGCGCGGTCACCTGCGCCATGTGCGTGCGGATGCGCGCCCGCTCGTCGGGAATGGCCGCCTTGCCGGGCACGGTCACGATCTGCCGCAGCGATCTGATATCCGCCGTAACGCGAACGGGCAGCACGACCAGCGGGATCCGTTGCGCGCGGGTCGGGGCCACGCCATGGGCGGACCAGCTCGTGCAGCCCGCCAGCAGCAGCGCCACTCCAGCCGCAAGCCCCACGGCAACCTGCCTCACGATCCTCGTATCCACTCGCCTCGCGTCTGGGCGGGAATGCCAGCGCTCGGGCGGCATGTCTGCCATCGCCGCGCACCCCGTGCCTCCAAGTCTGATCGGCATGCGCGGCTCCCGGTTCGGAGCGACGGCGGGGGCACGCCGGGTGGCCCGCCACGCTTGGCGCCCGCGGCAGCTTCGGGTTACGCTGCGGAGTGAATTAGTAGAGCGACAAGGCTTGGTTTTCGGATGAGATCGTGACCCAAGGGGGCGCTGCCCCCTTGGAACCCCGCCAGGGAGCAAGCCCCCTGGACCCCATTTGTAGGGGGTGCAGAGGCCCTCGGCCCCTGCCGGAGAGTGGTGATGCGGACGCGGCCGAGCGCTTGCGCGAGTCCGCCGACAGCACCGGAGGCAGCGCCCTCCTCCACCACAAACCCGAATACTAATGCCTGACGGAACACTTGGCGACCTTCCCCCTTCACGCGTCCGTGGCCCGATGACGAGCGACGCTCTGACCCTGCAGCCCATCCGGCGCATCGCCGGCACGGTGCGCCTGCCCGGCTCCAAGAGCCTCTCCAACCGCATGTTGCTGCTGGCGGCGCTGGCGGAGGGCCAGACGGCGCTGGAGAACGTGCTGGACAGCGAGGACGTGGCCGTGATGGTGGCGGCCCTGCGACAGCTCGGGGTGGACGTGCAGGGCGAGCTGGCCACGGGCCGGCTGCGCGTGCAGGGGTGCGGCGGCCCGCTGCCCGGGGGCGAGCACGCGCTGTTCCTGGGCAATGCGGGCACGGCCATGCGGCCCCTCACCGCCGTGCTGACCCTCGGTCGGGGCACCTACACGCTGAGCGGCGTGCCGCGCATGCACGAGCGGCCCATCGGCGATCTGGTGGTGGCACTGCGCGCACTGGGTGCGGAGATCGCCTGTCTGGAGCGAGAGGGCTACCCGCCCCTGCGCATCGCGGCGCGGGGCCTGCCCGGCGGCGAGACGGGCATCAGCGGGGTCACCAGCAGCCAGTACGTCACCGCGTTGCTGCTGGCTGCGCCCTATGCCCAGGCGCCGGTCACGGTGCGCATCGTGGACCGCCTGGTCTCCGTCCCCTACGTGGCCATGACCATCGCCCTGATGGAGCGCTTCGACGTGCGTGTGGAGCGCGAGGACTGGCGGCGCTTTCATGTACCCGGCGGCCAGCGCTACCGCTCGCCCGGCCGCGCGCTGGTGGAGGGCGACGCCTCCTCGGCTTCGTACTTCCTGGCCGGGGCGGCCCTGCGCGGGGGCACCGTGCGCGTGGAGGGTTGCGGCACGGACAGCCTGCAGGGCGATGCGCGCTTCGCCGCCGTGCTTGAACGCATGGGCGCTACCGTGCGCTGGGAACCCGCGGCCATCGAGGTGCGGGGCGGCGCCCTGCTGCGGGGCATCGACGCGGACCTGCAGGACCTGCCCGATGCCGCCATGACCCTGGCCGTGGCCGCGCTCTTCGCCGAGGGCCCGACCACCCTGCGCGGTATCGGCAACTGGCGCGTCAAGGAGACGGACCGCATGGCCGCCATGGCCGCGGAGCTGGCCAAGCTGGGCGCGCGCACGGAGGTGGGTGACGACTCGCTGGTGGTGCACCCGCCGCCCCGCCTGCAAGCGGCGCGCATCGCCACGTACAATGACCATCGCATGGCCATGGCCTTCTCCCTGGCCGCCTGCGGGGGCGTGCCGGTCACCATCGAGAATCCCGGCTGCGTGGCCAAGACCTTCCCCGACTATTTCGCCGTGCTGGCGGGTCTCACGGAGACGGATGCACCCGACCCGGCGCGGGATGCCACGCACGAGGCCGTCCCGTGAGCGGGCCCGCCGACGCCCCTCGCCGCTTCGGCTATCACCTGCTGCTGGAGCGGCTGCAGCGCTACCGGGCCGAGGCGGCCGACCCCGGGGCCATGGATCGCCGCCGCGTGCTGGCGCGGCTGGAGGCAGAGCTGGACGCGGACGTGGAGGTGCTGTTGCAGCGCGGCTTCGACAAGGCCTACCGCCGCGTGGTGGAGGGCGTGTGAGCACCACGGAGCAGCCGGTGATCGTGCTGGCGGCGGGCCACGGCACGCGCATGGGCGGGCCCAAGGCCTTTACGGAGCACCACGGGCGCACCTTCACCGAGCGCATCCTGGCGCGCTGCCGCGAGACCGAATCGCGCGTGACGCTGGTGACCGACCCGCGCTTCCGCGCTCGCCTGGAGGCGCTGCTGGCCCGCCTGCCCCCACCCTTCCCGCGCATCGTGGAGGCGGACGGCACCCTGGACATGCTGGAGTCCGTGCAGGCCGCGCTGCGCGCTGGGCCCTACGAGCCGGGCTGTTGGCTGTGGCCCGTGGATGCGCCGTTCATCTCCGCGGCCGGCTGGCGCCGCGCGGTGGAGCAGGCCGCCAGCGATCCGGGCGTAATCTGGAAGCTGCGCGTGCGGGGCCGTACGGGCCATCCGCTGTGGCTGCCGTTCTACGTGACGCCGGCGATCCTGAACGGCCACTGGCCGGACGGCCTGCGGGGCTTCCTGGCCGCCCAGCCGCCTGAACGCATCCAGATCCTCGCTCTTGACGACGAGTACCTGGACGACGTGGACACGCCGGACCAGCTCGCCGGCCTGGGCTGGCTGGAGTGACTCGGCGGCGCAAAACCTGCCCCAAACGGGCATCGAGGGTGTAAACTAGTTGGCGATACCTTGCGATCGCAACTGACCGACAATCGAGACGATGCCCACGCTGACCGACATCCAGCGCGCCCTCGGGCGCCACGAACCGCACACCACGCGCTTCGCCCCCGTGCGCGACCGCGCCGCGGTGGCCATGATCCTGGCCGGCACCCCGGACGACCTGAGCCTGTGCTTCATCCGGCGCGCCGAGCGCATGGGCGATCCCTGGAGCGGCCACTACGCCTTCCCGGGCGGCCGTGCGCAGCCTGAGGACTCCACGGCGCAGTCCGTAGCGGAGCGGGAGACGGAGGAGGAGGTGGGACTGACGTTGCAGGAAGGGCAGTTGCTGGGGCCGCTCTCCGAGATGCCCATCCGCCTGGGTGGCGTGGACACGGGCATGGTGCTCTCGCCCTTCGTGTACTTCGTGGGCGAGCAGCCCGCGCCCCTCTCGCTGAACGGCGAGGTGGCGGCCGCCTACTGGGTACCCCTGGAGCACCTGTGGGACGCGGGCAACTCCACGCACCTGGAACTGGAGCGGGCCGGTGGGCGCATGGTCTATCCGGCCATCCGCTACCGCGACTACGTGATCTGGGGCCTCACCTTCCGCGTGCTGACCATGTTCTCCGACGTGCTGGACAACCCCCTGCCCCACCTGGAAGAGATCCCCGGCCTCGGGCGGTAGGCCGTCAGCCATCGCATTCTCTCGCCGCTGGAACAACAGCTTCCTCGCTGCGCTCGGAATGACCGGGCGGGGCAGGGACAACGCTCGTGGGCGCACGGCGTATTGCACCCCTATGCCGATCTAATCTGTGGGATCTGCGAAATCTGCGGACCGCTGTAGCTGTTCGCGCCACGCCTCCAACTCGCGCAGGCTGGCGCGGTAGTGGTGGGCGATCTCGTCCGGCGGGTAGCGGCAGTCGGCGCCCGCGGGACAGGCCAGCCGCGCCAGGCAGGTCTCGCGGCAGGTGGGGCCGCCCAGCCGGGAGTCCGCACAGGCCTCCCACGCAAAGCCGGCCTTGGCCACGGCCCCGGCGGGACACGCCGCCACGCAGGGCGCCGGACACGCCGCGCAGGGGCTCTCGCCCGCGGGCGGATCGGGCGGCCACGCCAGCGCGGTCAGCAGCGCGCCCCGCAGCGCCCACCAGGGCCCGGCGGCCGGCGCCACCATCACGCCAAAGGGGGCGGAGGCCAGCCAGGGCGCGTCCCCCAGCAGCCGCCCGAAGCCCAGCACCTGCCGCGCATGGCGGAAGGGATAGACTGCCACGGCCGTGGGGTCGTCGGCGCGCAACTCCGCCAGCAGCGCCTCCACCACGCGCTCGGTGTAGCGGTCGAGGGGATTGCCCGCGGGGTCGGGCGTGCCGGCGTGCTGGGCCTGGAAGCCGCGCCAGAACGCCGGACCGGCGGAGCCCAGCACGACGACCTGCCGGTACGCCGGGTGCAGCGCGGCAGGTGTGGCGGGTGCGGCGGGTAGTCCGCGGAACCCCGCCTCCACCTTGGCGCGGGACACCACCCAGACGCGATTGAGTCCGGCAGCGGCGGCACGCGCGCGGAAGCGGGTGGCGGCCCGGGCAGGCACGGCGGGTGTCAGGCTTGGCGACGCCGGCGCCAGATAGGCGGCACGGAGCCTTTGGGCTTCACCCGTGTGAGGGCCCACACGAGCGTGATGAGCCAGCCCACGATCGTCCAGCCGAGGGTCACGTTGACGATGGCGATGGCGCGGCGTTCGTCGTGGCCGCGCGCATAGGCGATCAGCGCGGGCACGGCATAGGCCACGGGCAGCAGAAGGAGAACGAGAATGCCTGCGATCACGGACATGGGGTCACATGGAGCTGCGGAAACCGGCCCCACCGCACGCACGGCTACCGGCAAGGGCGGGCACGGGCCCGCGACGCAGACGCATCGGGCCGGGCGTCCTGGCCAAGCTGGGTCTGGGGCATCGCCCGTTGACGCCGCACCCTTCGAGACGTCCTGCTCGGCAGGACTCCGCAGGAATACGGCTTTGGACAACGGCCTGAAATGAGAGGACTCCGCGTTGCTGAGGAACGCGCAGAGCGCGTGTCTCGAAGTGCGCGGAGGCCGACATTGGCATCGATTCGGGCTAG
>DATFMP010000035.1:0-3189 GCA_035266845.1 bacterium
ATGCGTTCTACGCGTCCGTGGAGCAGCGGGACAACCCGGCGCTGCGGGGACTGCCCGTCGTGGTGGGTGGCTCGCCGGCGGGGCGGGGCGTGGTGGCCGCGGCGAGCCGCCCACCACGACGGGCAGGCCCCGCAGCGCCGGGTTGTCCCGCTGCTCCACGGACGCGTAAAACGCATCCATGTCAATATGAAGGATCTTGCGCACGGCGCCTGTCACTGCGGCATCCATGAACAACCGTTTACCATATGCTGGCGGGTGGCGAAAGGGCCGCGGGCGGGACAGCCCGCTCTGGTCGCAGGCAGACCGCACCGCGGCGGGCCAACCGGCCCTGCGCCTTGACATTGCGACCGGCAGCCCGGACAGTAAAAGATTGGATCAAACTCGAATGGTGCAGTGGGACACCTCCCCGGACGGCGGCGTGCAGACCTGGATCGTGGGCAACTGGAAGATGAATGGGTCGCTGGCCCAGATTTCCGCGTTCGTGCCGGCGCTGCTGGCCGGGCTGCCGGCGGGCTGGGAGGCCCGCGGAGTGCGCATCGCGCTGTGCCCACCCACGCCCTATCTGGCCACGATGACGCAACACCTGACCGGCAGCCACGTGGAGCTGGGCGCACAGAAGGTACACCCGTTGGAGTCGGGCGCCTTCACGGGCGAGGTCTCGCCGCCCATGCTAGCCGACTTCAGCGTGAGTCTGTGCCTGGTGGGTCACTCGGAGAACCGGCAGCTATCGGGCGAGTCCGAGGTGTTCATCGCGGAGAAGTTGCACGGGCTGTTCGCCTCCGGCATCCGGCCCATCCTCTGCGTGGGCGAGACACTGGAGCAGCGCAAGGCGGGTCAGCAGGAGCATGTGATCCAGATGCAGCTGACCGAGGCATTCAGCGCCTCCAGCGAAGTGCAGGCGGGCCGGCGCGCAGGAGATGTGGCGCACCTGCCCCACCCGACGGTCTCCGACACACAGGCGCAGCGGCTGATCGTCGCCTACGAGCCCGTGTGGGCCATCGGCACAGGCATGACCGCCTCGCCGGAGCAGGCCAACGAGATGCACGCGTTCATCCGACGCCTGCTTACCGAGCGCTTTGGGGCGGCCACGGCCGCGGAAATCCCAATCCTGTATGGCGGGAGCGTGAACCCCGGCAACGCCGGCTCCCTGCTGTCCCAGCGCGAAATTAACGGCGCCCTGGTGGGTGGGGCCAGCCTGAAGGCGGAAACCTTTCTGCCCATCATCCAGCAATCTCTGAGCTGAACGGACCCCTCATGTACGTAGCCCTCGTCATCGTCCACATCATCGTCTCCATCTCGCTGGTGCTGATCGTGCTGCTGCAGCAAGGTCGGGGCGCCGAGCTTGGCGCGGCCTTCGGCGGGCTGGGACAGACCACCTATGGTCGCGGCGAGTACACTTTCGTCGCCAAGGTGACGACGGCGCTGGCGGTCGTGTTCATGGTGACGTCGCTATCGCTGGCGTTCATCTCCACCGAACGCCCGCGCAGTTCCATCCTCTCGCCAGCGGACTCTCGCCCCGCCGCGGCCGAACAGCAACTGCCCGCCAGCGCACCGACCCCGGCGCCTGCCACCCAGCAGCCCACTGCCCCTGCCACGCCCACCTTGCCGCAGCAAGCCGCTCCGCCCGCGGGCGGCAGCAGCCCAGCCAGCAAATAGCCCCGTTGCACATCCGCGGCCCGGCGTCCGGCGCGTGTGCCGGCCCCGGGGCTGCGCAGCGGCTGGGCCTCC
Source organism: bacterium (assembly GCA_035266845.1). GTDB lineage: Bacteria > SAR324 > SAR324 > SAR324 > JACQKK01 > DATFMP01. The sequence goes on from DATFMP010000035.1 coordinate 1,729, forward strand.
GTCGGCACCGCCGTGCGCAGGCCAAGCCGCTGCGCGGCGACGCCAGGGTCTGCCCGCGCTCCTGCGGTTTGCGCACAGGCGCTCCTACGCACCCGTGGTGAGGAAGAGTATCTCGAAGACCAGCGAAGTGACGACCACGGCAAAGCCAACGATGGACCAAATGGCGCCAAAGCGACCCCGGCGGCCGTGCAAGTCGTGCGACAGCAGGAACACCGCGTAGACCACCCACACGAGCGTGGGAATGATCTGCCGCGCTGAGAACATGCGGTGTGGCAGCGTGTTCACACCCGCCACCACCAGACCCAGCAGCAGTCCCACCGTCATGAAGAAGAAGCCCAGCGTGATGGCCTTGTGGTTGTAGTTCTCCAAAGCGCCCAAGGACGGCAGACGGTTCGCGGAAAGCATGGAGCGCTTCGCCTTGAGCCGGTACTCCTCGTACAGGTAGACGATACTCACCAAGCAGGCCAAGCCAAACAGCAGGATACCGGCCAGCACGCTCACGATGTGGGCCGTCAGGATGTCGCGCGTGACGGGCAGCGTCAAACCCAGCGATTCGCGCCCCATCAGCACCTGCTCGGAGGCGAAGTACGCCGTGATCAGCAGCGCAATGGCGAACGGCGGGATGACGAACGGCAACACCGCGCTGGGCCGTCGGTGCATCACCGTGTAATAGAGCAGGATCGCCAGCCAGGCAGCCGCGATCAGCAGCACCGATAGCCCAAACCCTTCCTGCACGACCAGCGAGGCGAGCAGAAACGTATTGGCGCCCCAGCCCACACCCAATACCGTGCGCGACCAGCGCAGCCTGCTCCAATGATCCGACCAGTAGCGCAGGAACTCCGCAAGCCAGCCGACGAGGTACAGCCCGACAGGGATCCAGAAGAGGGAGGTCGTCATGGTGCCGTTGGCGTGCGCGACGATTGCGAAAGTTGTTCAACAGGCATCATGCCACATTCGTGCGCGCTGGGCATGCCCTTGCCCATTGTCCGGACGGGCAGCCGCCGGCATCGACCCCAGCCATGTGGTGCGCGGGGGCCGCCCGGGCGCTCATCCCAGTGCAAGCCGATGCCTTTTGTGGAAGCGCGCCGAGGCATGGACGAGAGTGGATTCTCATCAATTCCCATGAAGTGGGCGTGCCGCATTGACAGCTCTGTTGGGCCTTGAAGCGCTGCCACCACGAAAAGCGGCGAGCACGCCAAGCGTGGCAGTCTACCAGCCTGGGGATCGCCGCGAAAGGCAGTCGACGACATCCGTGGCGATAAGCCACGCTTGTCTATGTTCTGGATTGAATGGGGGAAGAATCGGGGCCGCACCCCGTTTACCCCCACCGCAGCATCATTCCGGCAACGACCCACTCTCCCACCGGGAAGCCCGGCAGTACCATAGGCGCAGGGAGGCTTAACGGCTGTGTTCGGAATGGGAACAGGTGGAACCCTCCCGCTGTAGTCACCGGAATGAGGC
>DATFMP010000036.1:0-28494 GCA_035266845.1 bacterium
CCCCATGCCGCACCGCCCGCAACCGCGACTGTTCCGCCGTCCCGCCGCTTTCCGTCTCGCCGCGCCGCTGATCGGGCTGCTGGCCGCCGCCCTGCTGCTGGCGGGTGCGCCCGGCGCCGTGCGTGCCGCGGGCGACCCCTGCGCCTCGGGGCTGGTGCGGCGCATCCAGTCCACCTACCAGGCCCTGCAGTCCTTCGAGGCGCACTTCACCCAGGTGGACCGCCAGACGGACGGACGGCGCATGGAGGCCGGCGGCAGCGTGTCCTACCTCAAGCCCGGCCGCATGCGCTGGGAGTATGCGCCGCCCAACGAGCAGCTCCTCGTCACGGACGGCAAGACGGTGTGGCTCTACGATCCGATCCTGGACAACGTGACGGTGCAGGCCCTGGGAGATCTCACGGCGGGCACGCCCCTGGCCTTCCTGCTGGGCGCGGGCAACCTGGAGCGCGACTTCTCCTGCCGCGCCTTCACGCGCGAGCCGCCATCGGACGGGCTGGCCTATGTGGAGCTGGTGCCGCGCACGCCCATCCCGGCGCTGGACTATCTGCAGCTCGGCGCACAGCCCAAGACCGGACGCATCGCGGCCCTGCGCATGGTGGACAAGCAGGGCAACCTGCGCGAGGTGCGCTTCACCGACCTGCACACGAACGTGCACCTGGAGGCCAAGGCCTTCACGTTCAAGATCCCGCCCGGGATGGAAGTGATCCGCAAGAGCGACGGCTGAGTCGCCGCCGACCGCCCGCACCGCCCATGCTCATCGGTGACCTGATTGCCCGCCGCGCCCGCAGCTCCCCCGAGCGCGCGTTCTGGGAGGGCGGCGGGGTGCGGCTGGACTATGCCGCGCTGCACGGCGCCGCCAACCGCGTGGCCCGCGCCCTGCGCGCGGAGGGCTTGGCGCCCGGCACGCACGCAGCCATCTGCGCGGGCAACGCCCCTGCCTACGCCATCGCGCACTTCGGCGCCGCCCGCGCGGGACTCGTCCTCGCGCACCTCAACGCCCGCTACACCGCTACGGAGCTGGGCCAGCTCGTCGCGCACAGCGGGGCGGCCGTGCTCTTCTTCGGCGCCGCCCAGGCGCCCCAGGTGGCCGAGGCCCGCGATGCGTTGCTCGGCGTGCGGCGCTACGTGCGCCTGCCCGCGGCCCCGGGCGAACCCAGCGGCCCCGCGCCGGACTGGGCGGTGGACTGGGACGCGTGGCTGGCGCCGCACGGGACGGCCGACCCGGACGATCCGCCCGCGCTGGACGACGCGGCGCCGTTCCAGCTCCTCTACACCAGCGGCACCACCGGCCTGCCCAAGGGCGCGCTGATCAGCCACCGTGCCAAGCTGGCCCAGGGCACTACACACGCGCTCAATCTGGGCCTGATGCCGGGCGACCGCGTGTGGAGCGCCCTGCCGCTCTATCACCAGTACGCGCAGTGGCTGTTGCTGGTGGCTGTGCCGCTGGCCGGGGCCACCGTGGTGGCGCACGCCGGCGCGGGCTTCGATGCGGCGGCCTGCTGGGCCGCGCTGGCCACGGACGGTATCACGCACCTGCCGCTGGTGCCCACCACGCTCTACCGCCTGCTGGACGCGCCGGAGGCCGCCGTAGGCCAAGCGCCAGACCTGCGCTGCATCGTCTACGGCGGCGCGCCCATCGACCCCGGACGCATCCCCGCGGTGCGGGCGCGCTTTCCGGGCGTGCGGCTGTTCCAGGGCTTCGGGCAGACCGAGACCGGCTATTGCCTGGGCTTGCACGACGCCGACCACGAGCGGCGGCCGGAGAGCTTGGGGAGGCCCGACCTGTACTCCGAGGTGCGCCTGCTGGATGCCGCCGGGCGCGAGGTGCCGGACGGCGAGGTGGGCGAGATCGTGGCACGCACGCCCTACCTGATGAACGGATACCACCGCGACCCCGAGGCCACCGCGGCCTACTTCGCCTTTGGGCCAGACTGGGGCCGCACGGGCGACCTGGCCGTGCGCGATGCCGGGGGCTATTACACGCTGGCCGGCCGCACGCGCGAGCTGGTCATCAGCGGCGGCGTGAACATCTACCCCGCCGAGGTGGAGCGCGTGTTGCTGGGCCATCCCGCCGTCGCGGATGCCGCCGTGTTCGGCATCCCGGATGCCGACTGGGGCGAGGCGCTGGTGGCCGCCGTCGTGGCCGCGCCCGGCACCGCCCCCACGCCCGAGGCGCTGGACGCCCACTGCCGCGCCGTGCTGGCCGCGTTCAAGTGTCCCCGCGCCTACCATCTGGTGCCGCACCTGCCGCGCACCCTCAGCGGCAAGGTGCAGAAGTTCGCCCTCCGCGACACGCTCTACGGCGGGGCCTGAGCCGCGACGGCAGGCCCTTCGCTGCGCTCGGGGCAATTGATGCCAAACTGCATTCAAACTACGACCTTCCCTGGGGGTGCAGGGGGCTTGCTCCCTGCCAGGGGGATTGAGGTGTGGGGGCGGGGGACTGCGGTCCCCTCCTCCACAAGAGACATCCTTATCAATGCGTATGGGTATTGGGCGCGCCCTACCCCAGCGGCACGTCCTGGCCCTGGGCGGCGAGGTCGGTGGGAATGGCATAGTGGTCCAGCTCGGCCTGCAGCTCCGCGATGGTCGGGGCGGGCAGGGCGATGCCCGTGCGCAGGCGCTCCGCCTCGCGCGCGGCAGAGGCTTCGCCCGGCGCCAGCACGCGCTGACCCGGCAGCGGCCGCGTGGCCTGCAGGTAGGCGATCAGCGCGTCCATTTCCGCGCGGAAGGCGGGCAGCGGCCGGAACGCGGCCACGTCCAGCAGGATCGCCAACAGGGCCTGGCCGCCCGCATCGCGCTTGGGATGGCCCATGAAGCCGCCGTCCGTGAGGATGCCGCCCAGCACCTCCACCAACAGGTTCAACAGATAGCCCTTGTAGCCCTGTGCCCCGCCGAATGGCAGGATGGCCCCGCCGCGATAGAGATCGCGCGGGTTCGTGCTGGGCCGCCCCTCCGCGTCGATCAGCACGCCCGGCGGCGCAGGCTGGCCGCTGTCCGCCAGCACCCGCATGCGGCCTTGGGACGACGCGCTGGTGGCGATGTCGAAGACCACCGGCGCACCCCGCTCGGAGGGAAAGCCCGCCGCCAGGGGATTGGTGTTGAGGCGCCGCTCCGCCCCGCCGAAGGGCGCCACCAGGGCGTTGAAGCCACTGCTGGCCGCGAACAGCAGCACGATCTGCCCCGCCTCCAACGCAGGCGACAGGTAGTCCGCCAACCGCCCGTTGTGGTTCAGCTCCGAGACCCCCACCGCCACGGCATGGTGGGTGCGGGCGCGCTCGCTGCCCCGGGCCAGGGCCTCCGCGGTAGCCGTCTGGCCGAAGCCCCAGTTGCCGCTCAGGCGCAGCGCCGCCCCATGGTCGCGCAGCACGGTGGTGCGGGCGCCGGGCACCAGCCGGCCGCGCCGCACGTTGCGCAGGTACTGCGGGATGCGCACCACCCCGTGCGAGTCGTGGCCGCACAGGTTGGCGTGCACCAGCAGCCGCGCCACCTCCGCTGCCTCGACCGGGGGCGCGCCGGCCGCCGCGAAGAGCGCCCGCGCGGTCTCGCGCAGCGTCTCCGGCGCAAACCAGCGCGGGGGGCTCGCTGGGGCGCTATGCACGGGGTCTCCGGTCAAAGTTCAGCAGGAGCAGGGCTCGGGCGGACTGCCAATCAACAGCAGACCCCTCGCTTCGCTCGGGGTGACACTGGCCGTGACATCGAACGCAGTGAGACATCTGCTTTTCCGCACCTCCCGATGCTGGCGCCCAACAGCAGACCCCTCGCTTCGCTCGGGGTGACACTGGCCGTGACATCGAACGCAGCGGGGCATCTGCCTTGCCACACTGCCGATCGCAGGCCGCGCAGCGCCTACCAGGGCGTGCGGCGGAAGCGGGAAAAATCCGGCTCGCGCTTGGCCTTCCAGGCCTCGCGGCCTTCCTTGCCCTCCTCGGTGCCGTAGAACAGGTGCGTGGCGCCGTGGGCGATGGCCTGCAGACCGTAGACGTGATCCGTGTCCGAGTTGAACGAGGCCTTGAGGAAGCGCAGGGCCGTGGGGCTCTTGGCGAGGATCTTGTTGCCCCAGGCGGTCACCTCGGCCTCCAACTGGTCGTGGGGCACCACCTTGTTCACCAGGCCCATCGCCAGGGCCTCCTCGGCGGAGTAGTTCTCGCACAGGTACCAGATCTCGCGAGCCTTCTTCTCCCCCACGATGCGGGCCAGCAGCACGGTGCCGAAGCCCGCGTCAAAGCTGCCCACGCGGGGCCCGGTCTGGCCGAACTTGGCGCGGTCGCTGGCGATGGTGAGGTCGCACACCAGGTGCAGCACGTGCCCGCCGCCCACGCACCAGCCGTCCACCGCCGCGATGACAGGCTTGGGCACCTCGCGGATCATGCGGTGCAGGTGGCGCACCTGCAGGCGCGGCACCTGGCCGCGATGGTCCACGTAGCCCTCGTCCCCGCGGATCTTCTGGTCGCCCCCGGTGCAGAAGTTACCCTGCGCCCCGGTGAGCACGATCACGCCCACGCTCTCGTCGTACCAGGCATCCTCGAAGGCGCTCAGCATCTCGTCGATGGTCTGCGGGCGGAACGCGTTGTAAACCTGCGGCCGGTTGATGGTCACCGTGGCGATGCCTTCCTGCTTGCGGTACACAATGTCCTGGAAGTCGGGCTGGCTCATGCTGTCTTCTCCAAATGGCGCGTGCACGGGGAACCGGCAACGCGGGCGGGCTGCGCGGCGCCCTGCCGGGCAAGGCCGCGCCGTTCTTGATCGCCGTGCGAATTCCGGTACTATGAAAAGATTGCTCCCGCGAGGCAAGCCGGGGCGCCGCCGCACACCGCAGCGGGGCTCCCGGGGCGCACTGCGCGGGGCGTCCAAATCGTCTGCAAGGGTAGGGCGCGGGCCGCGCGATTGGCAAGCCCACCCCGCCCGCATGGCCGGTGCCCCGGCTCGTCCCCGCCGGACGTCCCGTCGGCCGATCGCCTAAGGCTCCCAACCGCACGAGCGCTGGATGCCTGCCGAGTCACCTTCTTCGCTGCTCACCCCGGCCGAACGCGCTGCGCTGGCCGCGCTGGCGGTCCGTGCCCCCGCGGCGGCCCAGGCCGCAGGCGCGCCCGTGCTGGCGTGCTTCGCCGTGCCGCTACCCGCGCACGATCCCCTGGCGCTGCTGCAGGTGCGCACCGCGGGCGATGGCTCCGCCGCCGAGACCGCGCTGGGCGCGGCACCCTGGGCCGATTCGGCCTTCCGCTTCTACTGGGAGCAGCCGCGCGCGGGCTTGGCCCTGGCGGCCGGGGGCGTGGCGCAACGCATCGCGGCCGATGGCGAGGGGCGCTTCCATCGCGCCGCCGGCGAGGTGGAAGCCGCACTGCGCACCGCGGTGTGCGGCACCGCCGATGCCACCACGGACGCGGGCGGCCCCGGGCCCTACGTGTTGGGCGGCTTCTCCTTCTTCGATCGCGTGGACCCGGCGCTCTGGCCAAGCTTCGGCGCGGCGCAACTGGTGGTGCCCGCATGGCTGACCGTGCGCCAGGGCGCATCGGTGCAGGGCCTGGTGACCGCACTCGTGCCGCCGGAGCAGGCGCCCCAGGCGGTGCAGGGCGAGCTGACCGCGGCCCTGCTGTCCCTGCGCGGAGCCGTGCGGGCCGCCGCCACGGCGCCGGAGAACGGGCACGGCCACAACCGCGCCTTCCACGCCGAGGCGCGGGAGGACGGGCGCTCGCAGTGGATCGAGGTGGTGCGTTCCGCGCGGGAGCGCATCCGCGAGGGCCGGCTCTCCAAGGTAGTGCTGGCGCGGGCGCTGGATCTGGTCTGCGAGGCGGCGCCCTCCCCGCTGGGCCTGCTGCGCCGCCTGCGCACGGCCTATCCGGACTGCGCGAACTTCCTGATCGATCCGGGCGCGGGCCAGGTGTTCCTGGGCGCCACACCGGAGCGCATGGCGCGCTTCGGCAACGGCCGCGTGCAGCTCGCCGCACTGGCGGGCACGGTGCCCCGGGGCGACACGCCGGAGGCCGAGGCCGCCTACGCGCGGCACCTGTGGGAGAGCCGCAAGGAGCGCGAGGAGCACCAGATCGTGGTGGACGGCATCCTCTCCGCCGTGCAGGGCCTGGGGCGCGTGGAACTGCCCGAGCAGCCGGAGGTGGTGCGGCTCTCCAACGTGCAGCACCTGCACACGCCCATCACGCTGGTGCCGGAGCGGCCGCTGGCCATGCTGGCGCTGCTGGAGCGCCTGCACCCCACACCGGCCGTGGGCGGGCACCCCCGCGAGGAGGCGCTGGCGGTGATTCACGAGCTGGAGCGCTTCGAGCGCGGCTGGTACGCCTCGCCGGTGGGCTGGCTGAACGCCCGAGGCGACGGTGAGTTCGCCGTGGCCCTGCGCACGGGCAAGCTGGCGGGCAACCGCCTGCAGCTCTATGCCGGGGGCGGCATCGTGGCCGATTCCGACCCCGAGCGCGAGTACGAGGAAACCCAGATCAAGTTCCAACCCCTGCTCTCCGCCCTGGCCAGCGAGTAATCGCGCCCCGGGGCACAGCACACGCGCCGGCCCAAGGCCACGCCTCCCATGAGCCGCTGGAGTCCCACCGCCAACCGCAACACCCTGTGGGCCTCGCTCTTTGTGGACGAGCTGGCCCGCGGCGGCCTGCAGTGCGCCGTGGTGGCGCCAGGCTCGCGCTCCACCCCGCTCACGCTGGCCTTGGCGGAGCACGCAGCCATCGAGACCTTCCTGTTGCTGGACGAGCGCAGCGCCGGCTTCTTCGCGCTGGGGCTGGCCAAGGCCTCCGGGCGTCCCGTGGCGCTGGTGTGCACCTCCGGCACGGCCGCGGCGAACTTCCACCCCGCCGTGATCGAGGCGCACCTGAGCGAGGTGCCGCTGCTGGTGCTCACGGCGGACCGGCCGCCCCTGCTGCGCGAGGTGGGCGCCCCCCAGGCCATCGATCAAATCAAACTCTACGGCGGCTCCGTGCGCTGGTTCCACGAGCTGGGCGAGCCGGTGCTGCGCGACGCGGACCTGCGCCGGCTGCGCGGCGTGGCGGCGCGGGCGCTGTTCGAGAGCTGTCGCGCGCCCGCCGGGCCGGTGCACCTGAACTTCCCCTTCCGCAAGCCCCTGGAGGCCCAGGCCGTACCGGCGGACTTCCCGGCCGATCTGGAGGCGCTGCTGGCCGCCCAGGCCACCCCGGTCACGGGCGGTACCGGAGGCGCCTACAGCCGCGCCGAGCCCGCCCGCGCCGCCGCGGCGCCGGAGACCCTGGCCCGGCTGGCGCAGAGCGTGCGCGCGGCGCCCCGCGGGCTGATCCTCTGCGGTCCCATGCACCACGCGCCCCGGCCGGAGGCCAACGGCGCACACCCGGAGACGCAGTGGCCCGCGGCGCTGGCCGCGCTGGCCCGCCGCACGGGCTATCCCATCCTGGCCGAGCCCCCCGCGGGCGTGATGGCGGGCGAGCACGATACCTCGCGCGTGATCGCCAACGCGGAGGCGATCCTGCGGGCGCCGGCCTTCCGCGGCAAGCTGGCGCCGCAGCTCGTGCTGCGCTTCGGCGGCATGCCCACCAACAAGCACGTGGAGGTGCTGCTGGACGAGCACCCGGGCTGCCCCATCGTGCTGGTGAATGAGGGCGGGGCCTGGGCCGAGCCCACGCACCACCCCACCGAGCTGATTTGCGCGGAGCCCGCGCGCTTCTGCAGCGACCTGGCCGAGGCCCTGGGCGATCACCGCCCGGACGGCGCGTGGCTGGCGGCCTTCTGGGAGGCCGACCGGCTGGCGGCCGAGGCCGTGGACGCCGTCTTCGCCGCCCCCCCGCCCGCCGGGCTGGCGGACGAATGGTTCGAGGGCCGCGTGTTCCGCGAGCTGGCCACGCTGCTGCCCGCCGGAGCCGTGCAGTTCACGGCCAGCAGCATGCCCGTGCGCGATCTGGCCGTGTTCACGCCCGTCACCGCCAAGCCCGTGCAGCACGTGGTGAACCGGGGCGCCAACGGCATCGACGGCACGCTCTCCTCCGCCCTGGGTGCGGCCGCCGCGGCCCAGCGGCGCGGCGCGGGCCCCGCGGTGCTGGTCACGGGCGACCTGGCGTTCTACCATGACGCGAACGGCCTGCAGGCGGCCCGGCAGCACAACCTGCCGCTCACCGTGGTGCTGATCAACAACGACGGCGGGGGTATCTTCGAGATGCTGCCCATCGCGGAGTACGGGGCCGCCTACGAGACCTACTTCGGCACGCCGCACGGCATCGACTTCGCCGCGCTGTGCGCCGCCTACGGCATCCCGCACAGCCGGCCTGGCGACTGGGCGGCGTTCCGGGAGCAGGTGGCCGCGTCCCTGGCCGAGTCGCAGGCCGGCGGCGGGCCCCGCGTGATCGAGGTGCGCACGGACCGCCACGCCAACCGCGAGCTGCACGCCCGCGTCTGGCAGGCCGTGGCCACGCGGCTGGCCGAGGCCTTCCCGGACGGGCGCGACCTGACCCGCGGCTGAATCCGCACACCCCCACCCCCACTGGATGCAGGAGCCATGGCAAAGCTGAAGCTGGCCTACGATGCCGACCCGAACCTGCACGACGGGCGACCCGTGCTGGTGCTGCTGCACGGCTTCACGCAGGATCGCCACGCCTGGGACTGGGTGCGCGATGCCCTGCGCCGCGTGGGCCCCACCGTGGCCGTGGACCTGATCGGGCACGGGGAATCGCCCAAGCCGGAGGCGCTGGCGCCCTATCGGCTGGACGCCTGCCTGGAGCAGCTCGACGATGTGCTGGAGGCGCTCAAGGTGCCGAGCGCCTGGTGGATGGGCTACTCCATGGGCGGGCGCATGGCCCTGCAGATGGCCGTGCACCGCGCCGCGCGGGTGGAGGGGCTGGTGCTGGTCTCCACCACCGCGGGCATCCCGGAGCTGGACGTGCGGGCGGAGCGCATCAAGGCCGACGAGGCCCTGGCGGCCCGCATCCCGGGCTGGGGCATGGAGGCCTTCGTGGACTACTGGATGGGCCTGCCGCTCTTCGATAGCCTGCAGCGCCTGCCCCCCAACCAGCGCCTGGTGCTGCGGCGGCAGCGGCTGGCCAACTCGCCCGTGGGGCTGGCCAACTCCCTGCGCGGCATGGGCGCTGGCGCCCTGCCGTCCGTGTGGGGTCACCTGCGCGACCTGTCCCTGCCGGCCCTGGTGGTGGCGGGGGAGCTGGACGAGAAGTTCGCGGCCCTGGCGCGCAGCCTGGCCGCGGCCCTGCCGGAGAGCCATCTCTCCATCGTGCCCGACTGCGGCCACTCTGTGATGCTGGAGCAACCCCAGCGCTTCGTCTCGGCCGTGCAGGGCTTCTTCCAGCGCCTCAAGGCCGCCTGAGGCGCCGGCGCGCGGCTGCGCCCCCTGCGCCACCCTGGAGCCGCACCGCTCCCCCGCCGCCCTGGAGGCCGCCGCTTGCCCGCACCCGTGCTCCCGCAACCACCGGCCCACGACGCCTCGCCCGCCGCCCAGCCTGCGTCGCCGCGCGGCGCCCGCGTTTGGCTGTCGCGGCGCCTGCGGCACCTGGCGGTGGGGCTGGCCCTGCTGCCGCTGCTGGGGGGCTGCTCGCAGATCGCCTACTACTGGCAGGCGGGCCTGGGGCAGTGGGAGATCCTGCACAAGCGCGAGCCCATCAGCGAGGTGCTGGCGGACCCCGCCGTCTCCGCCGAGACCAAGCGCAAGCTGCGCCTGGTGCTGAGCGTGCAGGACTTCGCCACCAAGGCGCTGGCGCTGCCGACCAAGGGCCACTACACCACCTATGCCGACCTGGGCCGGCCCTACGTGAGCTGGCTGGTGGTGGCCACGCCCGCGCTCTCCCTGGCCGAGCACCGCTTCTGCTACCCGATCGTGGGCTGCCTGGGCTACCGCGGCTACTTTGCCAAGGCCGACGCGCAGGCCGAGGCGGCGGAGCTGCACGCCGACGGGCTGGATACCCTGGTGCGCCCCGTGCGGGCGTATTCCACGCTGGGCTGGTTCAACGACCCGGTGCTGAACACCTTCCTGGCCGGGGACGACACGGAGCTCATCGGCACCATCATCCACGAGCAGACCCATCGCCTGTACTTCCTCAAGGGTGCCACGGACTTCAACGAGTCCTTCGCGGTGTTCGTGGAGGGCGAGGGCGTGCGTCGCTATCTCTCGCAGCCGGGCGAGAATCCCGCCCTCATCACGCGCTACGAGGCCATCCGGGCCGATCAACAGCGCTTCCTGGACATCGTGCGGCGGGGCCGCGCGCGGCTGGCGGAGCTGTACGGCTCCGACCTGCCGGACGCGGACAAGCGGACGCGCAAGCCCGCGCTGTTCGAGGCCATGCGCCAGGACTATCAAAAGGAACGGTCGTCGTTTACACTGTTGAACTATGATGACTGGTTTGCCCAGCCGCTCAACAATGCCTATCTCGCGGGCGTCGAGCAGTACGCCCGCCACGTCGCGGCCTTCCGCGCGCTCTTCATTGAGAGCGGGCGCGACTTTCCCCGCTTTTACGCGGCGGTGGAGGCCCTGGGGGCCCTGCCGGCCGACGAGCGCGAGGCCCGCCTGAACCGACTGGAGCACAAGGTTGTTGCGCGATCCGAACACCCCTGAATCCGTCGCCCCCGAATCCGCCCGCAAGCCCGACTGGCTGAAGGTGAAGGTGCCCCAGGGCGAGCGCTTCGCCTGGATTCGCAGGCAGGCCCGCACCCTGCGCCTGCACACCGTGTGCGAGGAGGCGCGCTGCCCCAACATCGGCGAGTGCTGGCAGGGCGGCACGGCCACCTTCATGCTGATGGGCGATACCTGCACGCGCGGCTGCCGCTTCTGCTCGGTCAAGACGGCGCGGCACCCCGGGGCGCTGGACGCCGCCGAGCCCGCCAACATCGCGGAGACCATCCGCGGGATGGGGCTGGACTACGTGGTGCTGACCTCCGTGAACCGCGACGACCTGCCGGACCAGGGCGCGGGGCACTTCGCGGAGACCATCCGCCGCAGCCAACTGGCCAGCCCGGAACTGCTGATCGAGGTGCTGATCCCGGACTTCCAGGGCCGCACGGACCTGGTGGACGAGATCGTCCGCGCCAAGCCCGCCGTGATCGCTCACAACGTGGAGACCGTGGAGCGCCTGCAGGGCCCCGTGCGCGATCCGCGCGCCAGCTTCGCGCAGTCCCTGGGCGTGCTGGACTACGTGAAGCGCAGCGCCCCGCACATCAGGACCAAGTCCTCGCTGATGCTGGGGCTGGGCGAGACGGAGGACGAGGTGCTGGAGACCATGCGCGCCCTGCGCGCGGTGGACGTGGACTTCCTCACCCTGGGCCAGTACCTGCAGCCCGACCGCCGCAAACTCAAGGTGCGCGCCTTCATCCATCCGGACGTGTTCGCGCGGCTGGAGGCCCTGGGGCTGGAGATGGGCTTCGGCTACGTGGCCGCCGGGCCGCTGGTGCGCTCGTCCTATCGCGCCGCGGAGTTCTTCATCGCCCGCAAGCTGCGCGGCGAGCGCGGCGCACCGGCCGCCTCCTGAGCCCGCGCGGGCCGACCGCCCTGCACCCCGCCGCCCCATGGCCACCCAACCCTCCGGCCCCGCAGGCACGCCACACTCCGCCGGCGGGGGCCACCACGTGACGCCCATGCTTTGGGTCACGGCGCTGCTGTTGCTGCTGGTGCCCTGGCTGGAGCTGTGGCTGCTGATTAGCCTGGACCTCGCGCTGCCGGTTGTGGTATTGGAGGGGGCAGTGACCGCGGCGGTGGGCTGGTGGTTCGCCCGGCGCGAAGGGCTGGACCTGTGGACGGAGCTGGAATCGGACATCCAGAACCACCGCGTGCCCACGGAGGAGGCGCTGGACGCCATGCTGGCCGTGCTGGGGGGCTGGGGGCTGATCGTCCCCGGGTTCATCACCGACCTGCTGGGCGCGGCGCTGCTGGCGCCGGTGGTGCGGCGCCTGCTGATTCCCCCGCTGCGGCGCTTGGTGCGCGACTATCTGGTGTGACGGATCCGGCGCTGCCGATCCGAACGATGCCCCGCGGCCCGGCCGCGGTTTCCATGGAAGGAACGCATCCCATCAGCAGGGAGCCAAGCGGATGAACGAGCAGGATGCCCGCAAGGTGGTGGAGGCGGTGCTGTTCTCCTCCGCCGAGGTGCTCACGGCGCGGCAGCTCGTCGCTATTCTGGGCAGCTCCAGCGTGCCCCAGGTGGCCGAGATCGTCGCCGCGCTGAACGGGGAGTACGAGCGCAGCAGCCGCACCTTCCGCATCGTGCCGGTGGGCGACGGCTACCAGATGCGCACCCTGCCCATGTACAAGACCTGGATCGCCAAGGCCGAGCCGCTCAAGACCGTGCGCCTCACCCCGCCCGCCCTGGAGACCCTGTCCATCGTCGCCTACCGCCAGCCCGTCACCCGCGCGGAGATCGAGCACGTGCGCGGCGTGGACTGCTCCGGCGCCCTGCGGCGCCTGCTGGAGCTGCGCCTGGTGAAGATCCTGGGCAAGGACAAGGGCCCCGGCCGGCCCATCATCTACGGCACCTCCCGCGAGTTCCTGAGCCTGTTCAACCTGGCCGACCTGCGCGACCTGCCCACCCTGGAAGACTTCGACCTGCGTCCGCAGGAGCTGCCCCCGGCCGCCCAGGGCGGCGAGCCGGGCTAAGCCGGTCGCCGCTACCCGAACAGCGCCTCGGCCAGGGCCTGCACGGTGGGGACGGTGGAAACGCGCAGGCCCTGGGGGGCCGGGTGCGCGGCGCCGCCGGGGGCGGGGGGCACGATGGCATGAGTGAAGCCCAGGCGCGCGGCTTCGGCCAGGCGCTCCGGCGTGAAGCGCACACTGCGGAGCTCGCCCGTGAGGCCCACCTCGCCGAAGACCACCGTGGCGGCATCCACCGGGCGATTGCGGTAGCTGGAGAGCAACGCGGCCACCACGGCGGCATCCAGCGCGGGCTCCGTGATGCGCAGGCCGCCCACCACGTTCAGGTACACGTCCACCCCCGCCAGGGCATCGCCCAGGTGCTTCTCGATCACCGCCTGCAGCAAGGCGGCACGGTTGCCGTCCAGCCCGGCGGCGGTGCGCCGCGCATAGGCGGATGCGTGCTCGCCCACCAGGGCCTGGATCTCCACGGGCAGGGGCCGCGAGCCCTCCATGCCCACGAACACCACGGTGCCCGGCGCGCCCGCGCTGCGCTCGGCCAGGAACAGGGCGCCGGGGTTGTCCACCGGCTCCATGCCGCCGGCGGTCATGGCGAACAGGCCGATCTCGTTGACGGTGCCGAAGCGGTTCTTCACCGAGCGCAGGATGCGCTGCGGGCGCTCGTCGCGGCCCTCCAGGTAGAGCACCACGTCCACCATGTGCTCCAGCGTGCGGGGCCCGGCCAGCGCACCCTCCTTGGTGACGTGCCCCACCAGGATTACGGCGCAGTCGCGCGCCTTGGCCTGGCGGATCAGCGCCGCCGCGCAGGCCCGCACCTGGGAGACGTTGCCCGCGATGCCGTCCAGCTCCGGCGTGCGCAGGGTCTGGATGGAATCCACCACGGCCAGCGCGGGCGCCAGGCGCTCGGTTTCCGCCAGCACGGCCTCCAGCTCCACCTCGGCCAGCAGGTGCACGCCCTCGCCCTGCAGGCCCAGCCGCGTGGCCCGGCTGCGGATCTGCGCGGCGGATTCCTCCGCGCTCACGTACAGGGTGCCCTGGCCCTGGGCCGCGATGCCGTCCAGCACCTGCAGCACCAGGGTGGACTTGCCGATGCCGGGGTCGCCCCCCAGCAGCACCACGGAGCCCGGCAGCAGGCCCCCGCCCAGCACCCGATCCACCTCCGCGATGCCCGTGGCCAGCCGCGGCGCCTCGCCCTCCGCCGCCACCTCGCGCAGGGGGCGCGCGGCCGGCGCGGCGGCGGCCTGCCCCGGCCCGGCGCGGCGGGATTGCAGACGCACCACGCCAGAGCCGTAGGCGCTCAGGTCCTCTTCCACGGAGTGCCACTCGCCGCACTCCGAGCAGCGCCCCATCCACTTGGGATAGCGCGCGCCGCAGGCGTTGCAGACGAAGGCGAGGGGATTGCGGGCCATGGCGCGGAACGCGTGGGGGTGCGGTGCGGGCCCGGGGCGGCGGTCAGGACTGCGCGGGGGTGTCGCGCTTGTAGTGGCGGGTCAGGGCGCTGCGCCACTCGTCCACGCTCAGCGTGACGCGGCTGCCATCCTCCAGTTCCATCCAGCAGCCGTCGGCGTCGTTGCCGTAGCGCAGCACCACAGGTTCTGCCACGGCAGCAGGTTCGGCGGCGCCGGCTTCCGGCGCGCTGTCTTCGGCAGCCGCGACTGGCGCCACCTCCGGTTCCGAAGCCGGAGTCGGCTGGGCGATGGGCGTGGCGTCTTCGGTCGCGGCTTGCGGCTTGGTTTTAGGCGAGGCTTCGGTGGCCGCCTTGGTTTCGGGCTTGGGTGCAGCCGTGCCGTCGGGCGTGGCCTCGGCCTTGGACGTGCTCGCAGGCTTGTCGGCAGCTTTGGCGGCCTTGCGCACCCCGCGACCCGTGCCGGCATCCTTGGCCGCGGCCTTGCTCGCGGTGGCGGAGTCGCCCGCGCCGTTGGAGCCGGCCGGGTGCTCCCCATCGAGCAGGAGTTCAGCTTGCAGATCGGCCTTGGAGCCGTTGGCCTTGCTCATCACCAGTCCCTGGAGGCAGGACGCTCCCCTTGGAGCGCGAAAGAAAAGCGAACCACAACTCGTCCATCTGTATCATTTAGTGGGGGAAGCGGACAAGGCGGGGGTCTGCCCACGGGGGAGTTCGACGGATCCGACGAGAGACCGCCCGCGGCCGGCGAGCCACCGGCTCCGACCCGCATCCCTGCCCGGCGCAACGCGGGAGTTGACCCGTCCGCGCCGCAACGCATAGGCTGAAACGCCGCGGCCCCGCGGCTGACGCGCCCCACGGCGACCCGTCCGGCACCGGATGGCGCGCACACTGGAATCGGACATGGCGATGCGCAAGGGATTGGGCGGACTCCTGTGGGCAGCCGCACTGGCCGGCCTCGCCGTGGCCGGCGCGACGGTTGCGATCGGTGCGCCCGGAGCGGCCCCCGCGCCGCCGGCTATGGTGCGCGGCAACCCGGCGGCCGTGCAGGGCGGCGTGCGCCGCGACCACTTCGCCGTCTCCCCGGCCCAGCTGCACCCGCTCAATGCCACGGACCTCTACGCGAACCAGATCCTCCAGCGCATCTACGAAAGCCTGTCCGAGACGGACGTGGAGACGCTGGCGCATATCCCGCTGCTGGCCGAAAGCTGGGAGATCAGCCCGGACAAGCTGGTCTACACGTTCCACCTCGATCCGCGCGCCCGCTGGCAGGATGGGCGGCCCGTCACGGCCGACGACGTGGCGTTCAGCTTCCGCGTGCTGAACGATCCTCAGTTGCGTACCCGCGCCAAGTGGCAGGCCTACTACAGCAATGTGGCCGGCGTGGTCGTGTTGAATGCGCACACGGTGCGCTTCACCGTGCACCGCGACCACTTCCGCAACTTCACCAACATCGCCGGCCTGCGCATCGTCCCGCGGCACGGGTTTCCGGGGCTCGACCCCAACCGCACGCCGCTTTCCAAGCAGCCCATGGGCAGCGGCCCCTACAGGCTGGTGCGCTGGAAGAAGGGCGCCTCCCTGCTGCTGAAGAAGGATCCGCATTACTGGGGGCAGCACCTGCCGCAGAACGTGGGCCGCTACAACCAGACGCTGCTGCTCACCAAGATCATCGCCCAGGACAAGGTGGCCCTGCAGGCCTTCAAGAAGGGCGACCTGGATGTGATCCTGTTCACCCCGGAAGAGTGGGTGCGCGAGGCAACCGGGCCCCTGTTCGGGCTGGGGGCGCAATCGGGCAAGCCGCTGATCAAGCTGGACGTGCAGAACCGCGCACCTCGCTCGTACCGCTACGTGGGCTGGAACCTGGGCTCCGTGCTCTTCCACGACGTGCGGGTACGCTGGGCCATGTCGCACCTGTTCGACCGCGACACGTTCATCGCCAAGTTCTACCACGGGTTGCGCGCCAAGGCGGTGGGGCCCTTCGCCGCCAACTCGCCCTACTGCTCGCCCAACGTGAAGCCGGTGGACTTCTCCATCCGCAAGGCCATCGCCCTGCTGCGCGCGGCGGGCTGGCGCGATACGGATGGCGACCAGGTGCTGGACAAGGACGGACAGCCGTTCCGCTTCACCATCATGACGGCGGACCCGGAAACCTCGGTGAAGATCCTCACGCTCACCAAGGAAGCCATGCGCAAGGCCGGCGTGGACATGCGCATCAAGGTGGTGGACTGGTCCACCCTGCTCACGCTGATCGACGAGTACCGCTTCGATGCGGTGATGCTGGGCTGGACGCGCTCGCCCTGGCCCGATCCCACCGCCCTGTGGGCCTCCAGCAGCGCAGTGCAAGGCGGTCTGAACCTGGTGCGCTACAAGAACCCGGAGGTGGACCGCCTGATCGCCAAGGCCACCCGCTCCATCCCGGAGGCCCAGCGCATCAAGCTCTACCGCCGCATCCACGAGATCATCCACGCGGATCAGCCCTACACCTTCCTCACCGAGAGCAGTCACACGCTGGTGGGCTACCGCCGCGGCTTCAAGCAGGTGCAGCCCTACTATGCCTACGACGTGGGCTTCGACTACTGGTGGATCGCCCAGCCCACGCGCTAAGTTTTGAGAAGCATTTCGCCCATGGGGGCGTTGCCCCCATACCCCCACCAGTGAGCGAGGCTCCCTGGGCCCGTTTTTCGGGTGAGCCCGCGCCGGCCTTGGTCAGGGTCCATATCGGGGGTGTGGGGGCCCTCGGCCCCCGCATTGGATTTCTTGCGCTTTTCAAGCGGCCCAGCCGCTTGAAGACCTATCCTCAAACGCAGGGCCGCAGTTGCCCACGCCGGCCCGCTTGCGCCGCCCACGCCTGCCCATGACCGCTTACTTCCTGCGCCGGCTGCTGGTGATGGTGCCCACCTTCCTGGGCATCACGCTGGTCACGTTCGTCGTGATCAACCTGGCGCCGGGCGGACCCGTGGAGCAGATGCTGCGCGACATCCGCTTCGGCGCCGCGCTGGGCGGGGGCGCGGGTGGCACCGGCGGCCCAGGGGCCATCTCCCACGAGGGCGTGACCCAGCAGACCATCGAGGAGCTGCGGCACCAGTTCGGCTTCGACAAGCCGCTGCTGGAGCGCTACGGCATCTGGCTGTGGAACCTGGCGCACCTGGACTTCGGCCGCTCGTTCGTGCACGACGAGCCCGCCATCGCCGTGATCGCCGGCAAGTTCCCCGTCTCGCTGCAGTTCGGCATCGCCTCGTTCGTGCTCACCTACCTGGTGTGCATCCCCCTGGGCGTGGCCAAGGCCGTGCACGACGGCACGCCGTTCGATACGGCCAGCTCCGCGCTGGTGTTCGTGGGCTACGCCATCTCGCCGCTGATGCTGGGCATCCTGCTGATCGTGCTCTTCGGCGGCGGCTCGTTCCTCAACTGGTTCCCCATCTCCGGCAGCACGTCGGACTTCTACGAGTTGATGGGCCCGGCCCAGCGCATCTGGGACCGCACGCAACACGCCGTGCTGCCCCTGCTGTGCTACCTCATCGGCAATTTTGCCACGCTGACCCTGCTCATGAAGAACGCCTTTCTGGAGGAGCTGAGCAAGGCCTACGTGACCACGGCCCGCGCCAAGGGGCTGGGCGAGGGCACCGTGCGCTACCGCCACGCCCTGCGCAACGCGCTGATCCCCATCGTGACGGGTCTGGGCCAGTTCCTGGGCGTGTTCTTCGTGGGCAACCTGTTTATCGAGCAGATCTTCTCGCTGGACGGCATGGGGCTGCTCTTCTACAACTCCCTGCTGGCCCGCGACTACCCCGTGCTGCTGGGCATCCTCACCCTCGTCAGCCTCACGCTGATGCTGGGCAATCTGCTCTCCGACTTCGCCTACGTGCTGGTGGATCCGCGCATCGACTTCGCGCCGTAGCGGCTCGTCAGCCACCGATCCGCGCCCAGCCCGCAGTGCGCCCTACGGCATTGGAAAACCAGCCGCGCAACGTCTGCGGTTCGAGCCCCTGGCACCGTGGGGACGCTGCCCCGCCTCAGCCTGCGGCGCGGCGGCGGGCTTCCTCGGCGATGGGCCCCGTGCGCAGCTTGGCGAAGAACGGGTGCAGCTCGGCCTCGTCCAGCGTCTCGTGCTCCAGCAGGTTCTGCGCGCCCTCCAGCAGCACGGACTCGTTCTCGCGCAGGATGGAGAGCGCGCGCTGCAGGGCCTCGGCCACCAGTCGCTGGATGGCCTCGTCGATCTCGTGCGCGGTCTGCTCGCTGTAGCGGCGGGTCTCCTGCTGCCCCAGCGGCCCCAGGAAGCGGTTCTGCTCGGCCTCATAGGCCACGGAGCCCAGGGCATCGTCCATCCCATAGCGCGTGACCATGCTGCGGGCGATGTCGGTGGCCTTGGCCAGGTCGTCCGAGGCCCCGGTGGACAGGTGCTGGAACACGACCTGCTCGGCCGCGCGTCCGCCCAGCAGCACGGTCATCTTGGCCTCCAGCTCCTCGCGGCGCATCAGGAAGCGGTCTTCCGTGGGCCGCTGCAGGGTATAGCCCAGCGCGCCGATGCCACGGGGGATGATGGAGATCTTGTGCACCGGGTCCACCCCCGGCAGGGCCGCGGCCACCAGGGCGTGGCCCATCTCGTGGTGCGCCACGATGCGGCGCTCGTCCTCGTTGAGCAGCCGGTTCTTGCGCTCCAGCCCGGCCACGATGCGCTCCATGGCCGCCGTGAAGTCGTCCAGCTCCACCAGATCGGCCTCGCGGCGCGTGGCCGCCAGGGCCGCCTCGTTGCACAGGTTGGCCAGGTCCGCGCCCGTGAAGCCGGGGGTGAGCGCGGCGATCTGCTCCAGGGCCAGGTGCGGCGCCAGGGTCAGGCCGCGCGTGTGCACGCGCAGGATGGCCTCGCGGCCGCGCTTGTCCGGCCGGTCCACCAGAATCTGCCGGTCGAAGCGTCCCGCGCGCAGCAGGGCGGGGTCGAGGATTTCCGGGCGGTTCGTGGCGCCCAGCAGCACCAGGCCCGTGGAGGAGTCGAAGCCGTCCAGCTCCGTGAGAAGCTGGTTCAGCGTCTGCTCCTTCTCGTCGTGGCCCCCCCCGCCGATGCCCACGCCGCGGGCGCGGCCCACCGCGTCCAGCTCATCGATGAAGATGATGGCCGGCGCGCGCTGGCGGGCCTGCTCGAACAGGTCGCGCACCCGCGCCGCGCCCACGCCCACGAACATCTCCACGAAGTCCGAACCGCTGATGAAGAAGAACGGCACGTGCGCCTCCCCCGCCACGGCCTTGGCCAGCAGCGTCTTGCCGGTGCCGGGCGGACCGACCAGCAGCACGCCCTTGGGCATCTTGCCGCCCAGGCGGCTGTACTTCTTGGGCTCCTTGAGGAAGTTCACCACCTCGATCAGCTCGTCCTTGGCCTCGTCCACCCCGGCGACGTCCTCGAACGTCACCTTGGACTCGTTCTCCACGTAGACCTTGGCCTTGCTCTTGCCGATGGACATGAACTGGCCGCCCATGCCGCCCCGCGAGGCCATGTAGCGCATGAACAGCATCCACAGGCCGAAGAACAGCAGCATCGGCACCACCCACGAGAACACGGCGGAAAGGAAGCCGCTCTGCACCGCCTGGGAATACTTCACGCCGGCCTGGTTCAGCGCGTCCGCCAGCTTCTCGTCCACGCGGTTGGTGACGAAGTTCTTCTGCCCGCCCGGCAGTGGATCCTTGAGCTGCCCCATGATGCGGTCCTGGGTGATCACCACCTGGGACACCTTGCCGTCGTGCAGCAGGCTCTGGAACTGGCTGTAGGGGATGGTCGTGTCCTGCACGAATCCGGACATGACCTGCTGCAGCACGATCACGCCCAGAATGGCGATCAGCACGAAGATCAGATTGAAGCGTGTCTGCTTTTTCATGAGCATTCCCAAACGGGTGCGCTTTTCGCCAGGGCATTCGCCTCACGGCGGCTACAGCGATGCGAAGTCTCTAAGCTTATGAGAATCATTATCGCCCATCGGTTGCAGACGGGCAAAGCGACGAGGTCACCGGAGGCCCACCGCATGGTGGGGTGGCTACGCTCACAATCCGCCCCCGGCGCGCCACCGCGCGGGTCCGCCGCCGGCTTCCCGGTTCCGGCGGCCATGGTAGAATAGCGACATTGCATTGCACGCAATGGGGCGTGCGCTGCTGTGCCTGCTTCGGAGGAGTAACGACCCGCTATGGCCATCGCCAAACGGATTGTGCTGTTCCTGGCCGTCAACCTGTTGATCCTGCTCACGATCAGCATCCTGCTGACGGTGCTGGGCGTGCGGCCATACATCACGGCCTACGGTATCGACTATTCGCAGCTCGCCGCCTTCGTCCTGATCTGGGGCATGGGCGGGGCCTTCATCTCGCTGGCGCTCTCGCGGGTGATGGCCAAGTGGATGCTGGGGGTGCAGGTGATCCCCGCGGACACGCGCGAGCCGCAGCTACGCTGGCTGGTGGATACCGTGCACCACCTGGCGCAGCGTGCCGGGCTGCCCGCCATGCCGCAGGTGGGGCTGTACGACAGCCCGGAGGTGAACGCCTTCGCGACGGGGCCCACGCGCAGCCGGGCGCTGGTGGCCGTCTCCACCGGCCTGCTGGGCCGCATGGACCGTGCCCAGGTGGAGGGTGTGCTGGGCCACGAGGTGACCCACATCGCCAATGGCGACATGGTGACCATGACCCTGATCCAGGGCGTGGTGAACGCCGTGGTGATGTTCATTGCGCGCGCGATCGCCTTTGCGGTGACCTCCAGCATGCGCGACGAAGGCCGCTACATGGCCAACTTCGCCATCACCATCGCGCTGGAGATCGCCCTGTCCGTGCTGGGCATGATCGTGGTGGCCTACTTCTCCCGCATGCGGGAGTTCCGCGCGGACGCCGGCGGGGCGCGCCTGGCCGGCCGCGAGAAGATGGTCGGCGCCCTGCAGGGTCTGCAGCGCAGCCTGCAGCTGCCTGCGCCCGAGGAGCACGCCGCCCTGGCCACGCTCAAGATTTCCGGCCGCCCGGGCCGCTTCGTCTCCCTCTTCGCCACGCACCCGCCCCTGGAGGAGCGCATCCGCCGCCTGCAAGCGGGGGCCTGAGGGACGCGCCTCCCACGGCGGCCACAGCCGGCCGCCGTCGCGGGCTTGCGGTGTGGGCTTCGCGCAACGCTGGAATTCTCCGCGCCCGTGGGGCATGATGGCGCCACTGGACCCTTCCCCCCCACATAGCTGAGGCCATGGCCATGGAACCCGCCACGGACGTCCTCAACGCCACGGACTTCGTCCGCTACATCGACAAGACGCGCGCCTACTACCGCCACGCGGGCTACGTGCGCGACTACCGCTGGGCCGAGTTCAACGACGGCCCCTTCACGCCCCTGCGCAAGCCGGTGGCGGAGAGCCGCGTGATGCTGGTCTCCACCGCCTCGCTGGTGATGCTGGACGAGCAGGGCCGGCCCATCGAGCCGCCGCGCGTGATCGGCACCAACGAGCTGGAGGTGTTCCCCGTGCCGTCCGATCTGCCGGTGGAGCGCCTGCGCTCGGTGAGCGTGGACCACGACCGCGTGCAGACGGACATGACGGACGTGGATGCCTACTTCCCTCTCACGCGCCTGCGCGAGCTGGTGGCGGCGGGCGAGATCGGATCGCTGGCCGGCGAGGCCCTGCGCCTGCTGCCCAACTACAGCCATCGCAAGGTGCTGCAGGTGGACGCGCCCGAGGTGCTGCGGCGCGCCCGGGAGCAGGAAGTGGACGCGGTGCTGCTCTCCCCTGTGTGACCGGTCTGCCACCAGACCGTGAGTCTGGTTGCGCGGCACCTGGAAGAGAACGGCATCCCCACGGTGGTCTATTCCGTGGCGCGGGACATCACGGAGCGCGCCTTCACGCCCCGCGCCGTGTTCACCAACTACCCGCTCGGCAATCCCTGCGGCCGCCCGCGGGACCCGGAGAACCAGCGCGCGATCCTGCGCACCGGCCTGCGCCTGCTGGAGCAGGCCGCCGCGCCCGGCACGCTGGTGGAGACGCCCTACGTGTGGTCGGACGGCCGCGACTGGATGCGCCTCATCTTCTCCGACGAGCAGCCCTTCCTCACGCCGGAGGCCGAGGCCCAGCGCCAAGCCGAGCTGGAGCGCGCCCGCCAGCAGAAGCTGGCCCGCCGGCAGGCAGGGGATTAGGCCCGCCCCGCAAGCACCGCACATCCGATGCGGGGGCCCAAAGCCCCCGCACCTCCATCTGGGGATCCGACCCCGCCCGCGGGCAGCCATGCGGGTGTAGCGAGGAGGCCGAGCGGTACCAAGCAGATTCTTCGGCCCGCGAAGCGGGCCTCAGAATGACACTGGTCGCTGCATACCGGCACTTCACCTGTTGCAGGTCGTACCAAGTCCGGCGTCAGACCTGCCCCTGGTTTCGCCCCAGGGCTAACCCACAAGCTGTCATTCCGAGCGCAGCGAGGAATCTGCTGTAAAGGCGCGCTTCGCCAGTCCCGCCGCCATCAGCCCAAGCCGCCCAAGGCCACCCACGCGCCCCAGGCGATGAGCGCCACACCGCCCAGCTTGCCCAGCAGCTCGCCGCGGGGCAGCACCTTCTCGCCCAACACCACCAGGGCCAGCGCCGCGACCCACAGCAGGTTCATCACCCCTCCCACGAACAGCAGGGCCATCAGCGCCCAGCAGCAGCCGGTGCAGAAGGCCCCGTGGCGCAGGCCCATTTCCCAGGCGCCGCGCGTTCCCTCGCGCCATTCGGTGAGCAGGAAGCCCAGCGGCGTGCGGCACCTGGCCAGGCAGGCATGCTTGAGCGGCGTGAGCTGGAACACGCCCGCCGCCGCCAGCAGCGCCCCGCCCAGCAGCGGACTCGCCGCGGCCATGGTGGGCAAGAGCAGGGCCGCATCGTGCAGCCCCCACTGCGCGGCCGTGGCGGCGGCGGAGAAGCCCGTCCACACGGCAAGGTAGCCGCCCAGGAACACCGCCGTGGGGACGGCGGGCTGCCCCTTGGCCGCCCGGTCGCTCGCCACGCGATGGAACACGAGGATCATCGGAGCGGCGGAAGGCACCATCATGGCCACCATCATCACCGTCCACATCACGAACATGAACCCGGCCTGGCCGAGGCTCCAGGGCACCGGATTGGGCATGGCCATGGCCATCCCCGTCGAGCCCATCTCCGGCATGGTCATGTGCGCCGCCAGCCACAGCGTGTAGGCCCAGGCCAGGGCGGCAAGCAGCCCCAGACCCAGCCCCACCAGCAGGCGCGGCCGGGTCAGCACGGCAGGGTAGAGCGATCCCATGGCAGACCCCTCCCTTGGCAGGTGCAGGTGTGGTCCCCGGCGCCCACGGGGGGCCGCCCGGGACCGGTGACGATCCGCTGCGCCGGCGCCCTACCCGCCCTGGTAGGCGAAGGGGGACTGGAAGCCCGTCTTGCCGCTGAAGGCCCAGTCGAAGCCCGCATCCTTGAGCTTCAACTCGCTGGAGCGGTGCACCGTCGCCGGGTGGCCCGGGGAGATGCACAAGGGGTGGTTGTTCACCGTGATCTGCGCGCCGCCCTGGCCCTCCACGGGCTGGATGGCCACGTTGCCCACGGTGCCCAGCTTGAGGGAGCGGCCCTTGCCGTCATTGGCGTAGGTGATGGGCAGCTTGCTCATGCCCACGATCTCGCCCACGAAGGAGGCCAGCACGGCGGGATGCCCCCCGGCCTGGCCGGAGAAGATCTGCGTCAGCGCGTCGGCCTGGGCGTCGTTCGCCTTGTCGTCCAGATACACGGCGGCCTTCCACTTCACCTGGGCCATGTGCCCGGGGGAGTGCACGGCCAGCGCCACGTTGAGTCCGTCCAGCTTCACGTCGCCGTAGCTGCCGCTGTCAACGTGCCAGGCCACGATCACGTTGCACTCGCCCGTGGTGGGCGGGCTGAGGAATACGCACGGGCAGGCCGCTTCGCAGTTGCAGCTCTCGAAATAGTCCCCCGTCAACGACCAGTTTGTCGCCATGACTTCCCCCTTTGGCTGTTTCGATCGGTAACTTCCCCGGTGCCCCCGCCTGTGGTGACGGGGGCGGATGCGGCCTGAGGCGACCGCGGGACCTTCCTATCCAATTGCAGTGGAAAAATCCACCTTTGACGAATGCATGGATGTGCCATCCACCATCGACAGGATGCCTCCCGGCAGCGCTGTGCGGCGGTTTGCATTTTGCGGTTGGCTCGGCGCAAAATGGAAGCGTTGCGGGGGCGGTACCCCGCTCCCCGGCGCCACGCCGCACCGCAGTGCAGGCCCACATCGCCGCATGGCCCTTCGCGATCTCTCGCGCACCCCACTCCGGCAGCTCCTCGGCCCCGAAGCTGCGGCCGCCTATGCCGCCGGCGATTCGATCCCGATTGCCACATGACCGGAACGACGCGCTATCTGCTGGATACGAACGTCCTGCTGTACGATCCCGACGCCCTGCTGGCCTACCCGGACGGCGAGGTGATCGTGCCCATCTCCGTGATCGAGGAGATCGACCAGTTCAAGGGCGAGGTGACCGAGACGGGGCGCAATGCCCGCCTGGTCTCCAAATCCATCGACACCTACCGCCGCACCGGCAGCCTGGCCGCCGGGGTGACCCAGGATAACGGCAGCACCTTTCGCGTGCACATCTGGAATCATGATGCCGCGGGCCTGCCGCGCGAGCTGGACATGCGCCGCTCGGGCAACCGTGTGCTGGCCTGTGCGCTGCAACTGCTGGAGCAGGAGGACAACCGGCCGCTGGTGCTGGTGAGCCAGGACACCAACATCCGCATCAAGGCCAATGCCATGGGCATCGAGGCCACCAGCTACGAGTCCGAGCGCGCCAGCACCTCCGAGTTGTACGACGGCTGGGCGCGGCTGGAGGTGGACGCGGCGGAGCTGGAGCGCTACCGGCAATCCCAGTCCGTCACGTTTCCGGGCCACTTCTACCCCAACCAGGGCATGATCGTGGAGGATCGCGATCGGCCCGAGAACTACCTGGTCTTCCGCTACCGGGACGAACAGCAGGGCTTCGTGCCCATCGTGGACCTCAGCGCGGGCATCTGGGGCATCACGCCGCGCAATCCGCAGCAGGCGCTGGCACTGGCGATCATGCTCGATCCATCCGTGTCCATCGTCACGCTGATGGGCAAGGCGGGCACGGGCAAGACGCTGCTGGCGCTGGCGGTGGGCCTGCAGATGATGATGGACGAGAACACCTACACCAAGATGCTCGTTTCGCGACCGATCTTTCCCATGGGCAAGGACATCGGCTACCTGCCGGGCACGGCCCAGGAGAAGCTGGAGCCGTGGATGCAGCCCATCTTCGACAACCTGGAGTTCCTGATCGGCTCACCCGTCTCCAAGCGCCACCCGGCCAAGGGCTATGAGGCGCTGATGGAGCAGGGGCTGATCAACATCGAGCCCCTTACCTACATCCGGGGGCGCAGCATCCCCAACCAGTTCATGGTCGTGGACGAGTCCCAGAACCTCACGCCGCACGAAATCAAGACCATCATCACGCGCGTGGGCGAGGGCACCAAGATCGTGCTGACGGGGGATCCCTACCAGATCGACAATCCCTACGTGGACGCCATCTCCAATGGTCTGTCCCACGTGGTGGAGCGCTTCAAGCCCCTGGGCCTCGCCGGACACGTCACGCTGATGCGCGGCGAGCGCTCCTCCCTTGCCGAGATGGCCGCGAACGTCCTATAGGACGGCCAGGCCGGGTGTACGGCGGCGCTGACGCGGCTTCCTGCGGATACCTGCAAAGAAAATCGGGGGAACACGTTCCCCCGCACCCCCCTGATGGATTCGCGCGGCTGCACCGCAGCCGCGCATATGCTCGATCTGAAAGGGGTCCAGGGGGCCAGCTCCCTGGCGGGGGTTCCAAGGGGGCCGCGCCCCCTTGGGCCACGATCTCATCCGAAAACCAAGCCTTGCCGCTCTGCTGGGAAGCCTGTGAAAATCAACGGCTGCGGGGGAACACGTTCCCCCGCGCCCCCCTGATGGATTCGCGCGGCTGCGGTGCGGCCGCGCATATGCTCGATCTGAAAGGGGTCCGGGGGGCCTGCTCCCTGGCGGGGGTTCCAAGGGGGCCGCGCCCCCTTGGGCCATGATCTCACCCGAAAACCAAGCCTTGCCGCTCTGCTAGGGCTTCTTGATCACCACGAACTGGTTGGTGGCGCCCAGACGGGCCAGCAGCAGGATGGGCTTCCCGCTGGGCACCTTGCTGATCTCGGTGCGGAACTCCTGCACGTTGTGCACGGCCTTGCGGTTCACGCGCTCGACGAGCGTGCCGCGCCGCAGACCCGCGTCGGAGGCTGGGCTGTTGGGGGCCACGGCGGAGATCAAAACGCCGCTGAGCCCCTGGTAGCCCAGGCGCTCGGCCAGATCGGGCGTGAGCGCCTCCACCTGCAGGCCCAGCGCCTCCTCCGGACGCCCGCCGCGCTCGGGCGCGGGCGCCTGCTCGCCTTCGCCCTTGCTGCCTTCAATGGCCGCCCGCATGTCCTTGGGCTGCTCACCCACAGCGACGCGCAGCTTGAGGGGCTTGCCTTCGCGCAGCAGCTCCACGGGCACCTTGGTGCCGGGCTTGATGGCCGCCACGGCATTGCGCAGCTCGTTGGAGTTCTTCACAGGCTGCCCGTTGAACTTGAGCACAATATCGCCCTGCTGGATGCCGCCCTCGGCCGCGGGACTGTTGGGCCCCACGTTGGCGATCAGCACGCCCTCGTTCACCTTCACGCCCAGGGCATCGGCCAGCTCCTGCGTGATGTCCTGGATCACCACGCCCAGGAAGCCCCGCACCACCCGGCCGGACTCGATCAGCGAGTGCATGATGGAGCGGGCCATGTTCACGGGAATCGAGAAGCCGATGCCCATGCTGCCGCCCGAGCGGCTGAAGATGGCCGTGTTTACCCCCACGATCTCGCCCTTGAGGTTGATCAGCGGCCCGCCGCTGTTGCCCGGGTTGATGGAGGCGTCGGTCTGGATGAAGTCCTCATAGTCCGTCAGGCCCACGTGCGTGCGCCCCTTGGCGCTCACGATGCCCTGGGTCACGGTCATGTCCAGGCCGAAGGGGTTGCCGATGGCGATCACCGTCTCGCCCACCTCCAGCGTGTCCGAGTTGCCCAGCTTGGCCACCGGCAGGTGATCCGCCGGAATCTTCACCACCGCCAGGTCCGTGGCCGGATCGGCCCCGATCAGCTTGCCCTGGAGCTCGCGCCCGTCCTGCATCTTGACGGTGATCTTGTCCGCATCCTCGACGACGTGATTGTTGGTGAGGATGTAGCCGTTCGAGTCCACGATGGTGCCCGAGCCCAGCCCGCGCTGCTTGAACTCCCGCGGCGGAACGGGCATCCGCGGGCCGAAGAAGCGGCGGAAGAACTCGTCGTCAAACTGATCACCCCCCTCGCCATCGTTCGCCACCGTCTTTTCCACCGCGATGTGCACCACGGCGGGGCTGACGCGCTTCACGATCGCCGCGCGGGCCTTGGATTCGCGCACGAGCGTCTCGATATCCCGCTGCACGGAGGCATCATCGGCCGGGGCACTGCGCGCGGCCGTGCCGCCTACCAACGCGAGCACCGCGGCGAGCACCAGCAGGCTCTTGTACAGGCGGGCGGGAATGACGGTGGACATCGCTGACTCCTTTTACGATTCCGAACGCTTGCCGGGCGGCCGAAACCTGCACGGCGGCACGCCTGGGGGCAGGACGCCGGCCACGGCGCCTTGCTGCGCCTATGACCCGTGCCGCGCCTAAGATGCTTCAGGGGAAACGCGATTGCGGCATATGGGAAATAGTGTACGGCCCACCGCCTATAACATCAATGACAGGCGCGCACCGGCATCGGGCCGCGCCACCCACCCTTCCGGCGCAGGCGTCAGCCGGTGAACCAGTGCCAGATCGCGTGCACGCCCTCGGTGAAGGGCAGGATCATGGCATCGGGCAGGAGCTGCTGCTGGTAGGCCAGCCACTCGCTCCAGCCCGAGTAGTGCGACACCGACAGGAAATCCACCCAGCGGAAGACGGCCAGCGCGTACATCCCCCACACCATCGCCGGCACCCAGCGCCGCAGGGACGCCAAGCGGCCCAGTCCGCGCTCCATCAGCACGCCCAGCGCGATGGCGGTGACGAACAGCCACAACAGGTAGGGCGAGAACCAGCCGATGTGCCGCCAACCGCCGAAGCGGACGGCAAGCGGCCAGAACACCGGCATCTGCCAGCCCGGCGTGAACAGGTCGCCGAAGATATGCAGCAAGCCCCCGGCCCAGGCAAAGCCGGCCAGCCACGCGAACGCGGTCCAGGGCCGCGGCGTGTCCCGCGGTACCAGCGGACGATACAGCAGCGCGGCCAGGATCAGCGCCAGCAGCAGCGTGCCCACGATGGAGTGCGAAACCCCGCGGTGGGCATACCACAGGCCGCTGAAGTAGGCGGCCCGGCCCACGATGACGCGCGAGAGGATGTCCAGGTCGGGTACCATCGCGCCCAGCGTGATGGCCACGCCGAGGGCGCGCGGGGAAACGGGCGAGCGGCGCCGCAGCAGGGGAAGGGCCACCTGCGCGCACACATAGCCGGACAGCCCGTGGTTGGGGGTGA
>DATFMP010000037.1:0-117869 GCA_035266845.1 bacterium
CATAATTTATGGACAATTGTACCAGAATAGCGGCGACAGGACAATCCCGCGAATGCACGATGGACGGGCTCCGCGAGCCCATGATACGCATCCGGGTCGCGCCATGGGGCCCTGGATAGCCTGCCAGGAAAGGTTGCGCAGCGGGCGCGGCGGGTGGATGCTGGACCTTGTGCGGACCGTGGGGAGCGGGCCGGATGCGCGCCGCCGGTGGCCGCAGCCTTTCCCCATGGATGAAGGCGCGATATACTGGTGCGCGAAGCGCATTTCGGGCGCGGCGCCGGGACCGTGCGCGCGTCAGCACTCCACCAGCGGGGACGCTCCATGCAAGTGTCTGTCGAAGAATTCCTGAAGAAGCGCAAGGAATCGCGGCCTTCCTACGTGTTCGATTTGCGCGGCATGGACGAGTACAGCGATCACCACTTGGCGGGGGCCCACAACCTGCCGCTTGAGTTCCTGGAATCGAACCTGCACCGGCTGCCGTTCGCGGGCGAACTGCTTTTCTACGACGACGGCACGGGTCAAGCCAAGCAGGCCGCGGCCGTGCTGTTCGACAACGGCTTCAGCGACTACTTCTACGCGGAAGAGGGGCTGGAGGCGCTGGAGAAGGCTCTGGAGGGCTCCGACCTTGACATCAAGCTGGGCTGCCGGGCCGACGACCCCAAGGAAGTGAAGATGGAGGCCATGCAGAACCTGCTGGACTTCGAGATCAATCCCATGGTGGCGGGTCACGGCGGCCATTTCTCGCTCGTCGACGTGGATGGCGCCAACGTTTACGTGCAGTTGGGCGGCGGCTGCCAGGGCTGCGGCATGGTGGACGTGACGCTGCGGCAGGGTGTGGAGAAGCGCATGCGGGAGGTCTTCCCGGATCTGGAAGCGCTGATCGATACCACGGAGCACGCGGAGGGCAACAACCCCTACTACGAGCCCTCCAAGTAGCGTTGCGGCCCGGCCCGTTGCGGCCGCGCGTGCCAGACGGCGCGGCGGCTGCCCGCATGCACGCACTCACTTCCCAAAGCGCCCATGCCTCTCCAGTTCAAGCCCGGCGACCGCTTCCCCGACCTGACTCTGCCGGACGACCGCGGCCAGCCGCAGTCCATCAGCGCCCTGGCCGGTGGGCAGCCACTGTTCCTGGCCTTCTTCCGCGGGCCGTGGTGACCCAAGTGACGCGTTCAGCTAAGGGAACTGGTCCAGTTCCATGACGTGACGGATGTCAGCTACGCCAGGATCGCCGCGGTGAGCAAGGACCCACCGGAGGTGCTCGCTGGCCTGCGGCTGGGTCTGGAAGCGCCCTTTCCCCTCCTCAGCGATACCGAATTGCGCCTGACGGACGCGTTGGGCATCCGCGAGACCACGGACAGCCGGCACGGCCCGTTGCCGGTGCCGTTCACCTTCGCCCTGCTGCCGGATCTCACGATCCACCGCGTGTTCAACGGATGGTACATGGCGGGGCGGCCCACGCCGGAAGAACTGCGGCAGACGCTGCGCGCGATGCTCCAGGCCACGCGGCCGGACTTCGACTTCGCCGGGGAATAGCGGGGGGCGCGGCAGGCGCCCAGGCCGACCTCAGGGCTCGGGGATGGGCTGGCTGTCGTAGACGTACTCGCGGGGGACGCGGGCAGCCACGTTGGTGAAGACCTCGTAGTCGATGGTGCTCGCCCAGGCGCCAAGCTCCGCCGCGGCGATGCCCTCCGGCCCGCCCCCCAACAGGATCGCCTCGTCGCCCGGCTGGCAGGAGTCCTGGCCCAGCGAGACGGTGGTCTGGTCCATGCTGACGCGGCCCACGATGGGCCGGCGCTTGCCGGCCAGCACCACGGCGCCGCGGTTGCCCAGGTTGCGGAAGTAGCCGTCGCCATAGCCCACGGGCAGCGTGGCGATCACCTCGTCCGCGCTGCAGCGATAGGTGCGCCCGTAGCCCACCGTCTCCCCGGTGCGCATGGTCTTCACCAGGGAAACCCGGGTGCGCACGGTGAGCGGCTGCTCCAGCCGCGCCGTCAGCGCGGGGGCCTGCTCCGGCGGGGAGAAGGCCAGCGGGGCCCACAGGGCGAAGCCCACGCGGGCGTAGTCGAAGTGGAAGCGCGCATCGCGCAGCAAGCCGCCGCTGTTGGCCAGGTGGCGCTCGAAGGGCCGTCCGGGCAGGGCTTCGGCAATGGCCGCGCACCACGCCTCGTAGCGCTCAAGCTGCGTCTCGCAAAAGTCGCTGTCCAGTTGCTCGGAATCGGCCAGGTGCGAGTACACGCCCCGCACCTGCAATGCGTTGGCCTCGTGCAGCAGCGCGCGCAGCTCGTCCCGGGCATCTTCCCGCAGGCCGATGCGGCCCATGCCTGTGTCGCACTTCAGGTGCACCGCCAGTGCACCCTCGGCCGCCGCCGCGATGGCCTCGCGCAGGTGCGCAAGGGACGGCACCGTGGCCTCGATGCCCTCGCGGGCGTAGAGCGGCAGGCTGCCCGGCTCCGGCGGCCCCAGCACCAGGATGCGCCCCGTGATGCCCGCGTGGCGCAGGGCGAGGGCCTCATCCAACAGGGCCACGCCGAACAGCGGCTGCCCCAACCCCTGCAGGAAGCGCGCGACCGGCACCATGCCGTGGCCGTAGGCGTTGGCCTTGAGCACCGTCATGATGCGCCCTTTCGCGTGCGCGGCGCTCAGGAGGCGCCAGTTGCGCTCCAGGCTGGCCAGGTCAACGATGGCGCGGGTGCTGCGTGTGGAGGTCATGGGCTCGCCGGCGCGCATGGCGCGGTGCCTGCGCCGTCCGGGGCGCGGGCTAGGGGGAAGCAGGGCGAAGTGGCGGCAGGCGGAAGCCCAGCGCCACCAGTGTGTCGACCAGGTGCTCCAGCGTGCACAGCCCCTTGCCGCGGGTGGAGCACCACTGCACCACGTAGCGCACGTCCTTGCAGCGCGCGGCCTCCTGCTGCGTCACCGCCCGTTCGGTGATATCGACGGCGGCCTCGCAGAAGCGCACGATCGAGTGCACGCTGTCCAGCACCTCCGGATCCAGCGGTGCCGGCGCGCGCGGGGCAAGCTGCCAAGTGAGCAGGCCGGCCACCACAGCCAGCACGTACACGCTTTGGGGAATCCGGGAGAGCACTCTGGTCATCGCGCGGCCCGGTGGGTCGGCGCTGCGCCCGCCCGGGCTGCTTCCCGCGCGGTGCAGGGCAGTGCGTCGTCCCGGGTATTTCGCCCTCTCCAGCGGGGCGCTGTCAAGTGCGGCCGTTCACCCGCGCCGGCGCGGCGTTGCCCGCGGCCGCGGCGCCGGGCTATGCTGCCCCCGATCCAGCGCACGGGCGGTGGGCCCGCAAAGCCAGCGAACGACAAGCCGAGGGCAGGGATGCGATGAAGCTGATCTCGTGGAACGTGAACGGTATCCGGGCCGTGCTGAAGAAGGGCTTCGTGGACTTTGTGCAGGAGGCCCAGCCGGATGTGCTGTGCCTGCAGGAGGTGCGCGCCCAGCCCGAGCAGGTGGACCTGGATCTGGAGACCTACCGCCAGTACTGGAACGCAGCGGAGAAGAAGGGCTATTCGGGCACGCTCACCATGAGCCGCGTGGAGCCGCTCTCCGTGCGCATGGGCATCAGCAAGCCGGAGCACGATGCGGAGGGCCGCGTCGTTACCACGGAGCTGGAGGACTTCTTCCTGGTCAACGTGTACACGCCCAATGCCCAGCGCGGCCTGGGGCGCCTGGACTATCGCACGCAGGCGTGGGAACCGGATTTCCTGGCCTTTCTCAAGGAA
Source organism: bacterium (assembly GCA_035266845.1). Taxonomy (GTDB): domain Bacteria; phylum SAR324; class SAR324; order SAR324; family JACQKK01; genus DATFMP01. Next base: position 3,727 of record DATFMP010000037.1, read on the forward strand.
CTGGAGCGCGAGAAGCCCGTGATCTTTTGCGGCGATCTGAACGTCGCGCACAAGGAGATCGACCTGGCCAATCCCAGGAGCAACGTGAAGAACGCCGGCTTCACGCCCGAGGAACGCGAGCGCATGGATCGGGTGATCGAGGCGGGGTTCATCGATACCTTCCGCGAATTCACCCAGGAGGGTGGGCACTACACCTGGTGGAGCCAGATGGGCCAGGCGCGCGCCAAGAACATCGGGTGGCGCATCGACTACTTCCTCTGCTCCCCCGCCCTGCGGCCCCGCATCAAGCGGTCGTACATCCTGCCCCATGTGCGGGGCTCCGACCACTGCCCCATCGTGCTGGAACTGGACTAGCAGCGCGCCATGACTTGATGTTGGGTTGCAGAGTGGGCGCTGCCCTTTCTGATTCCTCCGCCAGGGAGCAAGCTCCCTGGACTCCATTGGGCAGGGGGCAGGGGCTTACGCTGCGGAGATGTGTAGCGCCCAGTGCTCCTCGTCGATTCGCTCGGAGCGGGTGTCGAAGCCCATGCGGGCCATCTGGGCCATCAGCGGGCGCGGCTCGAACAGGGCGTGCACCACTATCGCCTCGCCGATGTCGAGCTGATTGACGCAGTCCATGATGTACACGTACGGCTCGCCACCGTGCTCCAGGAGGGGCCGCACGTCCAGATGGAAGACGCCGTCCTCGCTCCAGGTGCGCAGCAGCGGGTGGGCATCACGCAGTTCGATCATGGTCGCGGCTCGCCGTCAGGGCCATCACCCTGGCGGGGATGGCGCGGTGCTTGGCCCGAAGCGCTGCGCTGTGGGCGCGCGCCTCGGTGCAACGCCACCCTATCACTGTCGCGCACCGGCCTATATGACATCGGTCATCCGCGGCGGCGGAGCAGCGCACACTGCCACAAGCGCTAGAAGAGGCGCTCGCTGGCGAGCTGCGCTCCCGCCGCCAGCGCCGCGAGCTTAGCCCACACCACGTCCTCGGCCACGCGGCCCATGCCGGCCGAGGTGTCGAAGCCGCAGTCCGTCCCTGCGATGACGCGGCGGGGATCGCCAACGGCTTCCACCGCGCGCTCGATGCGCTGGGCCACCACCTCCGGGTGCTCCACGTAGTTGGTGGTGGTGTCGATCACGCCCGCCACCAGGAGTTGGTCCGGCGCCAAGCGGTCGCCGGAGAACAGCCGCGTCTCGTGAGCATGGCGCGGATTGGCGAAGGGCAGCATGATCGCGCCCACGTTTGCCTGCAGCACGCGCGAGAGGATCTCCTCCAGTGCCACGTCCAGGTCGTGCGGGCCCTCGTAGTTGCCCCAGCACACGTGCAGCCGCACCTGCTCGCGCGGCACGTTGGCCAGGGCGTGGTTGATGGCCGCGATCACGCGCTCCACGAAGGCCAGAAAGTCCGCCAGCGGCCGCTCCGCGTAGGAGACATGCCGCTCCAGAGCCAGATCCGGGCAGTCGATCTGCAGCACGAACCCGTGGCGCGCGATGGCCTCGTACTCCGTACGCAAGGCCTCCGCCAGTGCGCCGATGTACGCCTCCTGGTCGCCATAGTGCTGGTCCGGCACGGCCGCCGCGATGATGCCCGGCGATGGCGCCGTCACGAACGCGTCCACCACGCCGGGCGCGGCCTCGTCCAGCACGCGCCGGAAGTCCTGGCACTCGCGTTCGATGGCGGCCGGGTCCAGGTAGCGCACCGGCCCCACCACGCTGGGCACCTCGAAGCTGGAGACGGCCTGCTGGCTCTGCAGGATGCGCTGGCGCATGGCCAGATAGCCCGGGTAGCGCTCCACATCGCGCGGGCCCCGGCGGCTGCCGCCCGGCCCGAAGCCGCTCATGCGGCGCTGGGCGTAGAGGAAGAACGACTCGCGCGGCTGCTCGCCGTTGTTGGGAATGTCGATGCCGGCCTCGATCTGCTTGGGCACCACCCAGCGCGTGGCCGCCTCGATCTCCGCCTCCAGCGCCGCTTCGTCGATAGCCTCCCCGTGCGCCCGGCGCGCGAACAGGTCCACCAGGGCCTTGGGTCGGGGCAGGCTGCCCGTGTGTGACGTCAAAATGCAGTCTTCGCTGCGCTTCATCGCTTTCTCCCCGCGCCGCCTCGGGCGCCCGTCGGCCGCTGTGGGCCGTCCCATGAAGAGGGGCCTTGCGTGCAGGCCCAGCAGTTTCCCCGCACTCTGCCACGCACGGTCCACCCGCGCCAAGCCCCGCACGATGAACGGTCCCGTGGCGATGTGGGGCTGGCCCTGCGCGGTGGAGGTGCCTTGTGCCACACTGGATGACAGCACCCAACCGGAGAGCCGTGGACGCCGTGCTGGGCGGGATCGTGTTCGTGCTCGTGGCCGGGGTGGTGCTGGCGCCCCTGGTGCACCGGCTGCTGCATTCGGTCCACCTGCGCATTCCCGGCGACGACGGCACCGTCTGAGGCCGGGCCGGCCACAACTGCCCGCCGCCAAGGCGATGCGTCGAACCCGCTGCGGGGCCGGCGCCCTCCCAATAGCAGAGCGCGCCGCCCCGCCGGGTCCGCCAGGGCCTCGTCCAAGTGCGCGCGCCAATGTCGTCCGTGCGTCCGCCGTATCACCCAGGAGACCGCCATGCCCAGCCACCCCGAATCCCTGTACGATCTGCTCGCGACGCTGTTCCAGGTGCACCCCTGGCACGGGGTGCCCGCCGACGCGGGCGCCGACGGCGTGTTTAACGCCTACATCGAGCTGGTGCCCGCGGACACGGTGAAGTACGAGCTGGACAAGGCAGCCGGGCACCTGCGCCTGGACCGGCCCCAGCGCTTCTCCAGCCAGTGTCCCACGCCCTACGGCTTCATCCCGCGCACGCTGTGCGGACCGCAGGTGGGCGAGCGATGCACGCAGCGCACCGGCGAGGCCGGTATCGCGGGCGACGGCGACCCCATGGACATCTGCGTGCTCACCGAGCGCACGATCCTGCACGGCAACTTCCTGCTTCACGCGCGGCCCATCGGGGGGCTGCGCATGATCGACGGCGGCCAGGCCGACGACAAGATCGTGGCCGTGCTGGAGCAGGACCTGACTTACGGCGGCCTGCGCGACATCGCCGAGTGCCCCCGGGGCATCGTGGATCGCCTGCACCACTACTTCCTCACCTACAAGCAGCAGCCCGACCAGACCGAGCGCAAGGTGCGCATCGCGGAGGTGTACGACCGGGCCGAGGCTCTGGAGATGATCCGGCGCTCCCGGGCGGACTACCTGGCCCACGTGGGCTCGCCGGAATCGCGCCTGGAGGCCGTGCGGCGCCACCTGAGCGCGGTCTGAGCCCCGGCCGGCCCCGGCTGGCCGCGTCCGCGCGCGGCTGGCCTTCGCGCACCGCTTGCACTAGGATCGCGGGCGAATACCGACCGGCGCGGCGCGCCGGGCCCCCGATCACGCACCTGGGACAGCCTCATGGAATTCGGGATTGTGCTTCCGACCCCGGCCGACGCCTGGAAGACCGTGCAGCGCGCGGAGGAGCTGGGCTTCGCCAGCGCATGGTTCTACGACACGCAACTGCTCTCGGGGGACCTGTTCGTGGGCATGGCCGCCGCGGCCGTGAAGACCGCGAAGATCCGGCTGGGCACGGGCGTGCTGATCCCCTCCAACCGCATCGCGCCGGTGGCCGCCAACGCGCTGGCCAGCCTCAGCAAGCTCGCGCCGGGACGTATCGACTTCGGCGTGGGCACCGGCTTTACGGGCCGGCGCAGCATGGGCCTGCGCCCGATCCGGCTGGCTGACCTGGCCGACTACGTGCGCGTGATCTATGGCCTGCTGGCCGAGGACACGGTTTCCTGGCGCTTCGAGGGCCAGGAGCGCAAGATCCGCTTCCTCAATCCGGAGTTGGGACTCATCAACACGCAGGACGACATCCCGCTGCACGTCTCCGCGTTCGGCCCCCGCTCGCGGGAACTCACTGCGAAACTTGGGGCGGGCTGGATCAACTTCTACCGCAATACCCACACGGCCCGCAGCGCCATCGACGCCATGAAGGCCGCCTGGGCCGAGGCCGGCCGCGCTCCGGCCGAGCTGCGCACGACGGCCATGGCGCTGGGCTGCGTGCTGCAGCCGGGCGAGGCGGCGGACAGTCCGCGCGCCAAGGCGCAGGCGGGGCCGCTGGTCACCAGCACGCTGCACCGGGCGGTGGAGGACGGCCTGACGGCCGAGCAGCTTCCGCCGGACCTGCGGGAGGCCGTGGCGGCGCTGGGGCCGGTCTTCCAGGGTTACGAGCCCGCCGATGCGCGCTACCTCTCCGTGCACCGCGGGCACCTGATGTTCCTGCGTCCCGAGGAGGCGCCGTTCGTCACCGCGCAGATGCTGCGCGACCGCACCCTGACCGGCACCGTGGACGAGATCCGCACGGTAATCCGGGAACTGGAGGAAGCGGGCTACCAGCAGCTCGCCATCCAGCTCGTGCCGGGTCACGAGGCGGCCCTGGAGGACTGGGCCCGGGTCATTGAGGGCTTGTAGCGGCCAAGGCGCGGGCCCGCTGCGCCACCACCGCGGGCAGCGGCTGGCCATCCCCGTTGCGTTGATCTAGGATCGCCCGCGTAAGCGAGTCCGGCCGGCGGCTTGTGCCAGCCCGCCGGCCCGCACCTTCTGCCCCCTCGTCCCGCTGCGCCATGATCGCCAAGACGCTCGCCGCCACCGTGCTGGGCGTGGAGGCCCACCCCATCGAGGTGGAGGTGGACCTGGCGCTGGGGCTGAGCCAGTTCACCATCGTGGGGCTGCCCGACGGCACGATCAAGGAGAGCCGCGAGCGCGTCACGGCTGCCATCGCCAACAGCGGCTTCGCCTTCCCCATCCGCCGCATCACGTGCAACCTGGCGCCCGCGGAGATGCGCAAGATCGGCTCCGGCTTCGACCTGCCGATCGCCGCCTGCGTGCTGGCCGGCATGGAGGCCATGCCGCCCGCGGCCCTGGAGCGCTTCATGGTGGTGGGCGAGCTCTCGCTGGAAGGCCGCGTGCGGCCCGTGCGCGGCGTGCTACCCATCGCCCTGGCCGCGCGTGAAGCCGGCCTGGACGGGCTGATCCTGCCCCGCGACAACGAGCTGGAGGCGGCCGTCGTGGAGGGCCTGCCGCTCTACCCGGTGGAAACGCTGGCCCAGGTGGTCTCCCTGCTGCGCGGGGAATGGGCGCCGGAGATGCGTCCCGTGGATTCCCAGGCGCTGTTCCGGCAGTCCGGCACCTACGGGGAGGACCTGCAGGACGTGAAGGGGCAGGAGCAGGTGAAGCGCGCGCTGGAGGTGGCCGCCGCGGGCAATCACCACCTGCTGATGATCGGCCCGCCCGGTTCCGGCAAGACCATGCTGGCGCGCCGCTTGAGCACGATCCTGCCGGCCATCGCCTTTGAGGAGGCGCTGGAGACCACACGCATCCACAGCATCGCGGGCCTGCTGAGCGCGGAGCAGGCCATGGTGGCCCAGCGCCCCTTCCGCGCCCCGCACCACAGCATCTCCCAGCCGGGGCTGGTGGGCGGGGGCTCCGTGCCCCAGCCGGGGGAAATCTCCCTGGCCCACAACGGCGTGCTGTTCCTGGACGAGTTGCCGGAGTTCCCCCGGCCCGTGCTGGAGCTGCTGCGCCAGCCGCTAGAGGATCGGCGCGTGACCATCTCGCGTGCGGCGATGGCGCTGGAGTTCCCGTGCAGCTTTCTGCTGGTGTGCGCCATGAACCCTTGCCCGTGCGGCTACCTGGGCGATCCGGGGCGGCGCTGCCGCTGCTCGCCCAACGACGTGCAACGCTACCGCTCGCGCATCTCCGGTCCGCTGCTGGACCGCATCGACCTGCAGGTGGACGTGCCGGTGGCGCCCTTCGACCGGCTGGTGGAAGCGCGCCGGGGCGAGCCGTCGGCCGCCGTGCGGGAGCGCGTGCAGGCCGCGCGGGAGCGGCAGCTCGCCCGCTTCGATGGCTCCCCCACGCGGGCCAACGGGCTCATGACGCCGCGGGAGATCGAGCAGCATGCCGCGCTCACCCCCGAGGGCGTGGCCCTGCTGCGGCAGGCCTCCGCCAAGCTGGGCCTGAGCGCCCGGGCCCACGCGCGCATCCTTAAGGTGGCGCGCACCATCGCCGATCTGGGCGACGCGCCGGACATCTCTCTGGCCCACCTCTCCGAGGCCATCCAGTACCGCAAGCTGGACCGCGGGGGGTGACATCGGGGTGAGAACCAAAGCCTGGATCGCCCTGCTTGATTCCGGAATCAGGTGGAAAGCAGGACATCTGGCCCCCCCAACCTTTGTGCCTTGCATGATCCCAAGAGGGGGGCATCGGGCCCAGTGTCTAGCTCACGAATCTATTAGGCCCCTCGGAGCGGGCAATAATCTCAAGGCCGCTTCTATTTGGACTTTGCAAGGCGAAAACCCAAGTTACTGTATCTAAACGATGGATTGAAATTCCGGCGAACCGTGCATCGCAGGAATACGAGTGTATCCGTCCAGCTACCCCCGCGATACATTCTAGCGAATGGGGCAAGTTTGTAGCGCCTCATACTCATTGGCGCATTTGGATAGGTGAACTTCTTATTTTGTACCCATTCCCAAACATTTCCGCTCATGTCGTAAAGGCCGAGGGCATTCGGAGGGTAAGTCGCCACGGGTGATGTCTCCGCATAGCCGTCGTCATAATCCCGTAACCTCCAGGAAAACCTGGTTCGCCTGTCCGCAAGATTGGCATGCGCTCGATATCCCGAAACCGAGTCGCCAGGCCCCCACCCGTATCGATTGAATTTTCCGCCTTCCCGGCATGCATATTCCCATTCCGCTTCTGAGGGCAGACGAAAGGTGGTTGAAGATTGCTTGTTCAATCTTTGAATGAATATCTGTATTTCATCCCAGCTGACTTGCTCGACAGGGTAACGTGGTCCCTTTTTGAATCTGGAAGGATTGTAGCTCATAATCTTCTGCCACTGACCTTGGGTAACCTCTTGTGCCCCCATCCAAAAGTCTTCAACATGTACCTCATGGGCCGGCTTTTCCCGATCATTGCAGGGGCCCGCATTTGCATGACATCCCATCTCGAAGTTTCCACCGGGAACCCACACGAATTCCATGTCGGTCACAGGATCCCGAAATGTTTTCTCAGGGACCTTTGCATTGGTGTTCACATCGGGTTTTTCTGCCGAATGGGGTACAAGGAATGAAGGCACAAGAAGAAACAGGAATGCCAATGCAATCATGCTCATTCGCATCTGAATAGTTTCCCCTATCTCAGTTTCACCACATAGAAATCGGAGTGACTTGTCCTCAGCGAGGGTACCATATCAATGATCCCGAATATTCTTGAATGGTGACGAGACGACTTCAAACAACGAATCGGTGCAACGGGATAGGGAGGACAATGCGTCAGCTGCTGGAGGCTCGGGGGGCGAAGGGGCCTGAACGGAGCGGCTGGATAGGCAGCTTTGTTTTAGAGAGGTGACTATCTCCCGCGCGACGATGGCGCTGGAGTTCCTGTGCAGCTTCCTGCTGTTATGCGCCATGAATCCTTGCCTGTGTGGCTACCAGCGCGATCCAGGGCGGCGCTGCCGCCGCTCGCCCAACGATGTGCAGCGCTATCGCTCGCGCATCTCCGGACCGCTTGCCCGGCCGTGGGCTTTCCAATAGAAGAGGGCAATGGGCATGTCGGCGGGGAAGAAGCCACCGGAAAGACAAATCATCCGTTGGGGGGAGCATGGAAAACGTCGCCATCACCGGGATGGGGGTCATCTCGTCCCTCGGGCAGGATCTGGAAACGTTCAACCGGAACATCGAAAACGGGAAGGTGGTGGCGGGGCCCACGCCCTGGCACGACCAGCCCGGCTATGAGAACGTCTGGATGTCCCTCATCGAGGATTTCCAGCCCGGGCGGTGGATGGAAGATCGGGTGGTGCGCAACTCGGCCCTGTTTTCCCAGTACGCCATCGCCGCCGCGGTGCAGGCTGTGGAGGATTCCGGGATCGAGACCTTCGACCCCCTTCGCACCGCCGTGATCATCGGCACGGCGCTGGGCGGGGTGGATGTCGATGCCGCAGGCCAGCACAACCTGGAAGCCGAAGGGCCGGATGCGGTGGACCGCAAGTTCATGGTCAAGTTTCTACCCAACATGCCTTCCGCGCACCTGGCCCTGCGCTGGGGATTGCACGGGCCGCAAATGGTGATTGCGACCGCCTGCGCATCCTCCCACGACGCCATGGGGACCGCCGCGCGGATGATCGAGACGGGCGAGGTGGACGTCGCCATCACCGGCGGCACGGACTGCGGCATCAGCCCCCTGCTGTTCTTCGGAGCGCGGAACTACGGCATGTTCACGCCCCAACCCGATCCGTACAAGACCTGCCGCCCCTTCAACGTGGAGCGGTTTGGGGTGATGCTGGGCGAAGGCGCGGGCATGTTCGTGCTGGAGCGGGCCGATCACGCCCGCAAACGCGGGGCGACCATCCACGGTATGCTGCGGGGCTATGCCACCCTGGCCGATGGTCACCACCCCTCCTCGCCCGAACCGGAAGGCAAATGGGAGCAGTTGGTGATGGAGCAGGCTATCCGGAATGCCAATCTGCCCGGCGGGGCGGACCAGATCGGTGCCGTGGTGGCCCATGGCACGGGTACGCCCGTGGGCGACATCGCCGAATTGGCTGCCTTGAACCGAATCTACGGCCACCGCGACGTACCGATGCCCATCACCTCGCCCAAGGGCAACTTTGGGCACCCCCATGGCCCGGCCGGGGCGCTGGGCTTGCTGGTGGGCCTCCACGGCATGAAGAACAACGCAGTGATGGCCACTGCGGGAACCTACGACACCAAGGACCTCATGCCCGAAGTGGGCAATTTGCGAGTCGTGATCAACGAGCCGGCCCCCGCCCATGTCGAGGCCATCCAGGTGAACGCCTTCGGATTCGGCGGACAGAACGCATCCATGGTCGTCAGCAAGGAATAGGCGCCGGCATCGCTCCTGCCGGCGCACCCGGCCGCGCCCGCAACCGTCGGAAACCCGATCCCATCCCTCTGGATCGGCACATCGACCGCGGCTTCGGCTACAAGGCCCATCGCCGGTCCTCTATCGCCACATTCCCCCTCTTGGCTCGATCCAAGGGGGGCACGTCACCTCAGCCCGCGCCCACCACCGCATCCCAGTCCGGGAGCGGCCGCTGTTCGTAGGGCAAGTCCCAGGCCGCGCAGTTGGCCGCATCGACGATTTCCGCCGGCAGCACGATCTGCCCGGGCACGGGCTGGCCGGATAGCAGCCGCGTGGCCGCCTCGGTGGCGATGCAGGCCATCTGCATGGCGTCATAGGCCGCCGTGGCCAGCAAGCGCCCGGCGCGGATGGCGCGGATGGCATCCGGCATGGCGTTGACCCCCACCAGCGGGGCTCTGCGGTCGGCCGCGTCCAGGGCCTCCAGCACGCCCAGTGCCATGTAGTCGTTGGCCGCGAGCACGCCCTCGATCGTCGGCACCCGTTCAAGGATGCCTGCCATGGTCTTCCGCGCGGCGTCGCGCTGGTAGTCGCCACGCACCTGCGCGACGATGCGGATACCGGTGTGTTCCGCGGCGGCCGCCAGAAAGCCCTCGGTGCGCGGGGCGCTCGTGGGCGAATCGGGATGCCCCTCCATCAGTGCCAAGTTTCCGCGCCCACCCAGGTGCGCGATGAGATGCCGCGCCACGGCCAGGGCCAGCGCGTGATTGTCCGCCGTGACAAAGCTGCGCGCCAGCACCGCGGGGCTGCTGCTCACCATATAGACCAGCGGGATGCCCGCCTCCACCACGCGGCTCAAGGTGGCGTCCAAAGCCGCGGGGTGCACCGGGGCCAGCACGATGGCATCCGGCCGCTCGGCCAGGGCGGCCTCGATCAACGCGCGCTGCTGCGGCACGTCGTCGGGCACCTGCGGGTAGGCGTGGCGCACGCTGCCGCCCAGCCGCTCCGCAACCCGGCTCGCGCCAATGCGCGCGCCATCGTAGGCGGGGTTGGTGCCGTTCTTGGTAATGACACTGATGCGAAACCCACGCTGCATGGCATGGCCCTCTCTTGGTAAACCCTTGCACGATCTGGCCTCGTCCGGCCCCATGCTATGCCGGCAGAGGCGGGGAGCGCCACCACGAGCCTTTGCCGGACACGGAACGAAGCCATTCCTGAATCGCGGCCATCGTGTTGGCCTGCCCCGGGGCCGTTGACCTACAGGATTTCGAATACGTCGAGGACCACCTGTTTTGCACGCCGTCGTCCGGTGGAGAATCCGAGGATGCCATTCAGCCAAGCCAATTCGGGATCGGCGGTTTCGAAGCGCATCATCGTGCGAAAGTAGTAGCTGGCTGGGTCGACATCTTCACCACGCGCCAACCGCGCAATCACCTCGGGCGGACCGTGGCGATAGCCGTCGCTGCGAACCTCAATCCGTGCACCGCCTGTGGTTTCCAGGGGGTAGCGCGCAGAAATGTCGGCGATACCGTCGTTACGGATCAGTTGCCAGTCGGCTCCGCCGGGCAGCACCTTGCCCTGAATGCGGCCGGAGAACGTGCCGCCTACAATGGCGATCATCCGACGTTGGCCCTCGGAAGTCTTGCCCAGCTCCAACACATCGGCCAGATCGACTTCGATGCGCATCAAGGGTGTGACGAGTTGGTCCTGTTCCGCCATGACGTGCTCCGGTTCGTGTTCCCCAACAGACAGTCGCTCACTTTCGCCCGACTTGTGAAAACGTGCCACCGCATCCGGAGGGGGATCGCGGTCCGGTCGCGCTGTTCCGCCGCGTTCGGTAACCGGGTCCGGTTCTTGTATTGGCTGGCTTTCGATTGGCTTGAAGACCCACCAAAGCACCCGGTGGTGCCCGACTCGCCTGCAAGGAAGCATCGAACTCAGGAGGTACCGGATGTCTGCCCGTCTTATGATCCTGAATGGCCCGAACCTGAACTATCTTGGTGTGCGCGAGCCGCACATCTATGGCTCAACCACCCTTTCCGCCATCGAAAAAAATTGCCGGGAGTTCGCGACCCATCTTGGCGTTGCGTTGGAATTTCACCAGTCTAACATCGAAGGGGAACTGGTCGGACTGATCCAATCCGCGCGGGAGACCGCGGACGCGATCGTCATCAACCCGGCGGCCTATTCCTTCACCTCCGTCGCTATGGTCGATGCCATCAAGCTGTTCGAGAAGCCGGTTATCGAGGTTCATATCTCCAACATCCATGGGCGTGACGAGCTGCACCGGCACTCCATCATCTCACCCTCGGCGCGCGCCGTGATCTGTGGCTTGGGACCTTACGGGTACATCGTCGCCATGCAAGCGGCAGTGCGCATGGTTGGCAACCTGCCGGACGGTTTGCCCGAGCCGATCAGGGTCGGCCCAGTCTAGCCGGCGATTTGCGGTAGACATGCCCTGCCGTGGCCTCTTGCGCGCCCGAGGATCGCACTATGCCGACATTGCGAAAGACCACGTGGTTTGACCTTGCCTGACTGTTCGGGCTGCCGACACTGCTGAACCTGATCGCCTGCCAGTTCGCCATCCCATACCTGGACGGACTGCACGGGCTGCCGATCGAGGCGGCGTATTTCCTCAGCGTCGGGGGCTTGGTGCTGATCCCCATGCTCTTTTGGGCCCTCTTTCTCAGCGGCCGGGACGTGAGCTCCTATGCTCCCGCGGCACTGCTGGCCCGCATGCGCGTGAAGAAGCTCACCCGCGCAGACTGGGTGTGGACGGTGGGCGGATTCGTGTTCCTGAGCGTCACGTCCTTTCTCGTCGCCAAGGTGCTGATGCCGCGACTCGGCATCGACCCGCGGCCCTTCTTCTTCAGGGACATGCCCCTGCGTACAGACCACATGTGGGTGCTGTACGTCTGGCCGCTGTTCTTCTTCTTCAACATCTTCGGCGAGGAGTTCCTGTGGCGGGGGTATATCCAGCCGCGGCAGGAGTTGCTCACCGGGCGCTGGACGTGGCTGGTGCACGGCCTGCTGTGGATTGTCTGGCACCTGCCCATGGGCCTCGACCTGATCTTCGCGGCCGCTCCCATCTTCTTCATCCTGCCGGCCATCATCCAGGTGCGGAAGAACACCACAATCTCCATTGTGATCCACGCTGTGTTTGGAGCGATGGGCTTCCTGGTGTTGGCCTTGGGATATGCGCACTAGCCGTCGGTGGGCGTCCGTGCAATAGCTGTAGGTACCAGCGCCGGCCTCGCTGACGCCCTGAGCGCAACCGCTGCGCACATCAGCGAGTTCATCCAGTTTCACAAGTTGGCCAGCCGAACCGTGTAGGGGCGGGAAGTCGCAGCGAATAGGGGTCAGCTCGCCACGATCGCGCCTTTGTCGGTGGCTTCGGCATCTTCGCCGAGAGTATTGCGCACCACCTCCCCCGTCTTGCGCACGTGGCGCAGAATCAGTGCGCCCGCGCGCGTGGCGTCGCGCGCCTCCAGCGCTGCCTGCACGGCCGCGTGTTCGTTCACTGATTCTTGCCAGCGCTCCGGGGAGAGGATTGCATGGTAACGGGCTCGCCGCACCCGTGCCATCAGGCCCTCGTGAATCGCCGACAGCACCGCATTGCCGGCCATGGCCACCACCGAGGTGTGAACGCGCTGGTTGAGCCGAAAGTACTCGTGGCGTAGTCCGGCGTGGAAGGCCCGCTCCATCCGTTCCTGCAGGTCACGTAGCCCCTGAAGGTCTTTCGCGCTCATCCGCTTTGCGGCAAGTTCTGCGGCCATTCGCTCAACGCCACTGATGACCTCGAAGAGCTCGTCCAGCTCCTGTGGCGTGATGCGGGTCACCCACGCGCCCCGGTTGGGATGCAGCTCCAACAGGCCCTCCGAGGCCAGCACCTTGAGTGCTTCGCGAAGCGGGGTGCGGGAAATCCCGAGCGTCTTGCACAATTCCGCCTCGGGCACCCGCTGGCCTGCCGCGAGGTCTCCTTCCACGACCAGATCGCGGAGCCGCTCCGTCACCTCGTCATGCAGCGAACGGCGCGCGATGGGTGCTGCGGACTTGGCACGTGGTCTGCGCTTCCCCCCGCTCTTTTCAACGGACGTCATCGCTTTCAGTCTCGATCACGGATTGCCGACTCGGACGCCGCAGTGATGTCATTGCGCGTGCCGTCCATTCCGTTCAGGGTGCCGGTCGTATCGTGTGCCGGACCCATCCTCGCCAATGGGCACGCCGGTTTCAAGGTCCTCATTCCGTCCGAGATCGCCGCACTCAAGGACCGTGCGTCGAACGCATGATCCTACTACGTCCGCGCTGCTCCCTCCCGTCCCGCAATTTACCCGAGGCTCCTCTGCATCAGTATGCCACATGCATTGAATTTTGCATTTATAATTTATAATTTATTGTAGGCTCGCCCTCATCCGGGTAGGATGCCAGGCGAATGGGACGCACCGATTCGATACGATCCGGAAACGAGAGGGAGGCCGTGGCAAATTCAGACGCACAGCAGTCGGCGGAGCGGGTCTTTCTGGGTATGTTGACCCCGTCATCGAACACCGTGCTGGAGCCCATCACCGGGGCCATGCTGGCAGACGTTTCCAGGGTGACGGCGCACTTCAGCCGCTTCCGGGTCACGGAAATCTCGATGAGCCGCAACTCGCAGCAGCAGTTTGTCAATGATGCGATGATCCAGGCGGCGCAGTTGCTGGCCGATGCAAAGGTGCATGCGATCATCTGGAACGGCACATCCTCCGGTTGGCTGGGCTTCGATCGGGACGAGGCCTTGTGCCGGGATATCACCGAAGCGACGGGGATCCCTGCGTCCACCTCGGTGCTGGCCCTGAACGAGGTCTTCACACGCACCGGCGTGCGCCGGTTCGGGCTGGTCACGCCCTATCTGGACGAGATACAGGAGCGCATCGTGGCCAATTACGGGCGCTCCGGGTTCGAATGTGTCAGCGAGGAGCACTATCGGGATCGCGGCAACTTCTCTTTTTCGGAGTTTACCGAGGACCAGATCGCCCAAAGCATTCGAAACGTGGCGGCCGCAAAGCCGGAAGCGATCACCGTCTTTTGCACGAACATGCGCGGCGCCTCTGTGGCGGCCGAACTGGAGCGGGAACTCGGCATTCCCATCTACGATACCGTCGCCACTGCCGTCTGGAAGGCCCTGCTCCTGGTGGGCGCCGATCCAGCGCGAGTCTCCGGCTGGGGGCGGCTATTCTCGGAAATCCGCTGAAGCCTCGCGCGCAAGGAGGAGCAGGATGTCCGGATACGATGTGGTCATTCGCAGGGGCGGGGTTGTGTTGCCTTCCGGCGTGGTGACCTGCGACGTGGGGATTCGCGGGGGTCGTATCGCCGCACTGGGCGAGCGTCTGGAAGATGGCCGAGAAGAGATCGGGGCGGAGGGGCGGCTGGTGCTGCCGGGCGGCGTGGACGCCCACTGCCACCTGAACCAGCCGACCGGCGACGGGACGGTCATGGCGGACGACTTCTTTTCGGGCAGTGTGTCGGCCGCCTGCGGCGGAACGACCACGGTGATTCCGTTTGCCTGCCAGATGAAGGGACACTCCCTGGGGGAGGCGGTGGACGACTACCATCACCGCGCGAAAGGACGCTCGGTGATCGATTACGCGTTCCACCTGATCGTGAGCGACCCCACGGAAACCGTGCTGGTGGAGGAACTCCCCGCGCTGATCGGCCAGGGCTATACGTCCTTCAAGATCTACATGACCTATGACGACCTGAAGCTGAGCGATGGAGAGATCCTGGACGTCCTGGCCGTAGCCCGTGCCAACGGGGCGCTCACCATGATCCACGCGGAAAACGCGGAATGCATCGCTTGGCTCACCCGCCGCTTGGTGACGGCCGGGCAAACGGCTCCGCGATTTCATGCCGCAGCACGGCCCGCCGTGGTGGAACGTGAGGCCGCGCACCGGGCCATCTCGCTGGCCGAACTGATCGACGTGCCGATTCTGCTGGTGCACGTCTCGGGCGGCCAGGCCATCGAGCAGATACGCTGGGCCCGTCGGCGCGGGCTGAGCATCTATGCAGAGACCTGCCCGCAATACCTGTTTTTGACCGAGGCGGACCTGCGGCTGGAGGGGTTCGAAGGCGCTAAGTTCATCTGCAGTCCCCCGCCGCGGGATCGACAAGACCAGGAGCGGGTCTGGGAGGGCTTGCAGGACGGTCTATTCAACGTCTTCTCCTCCGACCACGCGCCATTCCGCTATCAGGACCCGAAAGGGAAAATGGTGCGGGGCGCCGATGCGCCGTTTCTTTTTGTCCCCAACGGTATCCCCGGACTTGAAACGCGACTGCCGCTGCTGTTCTCGGCAGGCGTGAAGGCGGGCCGCATCGATCTGGCCCGCTTCGTCGAACTCACCGCGGCCAACCCGGCTCGCATGTACGGTCTTTACCCGCGCAAGGGCTCGATCACAATCGGGGCCGATGCGGATCTCGCAATCTGGGATTCCGAGCGCGAGGTGACCATACGCAACGAAGACCTGCACCACAACGTAGACTATACGCCCTACGAGGGACAGGTCGTGCGTGGATGGCCGGAAGTGGTGCTGTCCCGGGGGGCAGTCATCGTCCGCGATGGACAGGTGCTTGCCAAAGCCGGGCGGGGCCGCTTCCTCACCTGCGGTCGCCCGGAGCCCGCGCAGCCCAGGCAGTCCCCGGCCGGCAGATAGGAGTTCGCTCCCCGCGCGGCAGGTGCGCTCGTCAGAGGCTCTGCACGAATGCGGCGATGGCATCGCCGATGGCGGTGGGGGAATCCTCCTGCAGGAAGTGACCGCCGGGCACCGTGACCTCGCGGTGGTTGCGCCAGGTGCGGGTGAAGGCCCGCACGCGCTCGCTGAAGATCGCGCCCGGCTCCGCCAGCACCACCAGCTTGGGCAGGTCGCTCTCCTTGAGCCACTGGCCCCACGCCGCCACGGCCGCCACCATGTCCGCCGGCTCGCCGTCGAAGGGAATCTCGCGCGGCCACACCAGCATGGGCCGGCGCCCCTCGCCCGGCTCGCGCCAGGGCTTGCGGTACTGCTCCAACTCGGCTTCGCTCAGCGTGCGCACGATGGAGCCGGGCAGGATGCGCTCGATGAACACGTTCTTCTGCAGGATGATCTCCTCGCCCGGTTCCCCGCGCAGGGCCTGGAAGAGCGGCCGCGAGATATCCGGGTAGTCCGTGATGGAGAGCGGCATCACGAAAGTCTCCATGCACGCCACCGCGCGCACGCGCTCCGGGTGCCGGTGGGCCCAGTGCAGTCCCAGGCAGCCCCAGTCGTGGGCCACGATGGTCACGTCGCGCAGGTCCAGCGCGTCGAACCACGCGTCCAGGTAGCGCGCGTGGTCGAAGAAGCGGTAGCCCCCGCCGGGCATCGGCCCCGATTCGCCCATGCTCACCAGGTCCGGCGTCAGGCAGCGCGCCACGGGCTGCACGCGGCTGATCACGTTGCGCCACAGATACGACCAGGTGGGATTGCCGTGCAGGAACACCACGGGGGCGCCCGAGCCCGTATCCACGGTGCTCATGAAGCTGTCCAGCACGTCCACGCGCCGGCGCGGATGGGGATCTTGGGGCGAGATGCCGGCTTCGCTCATGGGGCTCCTCTCGGCGGGTCTGAGGGTGACGTGTAAGCGAGTCCGGTCCTACCAGACGCCGGGCGCTAAGCCAAGCGCGGGGCCGCTGTGCGGGTGACCGTGCGGCCAAAGCCGCGGCGGCATGCCGCGCAGAGGATGTGCAACGTGGTAGGATGGACGCTCGTGGGCCGTGGCCGGCCCCTGCAATCGATTCACCGCCTATCCGGAGACGGCACCCATGACGCGCGACAACGAGTTCTTCGATCTCAACGACATGAGCCAGGGCATCCCGCGAGAGCTGGCGCCCGGTGTCAACACGCGCATCTTCGCAGGCGACAAGGCGATGCTCTCCGTGGTGCGCATGGATCCGCACGCCGAAGGCAAGATCCACAGCCACGACGAGGAGCAATGGGGCGTGATGCTGGAGGGCGATGGTGTGCGCATCCAGGACGGAGCGGAGATCGCCGTGAAGGCCGGGGCCTTCTGGCGCACGCCCGGCGGTGTGGAGCACGGCATCCGCGCCGGCGCCTCGGGCGCGGTGGTGCTGGACATCTTCAGCCCGCCCCGCAAGTCGTACACCAAGGCCGGCGCTGGCTTCGGAGAGCACTAGGCACTGTGCGGCAGGCGGCTTCGGCCCTGCCACCACCCGGCCACGCGTCGCCGCGGATGTGCCCGCACCGGGCCTTGCACCGGCGGCCATGGTGTGTGGCGCGGTACGGTTCGGTGTGTCGCGGGTGCGCGAAGGAGTCCGCGCCACTGGACAGACGCGGCATCTTTTTGGATATCTAGTAATGCACTCGGCCGCGTTGGTTCAGAGGGGGCCGGCGCGCCCGATCCGTTCTGCAAGCCTGACACGCCCCGACCGCGCGGCGGTGTGCGCAATATGACGGGAAAGGAGGAGCGATGGCGTCTGCGATGATTCAAGGATTCGCCTGGATGGTGGAGAGCTACCTGGATGGCCGGCTGCCGTTGCCCGGCCCCGTAGTGCAGGGAATGCTCAAGGCGGGTGTGGAAGCATATTACCGGCTGTCTTCGACCTACCCGGAATTACCGAATGAGTGGAGCGGCGGCTCGGGCCCGATCGCCGAGCAGAGCAAGCAGCTCATGCGGATCCACTACGACAAGCCTCTGGTCCTGTTCGAGAACTTCCTGGGCCCGACCATGAAGTACACCATGGCCCTCTACGAGAACGGGGCCAGGAACCTGGAAGAGGCACAGGTCGCCATGATGGACGACCTGTGCGACAAGGCCGGCATCCGGGACGGCGATACGGTGCTGGATATCGCCTGTGGCTTCGGTAGCCTCTCCGCGCACATCCTGAAGCGCTACAAGCAGTGCAAGGTGGTGGCGCTGAACCTGAGCCAGACGCAGGTGGACTACATTACGGCCAAGCAGTCCGAGCCGGGCCATCCCATGCATACGGACCGGTTCCGCATCATCAAGGAGGACTTCTCCAAGTTCGAGTACGACCAGAAGTTCGACCGCATCATGGTCATCGGGTTGTTCGAGCACATCCGCAATCTGCGGTTGGCGCTGGAGAAGATCTCCGGGCTGCTCAAGCCGGACGGCAAGGTGCTGCTGCACTTCATCACGTACAACCGCATCATCCGCCCCATGGCCGATCCCACGTCGGACGTCTTCTTCGGCCGCTACATCTTCCCCGGCGGGCGCTTCTGGTACTTCAACGAGCTGCCGCGCTACCAGGAGCACCTGAAGCTGGAGAACTCTTGGTTCCTTAACGGCAACAACTACAAGCGCACGCTTGAGGCCTGGCGACAAAACTTCTGGCAGAACATCGACACGATTCGTACCCACCCCGCGATCGACGAGAAGTTCGTGCGCACGTGGGATCTCTACCTGCGTTTCTGCATCGCCTCCTTTGGCGGGATGGGGGGCCGCAACGTGGGCAACGGGCAGTACCTGCTGAGCCACGCGAACTCGTAGCGCGCCGGGAACACCTGGGCCGGTGCCGTGTTCGGTGCCTGCCGCACCGGGTGCGAGCGCAGGCGCCGCCCCGGGCTGGCGTTTGTGTGGCCGGCGGGCGTGGCGCCACCCCTGGAATGGAACGCGAGGACGGATGAGGCACGTAGAAACGATCGTCGTCGGGGCGGGTCCCGCGGGAAGTAGCTGCGCCGGGCGGCTGCGGCGAGAGGGTCGCGAGGTGCTGATCCTGGACAAGGAGCAGTTCCCGCGCACCAAGCTCTGCGCGGGCTGGATCACGGACAGCGTCTTCGAGAGCCTCGATTTCACGCCGGCGGACTATCCCCACTCCATCGTCAAGCTGCGCTTCCGCTTCCATTACAAGTCGCTGCCCATCACCCTCCGGCTGCCCTTCGCCTACAGCTATTCGATCCGCCGCTACGAGTTTGACAATTGGCTCCTGCAGCGCTCCCGCGCGGAGTTTGCGCAGCACAAGGTGCGGAAGATCGAGCGGCAGCCGGACGGGCGCTACGTGTTGGACGGCGAGTACAGTTGCGACTACCTCGTGGGGGCGGGTGGCACGGCCTGTCCGGTGCGCACGCAGGTCTTCCAGCCCTTCCAGAGCAAGGACGACCTGATCGCCACGCTGGAGAAGGAATTCGAGTATCCGCAACGCAGCGACCTGTGCCACATCTTCCTGTTCAAGAACGGGCTGCGCGGCTACAGCTGGTATGTCCCCAAGGGCGGCGGCTACGTAAATATCGGTCTGGGCGGCCTGAGCAAGTACTTCCGCCAGGCAGGCGAGAACATCCACAAGCATTTCCAGAGCTTCCTGCGGGACCTGGAAGGTCACGGCCTGCTGGACCGGGCCACCGCGGAAACCCTGCAGGAGACCGGGCACCCCTACTACTTCTCGCCGGTGCGGCGGACGGAAGACGTCAAGCGCGAGCGCTGCTTCCTGATCGGCGATTCGGCGGGCTTCGCCAGTCGCGATCTGGGCGAGGGCATTGCCCCGGCCATCGAGAGCGGGCTGATGGCCGCCGAGGAGATCATGGGCTCCGGGACGTACGACATCGGGCGCCTGCCGACCGACAGCATCGGCTTCGGGCCGGCCCAGCGCTTCCTCAAGCGCAATATCCACTACTGAGCCGGCGGCCGGAGAGACCGCACTCGCGTCGCGCCCCGGCCGGGCACCGGTGGGCAGGCGCCGGTGCGACGTGATAAGTTCGCGCACGGGGCGGGCTCCGCCCCGCCATCCGATCCGCCGTGGGGGAGAACATGGCCATCGACGTCGACAAGCTGAGTCGCACGCGCACGCCGGCCGGTCTGCCGTTCCAGATCGGCAAGCTGGGCCACGTGGTGATTCACGTAAGCGATCTGGAGCGCTCCACCGGGTTCTACACCCAGGTGCTGGGCTTCCGGGTCACGGACGTATACCCGGAGGACATGATGCCGGGCGGCATGGTGTTCCTGCGCTGCAATGGGGACCACCACTGCCTGGCGCTGGTGGGCCGGGCGCCGGATGCGGCCGACGCGGCGCTGGCGGTGCGCTCGGAGCTGCACCACATCGCCTTCGAAGTGCCCACGCTGGACGACGTGTTCCGTGCCCGCGAGCACCTGCGCCGGCACGAGGTGCCCATCGACTTCGAGGGGCGCCGCCGCGCGGGCTGCCAAGTGGCGCTGGAGTTCCACGATCCGGACGGGCACCACCTGGAGATCTATTGGGGCGTCGACCAAGTGGGCACGGACGGCCGGCTGCGGCCGGCCTCGGAGTGGCGCCCCAGCCGGACGCTGGAGGATGCCATCGCCGATGCGCCGCCCGACCAGGACGTCACCTTGCGCGATCCATCGTTGCGGCGCTGACCGCGCGCCACCGGAGGGGGAGCTTCGCCATGCCCATTGCCTTCACCGAGCAGTTGCCCGCCTTTGCCGCGGAGGTGGGCGGCGTTGACCTGACGCGGCTGGACGACGCGGAGTTCGCGGCCATCCAGGCTGGCATCGACCGCTTCGGCGTGCTGATCTTCCGCGACCAGCGCCTGGATGACGCGGCCCAGCTCGCCTTCAGCGCGCGCTTCGGTGCGCTGGAAAACGCGCTCAAGCGCGATGTGTATGGACCGGAGGGGCACCCCAAGGTGACGCGGCTCTCCAACCTGGACGAGGCCGGCGAGCGGCTGCCGCAGGATCACGAGCGTGTGGTGTACAACGAGGGCAACGAGCACTGGCACACGGACAGCTCCTTCAAGCCCGTGCCGGCCAAGTACTCCCTGCTCTCCGCGCGCGTGATTCCGCCCACGGGCGGCGAAACGGAGTTCGCGGACGCGCGGGCCGCCTATGACGACTGGCCCGGCGCGGAGGGGGTGAGCCGGGCCGATCTGGACGGGCTGATCTGCGAGCACAGCATCGTCTACTCGCGCGGGGTCATCACGGGCGACGTGTTCAAGCCGGACGAGAAGAACGCCTTGCCGCCCGTGCAGCACCGGCTGGTGCGTACGCATCCCGGCTCCGGCCGCCTCAACTTCTACGTGGGCTCGCACGCCTCGCACATCGTGCAATGGCCCGTGGAGCGAGGCCGGGCCCTCATCAAGGCTCTGAACGCCTGGAGTACGCAGCCGCGCTACGTCTACCGGCACGTGTGGCGCGAGGGCGACCTGGTGATGTGGGACAACCGCTGCGTGCTGCACCGCGGGCGCCCCTTCGACCGCGAGCGTCATCGGCGCCTGATGCACCGCACCACGGTGGCCGGCGATGGCCCCACGCTGGAGCTGGGCTAAACTCGATGAGGCGACACGGGCCAGTGTGTCCCGAGGGGCCCATGGCTGTCATTCCGAGCGGAGCGAGGAATCTGCTGTGCCCTGAGACAATACAGATTCCTCGGCCCGTACTACGGGCCTCGGAATGACAAATGGCGCCGGAGTGAGAACACTCGGGCAATTCAAGACAAAGTCTGGCAGCCTCTGCTCACCGATCCGTCACAGGAGCAACGGCAGTGCAATATCCCGAACTGCGCGAAGACCTGGCCGCGGCCCTGCGCTGGGCCGCCCGCGAGCGCCTGCACGAAGGCGTGGACAACCACTTCTCCGTGGCCGTGCCGGATGCGGACGGCACCGTGCGCGGCGACCGGTTCCTCATCAACCCCTATCGCATGCACTGGTCCAGCGTGAAGGCGTCGGACATCGTGCTGTGCGACCGGGAGGGCAACGTGCTGGAGGGCGAGCGGGGCGTGGAGCTGACCGCGTTTTGCATCCACAGCCGCGTGCACCTGAACCAGCCGCGGGCCGCCGTGGTGCTGCACACGCACATGCCCTATGCGACCGCCCTGGCGCACCTGCGCGGGGGCCGGCTGGCGATGTGCGGGCAGAACGCGCTGATGTTCGATGGGCGCGTGGCTTACGATGACGGCTTCAATGGCCTGGCGCTGGACGCGGACGAGGGAGACCGCATGGCTGCCGCCCTGGGCGAGGCGGACGTGCTGTTCCTGGGCGGCCACGGGGTGCTGGTGACCGGGCCGGACCTGCCCCGCGCCTTCACGGACCTGTACTACCTGGAGCGCGCGGCCATGTTTCAGGTGCTGGCGCGCAGCCATGGCGGCGAGCTGCTGCAGGTGCCGGACGACGTGCGCGCCCGCATGCGCGCGCAGATCCGCGAGGACCTGCCCAACGTGGCGCAAGGCTACTTCGGCGAGATCAAGCGCCTGCTGGCGGCCGAGGAGCCGGACTACCGCGCGTAGGAGCGTGTGCCCGTGTGCCGAGGCGTGGAACGGATGAGACGAAGCCCGCGCCTCTCCCGGTGGGAGCGGCCGCGGGCTTCGAGCGCTGCAAAGACTGGGTCGGAACCCTACTTCGCGGCGGCGATCGCGGCCTTGATCCAGCCGTCGAACGTCTTCTGGTGGGCTTGGATCCAGGCGTCGGCGTGACGGCCGGCGGCCGCCCAACCACCCTCGCCCTTGTCCTGCATCTTCAGGTTCTCCGCACTCACATCCACCGCGGGAACCTGCATCACACTGAACAGCTTCGCGGCGGCCGGGTTCTTTTGCACCCAGGCTTTGTTGGCCACAATGTCCTGCTCATTAATGGCGAAGCCGTAGTTCTTGCCATTGGGCAGCTTGGTGTCGCGGTGCTCCGGGTTTGCCGAGTGCGGCACCTGCAGCCACGTCACGTCCTTGCCGGGCACCAGCACGCCGCTCACCCAGTAGGGAGTCCACGTGTAGTAGAGGATGGGCTTGCCGGCGCGGTAGCGCGCGATGGTATCGGCGATGATCGCGGAGTACTCACCCTGGTTGTGCGTGACGGTCTTGCGCAGATGGAAAGCGTCCATCTGGTACTCGATCACGCGCTCGCAGCCCCAGCCGGGCACGCAGCCCGCAAGATCCGCCTTGCCATTGCCATTAGCGTCGAAGAGCTTCGCAATCTTCGGATTCGTGAACTGGCCGATGTTGGTGATGTGGTACTTGTCGGCCGTCTTCTTGTCGATCAGATAGCCTTGGGCACAATTCGGAACGTAGGGGCCGAAGCGCGCGAGCTTCTTGGCACCGCCGGCTTTGTCGTAGAAGGCTTGGTGCAACGGGTTCCAATGGTCGGCCATGAAGGTCACGTCGCCGGCGGCGACGGCCAGATGCAGGGCCGGATACTTGGCGTTCTGGACATCCTTCACGTCGTAGCCCAGCCGCTCCAGCGCCTTGATGACGATCTGGGTCTGGAAGTTCTCACCGTCGACGTTGTCCTGCCCGGGCTGCACGGTAATGCCCTTGCCCGGCAGATCGGCGGCCAGGGTCGGCTTCGCGAGCGCGACGACCCCACCCACCAGGAACAACACCAGGACTGCCCAACTCAACGAACGCAACTGCTTGAAAAATCGCATCGTCTAATCCTCCTTCCTCCGATTGGAAAGCCGGAATGATCAGGGCTTCAGGCAACCTGCCGGGAGCCCTCGCCGGACGCCGGATTCGTCCGGACAAACAGGGAGCGCACGAGCCCCGCGGGCCCGCTCTCGTACCAGTGCCGCTTCAGGGCCGCGCGATCCTGGCGGCTGACGGCCTGGGTCATGCGATCGAGCACGATGGCCAGCAGCACGATGCCCACGCCACCCACGGTGGCCAGGCCCATGTCCAGCCGGCCGATGCCGCGCAGCACCATCTGTCCCAGGCCCCCCACTGCAATCATGGAGGCGATCACCACCATGGACAGCGCCAGCATCAGGGTCTGGTTCACACCGGCCATGATGGTGGGCATGGCCAGCGGTATCTGCACACGGAACAGGAGCTGGCGCGGACTCGCGCCGAAGGCGTTGGCGGCCTCCACCAGGTCCGCCGGCACCTGCCGGATGCCGAGGTCGGTGAGCCGGATCAGGGGCGGCAGGGCGAAGATGATCGTGACCACCACGCCCGGCACGTTGCCGATGCCGAACAGCATCACGATCGGCACCAGATACACGAACGCCGGCGTGGTCTGCATGGCGTCCAGCACAGGCCGCACCGTCATCTCCGCGCGGTCGCTGCGGGCCAGCCAGATGCCCGTGGGCAGGCCCAGGATGAGGCAGAACAGCACCGAGGTGAGCACCAGCGCCAGCGTGACCATGGCATCGGCCCATGCCCCGATGAGCCCCACCATGACGAGCGAGAAGAGCGTGCCGATGGCGAGCCGCCGGCCGGCCACCTGCCACGCCAGCAGGGTGAACAGCGCGATCACCACCACCGCCGGCATGGCCCGCAGTCCTGCCTCCAGCGCAGTCAGGGTGGCATCCACGGGCAGGCGCACCGCCTGGAAGAACGGGCGGAAGTTGCTCACGACCCAGTTCAGCCCCTGCTCCACCCAGCTATCGAGCGGAATCTGCGCGTGCTGGAACGGGTGCAGCCAACTGAAGTGTTCGACCACAGGCTTCGACCCGGCCAGCCAGTTGGGCGCTGCGGCCCCGCCGCCAGCGCCGGGCGTGGCGGTTCCCCAGGGGTTGCCGCCCCCCGATTGCGCTTGGGCCAGCGCCCAGATGTGAGACCCGATCGTGTCAGACATTGTCGGACTCCGTTGTCTGGTCGAGGGCTTCGAGCAGCCGCGCCTTGGTCACGACGCCCAAGTAGCGCTCCTTCTCGTCGATCACAGGCACGCCGCAGGGGGCCTGCGCGACGATGCCGAACAGCTCGTTGAGCGGTGCATCGGAGCGCACGGTGGGCACTTCGCTCAGAAAGGCGTCGCGCAGGTGCGCCTCGCCCTTCTTGCTGGTGCGCAGCACCGCTTCCAGGCTGCCCACCGAGACGACGCCGTGGAACTCGCGGGTGGGGCCCACCACATAGCCGAATTCGCGGTCATCCTCGCCCAGGCGCTGTATCGCGGTGCGCAGACCCACCCCTACGCGTTCGATCACGATCGGTTGCAGCCGGCGCGCGACGTCCTTGGCCGTGAGCACCGTCCCCAGGTTTACGCCGCGGAAGAACGAGCGCACGTAGTCGTCGGCCGGGTTGTTGAGAATCTCCTCCGGCGTGCCGACCTGCACCACCCGCCCGCCTTCCATGATGGCCATGCGGTCCCCGATGCGCATGGCCTCGTCCAGGTCGTGCGAGATGAAGATGATCGTGCGCTGCTGATCGGCCTGCAGCTTGAGCAGCTCGTCCTGCATCTCCGCGCGGATCAGCGGATCCAGGGCGGAGAAGGCCTCGTCCATCAGCAGGACGGACGGATCGTTGGCCAGCGCCCGCGCCAGGCCCACCCGCTGCTGCATGCCGCCCGAGAGCTCGTCCGGGTAGCTGTTGGCCCAGGGCACCAGGCCCACCTGGTCCAGCGCATCGCGCGCCCGCGCGAATCGCGACTTGCGATCCACGCCGGCCAGCTCCAGGCCAAAGGCGACGTTTTCCACGATCTGCAGATGCGGCATGAGCGCGAAGGACTGGAACACCATGCTGATGTGCTTGCGCCGCAACTCCCGCAGCTCCGCGGCATTCGCCTGGGTGATGTCGTTGCCGTCCACGTAAACGTGACCGGACGTGGGCTCGATGAGGCGATTCAGCATCCGCACCAGGGTGGACTTGCCCGATCCCGACAGCCCCATCACCACGAAGATTTCCCCTTCGGCGACGGTGAAGCTCGCATCGACCACGCCCATGGTCTGGCCGGTCCTGGCAAAGATTTCGTCTTTGCTCAGACCATCCCGGTACAGCTTCAGCGCTTGATGTGGTTCGTCGCCGAACACCTTGAACAGGTGCTCAGCCTTCAGCTTGTCTCGTGTCACGTGCAAGCCCTCGAGTTTCGGTAGGTTCCTTAGGGCTATCACGAAAACGACGCGATGGCTCCCCCGAATTGGGAATAGTGCTCCCGATTTATGAGCCACGGAGGCCGATTGGCGCTGTACGTCGCGTTGTCAGCGGCTCTGCGGGCTTTTTGCAGACGTGGATATCACGAAGAATGGCGTGGTGGGCTGGCGCGCAGGACCCCCAGGGGAGCCGGCCGGGCCCAATTGGGGCAACTGGCTGGGGTGCTTCAGGCGGGGCGGGACGTCAGGCCACGCGGGGGGTCTGACCGTCGACCAGCGCGTGGTAGATGGCGATGTAGGCCCGCGCCGAGTGCTCCCAGGCATGCACTTCGCGCATGCCGCGGCGCATCATCCGGCGCCAGCGCGGGCGATCCCGATACGCCTCCAGGGCGCCGGAAACGGCTCGCCAGAAAGCTTGCGGGGTGGGATCGCGGAAGGAGAAACCGGTTCCGCTCTCCGGATGATAGCGGGCATCGATGATCGTATCGGCCAGTCCGCCCGTGTGGCGCACCACCGGCACGGTGCCGAACGCCAGGCTGTAGAGCTGGTTCAGCCCGCACGGCTCGAAGCGTGAGGGCATCAGGAAGATGTCCGCGCCCGCCGTGATGCGGTGGGCCAAGCCCTCCTCATAGCGCGTCAGTACGCGGCAGCGATCCGGGTGCCGCGCCTCCAACTCGCGCAGCGAGGCCTGGTAGCCGGCGTTGCCTTCGCCCATCACCACCAGCAGCGCAGGGTGGCCCAGCAGGCGCTCGGCCACGGCCAGAATCAGGTCGATGCCCTTCTGCTCCACCAGCCGCAGGATCACGGCCACCAGCGGCGTGGTCACGGCCGCGGCGGGCAGGCCCAGCTCCGCCAGCAGCCGCGCCTTGACCGTGTGCTTGCGGTCCAGCCGGGATTCGGAGAAGTGGGGAGCGATGTACGGGCTCGTGCGCGGACTCCACTCCGCGTCATCGATGCCGTTGATGACGCCGAAGAAGTGGTCGGCGCGGGTGCGCATCACGCCCTCCAGACCCAGCCCGTATTCGTACTGGGTCATCACTTCCTGGCGGTAGGTCTCGCTGACGGTCGTGATGGCGTCGCTGAACCACACCCCGGCCTTGAGGAAGTTCACCTTGTCGTAGAACTCCAGCGGACCGCCCGGGTAGTACCATTCCCGTGGCAGGCCCAGCTTGGGCAGCACGCTCGCGTCGTAAACGCCCTGGTGCCCAAAGTTGTGCACCGTCAGCACGACGGATGGCGCATGGGGCAGTTGCTTGAGCATCGGCGCGGCCAGCGCCGTGTGGTGCTCGTTCAGGTGCACCACCGTGTAGTTGCGCCCGCTGTGGGCCACCCAATCGGCGATGGCTTTGGCGAAGAGGATCGAGGCTTCAGGCTGCTGGGGGAAGTCCGCGGATTCCCCACCGGAGACGTAGGGTCCGTTGCGGGAGAGATAGCGAGGCTCGTCCACGAAGATCAGCTCGACACCATTGCCCGCATCCTGCGGCGTCAGCCACCGCACCGGCACGCCCGTGCCGTTGAGCGCCAGCGACGTCTCACGCACGGTCTGCATCGTGCGCAGCATCGGCGAGCGCTCCGGCAGCGTGCGATACCACGGCGTGATGATCGTGACGGCGACATCCTGGAGTGATAGCGCCTGGGGCAAGGCCTTGGCGACGTCACCCAGTCCGCCCACTTTGGAGAAAGGCGCGACCTCCATGGTGGCGAAAAGGATCCTCATGCGGGTCGCTCCGGTGCCTCCCACAGCATCCCACTCACCCACGTGACAAATACGTTTTGCGTCATTTTATCACGCCCATAATTCCACAGCATTCGAATTCAGCGTGGCATGGACCGCCGAACATGACCCCACCCAATTTCGGGAGGTAATTTCCCGGGAATGGCCAGAAATCCTTATTTCGGTAATGCAATATGGCACGTGAGGTCCCACTGCCCCGGAAAACTCCTGTGATGCTGACCGCCGTTGCGAAACGGTGCGGTCGCCCGACCTTCCCAATCCCAGCTGGAGGCGCTAACGTTCACTCGGCAGGACCGCTTTTTACGCTGCTGCGGAGAGGCCGTGATGGAAGAGTTCACCTACTGGGTCGACGGGAAGTTCGTGCCGGCCAGCCAGGCCGTGGTGCCCATCAACAGCAGGGGCTACCGGCTGGGCGATGGCGTGTTCGATACGGAGCGCACGTTCAACGGGCGCATCTTCCGGCTGGAGGCCCACCTGGAGCGCCTGGAACGCTCTCTGCGCTTCGTGCGTATCGATCCGGGCCTGACGATGCGCGAGCTGGCCGACCGGATCGAGGAGACCACGGACCGCAACCGCCCCCTGCTGGAGCGCTACGGCGACTTCTGGGTCACCGAGACCATCACACGCCAAGCGGACCACAAGGGCTTCGTCTCCATCATCGTGGAGCCGCTGCCGTTTGAGCGCTACGCGGGCTTCCACGCCAAGGGCGTGCCGCTGGTGATTCCCTCGGTGCGTTCCAGCGCGCAGATCGGCATGGATCCCAAGCTCAAGGCGACCAGCCGCCTGAATATGGTGCTGGCCGATCTGGAGGGCAAGCAGATCAACCCCCACTCCATGAGCGTGCTGCTGGACGAGCACGGCAATCTGGCCGAGGTGCTCTACGGCAACCTGTTCGTCATGCGGGGCGGCCGGCTGCGCACGCCCACCTCCCGCGCGATTCTGGAGGGCGTCACGCGCATGACCACCATGGAGCTGATTGCAGAGGAGGGCCTGCCCCTGGATGAGGCCGACCTGCAGCCGTACGACCTGTACACGGCGGACGAGGCCTTCTGCACCACCACCAGCTATTGCGTGCTGCCCATCGCCTCGCTCAATGGCCGGCCCATCGGCAGCAGCGTTCCCGGGCCCGCCACGCAGCGGCTCACCCAGGCCTGGAATCGCCTCGCCGGGCTGGACATCCCCGCACAGTTCGCCCGCTATGCTGCGCAGGCCCAACCCGTGCCGGTGCGCAGCGCCACCTGAGGCCGCGGGCCGAGCAGCCGGCATACGCGGCTCCGCCGCCGCAAGGGAGTCCTTCCATGCCCGATCCCGTCCTGGCCGATCCGCGTTACGAGCAGGTGGCCCGCGCTATGTTCGAGGGGCAGCCGTTCATGGCACATATCGGCGCGGAACTGGGCGCGGTGCGGCCCGGCTATGCGGAGATTCACCTGCCCTACAGCGAGGCCGTGACGCAGCACAACGGCTTCTTCCATGGCGGTGTGATCGCCACGCTGGCGGACAACTCCGGCGGCGCCGCGGGCTACACGCTGCTGCCGCCCGGCAAGGGCCTGCTGACGGTGGAGTTCAAGGTGAACATCCTGGCCCCGGGCCGCGGCGAGCGCCTGATTGCACGCGGCCGCGTGGTGCGGCCTGGCCGCAGCCTGTTCGTCAGCGCCTCGGAGGTGTACGCGGTGCGCGAAGGCCAGGAAACCCTCTGCGCCACCGAGTTGATGACCCTGATGGTCGTGGACAAGCCGGATTAGCGGAGGCGCCGTTCCGGCTTGGCGGGAGCCGAGACAGCACAGCCGGTCCGGGCTATACTGGCGCAAACCGGGGCCGCGGCTCCGCCGCAGGCCTGCGGCGCCGCCCCCTCTGGAATCCCCATCCGGCGCACCCGTGCCGCGCGATCTTCTCCCGACGCCATGAGCAGCCCCCGCCGTCCGGACCGACGCCTCCTCGTCTGGGGCGTCCTCTTCATCGTGCTGGCCGTGGCCGCCGTGGCGGCGCTGTACTGGCTGCTGCACGCGGGTCTCATCGTGTGGCTGGCGCGCACCAACCAGTGGCTCGCCGATACGGTGATCCGGCGCCTGGGATACTGGGGCGTCTTTGCGCTGATGTTCGTCGAGTCGAGCCTGATCCCATTTCCCTCCGAGATCATCGTGCCGCCTGCCGCGGACCTGGCGCGACGGCTGCCGGACTGGAGCGTGTGGGCCGTGATCGTCGTGGGTACGGCGGGGTCGCTGACCGGTGCGCTTTTTAACTACTACTTGGCGTTGTACCTGGGTCGCCCCCTGCTGCTGCGCTTCATCGATCGGCTGGGCCGCTACGTGCGGCTCTCGCGCGAAGGCTACGATCGGGCGGAGGCCATGTTCCAGCGGCATGGGGCCATCTCCACCTTCACGGGCCGCCTGATCCCCGGCATCCGGCAGATTATCTCGCTGCCCGCGGGCCTCGCGCGCATGAACCTGTTCTCGTTTTGCGCGCTGACCGTGCTGGGGGCCGGGCTCTGGGTGTCTTTGCTGGCGTGGCTGGGCTACTGGTTCGGCGCCAATGCAGAAGAGCTTTCGGCCGAGCTGAAGCGCTGGTCGCACTGGGTCGTCGTGGCGATGCTGCTGACGTTGGCGGTCTATGCCTGGCTGTATCTGCGGCGCCAGCGCCGCCTCGCTGCGCAACCGGAGTGACGGAGCCCGCCGCCATGGCCGAACGGGTGCACATCCTGGTCACGGGCCGCGTGCAGGGCGTGGGCTATCGCCACTTCACCCTGCAGCAGGCGCGCCGGCTGGGCATCACCGGCTGGGTGCGCAACCTGCCGGGTGGGGAGGTGGAGGTACTGGCGTCCCTGCCGCCGGGCACGCGGGAGCGGTTCCTGGCTGCGCTGCGCCGCGGTCCGCCGATGGCCGAGGTGGATGGCGTCGCGGTGACACCCGCCGCCCCACAGCAGGAACCGCCCCCCGCGATCTTCCGCGTCGTGCACTGAAACCGCGCCAGTCGAGCGTGCAGCGTGATTGGCCCGCTGCTGCACCTTTGGATCATACCGGCCACGCTCGATCCTTTCCCCAAGCGGGCCCGCGGCCCCACTACCCCGATAGAGTGCCGTTATGTGCAGGTCTCCGGGCTTTTTCCGCTGGACAAATCGATTGACAAGTGAGTCAATTCTATAGGAGAGAATGATGGGAGAGACGTTGCCGTACCAGGGGTCCGCAGGGCTTGCCGACCCCGAAACCGCGATCAGCGGGCATTATGCGCAATCCGGTTGCAGCAAACGCAGTAGAGCCGCCGCGTTCGAGTTCAAATTCGTCTTAGCGTTCAGCCCTTTACAGGAAAAGGAGATTCCATGACTAAAGCCGAACTGATCGACAAGATTGCGAAGGACGCCAAGGTATCCAAAGCCGTCGCCGGCAACGCGCTGAGCAGCGTGATCGATGGTGTGAGCCGTGCGCTGTCCAAGGGCGATTCGGTGACGCTGGTGGGCTTCGGGACGTTCTCCGTGTCCAAGCGGGCCGCCCGTAAGGGTCGCAATCCTCAGACCGGCAGCGAGATTCGTATCGCCGCCGCGAAGGTGCCCCGCTTCCGCCCGGGGAAGAACCTGAAGGACATGGTCAACAAGAAGTAGCACGAGCCGCGCCGCCCTCGCGTTCCGCGCGGGGGCGGCCGTTGGTCCCCGCCTCCAGGCGGGCTGTCCGCCCGCACCGCACGATTCTCGTCAGCAAGTGGTAGGTGACAAGCGCCACCGTATCTGCTAAAGATACGGGATTAGGGTTTCGATTGCGTTCAGGGCAACCAACCGCTGCAATGAACTTGAATCAGCAACAGATCGAGATCATCCGCGCCAAGCTGCACGACATGCTGGCGGAGTTGGAGACCGAGGTCTCCACGACGATCGATGGGATGCGCAAAGGCTCTGGAGCCTTTCCCGACCCCACTGACCGCGCCACCATGGAGTCCGACCGCAACTTGACGCTGCGCATCCGCGATCGCGAGCGCAAGCTTCGCAACAAGATCGAGGAGGCGTTGGCGCGCCTGGATGAGGGCACCTTCGGCATCTGCGAAGTGTGCGAGGGTGACATCGGGTACAAGCGCCTGGAGGCGCGCCCGGTGACGACGCTCTGCATCAACTGCAAGTCGGAGCAGGAGCTGGACGAGGAGAAGCACCAGAGCGGCTGATCCGGTGCGCAGGCCCGCCCTTCCCGCCCGCCCATCCGGCGGCCCACCCGATTCCGCGACCGCCGCGGCGCCCCGCCATGATCCTTTCGGACGGCACCCTGCGCGAGATGCTCAGCCGGGGCGAGCTGGTGGTGGAGCCGCTGGCCGACTACTGCATCCAGCCCGCCTCCATTGACCTAAGGCTCGGGCAGTCCTTCCTCAAGGTGGACGAGAACGACTGCGACACGATCCGCATGGACAGCCCCATCCGCTACGTGGAAGTGACGCGGGACGAGATCGTGATCCCGCCGGGCTCGTTCATGCTGGCCTCCACGCTGGAATTCATCCGCCTGCCCAACGACGTGACGGCCTTCGTGGAGGGCCGCAGCTCCGTCGGCCGCATCGGCCTGTTCGTGCAGAATGCGGGCTGGGTGGATCCGGGCTTCGAGGGTGAGCTGACCCTGGAACTATTCAACGCCAACCGCCAGCCCATCCGGCTGCAGTCCGGCCGCCGCATCTGCCAGCTCGTCTTCGCCCGCATGGACCGTGCCGCCACGCTACCCTACCGCGGCAAGTACCAGGGCCAGCGCCGCCCCATGGGCAGCCGCATCTATGAGGACGCGGACCAGGGCTGAACGGTGCGCGCCGGATCGGTTCCCCCACCCATGACATCCACCGTGACTCCGCCCCGTGCGGTCGTGTTCGACCTGGGCGGCGTCGTCTGCCGCTTCCTGCCCGCGCGCAGGCTGCAGGCGATGGCACAGGCCGCCGACCTGTCTACCGAGGCAGTGCAGACCCGCCTGTGGGATTCCGGCTTCGACCGCGACTGCGACCGTGGCCGCTACGATGCCGCTGGCATGGTGGCTCAGATCAACGCGCGCCTGGGCTGCCGGCTGACGGCCGACGAGGCTGGACGGCTGTGGACGCTGGCCTTCGAGCCGGAGCGGGCCGTGCTGGCGCTGGTGGGGGCCGTGCGCGAGCACCGGCCCACCGCGCTGCTGACGGACAACGGCGCGCTGCTGCACGAGGCGCTGCCCGCGCATCTGCCCCGCGTGGCGGAGGCCTTCGGCCCGTTGATGTTCTCCTGCCAGTTCGGACGGCTCAAGGATGATCCGGAGCTGTTCCGGCTGGCCGCCGCCCGGCTGGGTCTTCCCGGCCCGGCGCTGGTGCTGGTGGACGACAGTCCCACGGCCCTGACGACCGCGGCCGCTGCCGGCTGGCAGACCCTCGCCTTCACCGATGCGACGCAGACCGGCGCCGCGCTGTGGGCCCGCCTGGGCCTGCCCGTGACATCCTGACGCGCCCAAGCACGCCGATGCCCCAGCCTCACACTCACGCACCCGGTACGGACGGTGCACCGCCCGGCGGTGCTGCACCGGGCGGGGTTGCGTCCGGTGAATCCGCGGTCACGCCGCCCGTGCCGCCGACACGGTATCTGATCGCGCTGCTGGGGGCACTGGCGGCATTCGGGCCCATGTCCATCGACATGTACCTACCCAGCCTGCCCACCATCGCACAGGACTTTGGCGTGCCGGTGAGTGAGGTGCAGCTCACGCTGAGCGCGTTCTTCCTGGGGTTCGCGATCGGGCAGCTCACCTACGGCACGCTCTCGGACCGCTTCGGGCGGCGCCCCGTGCTGATTACGGGCATCGCCTTCTACATTTTCACCAGCGCGCTGTGCGCGGCCAGCGCGGGCGTGGGCACTATGGCCGCCGCGCGGCTGGTGCAGGCGTTGGGCGGCGGCGCGGCCTCGGTTATCTCCCGCGCGATCGTGCGCGATCTGTTCGGCGGCAACCAAGCCGCGCGGGTGATGTCCCTGATGGTGATGGTGACGGGGCTGGCCCCGCTGGGCGCGCCGCTGTTGGGCGGGCAGGTGCTGCTCTGGCTGGGCTGGCGCGCCATCTTCTGGGTGCTGGCGGCCTTCGGCACGGCGTGCCTGCTGGCCGTGCTGCGCGGGGTGCCGGAGACCAACCCGCCCGAGCGGCGACGGCCGTTGCGGCTTGGGGCCATGCTGGGCGGGTACTGGGAGGTGCTGCGCAACCGGCAGGCGCTGGGAACGATCCTGGCCGGGGCGATGGCTTTCGCCGGCATGTTCGCTTACATCTCCGGCACGCCCTTCGTCTACATCGAGCTGTACGGCATCTCGCCGCAGCTTTACGGGTTCCTGTTCGGGCTCAATATCGTGGGCATGATGATCGGCGCGTACTGCAACAGCCGGCTGGTGATGCACCTGGGCAGCGGCTTTATGCTCGGTGTGGGCACGGTGCTGATCTGTGCGGCGGGGCTGGCGCTGCTGGCCTGCGCTTGGTCCGGCGTGGGTGGCCTGCTGGGCATTGTGGTGCCGCTGTTCTTCTATGTGGGCTCACTGAACCTGATCTCCGCCAATGCGGTGAGCCGCACGCTGCAGCACTTCCCGCGCATCGCCGGGACGGCCGCCGCGTTGTATGGCGCCACGCAGTTCGGCTTCGGTGCGTTCTCCGGCGCGCTGGTGGGGCTGTTGTACAACGGCACGGCCGTGCCCATGGCCGCGGTGATCGCCTGCGCGGGCGTGCTCAGTCTTGCCGCGGAGCGGCTGCTGTCCCGGGCGTGACCCCCGCCGGCCCGGCGCCGCCCGGCCCCACCGCTGCCGCGTGCAGCACACGCGGGTGACCCGCCAAATCGTTGCGCACCTCCACCAGGCGCAGCCCGGCGTGCTGCGTCACCTCCCCCCGCAGGCGCCGCTCCTGGTCGGAGCCCATCTCCATCAGCACGTGACCGCCGGGTGCCAGGCTGCGCTCCGCATAGGCCAGCATGTAGCGCTGAAAGTCGCCGCCGTCGCGGCCGCCGTTGAGCGCCAGGCGCGGCTCGGCCCGCGAAACCTCGGGCATCAGGCGGTCGATCGTGCCCGTCGGGATGTACGGCGGGTTGCCCGCCACGATGTGCGGACGGAAGCCGGCGGCGATGGGCTCGAAGCGATCCCCCAGCACCAGGTGTAGCGCATTGTCCCGCGGCTCCAGCAGCGCCGCGTGGCGGCGCCGGTTTTCCGCGGCCACGGCCATCGCTGCCGGCGAGCGCTCCACCGCCACCCAGCGCAAGCCGCGCACCTCCGAGCAGACCGCCAGCGGAATCGCCGCGCTGCCCGTGCCCAACTCCAGAGCCCACAGGGGCCGCTCGGGGTCGGCGCTTCGCAGCGCCCCGATGGCGGCCAGGATGCCCTCCACCAGGGTCTCGGTATCGGGGCTGGGGATGAGGATGCCCTCGCGCACTGCCAGCGTGAGCGACCAGAAGTCCGCCTCGCCGATCAGGTAGGCCAGGGGCCGGCGTTGGCCGCGCGCCCGCACCAGTTCGCGGAAGCGGGCCAGCTCGCGCTCGGTCAGGGGTTGGTCGAAGCGCAGATAGAGATCGATGCGGCGGCAGCCCAGCACGTGCGCCAGCAGCAGCTCCGCATCCAGGCGGGGGCTGGGCACGCCCCGCTCGTCGAAGTACGATTCCGTCCAGTCCAGCAGGGACTTGGGCGTCCAGACGTCCTGCGCAGCGGTCACGCCTCGGCCCGCTTTTGCACCGCCTCCTTGATCTTGTCCGTGATCGTGCTCACGCTGAAGGGCTTGATGATGTAAGCGTCCACGCCCTCCTTCCCGGCGGCCAGGATGGCATTCTTGGTATCGGCGGCGGTGATCATGAGGAAGGGAATATCGCAGGTCGGGGCATCGGCTTTGCGGATCTTTCGCAGCAGTTGCAGCCCATCCAGCCCTGGCATGGCCCAGTCGGTCAGCACCAGTTCCACGCCGCCCCGCGTGATGAACTGCCAGGCGATCTCGCCATCCTCGGCCTCCATCACGTGCTCGTAGCCGATCTTCTTGACGATGTTGACGATGACCTTGCGCAAGTTGGGATTGTCTTCAGCGATGAGCACCCGCTTGCTGGTATCCAGTTCCATGCCGTCCATGCTCCTCGTTTGAAGACGATCCCTGCGCTGCCGCCCCACCCAGCCACGGCCGTCGCCCGCCCCTTCACTTGCCTGGCGAGCGCACCACGGCCTTCTCCAATCTTTAACGCATTTCGCACCCAAGGGTACCCAAGGCCCTCAGTATTGCGCAACTGCGAGGGCCCGTGCTACCCGTGGAATGAATTCACCCGGGGAGCTGGAAGTTCCGGCTGAGACGCGATCGTTGGATCGCGGACCCGTAGAACCTGATCCGGTTAGGACCGGCGGAGGAAGCGTGACCGCACCATCCCAATCGACGGATTCTTCCCCCTTCCCGGCAGGCGTGCACCGCATGGACGGGAAGCGGATCGGTTGAAGGCAGTCCAGAAGCAGACGGCCATCGAGGTGCGTTCCCTCCGCAAGTCCTTTGCGGGTGCGCAGGGGCGCTATCAGGTGCTGGACGGCGTGGCGCTGTCCATCGCGGCGGGTGAGTTCGTCAGCCTGCTGGGTCCCTCGGGCGGCGGCAAATCCACTCTGCTCAATATCCTGGCTGGGCTGGACGAGCCCGATGCGGGCAGTGCCCACGTGCTGGGGCACCCCCCCGGCAGCCATGCGCCCATCGCCTACATGCAGCAGAAGGACCTGCTGCTCCCGTGGCGTTCGCTGTGGGACAACATCCTGATCGGCCCCGAGCTGCACTCCCGCGCCGAGCGGCGCCGGCTGGAGGCCTCCGCCCGCGACCTGCTGCACGAGTTCGGGCTGGAGCGCTTCGCGGACGCTTGGCCCGCCCAGCTTTCGGGCGGTATGCGCCAGCGCGCGGCGCTGCTGCGAACGCTGCTGTGCGAGCAGCCGATCCTGCTGCTGGACGAGCCTTTCGGGGCGCTGGATGCCATCACGCGGGGGCGCCTGCAGCAGATGCTGCTGCGGGTCTGGCGCGAGTTCGGCAAGACGGTGCTGCTGGTCACGCACGACGTGGAGGAGGCCCTGCTGCTCTCCCACCGCGTGATCGTGCTCTCCGGCATGCCCGGGCACGTGCTGGCCGAATACCCCGTGCCCCTGCCCCACGAGGCGCGCGCCGAATCGCCGGAGTTGCTGCGCATGCGCGGCCGCATCCTGCGGTCGCTGGAGGGTCCCGATGCGCAGCCCTGAGCCCCGCAGGTCCCTTCGGCCCCGGCGCCGGCAGCACGAGCGCTGGCTCTACCCGCTGCTGCTCATCGCGGCCATGCTGGCCGTGTGGGAGGTGGGCGTGCGCACGCTGGACGTGCCGCACTACATCCTGCCCGCCCCCAGCGCCGTGGCGGCCACGCTGGTGGAGCAGCGCGCCGTGTTCGCGCGCCACACGGGCATCACCGCTCTGGAGGTGGTGACGGGCGGGCTGCTGGGAGTGGCCGTGGGGCTGGCGCTGGGGCTGCTGCTGTTCTATTCGCCGGCGCTGGAAAAGGCGCTCTACCCGCTGCTGATCACCTCGCAGAACGTGCCCGTGTTCGCCATCGCGCCGCTGCTGGTGGTGTGGTTCGGCTACGGGCTGTGGTCCAAGGTCGTGATGGCGGCCATCATCGTGTTCTTCCCCATCACGCTGGCCATGCTGGGCGGGCTGCAACGCACGGATCCCGACCAGCTGCGGCTGTTCCGCACCATGGGTGCATCGCCGAGGCAGGTGCTGTTCAAACTGCGCCTGCCCTCGGCGCTGCCGGAGATCTTCGCCGGCCTCAAGCTGGGCGCGGTGTATTCCACCATCGGCGCGGTGATCGGCGAGTGGGTGGGCGCCGGCGCGGGGCTGGGCTACCTGATGCTCTCGGCCAACGCGCAGCTCCGCATCTCCATGGTCTTCGGTGCCATTCTCTGTCTCACGCCCATCGGCCTCGGGCTGTTGGGCTTCGTCACTTGGCTGGAGCGCCGGCTGCTGCCCTGGCAGCAGCTCTCGCGGGAGGACGCCGCATACGACGCTTCGCAACTTTGAATCCGCATAAGGACCCGATGAAACGCATCAAGGGGGCCGGCCCGCTCGTGCTGGCCGTGCTGCTGGGCGCCCTGCTGGCGCTCCCCGCCCGGCCCGCAGCCGCGGCGGAACGCTACAAGCTGATCCTGGACTGGTTCCCCAACGCGGACCATATCCCGCTCTACGTGGCCCGCGACGGCGGCTTCTGGGCCAAGCAGGGCCTGCAGGTGGAACTGGTGGCCCCGGCCGACCCCAACGATCCGCTGAAGTTGGTGGCGGCCGGCAAGGCGCCGTTCGCCATCAACTATCAGCCCAACGTAACCATCGCCCGCAGCCAGGGGCTGCCCGTGCGTTCCATCGGCGTACTGGTGGAGCACCCGCTCTCGTCGCTGGCCTTCCTGAAGAAGAGCGGCATCCGCACCCCGGCGGACCTGAAGGGCAAGCGCATCGGTTACTCGGTGCAGGAGCTGGATTTGGCGGAGCTGCGCGCCCTGACGGCCTCGGCCGGCCTCAAGCCGGACGACTACACCACCGTCAACGTGAACTTCAACCTGACCAGCTCGCTGCTGAGCGGGCAGGTGGACGCGGTGATGGGTGCCTATTGGAACTATGAGCTGTCCGAGCTGGCGCTGGAAAACGTGCCCGCCGGCTACTTCGCTCTTACGGATTACGGCGTGCCGGACTTCTACGAGCTGGTCGTCATCACCAACGATCGCTTTTTGGCCGAGCATCGGGATGTGGCGCGGCGGCTCGTGCTGGGGCTGCAGGCCGCGCTGGACTTCACGCGGGCCAAGCCGGACGAGGCGTTGGCACTCTACCTGAAGGCGAATCCAGAGGTGCGCAAGGAACTGGACACGCGCGCCTTCAAGCTGGTGCAGGACCAGTTTGCGCACACGCAAGTGCAGTCCGCGGAGAAGTGGGAGCGTTTCACCCGCTTCGCCAAGGCCCAGGGTGTCATCAACAAGGACGTGCCCGCCGGCGATCTGTTCACCAACCTGATGCAGTGAGGACCTCCCGACCATGGCGTTCAACTACTCCAGCCTGCCGGTACTGCTCACCATCGCCGGCTCGGACAGCGGCGGCGGCGCCGGCATCCAGGCCGACCTGAAGACCTTCGCCGCCCTGGGCGCCTACGGCACCAGCGCCATCACGGCCATCACGGCGCAGAACCCGGACGGCGTGAGTGCCATCCAGGGCATCGATCCGCCGGTGGTGGCCGCGCAAATTGCGGCTGTGGGCGACTACTTCTCCGTGGGCGCCGCCAAGACCGGCATGCTGTTCTCGGCGGAGATCATCGAGGCCATCGCCCCTGCCTACGCCAAGCTGCGCACGGTGCCGCAGGCCCCGCAGGGCGAGGGCGTTCCGCCACTGGTGGTGGACCCTGTGATGGTGGCCACCAGCGGCGCCAAGCTACTCAATGACGACGCCATCGGCGCGCTGGAAAAGCTGATCGTGCCCCTGGCCACGGTGCTCACGCCCAACATGGACGAGGCGGCCTTGCTCAGCCAGCGCACGGTGGAAAGCGAGGCCGACCTGGAGGCCGCCGCGCGCGCCATCTACGACCGCTTCGGCGTGGCCGTGCTGGTCAAGGGCGGCCACCTCAAGGCAGTGGACGAGGTGGTGGATTGCTTCTTCGATGGGCAGGACGCCTACGAGTACCGGGCGCCCTACATGAGCGGCATCAACACCCACGGCACCGGCTGCACGCTCTCCGCGGCCATCGCGGCGTACCTGATGCGCGGCTACCCGCCCCTGGAGGCCGTGGGCGAGGGCCGCGAGTACCTGCGCAAGACCATGGCCGATGCCCTGCCCGTGGGCCGGGACGTCGCCCTCAACCACGGCTTCGGCCCGCTGCGCATCGAGATGATCTAGTAGAGCGTCAGCCCTAAACTTCAGGATAGACGCCTCCAAGGGGGCTCCACCCCCTTGGAACCCCCGCAAGGGAGCAAGCCCCCTTGACCCCATTTGGAGGGGGTACAGGGGCCCCTCGGCCCCTGCCGGAGAGTGGAGGTGCGGAGTAGGGAGGCAGCGCCTTCCTCCTCCGCAAACTCCAAAATTAATCCTTGACGCACCACTAGGCGCCTCCGGCCGCAACGCGCGGAGGGACGGGAGGATGGATGGCATTCTGTGACGAGCTGATGCGCGTCTCCCAAGGCATCTGGGCACTGGAGAAGGAGCACCCGTTCGTGCGCGGGATGGGCGACGGCAGCCTGGACGCCGAGCGCTTTCGCTTCTACCTGGAGCAGGACTACCTGTTCCTCATCGAGTATGCCAAGGTCTTCGCCCTGGCCGCTACGCGCGCGCCGGAGCTGGACACCATGGCGTACTTCGCCCAGCTCTGCGCGGATACGCTGAACTCGGAGATGGCGCTGCACCGCTCCTATTGCGCCGAGTTCGGCATCGAGCCTGCGGCGCTGGAGGCTGCGGAGCCCGCGCAGACCACCGTGGGCTACACGGGTCACCTGCTGCAGGTGGCCGTGCGCGGCGGCGTGGCGGAAATCTGTGCGGCCGTGCTGCCCTGCCAGTGGGGCTACAACGAGATCGCACGGCACCTGCGCGAGCGCGGCCTGCCGCCCGAACCGCGCTATCGCAAGTGGATCGAGATGTACGCCTCGCCGGAGTTCGAGGCCTACGGCCGCTGGCTGCGCGAGCAGTTGGAGGCGCTGGCCCCGCGGTTCACGCCGGCCCAGGTGGCGCGCTTGCAGCGTATCTTCCACACCAGCAGCCGCTGGGAGTACCTCTTCTGGGAGATGGCCTGGCGCATGGAGCGCTGGAACCTGCCCGCCTGAGATGCCGTCCACCCCTGGCCGCCCGCGCCAGTGCGACATACAATAGCGGAGGAGGGGGACATAGCGCCGCCATCCACACCGCCGGCAGGAGACTCCCGATGGATCCCCAATCGCTCGACCCTTTGGGCGCGGCCCGCTACCTGGCCTTGACCACCTTCCGTCGCGACGGTCGCGACGTGACGACGCCCGTGTGGCCGGTGGGAATGAACGGGCGGCTATACGTGGGCACCACGCGCAACACCGGCAAGTTCAAGCGCCTGCGCCACAACGATCACGTGCGCTTCGCGCCGTGCAATGCCAACGGCTCGCGTATCCTGGGCGAATGGCACGAAGGTCGCGCCCACGTCGTGGAAGATGCCGCCCTGAGGCGCGATTACCTGCGGGCCCTGCGTCGCAAGTACACGTGGGCGTACTACCTGATCATGCTGATCTACCGCCTGCGGGGTCTGTACCCGCAACGCGTGGTGTTGGAGATCGAAGCGGAAGGGCCTGCGGCGGCCTCTTAGCGCCCGCCTAGCGCGGCTTGCGAGCCATCCGGGCCTATCGCCGCCCCGCGTCCCCCGTCGATCCAAATAGGAATGCCCTCTGCGCAGGCTCCCTTCCTAGGCGGATTTCCCGCTGGCATGGTAGACATACGTCCTCCCTTGCGGAATTCCGCGGAAGGGCTACACCTCTGCTCAGAGCCGCTAGTTTTGGGTCTTCCGGCGATTCGGGGGGCACGGCGCGGCGTCATTCCCTTCGCGATAGGGAGAAACAGAACCAATGATTCAGCAACTGCGGCGCTTCGCGCTGATCGGACTTGTGGCGTTCGTGGCCATGACCTTTGCAGGTGTGACCTCCATGGCCCAGTCGCAAGGAGCCCCCGCGGCGCCCGCGCAGACGGAGACTGCAAAGCCGGCCGATGCCCCGGCCAAACCGGCCAAGAAAAAGGCTCACAAGGCCCGCAAGACCACCAAGCGGGTGCACAAGAAGAAGGCGGTGAAGAAGTCCGCCAAGACGATGGAAAAGAAGGAAGAAGGCCAGTCCAAGCAGTAGTCAGCCAGAGCAGGGCCGCTCCCGCGTGGAGCGGCCCCTCTCCCCAGCGGGTGACGCCCCGCAGTAGTTGCTTCCAGCACAGTCAATGGAAGGACGAAGGTTGACGGCCCCAGATCGTCTGGTGGGCCCGCGCTACGGGCGCTCGCCCTCCAGCGCGTAGCCGATGAGCTTGTAGACCAGCCGCGCGGCCAGGAAGTCCGGCGCGTGAAGCCCCGGCTGCGGCGCCAGTTCGGTCATGTCGAAGCCGATGATGCGACGGCGCTGGGCCACCTTGCGCAGCAGGCGCAGCGTGGCATGCCAGCCCAGCCCGCCGGGCACGGGCGTGCCGGTGGCGGGCATGATGGCCGGGTCGAGCCCGTCCACGTCCAGGGTCACGTACACGTCCTCGCCCAGCCGCTCCACGGCTTCGTCCATCCATTCTTCGTCGCGTCCGGCGATCTGGTAATCCCAGAAAACGTTGGCCTCCAGCCGCGTTTCGCGCAGGAAGGCGCGCTCCTGCTCGCACACGGCACGGATGCCCACCTGCACGAAGGGCAGCCCCAGGTCGTGCGCCCGGGCCATGATCGAGGCGTGGCTGTGCGGCGTGCCCTGGTAACTCGGGCGCAGGTCCGCATGGGCATCGATCTGCAGCAGCGAGAATGGGCGCTCGCGCACGGCCTGCTGCGCGGTGAACACGCCGTAGCTGATGGAGTGCTCGCCGCCCAGCGTGACGAGGAACTTGCCATCGCGCAGCGGGGGCAGCGCAGCGGTGTGGATGCGCTGCATCACCTGCTCCGGCGTGGCCGCCGCGCAATCCACCGGCGGCAGCGTGTGCAGGCCCAGTGCATCGAAGCACCAGTCCAGTTCCTCGTCGTACATCTCGAGCTGCCCGGAGGCCTCCAGAATCGCCCGCGGGCCCTGCGCGGCGCCGCTGCCGTAGGACACCGTGCCCTCGTACGGCACTGGGAGAATCGCCACGCGCGCCTCGGCATAGGTGCAGGGGCGCAGATCGTCGCCACAGAACGGGGGATAGGGCTGCATCGCGGATCGGGACGGCAGGTAAGTGGGCGCGGGTTATCGCAGGGGT
This sequence comes from bacterium, assembly GCA_035266845.1. Lineage (GTDB taxonomy): Bacteria > SAR324 > SAR324 > SAR324 > JACQKK01 > DATFMP01. The sequence goes on from DATFMP010000037.1 coordinate 45,918, forward strand.
GTGTACTGGGGCGGCTCCTGCGGACGTCGCCGCGGGTTCACCCCAGTTGCGCCTTGCGGATGGGGCGCGGCCGGGACTGGCGCGGCGCATCGCTTTCCAGGTAGGTCATGCCCTCCAGCCCCGCGACGTACAGGTTGCGGAAGGTCTTGCCCTCCAGCGCGGTCATGTGGCCCGCACGCACGGCGGCTTGCACCTGGCGCTCCAGCCGGTCCACCAGCATGTCGGGCTGGAACTGCACGTAATTGAGCACGTCCGCCACGGTCTCTCCGTGGATCACCTGCTCGTAGTGCCAGCCATCCTCGGACAGCGCCACGTGGATGGCGTTGGTGTCCCCGAACAGGTTATGCAGGTCGCCCAGGATCTCCTGGTACGCGCCCGTGAGGAACACGCCGATGTAGTATGGCTCGTCCCGCTTCATCGCGTGCAGGGGCAGGCTCTCGCGTTTTTCGAAGCGGCTGATGTAGCTCAGCAGCCGCCCGTCGGAATCGCAGGTGATGTCCTGCAGGGTGCCGTTGCGGGTGGGCCGCTCGTCCAGCCGGTGCAGCGGCGCCACGGGAAACTCCTGGTTGATCGCCCAGGAATCCGGCAATGACTGGAACACGGAGAAGTTGCAGAAGTACTTGTCCGCCAGCAGCGACTCCAACTCCTTGAACTCCTCGGGCACGCGCTTCATCTTGGAGGCCAGCCGCTCCACGCGCCGCGCCACCGCCCAGAAGGCCTGGTCGATGCGCGCCCGGTGCTGCAGCGGCAGGTAGCCCAGCTCGAACAGCTTGTTGGCCTCGCCGCGGATGTGCAGGGCCTCGGACCACTGGCCGAACAGGGAGTGCGGGGTCAGCTCGGTGAGGATCTCCTGCAGCTTGGTGACTTGCTCCGGCTCTTCCGCCTCGGGCTCCAGTTCCACCAAGTGGTTGTCCAGCGAGGTGTACTCCAGCACGTTGAGCGCCAGCATGGCGTGGTGCGCCGTCAGCGCCCGGCCGGATTCCGAGATGATGTTCGGGTGGGGCAGGCCCTCGGCTTGGCAGGTTTCCGCCAGCATGGAGACGATGTCGCGGGCGTACTCCTCCTCGTCGTAGTTGACGCTGAAGCCGAAGGTGCTGCGCGTGCCGTCGTAGTCCACCCCCAGCCCGCCGCCCACGTCCACGTAGCCGATGGAGCAGCCCAGCCGGTGCAGTTCCACGTAGTAGCGGGCCACCTCCTGCATGGCCTCCTTGACGCGGCGGATGTTGTTGATCTGGCTGCCCAGGTGCGCGTGGATGAGCTGGAAGCAGTCCAGGCGGTCGGCCTGGCGCAGCATCTCGATGGCCTCCATCAGCTCCCAGGAGAGCAGGCCGAACTTGGAGTAGTCGCCTCCGGAATCTTCCCACTTGCCCGAGCCGGTGGTGACCAGCTTGATGCGGATCCCGATGCGCGGGCGCAGCTTCTCCTCCTCGGCGATGCGCAGGATCTGCGGCAGCTCGCTGAGCTTTTCCACCACCAGCAGCACGGTCTTGCCCAGCCGCTGCGCCAGCAGCGCCATCCGGATGTAGCTGGGGTCCTTGAAGCCGTTGCAGATGATCAGCGCGCCGGGGGTTTCCAGGGTCGCCAGGGCCGCGTGCAGCTCCGGCTTGGAGCCCACCTCCAGGCCCATGCGGTAGGGCGCGCCGTAGCCCACCACCTCCTCCACCACCTGGCGTTGCTGGTTCACCTTGATCGGGTAGACGGCCAGGTACTCGCCTTCGTATTCGTGCTCCGCGATGGCGTTGGCGAAGCAGCGCTGCAGGTGCACCAGGCGGTCTTCCAGCGTATCGGAAAAGCGGATCAACAGCGGCAGGGAGAGCCCCTGCGCCTGCGCGTCGTCCAGCAGCTCCTTCAGGTCGATGCCCTGGGCCGGATCGCGGCGCGGGTAGGCGACCATGTGCCCCGCGTCGTTGATGCCGAAGTACCCGCGGCCCCAGCCCTGGATAGCGTACAGATCCAGGGCATCGGCGGTGGACCAGCGCTGCAGATTGCTCATCGATGACCTGACGGGGGAGAGGCCGGTTGTGGGGAACGTGCGCACAGCCCTGCGGGAGCGCGCGATCATGCGATTATAGTACGCGGAGCGGGCCGGCGCTGCCAACCGCAAATCGCCATGAGACGCGGCATTCCCGGGGACTTCCGGTCAGTAGCCCTGGAAGCGCAGCAGACCGGCGTAGCTCTCCGCGCCGGGGAAGCGCGCGTAGAGGATCAGCTCGCCGCGGGGCATGCGCACGTCGCCCTCGAACGCGCCGCCGCGCGCGGCCAGCTCTACCAGTTGCCCGTTGACGGCGGCCACCACCCGCTCCGCCCCCGGTATCCGCAGCCGGAAGCGCTGCGTCGAGCCGGCGGGCAAGCGGCCGCGCAGTGGCGCCTCCAGCCGCCCTTCGTGCTCGGCGAACGGCCGGTAGGGTTCCGGAAAGCCCGCCCCGCCGCCAAGTCCCGCACTGGCCAGCAGACGCAGCTCCAGTGCACTTTCGTAAGTGCGCTCGGCTGGCTCTGCCTTGCTGAGCACCTGCAGCGCGTAATTCCCGGCGCGCGGGACGCGCACGTGAATCTGCACGGCGCTGCCGTCGCGCTGGGCGAACGTGGGCCCGCCGGCCACCTCGCGGCCGTCCCGCAGCAGCTTTGCCGTGAGTCGCACCTGCGGCGGCGCCTGGATGCGCAGCGTCAGCTCGCCGGCGGTGCGGATGGCGCCTTCGGAGGGGCCGACCAGCGCCAGCCCGTCCCGAAAGAACGCGGGCCAGGTCAGCGGCAGGGCCACGAATTGTCCGGCCGTCAGGGGCCGTGGCAGCAGCTGCCATTCGGGCTGCTCCGGCAGATGCCGGTACACGAATCGCTCGGGTGGCGTCAGAAAGTACAGCGGCTCGAAGTGCCGCCGGAACGCATGGGTCTTTGCGTCCAGCGTGCCGGCGCCCCAGGTGGCGTCCAGCAGGTACCATCGGCCGCTCAGCCGCACGGCGTTCCAGGCGTGATCGGCCGGCCCGGCCAGCGCCTGCCCGGCCCGGTAGCCGAAGCCTTTGGCATGGCCGCTGATGGTCACGGCCTCCAGCCCCATGCGCCGGGACAGTGCGAGGAACAGCCCCGCGTATCCGTCGCAGACGGCAAGGCGGTGCCGCAGCACGTCCTCCGGGGCGCGCTGGGTGTTGCGGAAGCGTCCGGAGAAGTACGCATCGGCGTCGTAGGCGATGCGGTCGGTGATCCAGCGGTAGATCACGCGCGCCTTGTCCGCGTCGTCCCGCGCCGGTGCGGCCAGATAGGCGGCCAGGGCATCCAGGGAGCGCTCCGCGACCGCCGGGGCCCGCAGCGCATGACGGTCCACCGCCGTGAAGTCGCGGGCGGCCAGCGCAGCGGATTGCGCAGCCCGCGGTCGCGCGGCCGCCCCGCCGGGCAGCGCGCCTTGTGGCCCCTGCACCGGCGCGCGATCCGGCACGCAGCCAGTGGGCACCAGCAGCAAGCCCAACACCAGCCAGCGACTCACACGCATCCTCTCGTCCGTGGCCCGAGTGGCCCCCCATGGCGCGCACCGACGCTCCAAGAGCGGTGTGCGTGCCTCGTTTGCACCACGGTAGCACCGGGTCCAGCGCACGGGAACCCGCGGCCGGCAGCACCCGCGCCGCTCGTTGGCGAGTCTGCTGGCGTCAACGTGAGCATCTCCTTGTCTTCGGCTCGGGTGGGCATTACAATAGCGCTCTCTCGCACCGCACCGAGCCTAGAAACTCGGAGACTCTCACCCCGCAAACCGGATTGCAGACATACGGATGGCTGCACCTTCCGCGAAGTCGGGCCTTTCGGCCACGCCGCCTACGTTCGCCATCAAGGGCGCGCACAACTCCATCCTGCTGGAAATGACGGGGCTGGGGCAGAATCCGCCGTCCGGGCGCCTGTTGCGCGGGCTTTCGCCCTACCTGGACGAGCAGGAGGCGACCCACGTGTTTTTGCTCACCGAGCGGCGGCGGCGCGAGCCGTGGAGTCTGCAGCCGGACAAGCTCGTCACGTACCAGGAAATCGTGCACTGGGCCCGCGGGCCGGAGGGTGAATCCTACCGCGGTGTGGTGTCGTCCACCAACCGCTTGGGCCGGGACGAGGTGATCCAGGCCTTCGAATACGAGCCGCTGTCCCTCATCGAGTGGGCGGCTCGGCGGCTGGAGACGGCCGTGGTGAGCAGCCGCGAGCCGATCCTGCTGGACGTGTGCTACATCCCCAAGCCCTGGGGCCGCGAGGGCTGGTACACGGGCATCGAGAAGCGCGGGGTCTCGCGCGTGCGCTCCGCCACGGGTGTGACGTCCCTACCCTATGCGCTGGGCATGTTCCCCGTCCCCATCTCGGGCGAGAAGGAAGAGCCGCCGATTCTCGTCAAGACCCTGGAGCCGCTGCCCGAGCCGGTCTATGGCGACCTGTACCTGGAGGTGCACCGCGAGAAGTGGGAGACCTATGTGGTGTTGCAGGTGAACCGCGAGGCTTGGCCCGATGGCGTGGGCGGACTGCGGGCGGGCCTGCACCCGGAGGTGATGGACGAGTATCGCGGGCGTCACGGGGCCGCCTGGGAGGATAAGCTGAGCGCGGACCTGGTGCAGACCATCCGCGACTACGAGCAGGTGCGCCGCAGCATTGACGATCAGCTCGATGCCGCCCTGCGCGAACGCGAGGCCAACCCGCAGGAGCCTGTGGCGCCCGACCTGCATCGCGAGCTGCTGGCGGAGCTTCCGGATACGCTGCGGGCCGAGGAGGAGCGCCGCCGCGCGGCCGTGGAGCGCTTCCTGGGCAAGGTGCCGTTGCACGAGGGCAGCGTGGTGACGCTGCCGCCGGGTGTGCTGCATTCGCTGCAGCACGGCGTGAAGGTGATCGAGTTCCAGACGCCCACCTACGAGCGGCTGATCGCCATGTTCGCCCAGAAGGTGCTCACCCAGCCGCACTGGGACGTGCAGGACGCCGTGGCCCTGATGGAAAAGGCACCCTACGAGGCGCCCGCGCCGGAGGTGCTGACCACCGAAGAGGGCTTGGCCATCGAGCGCATCGTGGATTTTCCCCAGTTCGTGGTGGACCGGGTGATGCTGGAGCAGGATCGCGTGCTGCCCGCACAGACGGAGGGGAACAACCAGTACCAGCTTACCGTGGTGACGCAGGGCAAGGGCGAGCTGGCCCTGCCGGACGGCCGCACCTACCCGCTGGAACCGGAGGTAGCCTACCTGCTGCCGGCCGCCATGGGCGCCTTCTCAGTGAAGGCCATCGCCGCACAAGGGCTGACCTACCTGCGATGCTCCCCGCGGCTGGAGGCCAACAAGGAGCCTCCGACCGTCAAGGTGAGTGTGGAGGACGCCCTGGAGCGGACATGGTGACTGCTCCCCGCCCCACCGCCCCGTCAGCCGCGGGATCCGCTCCGCTGGCGATGCCTCCCGCCCTGGCACCGGGCGATACGGTGGCGCTGTTCTCCCCCAGTTCCCATTCCGGCCGAGACGGTGCCCGGCACCTGCAGGCCGCCCACGCGATTCTCACAGGCTGGCGGCTGCGGCCCCTGGTGCTCCCCGAGCCCCAGCCCCGCCACCTCTATCTCGCGGGCACGGATGCCGAGCGGGCGGAAGCGTTCCAGGCGCTGTATTGCGACCCGGCCGTGAAGGGTCTCTTCGCGACGCGGGGTGGCTACGGCGCGGCGCGTATGCTGCCGCACCTGGATGCCGCGCGCATCGCCGCGGCGGCACCCAAGCCCGTGGTGGGCATGAGCGACGTGGTGGCGTTGTTTGGGTTCCTGCAAGCGGCCACGGGCGTGGGCACCCTGCACGGGTCCTGCCTCGCGGCCCCGAGCTTTCACGCGTCCCCGGAGCAGGCGGAAAATCTGGCCGATCAGCACATGTGGCTGTTCGAGCCGCCGGCTAGCGCGGCCATTCCCTGCCAGTTGCTGCAGGCCGCGCCGCAGGGCACGGTGGCTGAGGGCCGCCTGGTGGGGGGCAATCTTGCTGTGCTGGCCAGTCAGCTCGGCACACCCTGGGCGCTGGAGACCGAGGGCTGCATGCTGTTCCTGGAGGAGGTCAACGAAAAGCCCTATCGTGTGGACCGCTACCTGACGCAGTTGCGGCAGGCGGGGCGGCTGGATAGCGTGGCGGGCGTAGTCTTCGGGCACATGCAAAACTGCGACAGCGAGCCGCCGGGCCTGCTGCACGACGTGCTGCGCGACCTGTTCCGCGACGCGCCCTATCCCGTCGCGATCAACCTGCCGGCCGGCCACGGTCCGCGCAACCGCACCCTGCCCCTGGGTCGGCGTGCCACGCTGACCTGGGAAGCACGGCGGGATGGGTCGCCTGCGACGCTCACTATCGGTTGAGTGCACCCGGGCCGTGAGCAGCCTCCCGTGCGGTCTAGCGCCGCGAGCCGGTCGGACTGCCCGCCCTGGACGTCGGCTGTTTCCACAACGGATAATCCTGGTATACTCGCCGCAAATACGGTTGCGCCCCTGAGGCGCTTTTGGTTATACCTCTCGCCGGTCGCCCGATTCGACCGTGCATCGCCCGATCGACGATCGGCGCGCACTTCCCGCCGGGCCAGCGGAGAACTGCCGGGGAGAGGCAAGGGAGGCTGGTAACCCAATCGGATTCCAGACGCTTTTTCAACCTCAACGTGGATTGCACTATGCCTCACCTGATCCGACGGATCCTTCAAACCGCGCTGGTGGCCGCTACGGTGGTGACGTTCGGCGCCCTGTACATGAGCACGCCCGCGGCCGCGCAAAGCGGCAAGGCGCTCTTCAACCAGAAGGGCTGCGCGGCCTGCCATGGCCCCGGCGGTGCCAAACCGCTCCAGCCCGCGTATCCCAAGCTGGCCGGCCAGAACGCGGACTACATCGTGGTGCAGCTGAAGGCCTTCAAGACGCAGCAGCGCAAGAGTGGCCAGTCGGCCCTGATGTGGGGCATGGCGGCGCAGCTCAACGACAAGGAAATGACAGCGATCGCCAAGTACCTGGCCTCGGAAAAAGGCATCTAGCACCGTCCGGGCCAGGTTTTGTTTGGAAGCGCCATGAGGACTGTCCTGAACAGCCCGTGCCTGTCATTCCGAGCGAAGCAAGGAATCTGTTGTTCCGTGAAACAAAACAGATTCCTTGGCCCGCGTTGTGGGCCTCGGAATGACAAGTGACGGCAGATTGAGACACTCCGGCAATTCAAAACAAAGCCTTGGAGCCTCCGCGCTTGCGCGGGGGCTCCGGTCGCCCGCCGGCAGATCGCTTTGCCGCCGGGCACCCCACACCGTCCCCCTGCTATCCCCAGTCCGCCCCGCTCCGGGAGCCCCCGCATGTCCGAGGTGTTCAGCCTGGAGTTCAAGGTGCGCGACTATGAGTTGGATCAGTACGGCGTCGTCAACAACGCCGTGTACCTGAACTACCTGGAACACGCCCGCCACGAGTTTTTGCACGAGATCGGCATTGACCCCGCCGCCGTAGCCCGCGTGGGCAGCTCGCTGGCGCTGTCGGAGATTCGCGTGCACTACCGCAGCTCGCTGCGTTCGCGCGAGCGCTTTCGCGTGGAGGTGAGCATCGGTGCGTTGCGCGGGGCCCGCGTAACGATCCGCCAGCGTATCGTGAGCCACCCGGAGGGACGCGCCGTACTGGAGGCGGATGCCGTGGCGGTGTTCCTGGACGACCGCGGGCGGCCACAGCGGGTCAGCGCGGAGCACCGTGCCGCCTTCGCGCCCTACCTCGCGGCGGTCTGACCCGGCCCGGCTCCGAACGCACGCTTTCGCGCCTGCACACGGCCCAGCGCGGCTTCGGTCCGCCCGGCCAAGTGCGCATCCGCCTCCGCGGCCGCGAGCAGTCCTTCGGCCAGGGCGCTGGTGCGGGCGGATTCGTCCCGCAGGTTGTGCCCCACCAGCAGCAGATCCAGTCCCGCCGCGATGCCCTGCCGACAGGCTTCGGCCGTGCCGAAGCGCTGCTGCAGGCCCTGCATTTGCAGATCGTCGGAGATCAGCAGCACGTCCGGCAGGCGCCGGCGCAGCGCGCCCAGGGCCATGCCGGACATGGAGATCGGCACGCCCGGCTCCCACTGGTTCACGATGCCGTGGCTGACCAGGATGGCGTGGCCGGAGAGCGTCGGCGCCAGCTCGTGGAACAGCTCGAGCTGCACCGGATTGAGACAATCGCTGAGGTCGGTCAGGGCCTCGTGGCTGTTGGTGGTCGCGCCGCCGAGCCCCGGATAGTGCTTGAGGCACAGCCCCAGCCCGGCTTCGCGCGCGGCCTCGTTCAGCAGGGCCACGATGGCGCGCACCTCGTCCGCATCGGCCGAGTACGCGCGTTCCACCGCGCCAATGTCCGGATTGTCGGGGTTCAGGTTCAGGTCCACCACCGGCGCCAGGTCGTAAGAGATGCCCAGCGCCCGCAGCTCCGCGAAGGCCGCCCGGGCCAGCGCGCGGCGCTCCGCAATGGGCAGGCCGTTGAAGGCCTGCGCACTGGGCAGGGGCGCGAAGCCGCGTGCCTCCTTGAGGCGCCGCACCTTGCCGCCCTCCTGGTCCACGAACACCAGCGGCGCGGAGGGCAGCGCGGCCACTTCCGCGCACAGCGCGCGCATCTGTGCGGGGTCCCGCACGTTGCGCTCGTAGCGCCGCGTGCCCACGTCATAGTCGAAGAGGATCACGCCGCCCAGGCTGTAGCGCGCGGCGAAGTCCCGCAGCCAGTCGGGCACCTGGAAGCCCCGGAAGCCCAACACGAACAGGGAGCCGATGTCAGCGCGGGAGATCATCGTGGCAGGGGGCGGGCGGACGGGTGCAGGCTGGTGGCGCCAGTGTAAGTCACGACGGGTGCAGTCATGGCGAAAGCCGCTCCACCCGCCAGCCGCCGGACTCGCGTTCGTAGCGGAAGCGGTCGTGGAGGCGGTTGGGGCGATTCTGCCAGAACTCGAAGCGCTCCGGCACCAGCCCGTAGCCGCCCCAGTGCTCCGGCCGAGGCACCGGCCGGTCCGCAAAGCGCTCGCGCATGCGGGCCATCTCCGCCTGCAGCGCCTCGCGCGAGGCCAGCGGCGCACTCTGCCGTGAGGCCCAGGCCCCGAGCTGGCTCTCGCGGTCACGCGTGGCGAAATAGGCGTCCGAATCCTCGTCGGCAAGCGGGCTCACGCGACCTTCCAGCCGCACCTGGCGGCCCAGCGGGTGCCAGTGGAACAGCAGCGCGGCGGCGGGGTTTGCGGCCAGCTCCGCGGCCTTGCGGCTGCCGCAGTTGGTGTAGAAGCGGAAGGCCCCGTCCGCCACCTGGCGGAACAGCACCATGCGCAGCGAGGGGCGGCCTTCGCCATCCACTGTGGCCAGCGCCATGGCGTGAGGTTGGGCAACCACCGCCTCCGCAGCGGCATACCAAGTCTCGAAGGAGCTGTAGGGATCGGGCTCCAGCCGCAGCTCCGCGTCGATCCAGGGATTCGTCCCGGCTGCCATGCGGCCCTCAGGCGTCCAGCCAGCCCGCGCCTACCCGCACCGCACCCACCTCCGTGCCGGCATGATTGCGCAGCACAGGCGTCACGTGGTGGCTCAGCGCGGCCCAGGCGGCATCGTCCAGTGCGCCCAAGCGCCGCAGGATGGCGCCCAGCGCCACGGGCAGGGCGCGCGGGGTGCCGTCGTGAATCTTCACGGCCACACCCAACCCCTGCTCGGGCAGGATGGCGATGTAGACGCCCTCGGCGCCGGTCTTGATGAGCGTGCGGCCGCCGGCGGCCTGGATCAGCTCCGTGCAAAAGCGGCCGGTCCCGGCGATGTAGAATGGCTCCGCGGCGATGGCGGACCGGATGCGCTCCACGGCCGCCTTGCGCTCCGCAGGCAGGTGCGCGGGGTCGGCCATGCGCGCCATACCGTGGGCCAGCGCGCGCAGGGGCATGCCGTACTGGGGCAGCCCGCAGCCGTCGATGCCGCGTGGGGCCATGGAGAGATTGAGGCCCGTCATGCCTTCCAGCGCAGCCCGCACGCGCAACTGCGCCGGATGGTGTGCCAGGATGTAGCCCCGCGTGGGCTCGCCCAGGTGCACCGTGTGCGTGAGCATGCCCGTGTGCTTGCCGGAGCAATTGTTGTGCGCATTGCCCGGCGCTTCGCCCGCGCGCAGCAGGGCATGGGCCGCCGGTGTGTAGGAAGGCAGGTGGCTGCCGCACTCCAGCTCGTCCGGGGAGAGCCCGATGCGCGCTAGCCATGCCTGCACGAGCTGCACGTGGGCCGGCTCGCCGCCGTGGGAGCCGCAGGCATTGCACAGCTCCGCGGGGCTCACGCCGTAGCGGTCCGCCGCGCCGCTTTCCACCAGGGGCAGCGCCTGCAGCGGTTTGATGGCCGAGCGGGCATAGACGACCTGCTCGGGATCGCCCCAGGCGGCCACCACGCCGCCGTTGGCATCCACGGCCACGGCGGAGCCGATGTGACGGCTCTCCACCATGTCGCCGCGGGTCACTTCGATGAGAATCGGGGGGGCTGGCACCACGGGATTGCTCCGGCAGCCGGCGAGGGGCCTCGCCGCGCGGCGCAGACCATCACGCTACTGCGTCGCGATTGTATCGAGACACGGAGCGTCCGTATGGGTATAATGAGCGGCGGACGACGCATCGGTTGCGATCGGTCTTATCGCAACCGGCGGGGGAATGTCAGCAGTAATCCGGCAGGACCGTTGGCAATCAGGCTTCCCAGAAGCCCTTTTGCCATTCGCGCACGGCTTGGCCTCGGGTGAGGCCGATGTCGCGCAGCATGTGGTCGTCCATCTCAAGCAATTGCCGGCGCGCCTCATGGCGCGTCCACCACATGCGGGCGATCTGCCGCGGGCGGACCAGCAGGCTCAGCAGCGAGCCTTCACCGTCCTGACCGGAGACGCCACCATTGAGACCCGCGTTGCCAGTGGAGTGCACTTGCACAAGCGAAGCCATTTCCTTCTCCGTCAATTAGTGACAATACTCGAACAACAATCGGTACAGTCACTCTAAAATTGACACAATTAGCTGTCAACAGATATATTGTCACCATGACAATGTGGATTCCCAAGCTGGAATACCGAGCAGGTCCTCGGTATCTGCGCATTGCGGCCGCCCTGCGGGAGGACATCGCTAGCGGCACGTTGGCGCCCGGCGCCCAGTTGCCCACACACCGCGACCTTGCCGAGGCGCTGGGGCTGACGGTGGGCACGGTCTCGCGCGCCTATGCGGAGGCTGCCCGGCAGAACCTGATCAGCGGGGAGATCGGCCGGGGTACCTACGTGCGTAGCGATTCGCGCAGAGAGGAGGCACTGCCCACGCCGGCCGAGCCGGACGATCACCTGATCGACCTGTCCCTGACCCGGCCAGTGGTGGACGTGGAGCAACTCGACCTGCAGCGCTCCCTGGCGGAACTGGCCCACAGCCCGGACATGGGGCGTTTTCTGGACTATCAGCCCAACGTGGGCCTCTCCGACCACCGGCGCGTGGCCGCGCAATGGCTCGCGCGGCGGGGACTGGTTGTGGGACCCGAGCGGGTAGTGGTGACGGCCGGGGGCCAGAACGCCATCGCCGTGATCCTCTCCGGCCTCACCCAGCCGGGCGACGTGGTGCTCACGGAGTGCCTGACCTATCCGGGCCTCAAAGGCATCGCCAAGGTGCTGCACCTGCAGTTGGCACCCGTGGCGATGGACGAGGACGGCATGCTGCCCGACTCTCTGGAGGCCGCGGCGGTCTCCCGCGGGGCGCGGGTGCTGTACACGGTGCCCACGCTGCACAACCCCACCACCACCGTGATGTCCGCCGCGCGTCGGGCCGAGATCGCCGCGGTGGCACGGCGGCTGGACCTGGCGATCATCGAGGACGACGTGAACGGGCAGCTCCTGCCGGATGCACCCCCGCCGCTGAGCCTGCTGGCGCCCGAACGGAGCTACTGCATCGCCAGCACCTCCAAGTTCCTGGCGCCGGGCCTGCGCATCGGGTTCGTCGTCACGCCGGAGGGCCGGGCGCCGCGCGTGGCGGCGGGGGTGCGCGCCTTCACCATCATGGCTCCGCCGCTGCTGGCGGAGCTGACCTGCCGCTGGCTGACCGACGGCACGGCGGACCGCATCGTGGCGCGCCAGCAGGAGGAGGCGCTGCAGCGCCAGCGCCTGGCCGCGCGCGTGCTGCACGGCTTCGAGTACCAGGCACAGCCGCGCGGCTTCCATCTGTGGCTGCAGGTGCCGGAGCCCTGGCAAACCGAGGAGTTCGTGGCGCAGGCGCACGACCGCGGGGTGCTGATCTCGCCGGCGTCCGCCTTCACCGTGGGTCGTACGCCGCCGCCCCACGCCGTGCGCGTGGGCCTGGGCGGCATCCAGCCCCTCTCGCGGCTGGAGGAGGGCCTGCACGCCCTGGCCGAGACCCTGCGCCGCCCGCCCGGCCCCGTGTTCTCCATCGTGTAGAAAGCCTGCGGGAAACAACCGCTGCGAGGGAGCAAGCCCCCTCGCGCACCCCTTTCGGGTTTTCGCGGCTGCGAAACAGCCGCGAAAACATGGGATTCAATTGGGGTCCAAGGGGCAGCGCCCCCGAAACAGTCGCTTCGCTATTCATAAGCGTTTCAGGGTGCGTGGGATGTGCATGCCGCGCAGCCTTCATACGGACGCTCGCACCGCCCGTGCCTGCCCGCAGCGCCGCTGGGATTACATCGGATCGAGCGGATAGATGGGCCGCCGCACGTGCTCGAACTTGAGCAGGCGGTTGTCCGAGGTGGTGACCCCGATGCCGTCGCAGGTGAGCGTGTGCTTGCCGATGGGCTCGAAGCCCGCGCGGTAGTGGATGCGCGACTTGAGGACGAGGTACTTCATCTGCGTGGGCTCGATGCCCACGGAGGTGAACACCCCGATGTCCCACGGCTCGTGATGCCGTGAGACGACGACGATCTTCATGCGGCCCGTATCCAGCACGGCCGTGGGGCCCATCTGCACGGTGACCCCGGTGTACATGGGGCCGCGCACGACGAAGCTGCCGTCGGTGAGGGTGCGCACGCGGCCCGTGACGGGCAGCGATTCGGCCCTGCGGCCGATGGAGGGCATGTCCGTCTTGCCGCCCAGCTTGATTGTCACCTCCGCCCCCACGCCGGCCTTCATCATCTCCTGCACCGCCTGCGGATCCCACACGGCAGCCACGGCCACGTCGTCCAGCTCCTGGCGCATCACCTCGGCGATCACCGTCATCACGTCCTCGGAGCCCCCGGAGCCCACGTTGTCCGCGTGATCGAGCAGCAGCACGGGGAACTCCGTGAGCTGCTTGGCGCGCGCAACCACCTCGTCCAACGGCTCGTGGCGGTGCAGGAAGGCCTCGCGGCGCTCCCAGGCGGCCTCCAGCAGCCAGTCTACCGCGGCCTGGGCCGCCGGTGCATCGCCGTCGGCCACGACGATGGTGGAGAGTCCGGCATCGGCGAAGTCCGCCATGGGGAAGCCTCCGAAGACCGTGACCGCCAGCAGACCCTGGGCTTCCGCCTCGCGGGCCATGGCCAGCAGGGTCTTCATGGGCTCGTCCTTGTGCCCCATGCGCAGGGTCTGGGCCAGCAGGGGCCGGTTGCCCCAGGCCATCACGGGCTTCACCTCGCCGCGCAGGGCCCGCAGCAGGATGCGCCCCACCTGCTCGCCCACCTCGTACATGTCCACGTGCGGATAGGTCTTGTAGCCGATCAGCGCGGTACAGTTGCGCACCATCTTCTCGGTCAGGTTGGCGTGCAGGTCGCACGTCACGCAGATCGGCACCTCGGGTGCGATGGCGCGGATGCGCTCCAGCAGGGTGCCTTCGCCGTCCGGCGTGACCTCGCTGACCATGGCCCCGTGCAGGTCGAGCATCACCACGTCGCAGCCGCGTCGCACCGCATCGCAGATGGCGCCGGCCATGCGCTCGTAGGCGTCGGCACTCACCGGCCCGCTGGGCATGGCCTCGGCGGCCACGGGCGTGACGATCTCCATGCCCTCGGCGCGCGCCAGCTTGATGTACGCGCCCATGGGCATGGCCGTGTGCTCGTAGGCACGCAGGGCATCGTCGCCCAGGTACGCGCCCCACTCCTCGAAGCGCGCCCAGGGTGTGGGGATGGGCGAGAACGTGTTGGTCTCGTGCTTCATCATGGCAATCACGGCGCGCATGGGCAGAGCTCCTGTGGCAATGGCGGTGGTGGCCGGTCGGCCGTCACGGTCGCAGCTATCACACGTCCGCATCGAGCGGATAGATGGGTCGCCGCACGTGGCGGTACTCGAACAGGCTGTTGTCCGACGAGCATACGCCGATGCCGTCGCAGGTGATCGTGTGCCGCGCGATGGGCTGGAACCCCGCCCGGTAGTGGATGCGCGACTTGAGCACCAGGTAGCGCTTGGCCTTGGGGTCGATGCCCACCGAGGTGAACACGCCCTGGTCGAACGGCTCGTTGTTGAATGAGCACACCACGATCTGCACGGCGCCCGTGTCCAGCACGGCGGTGGGCCCCATGTGCGCGGTCACGCCCGTGTTCATGGGCCCGGTCACCCGGAAATCACCGTCCGTGATGCAGCGCACGCGCCCCGTGACGCGCAGCGATTCACCCTTGCGGCCGATGGCGGGCATGTCCGTCTTGCCGCCCAGCTCCAGCGTCACCTCCGCCCCCACCCCGGCGCGGATCATGGCCTGCACCGCCTCCGGATCCTTGACGGAGGCCACGGCCACATCCTCCAGCCCCTGGCTGAGCACTTCCGCGATCACCGACATGACGTCCTGCGTGCCGCCGGACGCGGCGTTGTCCGCATGATCCAGCAGAATCACGGGCCCCTCGGTGAGCTGCTTGGCGCGGGCGATGGCCTCGTGCAGGGGCTCGCCCTCGTAGATGAAGTCCACCCGCAGGTGCCAAGCCGCATCCAGCAGCCGTTTGGTCGCGGACTCCGCGTGTTTGCGGTCGCCATCGGCCACCACCACGGCGGAAAGCCCGGCGTCGTGGAAGTCCGCCAGAGGGAAGCCGCCGAACACGGTGGCCGCCAGGATGCCGTCTGCCTCCGTCTCTCGGGTCATGGCCAGCAGGGAGGCCATGGGCTCGTCCTCGTGGCCCATGCGCAGGGTCTGGGCCAGCAGGGGCCTGTTGTCCCAGGCCATCACTGGGTTCACCTCCCCGCGCATGGCGGCAAGCAGCACCCGGCCGATCTGAATTGCCGTCTCGAAGCTGTCGATGTGCGGGTAGGTCTTGTAACCGATCATGGCTGTGCAGTGGTCCATCATGGTCTGCGTGAGGTTGGCGTGCAAGTCCAGGTTCACGCAAATCGGCATGTTGGGCGCGATGGCGCGGATGCGCTCCAGCAGGCGGCCCTCGCCGTCCCGGGTGGATTCGGCCACCATGGCACCGTGCAGATCGAGCATGATGCCGTCGATGCGTCCGTCCACCGCCTCGCAGATGGCGTCCGTGATGGTGTCATAGGCATCTGTGTGCACGGGGCCGCTGGGCGCTGCCTCGGCCGCCACGGGCGTGACGACTTCCGCGTGCACCTCCTCGGCCAGCCGCAGGTAGGCCCCCACACCCGTGCGCGTGCCGGCGAAGGTGCTGCGCACGTCCGCGCCGAAGCACAGCGTGCGCTGCTGAAAGCGCGCGAGGTCGGTGGGCACGGGCGAGAACGTGTTGGTCTCGTGCTTCATGGAAGCGATCAGCAGACGCATGGCGATCCTCGCGACGGCTAGGCGCAGCAGGGCTCGCGGACGGGGCCGACTGCGCGAGAGGGGCGCCGCGCTGCCCGCGCGCCCTGGCGAGGGCGCTCCGGGCCGGCCGGCGTGGCGATGGTGGTGTTTGGAGCGGGATGCGCCGCCCGCGGCCATCTGGCACCGCGGGCGGCATACCGCTGAAGTCCAACGCTAGTGCTTGGAGATGTTCCACATGAAGGGGATGGGCGCGATGATCACGCCATCCAGTTTCGAGCTGTAGGCGCGCGCCAGGAACCACTGGCCGGTGGGGATGTAGGTCACCACCTCGTAGGCGCGCTTCTGGATCTCATCCGCGAGCTGCTTGCGCTTCGCGAAGCTGGTCGCGCGGGCCCATTCGCCGCGCATCTTCTCCAGCTTGGCATCGCAGGGCCAGCCGAACCACGCCTTCTCCTTGCACCCGCCGGACACGCCGATGTTGTTGAGCGGCGTGAATACGTCCGCGGCGGACCACCAGGTGTGGAAGGCGTTCCACCCACCCTGCGCGGGCGGATCCTGCTTGGCCCGGCGGGAGGTGAGCGTGCTCCAGTCCATGGCCTGCACTTCCACGTTCAGCCCGATCTGCCGCATGAGCTGGGCGGTCACCAGCGTCATGTTGTGCGAGAGCGGGATGTCCGTGGGGTCCATCAGTACCACCGGTTCGCCCTTGTAGCCCGACTCCTTCAGCAGTTCCTTGGCCTTGGCGATGTTGTGGTGGAGGATCGGCTCCGCGCCCACGTCCGACGCGTAAGGCGTGCCGCAGACGAACAGCGCGGCACAGGTCTGCCAGTACTTCGGGTTGCCGATGGCAGCCTGCATGTATGCCTGCTGGTCCATCATCCATTCCAGTGCCTGCCGCGCCTTGACGTTGTTGAAGGGCGGATACAGGTGATTCACCCGCAGCCAGCCCTGCTCGCCCAGGCCGATGCGCTCGATGCGGATGCCGGGCTTGCCGTCCATCAACGGCAGCAGGTCGTGCGCCGGCTGCTCGAAGTAGTCCACCTCGCCCGTCAGCAGCGCATTCACGGCCGTCTGCTGGTCTGGAATGTAGTCCCACTCCACCCGGTCCACCTTCACCACCTTGCCGCCCGCGGCCAGGCTGGGGGGCTCGGAGCGCGGCTTGTAGAGCGGATTTTTAACGTACACGACCTTGCTGCCCGGCACCCACTCATCCACCTTGAAGATGAAGGGCCCCGAGCCGATGCTCTCCTTGGGCACCTGCTGGAACGGGTCCACCTCCGCATAGGCCTTGGGCATCATGAACGGCACGTTGCTGGACAGCTTGCCCAGCGAATCCAGCACCAGCCCGTAGCGCTCCTTCAGTTCCATGCGGAACGTGCGGGCATTGACGACGTGCAGCCCCTTCACGACGTCCATCAGCTTCTGGCCCATCCCATCGCGCTTGCCCCAGCGCTGGATGGATGCCACGCAGTCTTCCGCCGTGACCGGCTTGCCGTCGCTCCAACGCAGGCCCTCGCGCAGGGTGAACGTGTAGGTGAGCCCGTTGGAGCTCACCTTCCAGCTGTCCACCATCTGCGGCTGGGGCTCCAGCTTCTCGTTTAGGGCGAACAGGGTATCCCACACCATGTAGCCATGGTTGCGGGAGATGTACGCCGTGGTCCAGATCGGGTCGATGTTCTTGAGGTCGGCGTGCGGCACCATCCTCACCGTGGTCTCCGCCCGGGCTGTCGGGGCGAGGCACAGCAGGGACAGCGCCGCGCCGGACACCATCCATAGGCCGATACGGCCAAGAGTCCACTTGCGCGGATTCATCGGTTCTCCAGGTTGGTCGAATGCTGCGAACGAACTGCGGCTCGCCCGATCCCGGCCGGTGCCTGGCTTCCGGCGCACAGCGCGATTCCGCTGCTCCTTTTTGTGCCGGAAGCCCCCCACCATCCGTGCACCACAACCGATTGGAACGGGTGTTGGAATTTTCCGCCCGTCGGCCGCGAAAAGCAAGACACTCGCGGCTTTGCAGGGTCGGCCATGCGCGGCCTTGAACCCAGGCGCGGCGCGGCTCCGAAGGCTGGCCCGGGCCGGCTCATGGCGGCCCAGCCTTGGCGTTGACGACGTGCATTGCGCACCGCGCATGAGCCGATCAATCGGTTCGGGTGCGGGGAATTCCGACGGCGCGGTTGCTTGGTGTGCTACATGGGGCCTGATTGCGTTGACACGGTCGCGCTTTCATGTAATATAAATGCCATTGGGAGTGTCATAAAAAGATACTCCATTTAGGGTATATTTGGCGCTGAAGCCGCACCAGGGAACGGAGCGGCGATGGCAACGCCGTCCTTGACAGTGGCGGCTATTTCGGGTTCTGCAGTTCAGGAAAAGAGAGAATTCCCGAAGACATCCCATGGATGGGTGAAGGTTTCGGGCGCCCGGCCCGGGGGGAAACCGGCTCGGGGCGCTGCGCTTTCATCGGTGGGGTTCATCCATGGGCTTCCGGCACGCCTTCCGGCATCTGATCATCGCGACCGCCCTGCTGTCGCTGGCGGCATGCGGTCAGGGCAATTCGAACGGCAATGGGCAAAGCGTCCCGCTGGAGCAGACGTCCATCGGGTTCCGGCTCAGCTCATTCGACCAATCGGTGCTGGGCGGTGGCAGTACCACCACAGCCAGTCAGCCGCTTGCGGCCACCGTGCAGATTGACGGCGAACTGCTGGTGGTGCCCCACGATGGCACTGCGGAGAACGTGCTGTCGTTCGGGTTGACAATCGACCCCTCCAAGGTGCAGGTGCTCACGGTCAAGAACCTGGGCCTGGAAGCCGGCGCCTACGACTTCTACTTCCTGCTGAAGACGCCCACGACGCGCTTCGGGGGCTTCCTGCGGAACCGCCTGGTGCTCAGCGGCGGGACGAACACGGTCACCCTCACGCTGAGCCCGATCGTGGGCGTGCAGGTGGATTCCGTGACGCAGTTCCGCGATCTGGCTCCGTTCGCCGTGCGCTATGACCCGGCGGTGGTGGGCGCCTATGCCAATCCGCGTTTTGGCGTCTCCATCAACGGAGGCACCGAGCACCTGTTCGACATATTCGTGGACGCGAACAATCCGGTGATCCTGCTGTTCCTGGAGCCGGGCGACTATCAGCTCAGCGTGCGCTTCTTCGATGGCGCCATCGTGCGTGACGTGCCCGTGGACGACACGATCAGCCTGTCACCGCCGAGCGATACCGGCGGCGGCACCGTGCCCGAGTTCCAACTCGTGCCGCTGACGGCCGAAGCCACCTACTCGTTCAGCGGACCTTCGCCCACCGCGCCGGGCAGCGCGACGTTCAACTTCACCATTCCGGTGGACGTGGTGAACGAGGTGGGCGGTCCCGATACGCCCTCCAACCCGCTCAGCAGCCGACTCAAGGCGGTGGTCTCCATCGTGGGCGATCAAAACACGCTGCAGGAGCAGGTCGTCACGCTCACGCCCGTGACCGACAGCGCGGGCAACATCCTGCACTATAGCGCCCAGGTCGTGCTCGATCCGTTCGTACAGGGCCAGATCACGTGGCAGCTTCGCTTCGTGGACCTCACCAGTGGCGCGGAGTTCGCCTACTGCGCTCTCAATTCGGACACGGCCAACACGCAGACGCCCAATCAGGGCAGCTTCGTGTGCAACCTGAACCTGCTGGTGCAGACACTCTCCCAGCAGTTCCCCACGGGCTCCGTGCAGGTGACGGTGAACGACGTGGTGGGGCTGGTGGATGGCGCCGTGGTGCTGATAAACGGCAAGCCCGTGGGCATCACGGGCAGCGGCACGGCCGGCCAATCCCTGGGTGAGCTGCTGGCCTTCCTGCCGCCGGGTACCTACTCGCTACAGGTGGTGCAGCGCATCGTGGATCCCTATGGCAGCGGCAAGATTCTGTCCCGCAGCTCCGATCCGCAGGACGTGACCATCACAGCCAACGCCATCACCACCGTGCCGATCACGCTACCGAACTTCCCCTTCGGTGCGCCGCAGGTGTTGGGAACCACCCCGGCGGATGGGGCCACGGACGTGCCGGTGGATACCACCCTCTCGGTGACCTTCAGCCACCCGATGGACCACGCCAGCACCGAAGCCGCGATCTCCCTGGCCACCAGCGGCGGCACGGATGTGCCGCGCAGCTACGGCTGGTCCGCCGGTGACACGGTGCTCACCGTGACGCCTGCTGCCATGCTGGCCTACCAGACCCCGTACAGCCTGGGCATTGCCAACTCGGCGCAGGACATCTACGGCCAGACGCTCGCCAGGAATCGCAGCGCCGCCTTTACCACCGGCACGCAACCGGACGTGACGCCGCCACAGGTGACCGGCGTGACGCCACCCGCTGGTGCCGGCAACGTGGACGTGAGCCAGGGCGTGATCGTCACCTTCTCCGAGGCGGTGCAGACCGCCACGGCCGAGAGTGCGTTCTCGCTCAGCAGCGGCGGCACCGCCGTGTCGGGCAGCTTTGGCTGGTCGGGGGACAACACCGCGTTGACGTTCACGCCGGACGCGAACCTGGGTTACAGCACCGCCTACACCGTGAAGGTCGCGGCCGGTGTGAAAGATCTGGTGGGCAATGCCATGGCGCAGGACTTCACCTCGACGTTCACCACCGGCCTGCAGCCCGATACGACGCCGCCCACGGTGGTGAGCATCACCCCGGCGGATGGCGCCACGGGCGTCCCGGTGGGCGACCAGATCGTCGTGCAGTTCTCGGAACCGATGAACCAGAGCTCGGTGGAGGGCGCGTTCGACGTCTCGCCCAACCCGGGTGGCAGCTACAAGTGGCTGGACACGAGCACGGTGGCCTTCGTGCCGGCCACCACACTGGCCTACAACACGCAATACGTCGTCACGATCGGGCCCAACGCGCAGGATGCCTCGCTTAACGCGATGGGCACGCAGGTGCAGATCGGCTTCCGCACCGCGCAGGCGCCTCCCAGCGCCACCACGATCACGCTGGAGGCCAGCCGCACCGTGCGGCCGCGTTCCTACGATGACGCGCTGTATCCCTTGACCCAGCCGGTCACCGTGCGCATCCCGTCGCTGGATGAGGTGCAGGTGGAGATGGATGCCGACGGAAACACCCTGGGCGATCCCAACCGTTTCCTGCTGGTTCTGTCGCTGGGCCGGGTGAAGTGCATGTACCTGGGCGGCAAGTGGGATCGGCACCTGGGCGGGGTGCTGGAGGACATCTTCAAGGATGCCTTCCAGACGCCGGTATGCACCCATGGCCACCTGCGCGCTGGCGACACCGTCACGCTGGAGCCCGGGCAGTACAGTCCGGACGTGGGACCCATCCACGATGACGACGACGGAGGCGGCCCGCCGAGCGGCGACCATGCCGAGATCGCCGCGCGGGTGATCACCGGCAACCCGTTCTACCCGGTCACGCGCGTGCGGGTGACCCTGGACGTGGTGCCTCCCACGGCCCCTTGAGCCGGGGCGGCGCGGCATAGCCGCCTCGTTGCTCCACAGTTCACGCCCGCTTCCCCGCTTGCCGGGGGGCGGGCGTTGCTGTTTGTGGAGGCAGGCGGCTGGGCCAAGCTGGCAGCCCCAATCGTCCTACGTCTGGCTGGTCACGGAGTAGAAGGAAAAGGGCAGCTCTTCGCGGCGCTCCGGCCGAAACGCGCAGTCCGTGCGCTGCACTACCGCCTCGTAGACGTTCTCGGTGATGAGCGTTTCGAAGCCGCGAGCGGTATCCTCACCCAGCTTGGAGGCGCGGTTCATCTCGTCGCCCATGGCGAGGTTGGGCCCGATGCCGAACACCTCGCCATAGCCGATGCCGATGCAGGTCTCGGCCGGGTGCGCTCCCGCCAGATCGGACGCGTTGAAGGCATGCACCCGCCGGTGGATTTCCAGCGCGGCATCAACCGCGTGATGCGGATCGTCGAAGAGCGCGGTCAGATCGTCCGCGAAGGCGCGCACGAGCCGGGCGCCGTGGGACCGCAAGACGGGCAGGCAGACCGTCTGCACATCATGGATGCGCAGCAGGCTCTGCACCTCGCCGAATTGGATGGCCGTCTCGGTGAAGCCGGTCATGTCCAGGCAGAGGATGGCCGCTCGGGCCTTGTACTTGGCATGCAGTTCGGCCTCGCTCAGGTTGCCTTCGCGCACGGCGTCGAAGTCACGGTAGAGCTCCTCGCTCCACTCGCCGAGCTTGGCCAGCTCCGCGGGATCGGTCAGCCGCGGATAGGGGAAAGGCCGCCCCATCGTCCCCTCGGAAAGGTGCTGCAACTGCGGGTGCCGGCTCAGTCTCCTGCGGCCACCCGCGCAATGGGCCGGGCCGGCACCATCAGCCGATCCACGACCGCCTCGAACCGATTATAATCGCAGCGCCGTCCCGTGCGGCGCTCGTAGTGGGTCAGGCAGTCCCGCACCTTGGCCTCGAGCTGCTCGGTGGTGATGGGGCTATCCGGCGAGCCGGGGAAGGGCATTACCTCCGTGTGCACCACCTCGTTGCCGTTCGCGTCGCGTCCAATCAGCTCCAGCGGGGTCGTGCGCCGGATGAGTCCCGTGGCCTTACCCTCCCGTTCCACCAGGCGGATGTGCTGCATGAGCCCCCGCACGTCCGGCCGGTGTACCGCGTCGTCCTCGAAGTGCGCGAGCCCCACGCCGCCGTCGATCATCGCGCAGGCCACCGTGTAGGCCCCGCAGAACTTGCCCTCGCTGCCCACCTGCGGGTCCTGTACGCGCAGGGGCAGGTAGGCACCCGCCGGTGCCAGCACCTCGATGTCCGCCACCATATCGAGCGCCGTGCCGGCCTGCTGCATCGCCTCACGGGCCTTCAGGGCCACCGCGATGGGCCGGTGCGTGCCGTAGCAGCAGGGGAAGAGCTTCACCGCGATGCCGCCACCGTACAGGTCGAACTCGATGTCGTCAGGGTTCACCTCGATGGACTCACCCTGGTACAGGTCGAAGTAGCCCTTGGGCCCGAACACGTCCGGATCCGCCGTGAGGCCGGCCCTCGCCAAGCGCGCGGCGCGCAGCCCGGCCGCGCCGGCCAGACCGGCCTGCAGGGGCTTGGCCATTGCGCCGAAGTTGCGCTGCAGTCCGCCGGCCTGCGCCGCGGCGATGGCCAGCGCATGGGCCGCGGCCTCGGCATCCAGGCCGTAGAGATAAGCCAGCGCCGCTGCGGCGGCCAGCGGCCCGATGGTGCTGGTGGCGTGCCAGCCCTTCTCGTAGTGAGGGAAGCCCAACACCCTGCCCAGACCCACGTTCGTGGCCAGCCCCACGGCGAAGGCCGTGGGGGCGCGGTGGGCCCGCTCCGGTTCCGCGCGCACACCCGCCATCAGTGCCGCCACGATGGGCGCGCTGGGGTGCGTGTTGCTGGACTGATGCACGTCGTCATAGTCCAGCGCGTGTGCGGCGGTGCCGTAGATCAGCGCGGCCGTCTCGCCCTCCGCCGGCTCGCTGCCGTCGGGCAGCAGGGCCTCGCCGCCCGGATACTGCCCCGCCACGCGGCGGGTCACCGGCTCGCCCCACCCGGCGAAGGCCACGGCCAGGGTATCCTCCAGGGCCGGCCGCACGAAGGGCAGCGCCTCGGCGGTTTGCGGCTCGGTGCGGGTGATCAGGTCAGTCAGACGCTGCATGAAGCGGCTGGTCATGGCGGGTGCTCCTCTGGCGGTGCGGACGGCCCCGCGGCCCTCCGCGATCGCGGGAGCATGGCGAGTGGCCGACGGCTTGTGACTTCCTTCTAGCGCAAGCGGGACGCACGGCGCAAATGCGAACGGGTCAGCGCTGCGCCGCACCCCGGTGCGGTGTCAGGCCGCGCCGGCGGCCCCGCGGCAGCCGCCTCCCTGTCCATGCCCGGGCCGCAATGGTAAAGTGGTCTTACGGGCTGACACTTACCATCTGGAGTGAACTATGATGAAGAGCATTCTCGTTGCGCTGGACGGCTCCCCCGCGTCGCTGACCGGCCTCAAAGAGGCGGCGCGCTGGGCGGAGATCCTGGGCGCGGAGTTGCGGGGCGCGTTCGTGGAGGACGAGCAGCGCTTTGTGTACTATCCCGCGGGCTTTTCGGCCGAGGGCGGCGTGCCCGTGGCGGCGCCGCTGCCTGAGGAGGATATGGCCGCGGAGAACGAGAAGGTGCGCAAGGAGGGCGTGGAGATTCGTCAGGCCTTCGAGGCGGCGGTGAAGGGCAAGTCGCTGCGCACCGAGTTCATCCAGGTGCGGGGCAACGTGAACCAGATTCTCACCCGCGAGGCCCGCGCCGCGGACCTGGTGGTGATGGGCCGGCGGGGCCGCAACGACCCGGTGGATTCCACCGAGGCCGGGCCCACCACCGAGACCCTGATCCACAGTGCTCTGCGGCCGGTGCTGGTCGTGCCGGAGAAGTTCTCCGGCGATGGCACTTTTGTCTTTGCCTATGATGGCAGCAAGGGCGCCCAGCGCGTCGTGGCCGCAGGCACCGAGCTGGCCGCAGCCGTGAAAGGCAAGGTTTCCGTGCTCTCCATCGGGGACGATCCGCAGCTCAAGCGCGACCAGGAAGAGGTGCTCAAGCGCTACTGGCGGCCGTATGGCCTGGACACGAAGCTGAATGTGGCCAAGCGCGAGGGCAAAGCCTCGACCATGATTGTGGACTTTGCCCGCCAGCAGAACGCCGGCATGATCGTGATGGGTGCCTTCGGCCACAACCCACTGCGCGAGCTGTTCTTCGGCAGCACCACGCTGGAAGTTCTGGCCGAGACCGGCTGCCCCGTGCTGCTGATGGCCTGAGCCCCCAGCCTGCCTGTGCGGGGAACCACGCTCCCCGCACCATCCTCTCGCTCCATTCGGACAAACGGTTCGCAGGTACGGACCGTGTGCCCTGAGCCTCCTCACCGCGGGGACGCAGGGCAGCGGCAGCCCGTCTCAAAGGCTCGGGCACTCCAGGCTGATGAGGTCTGCGGCCGGGCTAGCGGGCGGCGGGATGACTCTGGATGCGGAGCTTCTTGGCCAGCAGGATGGCGATCTGCCGCACGAGCTTGAGGGAGAGGATGTCGTTGTTGCTGTTGACGACGGACTCGTTGACCTCGATCACCGTGCAGTCCGTCGCGGCCACGGCATCGGCGGAGCGTGGCTCGGCGTCGATGATGGCCATCTCGCCGAAGCAGTCCCCCGGGCTCATCTCCACCAGCACGCGATCCTCCCCGTTCTCCTGGGTGCGGATCTGCAGTTGACCGGCCACCAGGACGAATAGCGACGTGCCCTTGTCTCCCTCGTGGAACACATAGGTGCCCGCGGGGAACTGACGCGTGCGGCAGATCTTGAGCAGCCTCACCAGCTCCTGGTCGGAGAAGCCGTGGAACAGGGAGACCTGGCGCAGCTTGTCCAGCGTATCGCGCAGGCCATCGCGGGCACGCGCCTGCTGTGCGCTCTCCACAGTGCCCCCGCCGGCGCCGGCCGCGGTCTTGAGCGCCTCCTCGATGCCGCGCAGATCGTAGGGCCGCTGCAGGAACGCGGCGATGCCCACCCCGGCTCCCCGCTGGCGTACCTCGTCGTCCAGTTCATCGCCGATGAGCACGAAGCGCATGTGGGCGCCCACGCTCTTGCTGCGAATGACCCGCACGATGTCGAACACGTCCCCCGCCCCCGGGTTCTGATCGATCATGATCACGTGTACCGGGTTGGTCGCGAGGATATCGAGGATGGAATGCGGCGACCCGCGGTCGCTCACGGCGTCCACGAATTCCAGTTCGCGCACGAGGCCCTTGAGCCGATCCCGGTTGTTGGGATTGGGATCGATGATCATGACCTTCAATTGCGGCTGGCTCTTGGCCGTTCGGCCGCTGCCCGCGCTTTTGGCTTCCGTCATCTGCTACCGCCCCAGCAAGTTCCCCCCGGCGGGCGCTCCCCCCTGATTCCGCGGATTCGCCCGAATTGTCGGACGCGGCGCGACCGGTGTAAAGCCCCCCAGCGCAAGGCCCAATGGAATTGAAGCAAATCCGCGTCGGCGATGCGCGCCCGGCGCAGTCCTGCCGGCTATCGCGGCAGGTGCGTTGCCGCATCGCGGGCAGCGGCATTCGATGCATCGCGTCCGCGCACGCCATCCACGATGAGCCGCCCCACGGCCGCCACGATGTCGTCGGCGTGAATGCCCATGGCGCGGTAGAGCGATTCGATATCCCCCGACTGTCCGAAGGTGGTCACCCCCAGCGCGATCTGCGGCACCCCCAGCGCCTCGCCCATCCACTGCAGCGTGAGCGGATGCCCGTCGATGACGGAGACGACGGGGTGGCGCTCGCCCGCCGGAAAGAGCTCGTGCAGATAAGGGGGCGCGCCGGAGCCGGTCAGGTAGTCGCGCCAGCCCTCGTAAAGCCGGTCCGGGCTGGTGATCTGGATCACGTTGGCGTACACGCCCTCCTCGCGGAGCTGATCGCTGGCGGCCAGGGCCTGCGCCGTCATGACCCCCGTGGTGACCAGATTGAAGCGGTGCGCCGTGGCATAGTCCGGCGTGCTGCGGTAGTCGCGCAGCCAGTAGCCCCCGGCGATGACCTGCCGCCGCCAGGCGGCGTCTCCAGGCAGCTCCACCTGCTCCAGCGGATTGGTGCTGAGCCGCAGGTAGAGCGAGCGGCCGTCCGCGCGGTCCTGCAGCTGATCGAGCCCCCAGCACATCAGCACCTCCACCTCCTTGGCGAAGCTGGGCTCGAAGTAGTGCAGGTCCGCGAAGCCCATGCCGAACAGGGGCGTCACGTAGCTCTGGTGCGCGCCGCCCTCCGGAGCCAGCGTCACACCCGAGGGCGTGCCCACCAGGATGAAGCGCGAGTGGCTGTAGATGCCGTTGCTGAGCATATCCAGCCCGCGCTTGAGGAACACGTCGTAGACCGTGCCCACGGGAAACAGCAGGTTGTTGTTCAACTCCGCGGAGAGCCCCAGGGCAGCCAGCAGCGAGAAGAAGTTGTTCTCCGCGATCCCCAGCTCGATGTGCCGCCCGGCCGGCACCTCCTTCCAGCGGAAAGGGGACTTCAGGTCGTACTTCTCGTAGAAGTCCGGCCGGCTCTCCGGCTGGTAGATGCCCACGCGGTTGATCCAGCCACCCAGGTTGGTGGAGATCGCCACGTCCGGTGCGGACGTCACGATGCGCTCGCCCACGCCCTTGACGCGCGAAAGCTCCAGCAGCACCTGCCCGAAGGCCGCCTGGGTGGAGACCTGTGGCTTGTAGCGCAGGCCCAGCTCCAAGGGCACGGAGAGCCGCGGAGGCGCCGTGGAGACCTGCGGCTTGCGCGAGGCGTGCAGGGCCGAGGCTTCCAGATAGGACTGCACGGCCGGCGCGTCGTCCATGCCGGCCCACAGGTCGAACTCCTCGCCGGCGCGAACGCGGTGAGCATCCCGCAGGGCATCGATCTCCTGTGTGCTGAGCAGCCCGGAGTGGTTGTCCTTGTGGCCCGCCAGGGGCAGATCGTAGCCCTTGATGGTGTAGGCCAGGATGGCCACCGGGCGATCCTTCACCGCCGCCGCGCGGTCGAACGCCTCGCAGATCATGTGCATATCGTGCCCCGCGAGGTGCATGATCGCCGCCTTGAGCTCCTTGGCGTCGAACTGTGCGATCAGCGCCCGCGCGGCCTTGGAGCGGCTGCCCACCTGCTCCAGCAGCTGCTCGCGGTAGGCATCCGGCGGCAGCCGCAGCAGCGTCTGGTACTCCGCATTGCCCACGTCGTCGAACCAGCGCTTGAGGTCCGCGCCGCCCGGCTGCCCGAAGAGGTCGGTCAGCGAGCGCGAGTACTTGAGGACGATCACCTCCCACCCGAACGAGACGAAGATCTCGTAGAGCTGCCGCACCCGATTCAGATTGAGCAGCTTGTCCAGGCTCTGACGGTTGAGGTCGATGATCCACCACAGGTCACGCAGGTTGTAGTTCTGGCCCTCCACCAGGGCCTCGTACAGCGTGCCCTCCTCCATCTCCGCGTCGCCCATCAGCGAGATGTAGCGGCCCGGCTCGTCGGTCTGCGGGAAGTGGCGGCGCACATAGTCCTGCACCAGCGCGCTGAACAGCACGTTCACGCCGCCCAGGCCCACGGAGCCCGTGTTGAAGTGTACGCCGTCGGTGTCCTTGCGACGGCTGGGGTAGCTCTGGATGCCGCCGAACTGGCGGAACTCCTTCAGCTTGTCGGGATCCAGGTTGCCCAGCATGGCCTGCAAGGCGTGATAGGCGGGCGAACTGTGGGGCTTAAGCGCCAAGCGGTCCTGCGGTGTCATCACGCGGCACATCAGTGCGGTGAGCAGGGAGACCACCGAGGCGGTGCTGGCCTGGTGTCCGCCCACCTTGATGGCGTCCGGGTTGGGCCGCACCTTGTTGGCGTAGTGGATCGTGTACGTTGAGAGCCACAGCGCCTTGCGCTCGATGGCTTCGAGCAGCTTCAGCTCCTCCGGCGTGATCGGCTTGAGCGGCTCGCTCATGACTCTCCTCGGCCCTGGCTCAAAGCATCAGGCGTTCCGGATGCTCCAGCACATCCTTGAACGCCTTGAGGAATTCCGCGCCCGTGATGCCGTCCACGGCGCGATGATCGGCCGAAAGGGTGGCCCGCAGCAGCGAGCGCAGCACCACGCGCCCGCGGTCGGCCACGGGCCGCTCCACGGGCTTGGCGATGGCCAGGATGCCCACCTGGGGCGGATTGATGATGGCGCTGAACTCCACCACCTCGGTCATGCCCAGGTTGCTGATGGTGAACGTGCCGCCCTGCAGGTCTTCCGCGGCCAGGGCGCGGTTGCGGGCCTTTTCGATCAGCGCGGCGGTCTCCCGCGCGATGCGCCCGATGCTCTTGAGCTGGCAGTCGCGCACGACGGGGGTCACCAGCCCCTCCTCGATGGCCGTGGCGAAGCCGATGTGCACGCCCGCGAAGCGCCGCAGCGCGCCCTCGGCATAGGTCGCGTTGACGTTGGGCACCCGCTCCAGGGCCTGCGCCGTGGCTTTGATCATCAGGTCGTTGACGCTCACGCGGCCGTCCTCCAGCGCCGCATTGAGCCGCTCGCGCAGCCCCAGCGCGTCGGTGACGTCCACCTCGACCGTCATGTAGAAGTGCGGGATGGCGCCCTTGGCCTCGCTCATGCGCCGGGCGATGGTGCGGCGCAGGGTGCTGTGCGGCACATCCTCGTAGCCGCCCCCAGAGGCCACGGGCATTGCAGCGGGGGCAGGTGTGCTCGCGGGAGGCATGGGGGAGGGTGGTGCTGGAGCGGCCACGGGTGGCGCTCCCGTCGGCGCCGGTTCGGGGGCCGGGGCCTGTGCGAGCCAGGGCTGCAGGTCCGCCATCACGATCTTTCCGCCGATGCCCGTGCCCTGCACGCCCGTGAGATCGATGCCCAGTTCCTCCGCCACGCGCCGCGCCAGGGGCGATGCCGCGACGGTGACGGCCGGGCCCCCCCGTCCGCGCGCCAGCGGAGCCGCCGCAGGGCGGGCGGGCATGCTCACCACGTTGGAGGGTGCCGCGGTGGGGGCAGCCACCTGCGGCTGAGCCGCGGCGGAAGCGGGCGGCGCCTGGGGCGTAGCGGGGGGCTCGGTGGCGGTGGACGTCTCCGGCTCGGCCGGAGCCCGCGCCACGGTGCGCTCGCCGGGCCGTCCGATGCGGCACAGCAGTCCATCCACCGGAACCACCGCCTGCTCCGGCGCCACGATCTCCACGATCACGCCGGCGCGGGGTGCTTCCACCTCCACGATGACCTTCTCGGTCTCCACCTCCACGAGGGGCTCGCCCTTATCGACGGACTCGCCCACGTCCTTCAGCCAGCGGCTGATGGTGGCCTCGCTCATCTCGTCGCTGAGCTTGGGCAGGCGCACTTCCACGGCCATGACACCCCCAGGTCCGGTTGAATCGCCGCAATGCGGCCATTACCGGGCACGATACCATCAAAGCTGCGGCCCGACAAACCAAGGCGGGTGCCGTAGGGCGGCGTGGGAGCGGCCTTGGCGGCAGTTTTGGCAAGCCGGCCGTGGCTTGCCGGAAGGACAGGCGGGATGGGGCCAAGGCTGTACCTGAGTGTGTTGCACCACACCCAGTTGTGGCCAAATCACCACAGCCATTTCTAGCCCGGGACGCTGTGGGTGGCCCGCGGCCGGTCAGTTGAACTGCACCTGGTGGGTGTGACCGGCGCTGAGGCTGGATGTGAGCGTGATCTGGGTGCCGGCGTTTATGGACGCGACGTTGGCCGCGGTGACATCCAGTGTGTGGGAGTGCCCCTGGCCTGTGATCATCATGTCTACGGTGTTGTCCGCCGCGGGCGCGCTGAGCACGGCCTGCGAGACGCAGGTGGCGTGGAAGTGCAGGCTGATGAACGTCGGCATCACGCCATCGCAGGTACCCGCCGTGCCGGTCGATACCGTGTTGTCCGTGCCGCAGGCCGCCAGCAGGGCCGCCACGGCGGCGGCGGGCGCGAGCAGCAGCGTACCCAGGAACGAGCGGCGTTTCATGCTGGCCTCTCCCCGATTCGGATGATCCATGGGTGATCCCGGCGCGTACGTGAGCGTTGGAGCAAGCCGCGCCCGACAGCGCCTGCCTGGGCGACCTCTTTCCTCATGGAGACAAACGCCGCAGGGCGCCCGCTTATTCCAATCGGCTGCTCGGCCCGGGTCTCTCACGGGTGCCCGGGTGTGTCCAGCCGCAGCCACCTACCGGCCCCCTCCTGGGGCGCACATGCTGCATGGACAGGGCCTGAGCGGGCGTTCCTGTCAGATATTCCGCCGGGTTGCGCGATTCGGAGCAGCCCTCTGGCGAAGAACTTGCAGCATGCCAACGGTTGAGTCAGACTATTTTTCGGACGACTCCTGAACCCATCTTGCCGCGGCAGGGGCGCTGTGTTGCCGCTGGGCCCTTCAATACCGGTTGACTTCATGAGCATGACCCGAATTCATGTCCTGCCTCGCCTGCGCCGGCCCCGCGCCGCGTGGCGCCCTGCGCTGATCCTGCTGGCGCTGCTGGCTGGCATTGCCGTGCTGGCCACGCCGGCCGCCGCGGCCAACGAGACGCTGGACCTGCCGTTCCTGTACCGCACCAACCTGCGCGCACTGGCCATGGGCAACGCCTTCGAACCCATCGCACGGGGCGAGGCAGCCCTGACGTACAACCCGGCGGGGCTGGTGCAGTACAACCTCGACATCAAGATCGAAGGCTCGCTGATGGCCGAGGGCGAGGCAGGAACCTTCCTGAAGGACTCGATCAAGGCATTCGGCAGTCCTTCGGCCACGGACCTCCAGAACTACCTCACCAAGTACCTGGGCACCTCGCAGAATTACCGCGTCGAGACATTCTACAACGGTGTGGCCAACCTTGCCGCCTTCCATATGGGCCTGGGTGCCGGTGTGATGAAGCAGCAGCGCTACTCCCTGACCTTCACGGACAATACGCCCACCGGGTTCGACATCAATGACCAGCTGACCCTGGGGCAGCAGGACCTCAGCCTGAAGGTGGCGTCGTTCGGGTTCCAGCTCTTCGATGGGCAGATGCTGGTGGGCGCCACGCTGAAGAACTTCACCTATGAGCGCAAAACCGCCACGGACACGTTTGCCAACGTGATCACCGGCGGCAGCGTGAAGCTCACGACCACCGGGCCGTCGTATACCGGCTCGGGCTATGACCTGGGCATGATCTGGCGCATGGAGTCGCTCTCATTCCTGCGCGGGCAGTGGAGCTTGGTGGCCAACAACATCGGCGGTATCACGCTGCAGAGCTCGGGCAACCCGACGCTGGACGTGCCCGCCAGCTACGACGTGGGCCTGTCGATCAACCCCGAACTGCCCTGGAGTCCGGTGCACGTGCTGGTCTCCGTGCAGGAGGATGACATCACGGGCGCTATCAAGGTGCGCGACAGCAGCAGCGTGGACCATGCCCGCAGCACCAAGCAGCGCCTGCACATGGGCGCCGAGTTGGGCTTCTGGGAGACCGCCACCGGCAACAACATCCTCAACGTGCGTGTGGGCAACAATCGCGGCGGCACCACCTCCGGCTTCGAGCTGAACCTGTTCTCGGGCTTTCGGCTGCTCTACACGCGCTACAAGGACGACTTCGGCTACAGCGGCACCCCGGATCCGCACACCTTCCAGGCCGTGCAGCTCACGTTGGGACTGGCCTTCTAGCGTTCGTCGGCACCGCGATCCTATCGGCCGCCGTTCGCGCCACGCCTCAGTCGTAGCCGAACAGCCACCGGGTGGTGCCGGCATGCACGTTCTTCACCGAGTGCATTGCGTGGCGGGGGATGAACAGCTCGTCCCCCGCCTCCAGCCGCACCGTCTCGCCGCCGACCGTGCACTCCAGCCGGCCCTCCAGCACGGTCACCAACTCGTTGGTGCGGTGTACGAAGTCGTTCCACGCCTGCCCCGGGCCATCCACGAATAGATGACAGTCGTAGCCCCGATCGCCCCAGTCGTCCGCGACGGCCTCGCGCTGCACGGGTTGCGGAAACCTGCCCTTGCGAACCAGCTCCATGGTCAGCTCTCTAGAACCAAGCGCGGTCACACCCGCTCGTCGGCCTCCAGCCAGCACGTCAGCGCGGTGAAGTCCGCCATGCGCACGGCTGCCTGTGGCGCGTCGCCGAAGCCCCAGGCTGCGTGCACGAAGGACAACGCCGCTGCCTCGGCCGCCTGCCGGTCGCCTTCCGTATCGCCCACATACAGCGGTGCTCGCAGGCCGTTGCGCCCCACGACGCGGCGCAGGTTCTCCGCCTTGTCCGCGCCGGTATTGCCATGGCACTCGTGGTCGCGGAACAGCGCCGCCAACCCGGACCAGGCCAGGAATGTCTCAATGTAGCCGCGCTGGCAGTTGCTGACGATGAACAGCGGCACGCGCGCCGCAAGGGCCGTCAGGCCCTCCCGCACGCCGGGGTAGAGCCGCCCGCCCCGGGCATGCAGGGCGCTCTCTTCCGCCGCATAGCAGGCCAGCATCAGGGATTCCTGCCGCGGCTCAGGCAGGCCGGGCAGCAACGCGTGGCAGATGTCGCGATGGGTGCGGCCCATGAGCGCGGCGATGTCCGTCGGCGTAACCGTGCGCTCCGGTTGCCCCATCCGCCGCAGCACGGCCGTCCAGGCCCCGGCCACGGTCTCGGTGGAGTCCCACAGCGTGCCGTCCAGGTCGAAGATCAACCCATCGTGTGCGCCGGGTGAGGCACTCACGGCCGCGGGTGCCCCCGGACGGCGCGACTCATTGGCCGCCGGCATCGCCCGTGCGGCGGTAGAGCTGGTAGTAGAAGCCCACTTCCGGGGTCTGGGTGGACTGCTCCAGGGTCAGTCCGTAGTGGGAAGCGTGCCAGACCAGCCAGTGGAAGTTCACCTCCTCCGGGTTGAACACCCGGCGACGCGCCTGCTCCAGCAGCACGCTCAGCAGCACTCGCTCCACGCCATGCTCCTCCGGTGGCGGCTCCAGGCCCTGCTCGATCACGGCATCGCAGAAGTGCGGGTTCCATTCCATCATGGGGTCCACATCCGCATCCACGAACGCCACGTGGATCAGCGGCTCGTCATCCACCAGGCCGGGCCACACGCGGCGCACCACACCCTCCAGCCCCGTGAAGAACAGCGAGGTATCCTGCTTGCCCGCGGCATGCAGCACGTCCACCACCCGCAGGCGCACCACCAACAGCAGGCCATCGTCGTCCAGCAGGCGCGCGGCACGCCGGAACTGTTCGCCGATCTCCTCCGGCCGGATGTGCTCGAACACCTGCAATGTCACGATGGCGTCGAACCGCTCGCGAAGGTAGGTGGCGCGGGAGAAATCCGAGGGGAACGATTGCAGGGGATCCAGGATCGCGTCCTCCAGGTGCGATGCCTGCACGAACAGCCTGGGCTCGCTGCCGGGCAGGTGCTCGCGCAGCACCTCGCAGATGATGCCCGGCCCATCGCCCACCTCCAGAATGCGCGCCTGCTCGTCCAGATTGGGAAGCAGCCGCAGCGTGAGTGTATCCTCCAGGTGCGGAAACAGCGCCCGGTTCACCGCCAGCCGATCGCGCTTGTGCCCGATCATGTCCATGAAGCGGGTGAAGCTGGTGAAGCCGTCCATCTGGCTGATCACCCGCATCTCGCCAATGCGTGCCAGGGTGGGCTTGATCTGCGGATAGGTGTCCAGCACGTCCGTGAACTGGTCGTAGGGCAGCCGCAGGAAGGTGGCGCCCGAGGTGTTCTTGACGGCCACGGTGGCCGTGGCGGGCGTGCCGTTGAAGTAGGAGATCTCGCCCAGCAGGGTCACCGGCGCGCGTTCCCCCAGCGCTTCCGCCCGGTCCTCCTGCTTGAGGCTGATGACGATCTCGCCCTTGACGAGGAAGTACAGGTGCTCGTCAAACGCACCCTGGGTCAGCACCACCTCGCCCGGCTCATAGGCCACGGGCTCGGTGCGCCGGGCCAGCGAGAGGATCGCTGTGGCATCCAGCCCGAAGCCGTTGAGGAACTGCATCAGGGCCGTGCGGTAGCCGGGTACGGCCGGGTCGTCGTGAAGCAATTCCATGCGGAATCCGATGGGAAAATACGTGCGCCGCTGTTGCTCCGTCAGGTGCGGGGCAGTCCAAGTTCCGCGCTGTCCAGCACGATGGTCACCGGCCCGTCATTGACCAAGTGTACGTGCATGTCGGCGCCGAAGGAGCCCGCCTGCACACGCGGCACCGTTCCCGCGCACAATCCCACAAAGCACTCGAACATGTGCCGGGCGGCTTCCGGCTCCAGGGTGTCGGCAAACCCGGGGCGGCGCCCCTTGCGACAATCGGCGTACAAGGTGAACTGTGGCACGAGCATCAGGCCGCCGCCGATGTCCACCAGCGAGCGGTTCATGCGCCCCGCCTCGTCCCCAAAGATGCGCAAATGTAGCAGCTTTTCAGCCATCGGCTCAAGCACGGCAGCGGCATCGGCCCGGTGGAAGCCGACCAAGCAAAGCAGGCCCGTGCCGATGGGCTCGGTGGCGGTCTGATCCCATTCCACCCGTGCCGACTGCACCCGTTGGACGACGATGCGCATGCGCGTGGGCTCCGGGCGGTTGGGGTGAGGGCAAGCCGCCCGGGGTCAGCGCCGGTGCAGGACGATGCGGCCGCCGCCTTGCGCATCCAGCGTGGTCAGGTCGATCGCACCCGCATCCTGAAACACCTGCGGATAGTGCGCGTGCGTCTCCTGGTATACACGCAGCGCCGAGGCCAGGGTTTCCGAAGGCGCGATCAGGCGCGTGCCGTCTGCCAGTCGCAGCCGCAGCAGGAACGGATCGTGGGCGTCCACCGTCGCCGCCTCCGGCTGGGCGAAGTCCAGCGCCTTCAGCACTGCCAGGGCCTCGCGGCCGCGGTGCAAGGCGCTGTCGTGCAGGGGCTCGCTGGGCACGGCGGGGGCGATTGCGCCGGTCACGAGGGGCAGGTGTGCGATCTCCGCCGGGGCCGCCATGCCCACGGGCAGCACGGAGAGCACCACGTTGTCCCGGTCCACCAGCGCCGTGCTGCCGTCGGCCAGGCGCACGCGCAGCTCCGGCTGACGCTCCCGCACGCGAATGGCCAGCCGACCGGGGTAGAGGCGGCGTACGTCCACCGCCGTCACGCGCGGATGGGCGGCCATGCGCCGCGCGGTCTCATAGGGGTCCACGTCGCGCATGCTGAGCCCGGCGGAAAGTCCGCCCAAGCGCAGCAGGGTGCCGGTCTCGACCACCCGGTTGCCGGTAATGCGCACCTCGCGCAGCGGTGCCTGCCACAGCGCGATGCCCCCGCTGACCAGTCCCGCCAGCAGCCAAGTCGCCGCCGCCCCGAACAGCACGGTGCGCAGCGGCCAGCGTCGCAGGCGCCCCAGCGCAACGGTGAGGTGATTCGGACGTTCAGGCCGGCGCTGCGGGGCTTTGCTCGGTGGCGATAGCGGTTGGAAGCCCTTCGGCAGGGGAGCGCGGGTGCGTCCGGAGCGGGGATTGGCGACCCGGCGCGGGGGCTTCCGGCTCTTGGGGCCCTGGCGGGCCTTGTAGTCCCTCATGGACTGCGCTCGGCTGAGCGGCCGCCGGTTCCCTGGCGGCACGATCGACGCTATGCGCTCCGCGGCGCCTCGCAGCGGTTCAGGAGGCGGCGGCGGCGCGCGGCTCCCGGGCGGGCAGGGGGAAGACCTGCATCTCCAGCTCCAGGGAGATCCCGGTGCGGCTGTGCACAGTGTCCCGAATCACGTCCACGAGTGCAAGCACGTCCGCCGCCGTGGCATCGCCTCGGTTGACGATAAAGTTGGCGTGCTTCTCGCTCACCTGCGCCCCGCCCATCTGCCGGCCCTTGAGGCCCGCCGCATCGATGAGCCGCGCCGCGAAGTCGCCGGGAGGATTCTTGAACACCGAGCCGCAGTTGGGGAACTCGCGCGGTTGGTGCTCCCGCCGCCATTGCTGAATGCGGTCGCGGCGCTCGCGGATTTCCGCATCGGGCATGGATCGTAGGCGGAACGTGCCGCCCAGCACCAGCCGCCCCTCATTGGCCCGCAGCGCGGAGTGCCGGTAGGCGAAGGCGAAGCTTTGCGCATCCGCGGAATGCACGCCGCCGCCAGCCTCGTAGAAGCGCACCTGCTCCAGGTAGGCCGCTGTCTCGCCATCGTGGGCGCCGGCGTTCATGGCGATTGCGCCGCCGATGGAGCCCGGGATGGCCACCAGGAATTCCATGCCGCCCAGCCCGTGCTCCCGGCAGCCCTCCACGAAGCTGGCGTTGGCCAGGCCCGCGCCGGCCTCGGCCCGGCAGGTCGCCACATCCACCCGCAGTGCACGGAAGGCTTGGCCCAGGCGCAGCACCACGCCGCGCAGCCCTTCGTCGCGCACCAGCACGTTGGAGCCGCGCCCCAGCACGTGTACGGGCAGTTCCCGCTCGGCAGCCAACTCGCAGGCGGCCAGCAGGTCACGCTCGCTCTCCAGCTCCACCAGGGCATCGGCCGGCCCGCCCACACGCAGCGTGACCGCCCGGCGCAGGGGGGCATCGAAGGCCACGGGGGAATCCTGCAGGCGCTCCCGCAGCAGCGCACGCCAGTCCGCCGCGCTCATGCCAGCGCTTCCAGCAGCAGCGGCCCCAGGCCGGTGATGTCGCCCGCGCCCAGGGTGAGCAGCACGCCCGGCGGCAGTTCCCCGGCACGCACGCGCTCGGGCAGCCTGCGCCAATCCGGCAGAAACTCGGCGGCCGGATGGCCCGCCAGACGCTCCACGATCATGCGGCCGGAAACGCCCTCCAAGGGCGCCTCGCGCGCGCCGTAGACCTCCGTCACGTAGACGCGAGTAGCTGGCCGCAACGCCTGCGCGAACGCATCGGCGAAGCGTGCCGTGCGCGAGTACAGGTGCGGCTGGAACACCACGGATACGGGTTCGCCGTGGGTGGCCAGGAAGCACTCCAGGGTGGCCCGGATCTCCGTGGGGTGGTGTGCGTAGTCGTCGTAGATGGCCAGCCCGCCGGCCCGGCCCACGAACTGCTGTCGCCGCGCCACGCCATGGAAGTCCGCCAGTCCCGCCAGCAGCCCGGGCAGCGGCGCGTCCACGGCACGGGCCAACGCATAGACGCCGCACAGGTTGAGCGCGTTGTGCCGACCCACCAGTGGACTCGTCAGCGCCTGCGACTCGCCCTGTCCCTCCAGCACCAGGCGGGTGCCTTCGCGGGCGAGGCTTTCCACGCGGACTCGCACCTCCACTGCGCGTCCGGTCTCCTCGGCGAAGCCGTAGGACAGCGTGCGCACCGGGGAGCCGGCCAGCTCCGCCGCCAGGGAGGCGGCGAGGGCATCTTCCGCGCAGTAGACCAGGCAGCCGCCGGGCCGGATGCGGCCCAGGAAGGTCTGAAACGATCCGCGCAGGTTGGCCAGCGTGCCGTGGAAGTCCAGGTGATCCTCCTCCACGTTGGTGAGCAGCACGGCCTCGGGCGCCAGTTGCACGAAGCTGCCGTCGCTCTCGTCCGCCTCGCAGACCAGCCACGGCCCATCGCCCACGCGGTAGTTGCGCCCGTCCCATTGTGGCAGGTGCCCGCCCACCAGGGCTTCAGGCGCCCAGCCGGCCGTGGCCAGGGCATGGGCCAAAGCCGCCGTGCAGGTGGTCTTGCCGTGTGTGCCGGCCACCGCCAGCGTGCGCCGCTCCGCCGCCAGCGCACCCAGCAGGGCCGCGCGATGCAGGCGGGGCAGTCCGCGCCGCGTCACCTCCGCCCAGATCGGGTGCCCCTCGCGCACGGCGGAGGAGTAGACCACCGCATTGGCACCTTCCAATGCCGTCGTCGAGTGCCCCACCGATACCGGGATGCCGTGCGCCGCGAGCCGTTCCAGCACAGGCCCGCCCTGGGAATCGCTGCCCGAGACGCGCACGCCGCGCTCGCGGAGCAGCTCGGCCAGCGCACTCATACCCACACCGCCGATGCCCAGGAAGTGGTAGTGCCAGTCCGGACGGATGCGGGGCGAATTGGGGGTAACGGATGGGCCGGCGGACGCGCTGGGCATGGATGCTCTGGGCGGTAAGGGCCAGGCGCGGCCGGGGCGGCCGCGTCGCCTGTGCGACCATCCTACCAGATGCCGGCGAGGGTGATAACCGGAGAGTGCCAGAGGCGGTGGCGCGCCCCGGCCCGTGCGCAGGCACAAAAAATGCCCAGTGAAGCAGCGCTCCACTGGGCATCAAGCGATTAGAGGGGTTCCGTCGAAGTCCATTAGCGGGAGTGCACCTCCCCGCGGCTCGCGCGTGCTTCCGCCCGCGCCCGCGAGGTGCCGGGCCGGCTCAGGTCTCCAGCCGCTCCTCGGCCTGTGGCTGGCCGGCGGACTCGCGCGCTTCAGAGGAGGCTACCGCGTCGTCGGCGTCCGCGTACCAGGTCGGCTCCGCGACGTACAGGCCGGTGAAGTGGACCCGTTCGGTGATGCTGTTGCCGGTGAGCGGTGCTTTCATGACTGCCTCCCTTGGTCTGCTGTTTCGAGGGGGCGCTGCGATAGCGACCCCGTCATCTACGGCTCGCCTGGCAGCGCTTCCGCCTCGCTTCGGAAGCTGATGTGCTCACATAATGCCGGGTGCGAAATTCTCTGTCAAGCGAATATTCGCTAATCCAATGTTTTCTGTTTCGACCGCCGATTCGCTGGTTGCGAACGGCCCCTGGCCGAACCCAACGGAAAGTGCTAATCTGACGGGACTTTGGCGGATTCGGCATGCCCGCTACGGGCCTCGCCGGCCGCCCTTTTTCTGGAAGAGCCCTTCGCCCATGCGGGGAGAAAACGTACCGGTCATCTTCGGCCTCAAGCTGCGGCAGCTCCGGGAGGAGCGCGGGCTGGGCCTGAAGGAACTGTCCACCCTGGCAGGCATGTCCCCCTCCTACGTCAACGAGATCGAGAAGGGGAAGAAGTACCCCAAGGCGGACAAGATCCTGCAGCTTGCTGCGGCGCTGCACGTCTCCTACGACGAGCTGGTCTCACTGAAGCTGAGCAAGGAGTTGAACCCGCTGGAGGTGGTGCTGGAATCGCCCATCGTGCAGGCCCTGCCGCTGCAGATCTTCGGGCTCGCGCCGCGGGATATCGTGGATCTGATCTCGCGCGCGCCCCAGGAGGCCGGGGCGCTGATCCGCACGTTGGTGGAGATTGCGCGCAGCTACGACATGCAGGTGGAGCACTTCTTCTACGCCATGCTGCGCTCCTACCAGGAGACGCACGACAACTTCTTCGAGGACATCGAGCAGGCCGTGGATGCCTTCCGGGCCCGGCACGACTGGAGCGAGGCGCCCCCCGTGTCGCTGGAGCGCCTACGCACTGTGCTGGAGGGCGAGATGGGGGTGGCGGTGGATCGCACCCGGCTGGGCGAGTTCCCGGAGCTGAACGGCTTCCGCTCCGTCTGGGTGCAGGGGCCGCCGCCGCGGCTGCTGCTCAATCCGCATCTCACCGAGCGCCAGCAGGCTTTTCAGATCGGCCGCGAAATCGGCTACCGCGATCTGGGCCTCAAGGCGCGCGGCATCACCTCGTCACGGGCCGCGGTGGAATCGTTCGAGCAGGTGCTCAACGACTTCAAGGCGTCCTATTACGCCGGTGCGCTACTCATTCCGCGGCAGGAGCTGGAGCGCAATCTGGCGGCGCTGTTCGCGGGCGAGCGCTGGGACGGTGCGGCGTTCCTGGCCATGATGGCGCGTTACGAGGTGACGCCGGAGATGTTCCTGTACCGCCTTACGCAGATCATCCCGCGGCGTTTCGGCATCAAGGGTCTGCACTTCCTGCGCATCAACCACGACACCGTGGCGGACCGCTTCCGCGTCACCAAGCAGCTCAACATGTCCGGCCTGCTGATCCCCGCCGAGATCGGGCTGCACGAGCACTATTGCCGGCGTTGGAACGCCATGCGCGTGCTGAGCGAGTTGGCCGTCCACCAGTCCCGCGGGAGGCAGGACGCCCCGCTGGTCGCCGCCCAGCGTGAGCACTTCCTTAGCTCCGGCGACCGCTTCTTCGTGCTGACCCTGGCCCGGCCGCTGGCCCTCACGCCCGGCACCAACACCAGCGTCACGCTGGGCTTTCGTGTGGATGCCCGCTTCCGCAACACCGTGCGCTTCTGGAACGATCCGGCCGTGCCCGAGGACGACGTGGGCGAGACCTGCGAACGCTGCAGCCTCGGCCCGGACCAGTGCGACCTGCGTGCGGCGCAGCCCACGTTCTACGAGCAGCGCCAGGCCACCGTGCACCGCAACGAGACCCTCAAGGCACTGCTCGCCCAGCCGGCCGGACGCTAGCGCTTCACTCAGGACCACGCTTGGATCGTGGAATGCCTGGAACCACTTTTATTCTTGGCGCTGGATTCTCGGTCCCTGCAGGGTTGCCCGCCGGGAGCGAACTATTCTCGAGCCATTCTCTCGTCCAGGTCTCGCGAGGCCAAAAGAAACGAATTGATTGCGTTTTACAAGCCTACGGTCGTTGGAAGAAGGAATTCCCAAATGGGACGACCGAAGAGTACTTAACGCACTTGTATCAAAATCAACGCTCTTTCGCAGAAGCCCCTTGGCCTTGGGCGGTTGAACTCGTAGCGTGTGCGCTTGCCTCCCCCC
The DNA here is from genome assembly GCA_035266845.1 of bacterium. Classification (GTDB taxonomy): domain Bacteria; phylum SAR324; class SAR324; order SAR324; family JACQKK01; genus DATFMP01. The sequence continues at coordinate 86,370 of DATFMP010000037.1, forward strand.
ATACTCCGCTGTCATCGCAGAATCGAAATCCACGCTATTCGAACTGAATCAGTCGACCGTCTCATATTTGGTTCCACACCAGATTTTGGGAAGCAATTTGGAGTGCACGAGCCCCATTTTCTATCATAACGACAAACTATGACATCCTGATCGAACGCTCCATTAGGCACAGGCAGATGAAACGGCATCCTCTACCAGGATTTCATTACGGAGGATTTGCACGGCCGCAAATACTGCGAGGCGCAGCACAGCCGTTCTCCAAATTCCAATCAGAAAAATTCATCTCGACTACAGGTCTTTCACCCCTACTCAAGCTGCATGGCTCCCTGAATTGGTCTATTTCCGATGATACAATTGAGATGTACCAAGACCTGCGTCCGGTGTGGCGGCACGGAGGGGCGGCGGCTATTGTTCCTCCCACTACGGAAAGGAGCGCTCCTGATTGGATTCGGCCGGTTTGGCAAGTGGCCGAGATTGAACTTCGCGAAGCAGACACCTGGATAGTATGTGGATACTCGCTACCTGATTATGATATTCAAGTGCGGACATTGTTGCAAAGACCTGCGGAGACCCGACCTATCCGAATAATACTTTGCGACCCAATTAGTGATCAACTGGCGCACAAATACAAGGAAGTCGCCCCAAACTCCACAATTTGCCCCCTACCCGGATTACCGGACTGCATCGACAAAATAGGTCAACTTCTAGAGTGACACGCGGGGGTATGATCTGTGTATTCACCGGCCTTAGTCCCGCCTAGCCCCGCTTGCGCCCCAGCGCCTCCAGTTCTTCCAGCGTGCGTGGCCAGTCGTCGTGCAGCAGGCGCGAGAGGGCGCGGTCCGCCAGCACCTTGCCGCCGGTCTGGCACTTCGCGCAGTAGTTGAACTCGCTGTTCGCCAGCACCACGCGCTGCACGGGCGCCCCGCAGTCCGGGCAGGGCTGGCCATAGCGCCCGTGCACGGCCATCGCCTCGCGGAAGGCCGTCACCTTCTCCGGGAAGCCATCGCCCACCTCGGCCCGCAGGCGGTCGATCCAGTCCCGCAGCGTCTCCTGTACGGCCGTGTGCAGCCGCGCCAGCTCGGCGTCGTCCAGTTGCGTGGTGTGCTTGAAGGGGGAGAGTCGCGCCCGGTGCAGAATCTCGTCCGAGTAGGCATTGCCGATGCCGCTGAACAGATGCGGATCGGTGAGCGCGCGCTTGACCGTGTGGTTCTCCGCGCACAGGGCCGCGGCGAATGCCTCGCGGCTGGCCTGCAGCACCTCCAGGCCGCCGGGGTCGTGCTCCGCCAGGGCGGCCTCGCCCGCCAGGATGTGCAGGGAGGCGCGGCGCTTGCTGCCGGCCTCGGTAAGGATCAGCGTGCCCGGGGGAAAGTCGAACGCGGCCAGCCCGATGCGGCCCGGCACCTTGGCCCCGAGTTCCCGCCAGCGCAGGCGGCCCGCGATCATCAGGTGCAGCACCAGGAAGCGCTCGCCCTCCAGCGCGATCACGATGCGCTTGCCCAGCCGGCGCAACCCCACCACCCGCGCGCCCTCCACCTCCCGCGGCGAGGGCGAGACGGAGCGCAGCAGGAAGGGACTGGAGAGGCGGATCTTCTGCAGGGGCTGGCCCACAATGCGTGGCGCGAGGGCCTCCAGGTACACGACAACGTCGGGCAGCTCGGGCATGGGCTCTCGGGAGGGCAAGTTCAGGAAGCGTTGCCGGATCGGCCGCTGTCAGGGGCTCCACCCCTGACCACCCCGCCAAGGGCCGGGGCCCTTGGAACCCATCTTCGCGCCAGCGGCTGGCTTGCCAGCCTCTACCGCCCGTACAGGGGGGGCGGGGGAACGAGTTCCCCCGATGGTAGTTGCCCGCTCTCGCCGGCCACCTACCCGCCGATCTGGTACATCTCGATCTTGCGGCGCGGCCGCATGGGGGTATTCTCCGTGCGCTCCTCGGAGTAGCGGTCCTTGCGGCGCCCCCAGGTATCCACGATCAGGCCCAGCAACTCCTCGTCCGAGGCTCCGGCGCGCATGGGATCGCGCAGGTTACGGCCGCCCGCGGCAAAGAGGCAGGTCACGAGGCGGCCGTCGGTGGTCAGCCGGCCGCGGCTGCAATCCCCGCAGAAGGGCTGCGTGATGGAAGAGATGACGCCGATCTCGCCTTGCCCGTCGCGGTAGCGGTAGCGCTCGGCCACCTCGCCGCGGTAGTTGGCCTCCACGGGCTCCACGGGCCAGCGCTTGTGGATCTCCGCGATCACCTCGGCCGAGGGAATCACCTCGTCCAGGCGCCAGCCGTTCTTGTTGCCGACGTCCATATACTCGATGAAGCGCACGATCACGCCCGTGCCCCGGAAGCGCTCGGCCAATTGCACGATGGCCTCGTAGTTCTCCGTGCGCTTGAGCACGGCGTTCACCTTCACGGGGGTCAGGCCCGCCGCCGCGGCCGCCTCGATGCCCTCCAACACGCGCTGGGCGCCGAAGCCGCGGCCGTTCATGCGCCCGAACACGGCATCGTCCAGCGCATCCAGGCTCACGGTGACGCGCGACAGCCCGGCCTGCTTCAGCGCCGCGGCCTGCTGGGCCAGGAACCAGCCGTTGGTGGTCAGGGTGAGATCGTCCAACCCGGGCACGGCGGCCAGCTCGGAGATGAGCACGGTGAGGTCCTTGCGGATCAGCGGCTCCCCGCCGGTGATCCGCACCTTCTGCACGCCGGCCCGCGCGAATAGCTGTGTGAGCCGCGTGACCTCCTCGAAGGTAAGGATCTCCGCCTTGGGCGAGAACTCGTAGTCCTCCCCGTACACCTCGATGGGCATGCAGTACGGACAGCGGAAGTTGCACTTGTCCGTGACCGAGATGCGCAGGTCGCGCAGCGGTCGGTTGAGCTGATCCCTCACCATGGCCTGTCCCGTCCTCGCGCCGGTACGCAGCGGCTGCCTCGCGGCGGTGCCACGCTCGCCGAAAACGCGCTGTGATGGGGAAAGGATGTCGCGGACGGCTCCGCATCGGGGGCCGTGGCTGCGTCGCTCCTTTCCACCGGGAGGCTGCGGCGTTTCCACCGCAACCCTATCGTCCGCCCCTCCCTAGCCGCGAAGGTTCGCACGGCCTTAGCAGAGGGCGGATCGGAGCGCAGGTCCCGCCGCAAGACCGGCGGGCCGCTGCCGGAAACCAGTCTACGGCGCCGCGCCGCGCGGTGCAAGCGGGGCCGTGCGGCGCGATTGTCAGCACCGGCGGTGTCTGGTAAACATTTGGACAGCGAGGGCCCTCGCGAATGCACGGACGCATTCCGCCCTCCCCCCAAGCCATGGATGGCCATGCTGGGTACGACGCTCCACCACCGCTTCCGCCTGGAGCAGGTGCTGCACCGGGCGCCCACCGGGCCCCTCTATCTCGCCACCGACGAACGCTCCGGTGAGATGCTGGCGGTCAAGCTGTTCCCGTCCGCCGCGGACTTCGCGGGCGAGGACGGCCTGCGCTACCGCCGGGCCATGCAGCGGCTGGCCGGCCTGACGCATCCGCACCTGCTCGTACCCCGCCACACGGGCCAGGCAGAGGGCGTCGCCTTCCAGGTGCTGCCGTACTATCCCTCGGACGATCTGGACGCGGTGCTGGCCGATGGCCCGCTGCCACCGGCGCAGGGCGCGGCCCTGCTGCGGCAGGCGGCCGAGGCGTTGGCCGCCCTGCACGGCGCGGGGTTGCTGCACGACAACCTCAAGCCCTCCAACGTGTTGCTCTCGCGGGTGGATGACGAGCTGCAGGCAGTGCTCTGCGATCCGCTGCGCTCCCTGCTATTCGATGCGGCCCCGGATGCGGAGGCCGCGGCCTATCTCGCGCCGGAGCAGGTGCCCTGGTTGGAGGGGTGCGTCGACGCCCGCAGCGATCTGTACGCACTGGGGGCCGTTGCCTTCCGCGCGCTGACCGGTGCCCCGCCCTATGCTGCCGCGACCGCGCAGGAAGTGTTGCGCCAGCACGTGGTGGCGCGGGTGCCCGATGCCCACCAGCGCAACCCGAACATTCCCCTGCGCCTAGCCGCCATCCTGGCCCGGTTGCTGGCCAAGCACCCCCGCGACCGTTACCAGAGCGCCGCCGGTCTGCTGGCCGACCTGGAGCGCTGGGACGCCCCGGGTGCCGATGTCCTGGGCCAGACGGAGCGCCGCGATCCGCTGGACCCCGCGCAACGCCCGTTCGGTCGGGATGCCGCCCGCGAAGCGCTGCTCACCGCGCTGGCTCGCGCCGGTGGCGGCGAAGGCGCACTGGTGTGGCTGAGCGGCGAGGCAGGCAGCGGACGGCGCACGCTGCTGCGCGATCTGCAGGCGCACCTGGAGGCGGCCCAGGCGCTGGTGCTGCGAGCCTCCGCGCCTCCGCGCGAGTGGTGCGCGCCCTTCCAGTTGCCGGTGGACCTGTTGGGCGCCTTGCTGGCGCGTTGGGAGGTGCTTCCGGACCTGCGCCGACGCGACACGCTGCACCGGCTGCACAGTGCCCTTGGGGAGAACGCGGCGGTGCTCACCGGCCTGGTTCCGGCGCTGCGCATGCTGCTGCCGCAGGATCAGGATGCCACGCCCCTGCCGCTGGGCCGCGAGCGCCTGCGCACCCTGCATGTGCTGTGCGAGGCCCTGCTGGCCCTGGCCGATCCGCGCTATCCGCTGGTGCTGTGGCTGGAGGAGGTCCAGGCGGCTGACCCGGACTCGCAGGAGTGGCTGGCCCTGCTGGCGCGCCGGTTGGGCACCGCGCCCGTGCTGGTGGTGGCCACCACGACGCCGGAGGCCGGCGCAGCGCGGATGCCGGGGTCGTCGCCCGAGGCAGCGGGGAGCCGGCCCGGCCTGCAGCACGTGGAACTGCACCCGCTCGGCGAGGAGCCTGTTGCGGCGTGGCTGGCCGATGCGCTGGGCGTTGCCGACCCTACCGCCATCGGCGCGGACCTGCCCGCTCGGCTGGCGCGCTGGCTGCTGGAGCGTTCGGGGGGGCGGCCCCTGGCGCTGCGCCTGGCGCTGCGGCTGCTTATGGCCAAGGGCCTGCTGCGGCCGGAGGGCTCCGGCCCCGGCTGGATGTGCGACTGGGAGGCGCTGGCGCGGGCCTCCTGGCCGGAATCGCTGGCGGCGCTGGTGCAGCACCGTCTGGAACTGCTGTCCGACGAGGTGTTGCCCGTACTGCAGGCGGTGGCGGCCGCCCCCGCAGGCTGTAGCTTCGCCCGCCTGAGTGCCCTGCTGGAGCACCTGCCGCCGCTCGTGCTGCTGGAGCAGGTGGAGGCGGCCATCGCCGAGGGCGTGCTGGTGCGCGAGGGGGCGCTGCTGCGCTTCACGCACGGTCTGCTGCGCGAGGCCGTCTGGCGCGGCTGCCCGCCCCACCTGCAGGAGAGCTACCACCAAGTGCTGGGTGCGTCGCTGGAGGCGCAGTCCGCGCTGTCGCCGCTGCAGCGCCATCACCACACGGCCCTGCACTTCCGTCACGGTGGCGAGGACGCACGCTACCTGGAGCACGGCTGCCGGCTCGTGGCCGAGGCCGCCCGTCAGCAGGCCCTGCGCGGGCTCGTGCAGTGGGCCGATCAGCTCCAGCCGCTGCTGCGCGGCGATGCACGGCTAGCCGATCTGCTCATCGCCAGCGGCACGGCGCAGGCGCAGCTCGGTCACCCGGAGCAGGCGCTGTCCCTGCTGGAGGCTGCGCGGGCGCTGGGTCTGGGCGCGGAGGCGGAACTGGACGCCATCGCTTACAGCGCCTGGGCGGAGCGCGTGCGCGGCCGGACGGAGGCCGCCCTGGCCTGGGTGGAGCAGGGCCTGGCCCGCGCCGGCGAGAGCCTGCCCGCGAACCCCGTGGGCACGGCGCTGGCCCGCCTCAGCGGCGCCGCGATCCGGCGCTACGAGGGCCTGCGCAACGCCGCGCTGGGCGAGCCTCCGCAGCTCCTCACGCCATGGGAACGGCGCATCGCGGAGTTGCTGGCGCTGGCGTCATCTCTGCTGGCGTCCACGCACCCCTTCCGTGCGGCATTGGCGGACGAGCGCATCCTGCGGCTGGCCGGCGGACGGGCCCCGTCGCCACAGCTCGTGGCGGCGCTGGTGCGGCTGGGCGAGGCCGAGGGCGACCCGGACGGCGAGCCCTTCACGCAGGCCCGCGCCATCCTGGAACGCCACGGCTTTGCGCACGCGCAGGCCGCCTTTCACGCCGCGCTGGGCCGCTGCCGGCTCGCCTGTGGCCGCTGGCGGGCCGCCGGGGAATCGCTGCAAGCGGCGCAGGAGGGCTTCCGGCAGGTGGGTGCCCTGCCGGACGAGGCCGAGACCCTGTTGGCGCGGGTGGAGCTTGCACGACTGCAGGGGCCGCTGCCGCGCCTGCGACAGGCAGTGGGTACGCTTCAGGCGTTGGTGCCCGTGCTGGCGGACCCCGCCCAGGAGGCGGCGGCTGTCGGTTGGAGCGCCTACGCGACTGCGCTGGCCGGCGAGTTGGCCCCGGCTGCCGCGGCCGAGACCTTGCGCCAGGCTGGGCAACGCCTGGGAGCCGCCGAGCGGGGCGCGGCGGCGCGGCATCTGCTGGCGTTGGCCGCCGAACTGGCGCTGGCGGCGGACGACCTGGGCGAGTTCCTGGGTGTCGTGAGAGGTGAGGCCGCGCTGCCCGAGGCCCCGGAGGCCTACGGCAGCCTGCTGCTGCAGGCCGTGCAGGCCGAGGGACACCTTGTGCAGGCCGGCCTGCTGCCCGACGAAGCGGAGCACCACCTGCAGCAGGCACGCGCCCTGCTGCGTGCCCTGCACGATGCCCCCGGCCAGAGCGCCATGCTGCGGGCCGATCTGGCGCGCGTGGAGGTGCTGGAGCGTTTCCTGGTGTCCGACGATACGGCCGCCATGCGCCTGGCGGAGGTGGCCGTCGCCGCGCTGGACGGCGAGGGCGCGCAACTGGCGGCGGCTGTGCTGCGGCTTCGGGTGGCCGAGGGCCTCAAGTCCGGCGGCCACAGCGACTGGTTGCACTGGGGCGGCGAGGCCCTGACGGCCTTCGATGTGCTTCAGGTGCCGCTCTATCTCCAGGCCACCCGGCGGCTGCTGGAACTGGAGGCGCCGCCCGCCGATGCAGTTCCGGGCGGCGCTGCGACGCCGCTGGCCCCGGCGGGCGCCGTTGGACTGTTGCCGCTGCTGGAGCGCTTGGCGGGCCAGGGCGCGCAGGCGCCGGCCGTGCTGGAGGAGGCGATGTTGGCGGCCTTCGTGCGGGCCGCCGAGGCTGAATACGCCGCGTGGTTCGCCCCGGATAGCGACGGCCAGCTCGCGTATCGCCGCGGCTATCCGGAGCCCCTGCTGGCACCGGAGCAGCTCAACCAGTGGCTGGCGGACTCGGTGTGGAAGCAGGGCCGACCGGACATGCTGGAGCACTACCGGCCGGCGCGGTCCGGCGCCGCGCCCGACCAGCCGCTGCCGGAAGCGCAGTCCCTGCTGGGCGTACCGCTGGGCGCCGGTGCGGGGCGGCTCGGCGTGGTGCTGCTGGGCAGCGCCGCCAGCCGGCTCGTCTTCGACCGTGCGCACGCCGCGGCCCTGGCCCCGCTGGGTCGCGAGGCAGGCGCCCTGCTGGAGCTCAACGCGCGCCTGCTGGCCGCCGACGGCGAGACCGGGCAGCACGTCGCGGAAGGCGAGGGGCGCGCGCACCTGCTGCACTGGGCGGCCGACGCGGCCGAGGCGGAGCGTCTGGACGCGCTGCTGGCGGCCTACTGTACGGAGATCGCCGAGCCGCAGGGCTGCAGCGGTGCGCTGCTGCTCCTGCGCGGTGCAGACGCGCTGCACTTGGCCGCTACCCATGGTGCCGTGCCCGATGTCGTGGCGCTGGCGGGGCTTTTTCCGCTGGCTCTGGAGCAGGGGCAGGCGGAGGCCGCGCTGGCGCGGCAGGCACCCCTGGCCGGCACGGCGCTGGATGCCCCTCCGGCCAGCCCCGCCGAGCAGGCGCTGCTCTCCGCCCTGGGCGGCGGAACCGCGCTGTGGCTGCCCCTGCTGCGGCAGGGCGAGGCTTTCGGGATGCTGCTGCTGGTCGGCGACCGGGTGGGGTTGCAGGGGGCTGGCACGCTGGGACGCACCTTCGGCGAGCCGCTGCGCCTGCTGGCACCGGCGATCCATGGCGCCTGGCGGGCCGAAGCGGCTCGCGCTGAGCTGGCCGCCACCACCGAGCGTGCGGAGGCGCTGCAGCGCGAGGCGCGGCTGTACCGTCGACTGGCGCCGCCGGGCCTGCCCGTTCGGGCGGAGGATCTGGAGCCGGCACTGCGCGAGGGCCTTGAGCGCACACTGCCCGTGCTGGTGGGCGAGGTGCCCGGACTGGGGCAGCAGCCGGCCCGGGGCGGCGACGGGCCGATGCCCGCCCTGCGGCACTACTTCGAACGCGTGCAGCACGGGCTGGCTCTGCACGAGGGCATCCTGGCGCGCGTGAGCCTGCCGCAGTGGGTCGCCACGTATCCGGCCAGCGTGGATGGTGCGCTGTGGGGCGCGCAGACGCTCTATCAGCTCCTGCTGGAACTGCGGGACGAGGCCACGGCTCTGGGTATTGGGCTGCCGCCCACGGGCCTGGGTCTGCACGTGGGCAAGGTGCTGTGGGGCGCGCTGCCGGCGGGCGAGGCCCTCACGCCGGTGCTGGCCGGCGAGGCGATCCGCTGCGCAGGACGGCTGGCTGCGATGAGCATCTCGCTGCGCTGCGGCATCCTGGTCAGTCAGCACACGGTGCAGGCGCTGGGCGATCCAAGCCGCTTCGACCTGCGGCCGCTGGGCAAGCTGCGGCCCGTGCCGGGCGAGCCGCGGCTGGATGTCTTCGAGCTGTATTCCGTGCGGGAGCCGGAGGTGGTGGCGCCTATGCGCAGCCTGCAGCCGGTGTGGGACGAAGCGCTGCGGGAGTTTCAGCTTGGCCGCTGGCGAAGTGCCGCCGGGGGCTTCCACCGTTATGCGCAGCGGCTGCCGCTGGACCGCCCGGCGCGCTTCTTCCTGCGCCAGTGCCGCCAACGCGCGCAGGGTTGAGGCGGGATCGCCGCACCCTTCCGACGGCATCGCGATCTAGAAGCCCAATTCGCCCAGCAGCTTGTCCACGTCGTCCTGCGTCTGCGTCCCGGCGGCCGGGGCCGGAGCCCCCACGTCGGTCTGCGCCGGCACGTCTGCCGGGGGCGCCGCGGACTCTCCGGCCGGGCGGTACTGCTTGAGCAGGTCGTACAGCTCGCCTTCCAGCGACTCCACGAACTCGATGATCTTCTTCAGCGTGCGGCCGGTCAGTTCCTGGAAGCCCTGATTGGAGATCAGCTCCATGTGATGCTCCGCCCCCAGGCCAAGCTGATGCCGCAGCGTCATCACCGGACCGCCCACCTCGTCGGCAAGGCGCTGCTGAATGGCGGTGAGCCTCTCCTCCAGGTCCGGATGCCGCGCCTTCAGCTCCATCAGGCGCTTTTGCGCGGCGCGCAGGCTCTGCGTGGCCTCGCCCATGGCCGCGGTCTCGGCCGTGGTGATGCGGCCCAGCGCCTCCAGGTGATCCAGGTTCTGCGTGGCCGCGTCGTCCAGCCGCACCACCACGCTGTTGAGGCGCCGCACCGCCTCCGTGATGCCGCCCGAGCTTTGCGAGAGGGCGTCCAGCGGCAGCTCCTCGGAGACGGACTGCAGCGTGCGGTAGACATCCCGCGTGACGATGGCGATCTCGCGCAGCAGGTTGCGGGTTTCCACGTTGGCGGTAGCCAGGTTGATGCGCGAGATGGCCGCATCGAGCTGCTCGGCCTGCTGGTCGGCCAGCGCGGCGAAGAAGTCCTGCACGCCCGCCAGCGCCCGCCGCAGCTTGTCCTGCAGCTCCAGGGGTGCTGTCTCCGCCGCCGCGTGCAGCACGGCCAGTAGCTCGCCCAACTCTGGCGGTGCCGGATGCGTAGCGGCCGCGACCGCTTCACTATGGACGTGCCCGTTGCCGGTCGCCACGTCCCGACGTGGCCGGAAGCGCAGCGCGGACACGGCTACGCGCTCCAGCACCTGCTGCAGCAGCGCCAGCGCTAGCTCACCGCTGCCCAGGGAGACGCGCGCGCGCAGCAGCGCGAGTTGCTGGCTGCGCAGGACGGCGACCGCCTCGGACGGCCAAGTCTCGCTGCCGCCCTCGCCGCTGTCAACGGCGGCCAGGAAGGTACGGTATTCTCCCAGTGCCCGCTGAAGGCGGTGGAACTCGGAGCGCAACTGCTCCTTGTCCACCACCAGCCGATTTCGGCATTCAACTGTCATCGCAGAGTCTGCCCCTCTGGTTGCCATCGTCACCCATTCGAAACGGCCCGTATGCCCCATAGACGTGCCGGGCACCGAAGCCCAGGCTCGCGGATCACCCAACCTTGGGCCATAATGATAGCCGGCCCAGGCGCCTAGGCTGAGCCGCAGTCCCGTCACCGCGGCCGTTCACGTCCCCTACCTGCATGAAACGACAAAACGCCCTCACATGATTCATCTGGATCGCGTTTCCCGCACCTATCGCGACGGAGAGCGGGACATCCGCGCCTTGCGCGACGTGACCCTGGTCATCCCGGCCGGCGCATCGGTGGCCCTGCTGGGCCGCAGCGGTTCCGGCAAGAGCACGCTGCTGCACCTCATCGGTGGCCTGGAGTGGCCCAGCGCCGGCATCGTGCGCGTGGACGGTCAGGCGCTGGATGCGCTGGACGATGCCGCCCTGACCCGCTTCCGTCTGCACCGCATCGGGTTCGTGTTCCAGTTCTTCCACCTTCTGCCTGCCCTCACGGTGCTGGAGAACCTGCTGCTGCCCGCGGAACTGGCCGGGCGGCCCGCCGGCGCTTCCGCGGAGCAGGCCCGGCGCCTGCTGACCGAGGTGGGGCTGACCGAGCGCGCCGGCTCGTTTCCCGAGCGCCTGAGCGGCGGCGAGCAACAGCGCGTGGCCGTGGCCCGGGCCCTCATGCTCGATCCGCCCATATTGCTGGCCGACGAGCCCACGGGCAACCTGGACTCGGAGACGGGGCGCCGCGTGCTGGATCTGCTCTGGCGGCTCGCCGAGACCCGCGGCACGACCCTGCTGGTGGCCACGCACAGCCAGGAGGTGGCCGCCCGGGCGGAGCGCCGCATTGAGCTGCACGATGGTCGCATCGTACACGACAGCGCGGCGCAAGGCACGTCCGGCGCCGAAGCCCGCCGTTCCTCTGGGCCGGCGGTGCAGGCGCCGTGAAGCCCCTGCTGGCGGCATTCCGCGTACAGGCGCGCTACTGGCGCCGGCACCGTGTGCAGGCCGGGCTCTGCTTCGGGGGCATCGTGCTGGGCGTGGCGGTATTCTGCGCCATCCAACTGGCCAACGACGGCGCGCTGCGGGCCTTCCGCCAGGGCGCCCAGGCCTTCGCGGGCAGGGCCACGCACCGCGTGTATGCGCCGGGCGGGGGCGGCGTGCCCGAATCCCTGTTCCCGCAACTGGTGGAGGCGCCCGGCGTGCGGGCGGCCGCGCCCCTTCTGCGCGACCGCATGCAGCTCGTCGCGCCGCAGCGGCTGCCGCTCACGGTGCTGGGCACCGATCCCATCAGCGACGCCGCCTTCCGCGCATTCGCGTTCGTGCCTGCCGGGGAAGGACGGCGCGACTCCTCCCTGCTGGGACGCTTCCTGGCCGATCCGGACGCGCTGGTGCTGCCCGTTTCCCTGGCTCAGCGCCTCGGTGTGCAGCCCGGGGATGCGCTGGTGGCCGAGACCCCCGCTGGGCGACGCACCTTTCACGTGCTGGCGCTGTTCCGGCCTCCGCCTGGGCAGGTCGCTGCCTTCTCCGCCACAGTGGTGCAGGACGTGGCCGCCCATCAGGAGGTGTTCGGCAAGCTGGGCCGGCTGGATGCGATCAGCCTGATCCTGGCTCCCGGTGCGGAGGCGGCCGTGCGCGCGCTGCTGACGCCGGGCCTGGCGCTGGAGCGCGCGGGCACCCGCGCCGAGCGCGTCGAGCGCATGTCCCGCGCCTTCCGCCTGAACCTGGAGACGCTGGGGTTGTTCGCGCTGCTGGTGGCGATGTTCCTCATCTTCAACGCGGCCAGCTTTTCCGTGGCCCAACGCGAGCAGACACTGGCCATGCTGCGCTGCATCGGGGCCACCACGCGCACGGTGTTCCTGGCGCTGCTGGGCGAGGCGCTTCTGGTGGGTGCCGTGGGCGGGGTGCTGGGCGTGCTGGTGGGTCGCGTGTTGGGCGCGCTGATGCTGCGGAACACGGGCGCGACGCTGTTCGAGGTGGTGCTGCGCGTGGAGCCTCAGCCGGCCACGGCCGCGCTGGATGCGCGCATCTGGGCGGTAGGGCTTGCGCTCGGCGTTGGCGTGTCCGTGCTGGGGGCCTTGGCACCGGCCTGGAGGGGCGCGCGGATCTCGCCGCTGGGCGCGGTGCAGGGTGCCCGGCCGCCGGGGCCGCGGCGCTTCCCGCTGCTTGCCTGGGGACTCGCCGGCGTGGGTGCGCTGGCGCTGGCCGTGCTGCTGCTGGCGCTGCCGGGGCAATCGCTGCCCGCCGGGCTGGCCGGGGCCACCGCCCTGGCCCTGGGCATGGCCGCCTTGTGTCCGCTGCTGGCCGCCGGGGTCAGTCGCGTGGCGGCGCGGCCGTTGGGGCGGTTGCTGGGCGCGCCGGGCCGCATGGGCGCGCGCAACCTGGGCCGCTCGCTGGGCCGCACAGGCGTGGCCGCGGCCTCGCTGATGATCGCCCTGGCGCTGGCGCTGGCCATCGAGATCACGGTGCGCTCCTTCAAGCACACCTTCGAGGTGTGGCTGGATCAGGCCGTCACGGCGGATATCTACCTGGAGCCGGCCCTGGAGGAGGGTCTGCCCTTGGGCGAGGCGCTACTGACCCGGCTGCGCGCCATGCCGTCCGTGGCGGATGTGGCCGTGCTGCGCTCGCGGCGCCTGGTGCTGGAGGGTCGCGAGGTGCTGGTGCTGGCCGTGGACCTGCCCGCCTATGCCCGCCACAGTGTGCTGCCCACCGTCGCCGTGCCGCCAGCCCAGGCCTACGCTCGGCTGGGGGCGGGCGAACTGTTCGTCTCAGAGACGCTGGCCTCGCCGCTGGGTCTGCACGCCGGGGACGCGCTGACCCTGCCCACGCCGCAGGGGCCGCAGGTGCTGCGCATCGGAGCCGTGGTGCAGAACTACTCGGCGCCGCAGGGTGTGCTGTATCTCTCGCTGCCGCGCTTCACCGCACTCTTCGGTGCCGCCCCGCCGCGGCGGGCGGCGCTGTGGCTGCGGCCCGGGGCCTCGCGCAGCCAGGTGCTGGCCGAACTGGAGGGCATGCCGGCGCTGGGCGGCTTCCGGATCACGCCCAACGCGGCGCTGCGCGCAGACGCGTTGCGGGTGTTCGACCGCACCTTCGCCATCACGGACGTAATGGGGACGCTGGCGGCCTTCGTGGCCTTCATGGCCGTGGTAAGCGCCCTGACGGCGCTGCTGGAGGAGCGCATGCGCACGCTGGGCTACCTGCGCGCCATCGGCATTTCACGGCGCGGCCTGGGCGCCTCGCTGGCCATCGAGGCAGCGCTGCTCTCCGGCGTGGCGGCCGTCGCGAGTTGGGCCACCGGACTGGCCATGGCTTGGGTGCTCGTGTTCGTGATCAACAAGCGGGCCTTCGGGTGGACGCTGCAGTTCCTGCCGGGTGAAGGCTCCTACCTGCGGCTACTGGTGCTGGCACTGGCGGCGGGGCTGCTGGGCAGCGTCTACCCCATCTGGCGAGCCACGCGGCTCTCCGTCACGGCCACCATCCGCGAGGAGTAAGCGCAGTGCAACCATTGGCGCCTGAGGCGAGGAGCAGGGGTGTGGGGGGAGCCGCGGCTCCCCCCACGGGTGGCATGCCGGCGAGGCGCTCAGGCACTGCCGGCTACATCTCCACGTACTGGATAAGTTTGCACTCGTTGACGCCTTTCATACCCTCGGTGGCACTTTTTTCCGACAGGGCCGAACCCGCGGACCACGTGCCCATCTTGACTTCCTGCCACACGTAGTACTTCTTGCCGGCGCTGACATCCAGACTCAGTTCCGAAGTGTTTTCGGCCAGGGAGGTGACGGTGACCTTGCCGGGGGGCGTCGCCACCAGGAAGTAGGTCTCGGAGGCCGTCTGGCCGAGCAGCTTGCCGTTGAACATCACGTTCATCTTGACGGCCGCCCCCATGGTCTCATTGCGGTAGATATAGATCAGGGCCTTGCCGGCCGGGGCTTCCATGGACTTGGCCTTGACGTCCTCCGCGGGTGGCGCGAGGGCAACCGAGGCACAGCCGGCCAGCAGCAGGAGGGCCGCCACAAGCAGCCAAGCGGAACGCCACCTTGCCCGTACAGGAATGGTTCGCATAACGGAATCTCCTCTCTTTGGATGCCGCAGCGAGCTTCCAGGGCGTCGCGACTACCTGCCCGGGTGTCGTGCGGTACTGTGGAGGCCTTCGCTCCCCATTTTACCGGCCTCCCCTGGCTTCGTGCCACCACCATATTCTCGCTGCCCAACTCCGGGCGAGCCGTGTGCCGGTCGCAGCAAGCGAGCCGATCCGGGTGAAGAGTTGTGCGTAGGTATGGCCAAGTGGGTAATCATCGCTCTCCACCGGAATGGTGGCGTGCGGACCTGTAGAACAGACGGCGGAACTCGGCGCTTGGCCGGGAGGCAGGGCCGATGCTGCCCGCACAGATTGAGAGGCCAGCCCGCACCACTGCCGACGATGGACACGTCGGCATGAGGCTTACACGCATGCGACGCAGGCCGGTTGTCATCGCACCCCCCTTGGCGGCCGTCCGCGTGGCTCCAGGCCGAGCGAGCCCGCGCGCGACCGTGCGGCTACAGCTTGATCTCGCCCAGCAGGCTCGTGCCGGCCAGTCCCCGCCGTCCGCTCGTCGGATCCATGACGGCCATGGACGCGCGGCCGGTGAACAGGCTCAGGGCATAGCGCTGCCTCACGTAGTAGCGTTTGCCCGGCCGCACCTTCAGTTGGAGTTCCGCCGTGTTGTCCCCCAGCGATTGCAGATCCAGGGCCCCGGCGGGCGCCTCGATGAGGTAGTACGAGCCGGGCAGGGTCTTGCCGATATAGGCGCCGTTCACCGCCACGTCGAACACGGTGGTGCCGCCCGCCGGGCTTGGACGGTAGAGGTAAACGAGGGCCTTACCGGGTGGCACCGGCATGCGCTTGTCGGCCTCGCTGTGCTTGCGTAGCGAGGCGTGGGACGAGCAGGCCGCCAGCAATGCGGTCGCCAGACCCACCAGCAGCAATCGTCCGATCCTTCGGCCGTGTACGACTTCGAGCATGGTCTTTGGGGAGTTTTGCGGTTCGGATGTGCGACGGACCGGCGTGGTGGCGCGCAGCAGGCGCGCCGGAGGTCGGCCCGCCAGGGGATCAATACTCCTTCAGGCGCGCGTAGCGGTCGCGGTGGTAGGCCGAATCGCCGAGGGTCACCTCGGCCACCCGGGCGCGCTTGAAGAAGAAGCCGATGTCGTGCTCGTCCGTCATGCCGATCCCCCCGTGCATCTGAATCGCCTCGTTGGCGATCAGGTGGAAGGCGTCATTGCAGCGTGCCTTGGCCGTGGAAATGGCGACGGCCGCATCCGGCATGTTCTCGTCGATGCACATGGCCGCGTAGTACACCGACGAGCGCGCCAGTTCCGTCTGCACGTACTGGTCGGCGCAGCGGTGCTTGAGCGCCTGGAAGCTGCCGATCGGCACGCCGAACTGCTTCCGGGTCTTCAAGTATTCGACCGTCATGTCAAAGGCTTGGTTCATCGCGCCCAGCATCTCCGCGCACAGGCCGACAGTGGCGCGGCCCAGCGAGGCCTCGATGGCCTGGTCGGCCGGCTGCTCGCCCGCCAGCCGGGCGGCGTCGTCCACCTCCACGCCTTCCAGCTTGAGGGTGTGGCGCTTGCGCCAATCCATCATCGGCACTTCCGTGACCGTGACGCCCTTGGCCTTCGGATCGATCAGGAACATTGCCACGCCCTCGCGGTCGCGCCGCCCACCGTCCGTGCGGGCGGTGATGACGATGCGATCGGCCACGGCGGCATCGGGCACGAAGATCTTCTCGCCGCTGATCGTCCACTTGGAGCCGGATTGCTTGGCCGTGGTGGCGACGTCGAAGGGGTCGAAGCGGCTCTGCTTTTCCAGGTAGCCCAGCGAGAGCAGCGTCTTGCCGTCCACCACGTTCGGCAGCCATTCGCTGCGCTGGGCCTCGCTGCCCGCTTGCGCGATGGCCATGGCACCCAGCAGGACGGAGGAGAGCATTGGCTCGGGCATCAGGCCCCGGCCCAGCTCTTCCATCACGACCACCGTCTCCACGATGCCCATTTCCTGGCCGCCGACCTTCTCGGGGAACATCATGCCCAGCCAGCCCAACTCGGCCATCTTGTTCCAGACGTCCCGGGAGAAGCCGACGTTGTCCTCGCGCAGTTCCCGGATGCGGCGCAGGGAGGATTCGCGGCTTACGAACTCCTTGGCCATGGACTGCAGCATCTGCTGCTCTTCGGACAGAGCGAAATTCATGTGTGTACACTCCTGGAAGCCGGGCCGCAGGTGCCGGCGGAACCCGTCGCAGCGGGCTGAGTAACGGAGGCGCACCGCCCACCGGCGCATGAACCGGCGGCGGCTGCCGCGATTCTATCTGCTTGGGCGCCGCCACCTCATGGAAACGGAGGGTGCGGGCTTGGCGCCCGGCAACCGTCGTGTTCCGTGGCGCGGTCGCGCGAGCCGGATGCGACTCCAATATGCCCTTGTCTTTATCCAGATTCCTTGCGCTGGGTCAAGGCGAGCCCGCGTCCCCAGCGCGCCCACAAGAGGGCGTAGCCGCGCTCACCGGTTTGATCGGCACGGGGCGGGTGAGCCCGCGGGGCGCCGGGCTGACCTTGCACGGCCCGGGGCGATCGGATAATCGTGAAAGGGGCCCATGTGTTGCTGCGACTCAGCGGCTTCCCAGTCGGAACGCCGGGGAGAACCATCCGGATCGCGAGGAAATCTGGTCAGACTACGGCGATTTCTTCCTTCTCCATCAATCCCGGACTCGCCATGGATCAACGTTACGTGGATACCGTGCGCGCCTGCAAGGCGATCCTTCGGAACATGGACCATCTGGACGATACCATCACGGACGGTCAGCGGATGGAGCTCAAGCGCCTCCTCCACAAGGTACAGGATTGCGTGGAGCAGTTCCTGGAGGCGGATCCCGATGAAGGGCTCTGGATCGGCGAACGCTGATGGTGCGCCCGCCGCTCCCTTCCACTTCGCGGACGGCGTGCTGACGCTGCAACTCCACGTGCAGCCGGGGGCAGCCCGGAGCGGCTGGGATGGCCCCTACGGCAGCGCCGCCCTCAAGCTGCGCCTTGCCGCGCCCCCGGTGGAGGGCAAGGCCAATCGCGCCTGCGTGGCCTTCCTGGCACAGGCGGCGGGTGTGCCGCGCAGCGCGGTGCACATCGTGCGGGGCGAGCGCTCGCGCGACAAGCGGGTGCGCATCGCGCCCATCACGGACGAACAATTTCGGGAGCTGCAGCGGCAATGGCAAGCCTGAGGCACACCCATGCGGGCCGGGTCGGGCCAGGGCGCTTCGCCGCGCGGCTGCCCGCGTTGGCGGCGGCGCTGGCCGCGGCTGCGCTGCTGGGCCTGCTACTGCCCCACACGCTCGCGGCGCAGAGTCCCACACCCAACATTGCCGAACTGCGCAAGGTGATCGCCGTGCGCGATGCGGAGCGCGCCCAGAAGCCCGAGCAGGTGGTGGCCGCCGCGCACGCCTACTTGGTGGACTTCCCGGACGGCCAATACGCGGACGAGGTGCTGCTGGCCCTGGCCCAGGGCTACGTGCAGGAGCAGCACCCCGAGTTGGCGCTGCAGGCCTACAACCGGCTCATCAAGGACTTCAAGGACAGCCCGTTCCGCGAACAGGCCCTCGGAGAGAGCGTGCCCCTGCTGGCGGCGCAGGGTGACCAGAAGGCCGCCTTCGAGCGGGTGGATGCCCTGCTGGGGGCCTACCCCAATTCCCTGCAGCGCAGCCGCGTGCTGCTCTGGAAGGCGGACGCGCAGACGCAGGCCGGGGACTCCGAGGGCGCACTGGCCACGCTGAAGCGCATCGATCCGCAGCAGGACCTGGAACAATCGCAGGAGGCGGACTACTACCGCCTGCAGACGATGGCACTGGTGCGCACCGGCCAGAGCGCCTGGGCGCCCCTGCAGCGTTACCTGCAGCGGGACGACACGCCGGACCACAAGGCCGAGGTGCTGATGCTGGTGGGCGAGGTGGCGCGCAAGGCCGACCGGCCGGACGAAGCGCTGCGCTTCTACCGGCAAGTGGTTGAGGACTACCCGGTGCCGGCCCACCTGGGCGAGGCGCTCTACTGGCGGGCCAAGCTCTTCGCCGACACGCGTCTGGGCGATGCGCCGGATGAGGTGCGCGCGGCCCGGCGCGAGACGGCCATCGGGTACTACGCGGCCTACCTGGAGAGCGGCGACAAGGCCCACCGCGCGGATGCCCTGGTCGGGCGCGGAGCCCTGCAGCAGCAGGCGGGTCGCCTCCAGCCGGCACTGGCGGACTACGAAGAGGCGGTCAAGCTCGATCCAAAGCTGGGCACGGATCCCGCGACCGTGCGCGCCCGCGTGGCCATTCTGCAGGGCCTGGGGCAGTCGGGCCAGGCTGTGGCCCTGCTGGAGGCGGTGCGCAAGGACGCCCGCATCAACCCGGCGGAGCGCACGGTCTTCCAGGTGCAGGAGGCCTCGCTGCAGTACGACGCCAAGCAATGCGAGAAGGTAGAGGCCCTGCTGGACCCCATGCCGATCATCGCCGATCCGCAACTGCGGGCCCGGGCGTTCTTCATGCGCGGCTTCTGCCGCTACCAGCGTCAGCAGTGGGAGAAGGCCACGTTCGACCTGGAAGGGCTTATCAACGACCCGCATTACCAGGACCTTGCGCTGCAACCCCTGCTGGAGGCCTACGAGAAGAGCGGTCAGTTCAGCCGCCTCGTGAACCTGACCGAGGAGCTGCTGCAGGCCGGACGGGTCAAGCCCAGCGCGGATCTGCTCAAGCGCTTGGCCCATGGCTACGACAAGCTGGGTGAACCGGGCCTGATGCTCTCGGCCTACGAGCGCCTGGAGAAGCTCGATCCGGCGGCGGTGCAGGCGCCGGAGATTCAGCTTCAGATGGGGCTGGCGCGCGAGAAGCTGGACCAGCGCGATGCGGCCGTGGCCAACTACCGCTCCGTGTTGGAGCGTCCCGACGCGGCCAAGTCGGTGCCGGTGGACGTGTACTTGACGGCGTTGGAGCACCTGCAGGCCATTTATATCGCGGAGGGCAAGCTGAAGGCGCTGGGCCCGCTGCACAAGGCCGCGGCCAAGGTGGCCACCGGGCCCAAAGCCAAGGCACGGCTGGCTGCGCTGCAGCGGGACATGGACGTGGCACTGGCCGGGCGCGCGCTGGCCGCCGGCAACGCCACCCAGGCCCTGCCGCGCCTGGATGCGGCCTTCAAGGCTACGCCCGTGGACCAGCCCGCGGCGCGCGCCAGGGTGACGGCGCTGCTCATCACGGCCTATGCCCGCACGGGGGACGGGAACAAGGCTGCCGAGCTCTACAAGGCCGAGGCCCACGGGAAGGAGGGCAAGGACGGGAAGAAAGCCGAGGCCTACCGCACCCAGCTCGCCACGGCCCTGATCGCCACGGTGGAGGCGCAGCCGGATGCATTGCGGCCGCTCAAGGCTCCAGCCGCCGGCAAGGACGGCGCCAAGCCCGCGGGTAAAGGCAAGTCCAAGGGCAAGCCGAAGCCCGCGGCCAAACCCAAGGACGGCAGCAGGGCGCTGATGGCGGTATATCGCGAGGCCCTGAGTGACCTGCCGCCTGACCAGTCCCAGCAGCGCTACCAGGCTGCGCAACTGCTGGACAAGGTCTACCAGGAGCGGGGCGACCACGCCGCCCGCGCCTCCCTGGTTACGCTGCTGCTCAAGGACGGGCTGGACGAGAAGACCAAGCAGGACCTGCGCATCTACCAGGGCCAGATCTACAAGGACTGGGGCCAGGCGCTGCTGGACAAGGGCGATCTGGAGGCCGCGCAGTTCCAACTGGAGCGCGGGCTGAAGGAGCCCGCGGACGCGGACTGGCGCCAGCGCTACGAGCTGACGGCCCTGCTAAGCCGCGTGGAACTGAAGCGCAAGGAATACTCGAAGCTCGTGCTGATGAACGAGGCGATTCTGCCCAAGATCGAGGACCAGGGGCTGGCCGCGCAGGTGCGCCACTTCCTGGGGCAGGTCTACGTGCAGTGGGGCAAGGAGGCGGAGACGGAGGACAATGCCAAGTCCGCCCGCATCCGCTACCGCTACGCGCTGGACTATCTGCCCGCCTCGGACTGGCAGCGACGCCTGGCGGCCACCAACGGGCTGGCCAAGGTGCAGCAGGCCCAGGGGCACCCTGCCGATGCGGCGGCGGCCTACGAGAAAGTGCTGCCGCAGATCCAGGATGCCGGCGTGAAGCAGCGCTATGAACTGTATCTGGGACGGCTCTATGCGGATAAGGTGAAGGACCCCGAGAAGGCCAGCCAGTGGTTCAAGCAGGCGGATACCGGGGGCAAGGACGCCATCTCCTTGGAGGCAGGGTATCTGTGGGCCGACCAGCAGCTCGCGGCGGATCATGGCGATGCCGCCCTGACGCGCCTGAAGGAGCTGGCCAGCCGCGGAATCGCGGGCACCAAGTGGGTGGTGCCCATCCATTACCGCATCGCGGTGCTGCTCCACCAGCGCAAGGAGCTGAAGGAGGCGCTGGCCCACTATCGCATCGTCGCGGACGCCAAGGGTGCCGAGGTACGCAAGCTTTATCCCCGCACCATCGATCAGGCCCGCGAGCAGGTGCGGCGCATCCAGGCCTATCTCAAAGCCGGTGGGGGACAGGGCGGCGTGGCCGTGCCCACCGTGCGGCCCGACTGACCCACACCGCCTGGTACGCACAGGCCTTCACCCAGCCGGAAGAATCTGATGATCAATCTCCTCATGAGCGGTCAGGTAGCGTTGTTTCTGCTCATCCTGATCGCCCTCATCCTGTCCCTATCCGTGCACGAGTTCGGGCACGCTGCGACGGCCAAGCTGTTCGGCGACGACACGGCCCAGCGCATGGGGCGGCTCACGCTGAATCCCTTGGCGCACCTGGATGCGATGGGGCTGGTGATGCTCGTGTTTGTCGGGTTCGGCTGGGCCAAGCCTGTGCCCACCAACCCGCGTAACTTCACCTCGCGCTGGGCGGATTTCTTCGTCTCCTCGGCGGGGCCGGGCATGAACCTGGTGCTGGCCTTCCTGGCGGTGAACTTCTACGCGCTGGGGTATCGGATGGGTTGGGGCTTCGTCATGACTCCGGGGTCCGGCCTGTTCTTTTACTACCTGGCGACGATCAACCTGATCCTGATGCTGTTCAACCTGATCCCGCTGGGGGCGCTGGATGGGCACTACATCCTGCCCTACTTCCTCACTCCCCGCGCCGCCATGATCTACCGCGACTTCAACGCACAGTACGGCAACATGGCCCTGATGGGCTTGGTGCTGCTGAGCGTGGCGGGCCTGCCGGTGTTCCGATTCATCTTCGGCATCGGCCGGGCGCTGCTGCCCTACCTGCAAGTGGTCTGAGGCGCGCGGCCGCGCGCCTCGTCTTCGGGAGCAATGCCGGGAGTGTGGCTTCCGGCCGGGATGCACCGGGGGGCCAGCTATCCGGGCTCATCCCGGACGTTGGTGAGCTTGACACAGGCCTGTGTCTGGTAGCACGAGCCGGTTGATCCCAACCAGCCCGTGGCTGTCATTCCGAACGATGCGAGGAATCCATTGTGCCTCGCGGCAAAACAGATTCCTCGGCCCGCGCTGCGGGCCGAGGAATGACAACGCTCAGGCAGTTCAAGACGATACCTAGCTGGCGGTGGCCGCGGTGGTCTCGCCTTGCGGCCGTGATCCGCGGCCCCGCCCGCGACGCGGGCGGCGACGCTTGGCGGCGGGCGCGTCCCCATCCACCGGAGCGGATGCTGCGGCCTCGGTCGCCTTCCGGGTGGCGGGCACCTTGGGCTTGGCCGCGGCGGAGCCGTCACTGCGGCTGCGTCCCCGGCGCGGCTTGCGGCGCGCGGCGTCTTTGGCCGGCGCCTCGGGCTCCTTGAGATTGCCGATGGAGTCTTCGAGGTCTTCCTCGTATGCCGGCTCGGGCGTTGCCGTCACGGGCTCGGAGGAGGAGGCCTCGTCCACGGCCGGTGCGGCGGATTCTTCCGCAGCCGCGGACTTGCCACCGCGTCGTCCGCGGCGCCGCCGATGGGACGATGCGGACTTGGCTTCGCCTTCGGCCTCGTCACCGCCCTTAGGCGCGGCCTCTTCGTCCATCTCGTCGGCCACTTCGGGCTGGCCGTAGAGATTGGCGCTGTCGAACACCACCGTGTTTGGCGCCGCGCCGGCCGCGACAGCCTCGAAGGGATTGGAACGCACGATGCGCGGCGGCATCTTCTCCAGCGCCTCCGGGTTCGTCACAATGTGCTCGCTTCGGAACACGAGGCCCTTGGATTGCCCGTTGTCGCTCACGTGCAGCGGTATGGCGGGTTCGCGCTGCTCCCGGTGCTCGACAATGCCCGGCTCCGCGTGCAGCTCGGCGTGGGGCGTCTCGAATTCGTGCTCGCCCTCAACCAGTGTTTCCAGCGCCGCTTCCTCTTCCTCGCGCTCCAACTCCTCGACGTCCAACTCCTCCGCGAGCCGGTTGGCACCGCCGAGTCCGGAAACGTCCTCCTCGTCCAGATCGGCTTGGGCCTGGGCGAAGCGGCGCTGCTCCTCGGCATAGCGGGCGTGCTCATCGCCAAATTGGCTCTCTTCGTCCGTGAAGCGACTGGGCGACTTCGTGGCGCCCTCTTCGCCACCGCGGCGACGACGGCGGCGCCGGCGGCGGCGATGCCCATCATCTTCGGCAGCCGGTGGGGTGCTGGCTTCGGCCCGTTCAGCGCGTTCGGCCCGCTCCGGACGATCGCGCCGCTCGGGGCGCTCCACACGCTCGTGCCGTTCGGCGCGCTCTGGCCGCTCCTCACGCTCGCTCTCAGCTTCGGCGTCGCCCGACTTCACGCCGTGCAACAGGATCGTTGCGCCGGCGGGCAATTGCGGGTCCGCCTCCAGCTTCAGGGCGATCTCGAACTCCTGTTCCAGATCTCGCAGAGCCTCGCGCTTTTCGTTGAGCAGGTAGTTGGCGCTGTCCAGCGGCAGCTCGCCGTGCACCTCCGAATACTGCCCGGTGGCCGCCAACTCGCGGATCTTGCGGAGCACGTTATTGGCGCTGCTGTTGACGGTGGGGATGTGCCCCGTGCCCCCGCAGTTGGGGCATTGCACCCGCAGGCCGCGGGATAGCTCCATGTCGATGCGCTGGCGGCTCAACTCCAGCAGGCCGAACTGCGAGATGTTGCCGATGGTGGTGCGGGCCTTGTCGTCCTTCAGCGCGTCGGCGACGGTCTTTTCCACCTCCTTGCGGTGCTTGGCCTGCATCATGTCGATGAAGTCAATCACGATCAGGCCGCCCAGGTTGCGCAGCCGCAACTGGCGGGATATCTCCTCGGCGGCTTCGAGGTTGGTGCGCAGAGCCGTCTCCTCGATGTCCTGCGCCTGGTTGGAGCGCCCGGAGTTCACGTCCACCGAGACCAGCGCCTCGGTGGCTTCGATGACAACGCTGCCACCGGACTTCAGGGGCACTTTGGCCGTATCCAGGGATTCGATTTGTTCCTCGATGCGATAGGCAGAGAAGAGTGACTTGTCACCCACGTAGAGCTTGAGCCGTTTCTGGTACTTGGGCATGGTGGATTTGAAGTAGCGCAGGGCCTCCTGGAAGCCCTCCGCATCGTCCACCCACACTTCCTGCACGGCATCGGTGAAGTAGTCCCGCAGCACGCGCACGATGGGGCTGGCCTCCTGGTGCAGCAGGCCGGGCTTCTTCTCCTTCTCGTGCTTGCTCTGGATGGACTTCCACTCCTTGCGCAGTGCCTCCAGGTCTTTCTTCAGTTCGGCGACCGGCTGGTCGATGCCGGCGGTGCGGATGATGACACCCAGATCTTCCCCGCCGGCCAGCGCCTCCATGATGTCCTTGAGCCGCCGGCGCGTATCCGGGTCCTCGATCTTGCGGGAGACCCCGGAGCGCTCGCTGTTCGGGGACATCACCATGTAGCGCCCGGCCAGGCTGATGAACGTCGTGAGCGCGGAGCCCTTGTTGCTCATGCCTTCCTTGATGATCTGCACCATCACGGACTGGCCCTCGCGCAGCACATTCTGGATCTTCGGGCGGCCCTTCTCCGCGTCGCGCGGCTTGTGGAGATTGAAGTTGACGTCGCTGATGGAGAGGAAGCCGTTGCGGGATTCCCCGTAGTCGACAAATGCGGCCTGGAAGGCGGGATTGATCTTGACCACCCGCCCCCGATAGATGTTGCCGACCTTGCGTTCGCGGTTGGTCTGCTGCACGTGCAGCCCCACCAACACGCCGTTCTCGACCAACGCGATGCGGCTCTCGTCCTCATGCGCGTTGACGAGCATGATCTGCTTGCCCATTGGCAATTACCTGAAAGGATGTTGCTGTCGATGCCGGAGGGCGGGCGCAGGGCGGGAACGGGGGGCGCTGGGCACCCCGACGGGCTGAGGCGGGATGAAGGACGACGCCGCGCATTGGCGCGCAGCCAGGGGCCCGTCGATGGCCGGACGCATCCACAGGGGGCTGGTTCGCCCGCCTGTACGCTGTCCTCGCCACCCGCTGTACGGGCCGCACCGTCTGATCATTCGAACACCAGCTTCCCTTCCTGTGTCCTGCGCACACCTCTGGCTCCGGCGGCCTCGCCGGGCGGCGCTATCGCGATCCTTTTCGTCGCGGCGCCGCCGGCGCTCACGCCGGATGGCCAAATCCGCTCCGCCCTTGTTGAATTCCCCCTGCTGCGTTCCGGCGACCTGCAAACCTCCCGACGGCAGGCGCTACAGCGCGCGCGGCCGGGCCCGGTCGCCCGAGGCACCGCCAGCCGCCCTCACGGCGCACCCGAGGCTCTCTGGCCGGATCGCACCGAACCCCCAGGCCACGGCGCTTGTGCCGTGCGGAGCATTTCTATCGGCGAATTCCGGCGGAGACGGGTGCCAGAGGCGGCGATGGCGGGGTGCGGCGACTGGGCGGAGTCGGTTCGGTATCGGGAAACGTTCTGCTTGTTCCCGGGTGACTCTGGAGTCGCTCGCATGCCACATTCTGTCCAATATGCGGCAGATGTCTGCGAAATGTCAATGGTTTGAACGAATTGTGGAGCCTTGGGGAGAGCCGCCTCCACGAAGCCGCTGCGGCGGAGCGCTTCCGGTGTTAAGATTGCGAATGATGGGTCGAGAGGGTCCCATCTGTATCGTGCGTCGCTGGAAAAAGGAGACCATGGCACGCATGGAGAGGATCCGGGCCGATGCGCCCGACTTGAAGGCCGCAATTCGCAACAACTACGACGCCATTGCCTCGCGCTACGACTGGGTGCTGGGTGCCTGGGAGTGGGTGGGGCTGCGGCAGCTGCGCAAGCACCTGCTAAGCCATGCGCGCGGGCGCGTGCTGGAGATCGGCGTGGGCACCGGGCGCAACCTGCCGCTCTACCCGCCGGGGCTGGAGTTGCATGCTGTGGACTTCAGTCCGCCCATGCTGGAGCGCGCGGAGCGGCGCGCCACGCGGCTGGGACTGAGCGTGCAGTTCCGCGAGATGGATGCCGAGCAACTCGCTTTCCCGGATGCACACTTCGATACGGTGGTGTGCACCCTGGTCACCTGCACGTTCCCCCACCCCGATCAGGCCCTGCGCGAGATGCGCCGGGTCGTGCGGCCGGATGGGCGGGTGCTGCTGCTGGAGCATGGGTACAGCAACCGGCCCTGGCTGCGCCGCCTGCAGGAGTGGCGGGCGGACCGGCAGTTCGAGTGGCTGGGGTGCCGCTGGGATCGCGAGCCGCACCTGATCGCGCGGGAAGCCGGGCTGGAACCCGAGGTGCACCGCCGCTACCTCTTCGGCGTGGTGCACGTGATGGCGCTGCGGCCCCAGGGTCCCTGAGCTGCGCCGGCGGGCAGCGCTGTGTCTGCCGCGGCCCGGTTCTGTTTGAGAGTGGGGATTCAAGCGGCGGGGCCGCTTGAAAAGCGCAGGAATTCCAATGCGGGGGCCGAAGGCCCCCGCACCCCAATACGGACCCTGGCCAAGGCCGGCGCGGTGTCGCCCGCGAACAGGGTACAGGGAGCCTCGCTCCCTGGTGGGGTGTTGGGGGCAACGCCCCCATGGCCAAAACGCTTTTCAAAACAGAGCCTAGAGCGGTTCGGGCGCGAAGTCGGCCGCGAGCACGACCTGGCTCTGCTGGCGCTCGATGAGCGGCAACACGCGTGGCAGATAGTCGTTGACCCACTGTGGATCCGCGCGGAACTGGCGCTTGCCGTCGGCTAGGTGCGCCCAGTCGCGGAAGGCCCAGATGTGCACCACGCGGTTCAGCGTGCCCACCTCCGTGTAGTACCACCCCGCCAGCTTGATGCCGTAGCGCTGCCGCACGGGCAGGGCCACGTCCCGCACGGCGTCCATGTACGCCTGAAGGCCGCCGGGCCGGATGTCATAGGTGCGCATGTCGTAGATCATCGCCGTTCTCCTGCTTCGATCGGGCTGTCGTCCTCCCCCGCCCACAGGGCCTATCACGGACGCGGACGCTGAGCACCCGTGCGGGCTGCGGCTGGTGCGGATTTCGCATGCAGCCGGCAGGTGGGCGGCATTGCGCGCCGCCGGGGGGAGCGCCGCAGCGATGGGGGTTGACAATGAACTGGCGCGTCCTTAAGACTCATATTCAACGACTACAGTTCCGAAACCGCCAACGGCTGTTCCGAATGCTTCCGTCTCTCGCACATCTGGCCTTACTGGGCACCCTGTTATTAGGGCTGTACCAGGTCCTGCGCCTGGAGCCGAGCCGGAAGCGTTTGCCCAAGGCCTCCTAGAGAGGCGGAACACCGTAGGGTGCGCGAGGCTTGGCAGGGTCTCGCGCCGCTATCGGAATGGATACGGAAAAGCTGCGAGGCCCCAACACCGGGCCTCGCAGCTTTTTTTTTGGGCCGCACCCGCCCAATCCTGAAGCCAGCGGGGCCGACATCCAGCGATCGTGAACGCAACGCCGCTGAACCAGGAACCGAGCAATCGAGGGTAACGGTCATGTCTCAGGTAGAAACGATCCGTATATTCGATACGACGCTGCGCGATGGCGAACAATCCCCCGGCTTCACCATGAACTCGGAAGAGAAGCTGCTGATGTCGCAGCAACTCGCCAAGCTGGGTGTGAACACCATCGAGGCGGGCTTTGCCGCGGCCTCTCCCGGCGACTTCGAGAGCGTGCGCGAGATCGGGCACACGCTGAAAGGCCCCATGGTGGTCTCCCTGTGTCGAACGAGCCCGGCGGATGTGGATGCCGCGGTCGAGGCGCTCAAAGGCTCGCACAACTGGGGCATCCACACGTTTGTGGCGAGTAGCCCGCTGCACATGAAGTACAAGCTGCAGCAGGATCCCGAGGATGTGCTGGCCGGCGCCGTCAAGGCCGTGGAGCGGGCCCGGTCTTACACGGAAAACGTGGAGTTCAGCCCGGAGGATGCGACCCGCAGCGAAGCGGAATTTCTGGTGCGGCTCTGCTCGGACTGCGTGCGAGCAGGCGCCACGATCATCAACATTCCGGACACGGTGGGCTACACCACGCCGTACGAGATGTATGAGCTGATCGACCGCCTGAAGAACGAGGTCTACAACGCGGATCAGGTCACCTTCTCAGTGCACTGCCACAACGACCTGGGTCTGGCCGTGGCCAACTCGCTGGCGGCCGTGCGGGCGGGTGCCCGGCAGATCGAGTGCACCATCAACGGCATCGGCGAGCGCGCCGGTAATGCATCGCTGGAAGAGATCGTAATGGCGTTCCGGGTGCGACGTGAGTTTTTCAATATGGACACGACCATCAATGCCCAGGAGATCTACCACTCCAGCCGCCTGCTGACGCAGCTCACCGGCATTCCGGTGCAGCCGAACAAGGCCATCGTGGGGGCCAACGCCTTCGCGCACGAGGCGGGCATTCACCAGGACGGGGTGCTCAAGAATCCGCTCACCTACGAGATCATGACGCCCGAATCGGTGGGCATCAAGGCGAGCAGCCTGGTGCTGGGCAAGCACTCCGGGCGCCATGCCCTCGCCGACCGCATCCGGGAGCTGGGCTACGAGCTGAGCTCGTCGGAACTCAACCGCGTGTTCGCGGAGTTCAAGCGCCTGGCGGACCTCAAGAAGACCGTATACGACGAGGATATCGAGGCCCTCGTTACCCAGACCACGCAAGCAGACGAGGGGCGCTACAAGCTGCGCTCCATGAACGTCATCTCCGGCACCAACACCACGCCCACCGCCACGGTGGAAATGGAGATCGACGGCGAAGTGAAGCGCCTCGCCAACTTTGGCGACGGGCCCGTGGATGCGGCCATGAACACCATCAAGGAGCTGACCGGATCGCGCTGCAAGTTGACCCAGTACAAGGTCAACGCGATCACGGGCGGCACGGATGCCCAGGGCGAGGTCAGCGTGAGCATCGAGGACAATGGCCGCTCGGCCACCGGTCGCGGGGCCGATCCGGACATCATCATGGCCAGTGCCAAGGCGCTGGTATCCGCGCTCAATCGGCTGGAGTATCGCAAGGAGCGCATCCAGGGCGTCTGACCGCGATGCCGCCGGCGAGGGGGAATGCCCACGGCGGCGAGAGTCACGCGGGGACCGCCCGCGCTGACGGCCGGCGCTTCGCACGGCTGGCCATCGCCCGCCAGCCCATTCATCTCCTGCCGACGAGGCTTCCATGTGGTTTGTGCTCGCCCTGTTGAGCGCCCTGTTCCAGGTGCTGCGCAATATGGTCATGAAGCACCTGGGCCATGCACTGGACGAGACCATCAACGTGTGGGGCCGCTTCACGTTCCTGCTGCCCTTCGCTCTGGTGGGCGTGCTGCTGCGGGGTGTGCCGCACATCCAGGCGGGCTTCTGGATCTTGGCCGTGCTCTTCGCGCTGGTGCAGAACGTCGCGACGCTAAGCCTCTCCAAGGCCCTCAAGGTCTCGGACATCTCGCTGGTGACTGCGCTGTGGAAGATCAGCGTGCTGGTGCTCGTCGTGTGGGGCTACGTGACCCTGGGCGAGCGGCCATCGGCCATGGGCCTTGCGGGCGTGGGCGTTTCGGTGCTGGGCGTCTACCTGATCAACGTGCACCGCGCCCGGGTCTCCTTCTGGGCGCCGCTGGCCTCGCTGGTGCAGGATCCAGGGCAGCGCTGGACGCTGTTGGCCGGCTTCGGCTACGGCATTGCGGTGGTGCTGATCAAGAAGATGGCGCTGCTCTCCGACCCGGTGTTTGCCGTCTTCGTGGGCTATGTGTTCTGCTCGGCCTTCGTGACGCCCTGGGCGATCTACAAGTCCGCGCGGCACTTCCGCCAGATCGGCCGCTACTGGAAGAGCTTCGTGGGCATGGGGTTGTGTAGCGCGCTGTCCACCTTGTTCGGAACCACGGCCTACACACTCACCGTCGCGGCCTACGTGGAGGCGGTGAAGCAGGTGGAAATCCTGCTGGCGCTGGCCATCGGCTACCTGGTGTTCCAGGAGGGCGCGCGCATCCGCACCATCTGGGCCGGCACGGTGGTGATCATGATGGGAATGGTGTTACTCAAGCTGGGGGCGTAGCGCTCCCCGCCTCCCCGGCATCAACCTCGAACCCGACGTAAGTCCGCATCCATGACCGACCGCTACAACCCCAACGAGATCGAAGCACGCTGGACGAAGACCTGGGAATCCGACGGCCTGTACGACTTCAAGGCCGACAGCGGAAAGCCCAAGTTCTACTGGCTGACCATGCTGCCCTACCCCTCGGGCGATCTGCACATCGGGCACTGGTACGCCATGGCGCCCTCCGATGCGGGAGCGC
Source organism: bacterium (assembly GCA_035266845.1). GTDB lineage: Bacteria > SAR324 > SAR324 > SAR324 > JACQKK01 > DATFMP01. The sequence goes on from DATFMP010000037.1 coordinate 116,176, forward strand.
GCTTCAAGCGCATGAACGGCCACAACGTGTTCTTCCCCATCGGGTTCGATGCCTTCGGCCTGCCCGCGGAAAACGCGGCGATCCGGAACAACATCCACCCCAGGCTGTGGACTTACGAGAACATCAAGCGCATGCGGCGCCAGTTGCGTAGCATGGGTGCCATGTGGGCCTGGAAGAACGAGGTCATCACCTGCGAGCCGGACTACTATAAGTGGAGCCAGTGGGCCTTCCTCAAGTTCCACGAGATGGGACTGGCCTACCGCGAGTTCTCCCCGGTGGACTTCTGTCCGAGCTGCAACACCACTCTGGCCCGCGAGCAGGTGATCGGGGAGGAGCGCGTCTGCGATCGCTGCGGCACGCCCGTGATCCGCAAGGAACTGAACCAGTGGAAGTACAGCATCACGAAGTACGCCGACGAGTTGCTGGACTTCTCCGGCATTGAATGGCCGGAGGCCGTGCGCACGATGCAGACCAACTGGATCGGCCGCTCGGAGGGGGTGGAGTTCGAGTTGGCCTTGCAGGGCCACGAGGGGCTGTCCATGCGCGTGTTCACCACACGGCCGGACACCATCTTCGGCATATCGTTCTGCGTGCTGTCCCCGGAGCATCCGCTGGTGGAGCGCATCGCCACGCCGGAGCAGCGGGCGGCCGTGGACGCCTACCGCGAGAAGGCCACGCACCTGACCGAGATCGACCGCATGTCCGAGACGCGGGAGAAGGACGGCGTCTTCACGGGGGCGTACGCCATCCATCCGCTGACAGGCGAGGCGGTGCCGGTGTGGATCGCGGATTACGTGCTGATGGGCTATGGCACCGGGGCCATCATGGCCGTGCCCGCCCACGACGAGCGGGACTTCGCCTTCGCCAGCAAGTATGGCCTGCCCACTCCGGAGGTGATCCGGCCCGCCGACGGCAACTCCGTTCCCGAGGGTGTAGCCTACACGGCCAAGGACGGCTCCAGGATGTTCAACTGCCCGCCGGAGTTCGAGGGCCTGGCGTGGCCGGACAGCTTCGAGCGCGTGGCGGCGGCGCTGCACGCCAAGGGCGTTGGCGAGAAGACGGTGAACTATCGCCTGCGCGACTGGCTGATCTCGCGCCAGCGCATGTGGGGCACGCCCATCCCCATCATTCATTGCCCCAAGTGCGGTATCGTGCCCGTGCCCTACGAGCAGCTCCCCGTGGTGTTGCCGGATGACGCCGTGTTCAAACCCACGGGGGAGAGTCCCCTGAAGTACCACGAGGGCTTCCTGCACGTGGACTGCCCCGCCTGCGGCACCCCCGCGCAGCGGGAGACGGACACGATGGACACGTTCATCTGCTCGTCCTGGTACTTCTACGCCTACCTTTCGCCCTACTGGAAGGCCGGCGAGTCGATCGGGCCGGACGACAAGCCCTGGGACGATCGCATCGTCAACGAGTGGATGCCCCTGGAGCAGTACACGGGCGGCATCGAGCACGCGATCCTGCACCTGATGTACCTGCGCTTCTGGGCGATGGCGCTGGCCGACGCGGGCGTGCTGCCCGTGCGCGAGCCCGTGAAGCGGCTCTTCAACCAGGGGATCATCCTGGGCGAGGACAACGAGAAGATGTCCAAGTCGCGCGGGAACGTGGTCAACCCGGACGAGCTCGTGCAACGCTACGGCGCGGATGCCGTGCGCGCCTACCTGATGTTCATCGGCCCGTGGGATCAGGGC